>JAHBWC010000041.1 GCA_019637225.1 Labilithrix sp.
CAGCAGCAGGGCTACAGCGCGCCCCCGCCGGCGCAGCCCCCGTACGGCGCGCCTCCCCAGCAGAGCGCTTACGCGTCCGCTCCGCCGCCGATGCAGCAGCACTTCTCGGCGCCGCCGCCGCAGCAGCAGCCGCCGTTCTCGTTCGGCTCGGCGCCTCCCCCGGCGGGCGGCGCGAACTCGCAGCCGCCGATCTTCGGCGCCTTCTCCTCCGCTCCGCCGCCGCAGGGCGCGTCGGCGCCGCTCGACTACCCGCCCGGCGCGTTCGATCCGAACATCCCGCCTTCTCCGGGGGCGCCGCAGGGGATCCAGTACCAGACGCCCGTCCTCGTCGACGTCACGCCGCGCGGGCTCGTCGTCGAGACCGCCGGCGGCTACACCGACACGATCATCCCGCGGAACTCGAAGATCCCGTGCGAGCGCACGCGCCGCTTCGCGACCGGGCGCGACATGCAGACGACCGTCCGCGTGCGCGTCGCGCAGGGAGAGAGCCCGGCGTTCCCGCAGAACACCTACCTCGGTGAGGTCGAGCTCTCCGGCCTCCGCCCCGCCCCGCGCGGCGAGGTCACGGTCGCGGTCACGTTCGAGGTCGACGCGGACGGCACGCTCCGCATCCGCGCGCGCGACGTCCAGACGGGCCAGGAGGCCCGCGCTACACTGCAGCTCGTCGGCGTCGCCGACGAGTCGTCGGTCGTCATGATGATCAACCGGTTCGCCAATCAGCCGGTGGTCGGCGGCTCGTCCTGATCGGCTTCCTAGATCCCCCCCAACCACGGACGTACTGAGGCAGACGGGATGGACGGTCTTGCGTTGAGGCAGTGGCTCGCCGCGCTCGACTCGATCTCCTACTACGACCTCTTCCGCGCGCCCCCGAAGGCGACGCACGACGAGCTTCGCGCCGCGTTCCACGCGTTCGCCGAGACGTTCCACCCGGACACCCACCGGTGGCGCCATCCGAACGAGCAGGCCGCGATCGGGCGCATCTACCGGCGCGGGACCGAGGCGTGGCGCGTGCTCTCCGATCCGACGCTCCGGGCACGCTACGACGAAGCGGTCGCGAACGGGATCCTCCGCCCCGAGAACCTCGTCGTCGAGATGGACTCCCCTCGCTCGCTCGCTCCGCCTTCGGCGGCGGGCGGCGGACGGCTCATCGACAAGGTCCGCTCGCCCGGCGCGCGCCCCTTCGTGCTGCGCGCGGAGGAGCTGATGAAGAAGGGCGACCCCAAGCAGGCCAAGATCCAGCTCGTGATGGCGCTCCACATGGACAGGGGCAACGCCGCGCTCGAGGCCTTCGGCAAGCAGCTCGACGAGGCGATCGCGGCGAAGGCCGAAGAGGACAAGAAGAACTGGAAGAAGTAGGCCGCGGGAATCAACCCGCGAGCTCCGCTGTCCGCACTCCCGCGAGCGGAGGCGTGCCTTGCAGACGAGGCACGGCGACCCCCTCGCGCCTGGGAGGTGTCGGTTGGCCGCTAACCCTGACTCACCCTCACGTGCTAACGTGCCGGCCGTGACCACGGCCAGTGCACGCAAGCGCAGCGCAGCCGGCGGAGGCGCGCTCTTCTACGCGCTGCTCGCGACGTCGACCGTCCTCGTCCTGGCGACGATCTACGTCGTGTTCCTCCGCGCGCCGATCGAAGCGCGGATGGGGATCGTCCAGAAGATCTTCTACTTCCACGTCCCCAGCGCCTACTCGATGTACATCGGCGCGACCGCCTGCTTCGTCGGATCGGTCGGCTACCTGCTCAAGCCGTCGGACCGCTGGGACGCGCTCGCGCGCGCCGGGGCCGAGCTCTCGATCGTGATGGGCTTCATCGTCCTCGTCACCGGGCCCCTCTGGGCGGCGAAGGCGTGGGGCTACTACTGGACCTGGGATCCGCGCCTCACCACGGCGCTCCTCTCGTGGCTCATCTACGTCGCCTACCAGGTGTTGCGCGCGTTCTCCGGCGACGGCGCGGGCGAGCGGAAGTTCGCCGCCGCGCTGGGCATCCTCGGCGCGGCCAACCTCCCCATCATCCACTTCAGCGTCCAGAAGTGGGGCGGCCAGCACCCCACCGTCGTCACGGGCAAGGGCGGCGGCCTGCAGCACCCCGACATGAAGCTCGCGTTCGCGCTCGCGATGACGGCGTTCACCGTCTTCGCGATCACGATGCTCTACGCGCGCGTGCGGCTCGAGCTCGTCAAGAGCCGCCTCGTCCGCGCCGAAGAGGACGCCATCGACCTCGGCCTCGACGACCGAGCGGAGGCATGATGCACACTTCGACGACTCAGCCCACCGCCGACGATCGCGCGACCGAGTTCCAGGCGGTCGACGGGACCGGCGAGCAGTTCAGCGGCTACACGCTGCTGGTCGAGGCCTACGCCGCGATCTGGCTCATCCTCTTCGTCTGGCTCGTCTTCATCTGGCGCAAGCAGGCCGACCTCGCCGCCCGCGTCGAGGGGCTCGAGGGCGCGCTCACGCGGGCCGAGCAGAAGGCCACCGCCGGCAAGAGCACGCCGAAGAAGACCGCCGAGGCCGAAGAGGAGTCGACGGCTTGATCGGTCTGCCCGGGCCCGAGCACTTCGTCTTCATCCCCGGCGTCCTTCTCATCGGGATCACGCTCGGCTGGATGCTCGGCGCCCGCTCGGCGCGCGCGCAGATCGAGACGAAGCGCCGCCGCGCGCGCGAGTAGCGCGACGCGGCCGTTGCCGGCGAGCGAGGGGCGCTCTACCCTCTGTCGCCCATGATCGACTTCGAGCTCACCGAAGAGCAACGCGCCCTCATCGACGCCGCCCGCCGCTTCGCGCGGGAGAAGATCATCCCGGTCGCCGCCGAGGCGGATCGAAAGAGCGAGTTCCCGCGCGAGGTCTTCCACGAGGCGTGGAAGCTCGGCCTGGCGAACTGCACGCTACCGGCCGAGTACGGCGGCCCCGGGCTCTCCGACCTCGAGTCCGTCCTCGTGACCGAGGAGCTCGCCTACGGCTGCAGCGGCATCCAGACGAGCATCACGGCGAACACGCTCGGCCTGACGCCGATCAAGCTCGCCGGGAGCGAAGAGCAGAAGAAGAAGTACTTCGGCTGGCTCATGAGCGAGCCCACGTGGGTGAGCTACGCGACGACCGAGCCCGGCGCGGGCAGCGACGTCGCCGGGATGCAGACGCGCGCGGTCAAGCAGGCCGACGGCGGCTACGTGCTCAACGGCACCAAGGCGTGGATCACGAACGCGAACCTCTCGAGCTTCTACGTCATCTTCGCGACGGAGAACCCCGAGCTGAAGCACAAGGGCATCGGCGCCTTCATCGTGCACCGCGACGCCCCAGGCCTCAGCATCGGCAAGCACGAGGACAAGCTCGGTCAGCGCGCCAGCGACACGGCCCAGGTGATGCTCGACGGCGTCCACGTCCCCGCCGCGCAGGTCCTCGCGCCGCCCGGCCACGGCTTCAAGCTCGCGATGGAGACCTTCAACCAGACGCGCCCCGACATCGGCGGCATCGCGTGCGGGATCATGCGGCGCGCGCTCGACGAGAGCGTCGCTTACGCGAAGGAGCGCAAGGCCTTCGGCACGGCGATCGCGAACCACCAGCTCGTCCAGGCGATGCTCGCCGAGATGGCGATCCGCCTCCACGCGACGCGCCTGCTCGTGCACAAGGCGGCCTGGAGCCTCGACAAGGGGATCCGCGATCCGCTCACGTCCGCGTGCGCGAAGGCCTACGGGGCCGACGCGGCGATGCAGTCGGCGATCGACGCCGTGCAGGTCTTTGGCGGCAACGGCTACGTCAAGGAGTACCCCGTCGAGAAGCTCATGCGCGACGCGAAGATCCTCCAGATCTACGAAGGCACCGCGCAGATCCAGCGCATCGTCATCGCAAAGCAGCTGCTCGCGTGACAGGGCCGCGCGGGCGCGCGTTCGTCGCGCTCGTCCTCTCGCTGTCGGCTTGCTCGCTGTCGGGCTGCTCTCCGTCGCCGCGCGACGTCGTCCCCGAGTCGCGCGACGTCCGCGTGACGCCGGACGCCGGCGGCGACGCCTACGTGCACGTGGCGCGGCGCCCGCACGGCGTCGTGGCCCTCGCGGAGGCGCGGCGCATGACGGACGACGAGGCGCGCGCGATCGTCGAGCGGATCGCCGACGAGCTCGAGCGGTGCGCGACGAGCCTCGAGGCCGAGGGGATGCTCGTGGAGGGCGCGGCGCGCGTCGTCGCCGTCGCCGGCCCGAACGGCACGCCTGCGCTCAACGTCCGGCTCGCGCCGGGCGACGCCGTCGCGCAAAACGCCCTGATTTGCCTCGTCGCTCCGGTGCGCGCGACGTCACTCCCGCCGCCGACCGCCGGCGGCACGCCTGGGCTCGCGATCGAGGCGACGTGGGGGCCCGCGCGCCCTTCGAGTCCCCCGCCCGCACCTGGCGCCGACGTGGATGCGGGTAGGCCTCTGTAGCGAACAATTCCATCCTCGCTACAGCCCGGGCGATCCGCCAAAGTTCCGCCAGCACTGCGCTTTTACACCTGCCAGCGCTCGCGCCGATCGCCAAGCACGCGACACGACTGGGTAATCGCCGACCACGGTCCAACTTGATCCATGCGCGTGCTTTCCGCGCGGGCAACGGCCCGTTTCCGAGAGGAGCATTGTTCGGATAGGCGCCGGCGGGCACAACCCTGCTCGCGATCGTGTGCGGGGTACACGCGTTCGTGACGGCTATCGCTGAATAGCGGAGGAGCAGTATGCGCGCATCGATCGGACTTGGTCTCGTCTCCATCCTCGGCCTCGTCGCCTGTGCCGCCGCCGGCGGCGACACGGCAGCCAACGTCCACGAGGACCCAGCGCCCGGAGGCGAGGTCGGCTCGTCGACCGATTCGACCGATACCGCGCCGCCGCCGGAGGCGCCTCCGGAGCCGGCGAAGCCGACCGAGGAGCCTCCGCGGCCCCTCGTCCGCGGGATCGCGATCAACGAGGTCGCGATGTTCCAGGCGGTGAAGGTGCCCGTGATGAAGGCCGGCGCGGCCGTCGACGCCTCGTCGCGCAAGGCGCCCGTCGTCGCCAAGCGCACCGGCATGCTCCGCGTGTACGTCGCGCCGGGGGCCGGCTGGAAGCCGCGCGACGTCACCGCCGAGCTCCGCCTCGTGGCCGGCGACGGGCACAAGCTCCCCGTCGTCCGCGACACGAAGATGATCCTCGCCGACTCGAAGGAAGAAGACCCGACGTCGACGTTCAACCTCGAGATCCCGGGCGAGAGCCTCCCGGCCGGCGTGACCTACCAGGTGGCGCTCACCGCTCCGGACGGCGAGGATCCGACGCAGGCTCACGAGAGCGACAGCCGCTATCCGAAGGACGGCAGCTTCGAGTCCCTCGGCGCCGAGACGTCCGGCAAGCTCCGGGTCGTCCTCGTCCCCATCAAGTACGACGCCGACGGATCGGGACGCGTCCCGGCGGTCGGCCCGACGGAGCTCGAGCTCTACCGGAAGACGATGATGCGCCTCTACCCGACCTCCGACGTCGAGGTGAAGGCGCGCGCTCCGTACTCGTGGACGACGCAGATCTCGTCGAACGGCGGCGGCTTCTCGCAGGTGCTCCGCGCCGTCACTCAGATCCGGCAGGAAGACCAGGTCGAAAAGGACGTCTACTACTACGGCCTGCTCACGCCGCGCGACTCGATGAGCGCGTACTGCCAGGGAGGCTGCGTCACGGGGCTCAGCACCGTCGTCGACAACCCCACCGCGGCGGGCATGCGCGCGAGCGTCGGCATCGGCTTCGCCAACACGGAGTCGGCCAACACGATGGCGCACGAGATCGGTCACGCCCACGGCCGCGCCCACGCGCCGTGCGGCGGCCCGCAGGGCGTCGACCCGCGGTACCCGTACCAGGGCGGCTCGATCGGCACCTGGGGCTACGACATCTTCTCGAAGGCGCTCATCTCGCCGGCGAAGGGTCGCGACATGATGGGCTACTGCCGCAACGAGTGGGTCAGCGACTACACGTACAACGCGCTCTTCCAGCGCGTCGCGGCGATCAGCGTCGAGAAGAAGGTCGCGAACCCCATGTCGTCTCCGCCGTCGGCCGCGGTGAAGCAGGCCGCGCGCTACCGCGTCGCCACCGTCGGCGACGCGGGCGAGCTCGCCTGGGACGGGGACATCGACTTCGCCTCCGAGGACGAGCTCGACGGCGCCGACGTCCGCCAGGCGACGTTCTACGCGGAGTCGGGCGCCGAGGTGACGAGCCGCGCGGCGAAGTTCTTCGCGTTCGATCACCTCCCCGGCGGGTTCGTCTTCGTCCCGAAGGACGCCGCGCTCGAAGCGGCGCGCTGGAAGGCGATCGCCGTCGAGGGCTTCGCCAAGAAGCTCGCGCGCTGATCCGCGCCCTCGTCCTCCGTCGCGCGCCGGTGCACGATGACCGCGCGCGACGGCGACGAGACTACGGCGACGAGCTCGCCTACGAGCGAGCTCGTCGCGATCGTCAGAACGTCGTCCCGATCGAAGCGCGCCAGAAGAGGCCGCTCAGGGCGAGGCTCCGGAGGTTCGTGTTCTCGTCGCTGCCGAGGAGATCCTTCTCGTCGCGGCCTGGGTTCCCGCGGAGCGGCGCGTTCGTCGTGACCGAGTAGCCGATCTCGGGCGTCACCCAGAAGCGGACCGACCGCTTGTCCATGTGCTGCCGGGGACCGAGGAGGATCGACGCGCCGACGCTCGCGTCCGCGGAGAACGCCCAGCCCGTCGCGGAGAGCTCGTTCGGCGCGGACGGATCCTCGACCGTCGCCATGGCCGCGACGGCGCCGGGAGAGACCTTGCCGAAGAGCGCGAGGCCCGGCGACCAGTGCCAGCGGCCCTCGATGGGCACGTAGAGGCGATGCGTCGTCAGCGACGCGTCGAAGCCGCGGACCTTGTCCGAGCGACCGCCAACGTCCCACCCGACGCCCGCGCCGAGCACGAGCTTGCCCACGGACAAGAGCGGGTAGGTCCCGTCGATCGAGAACTGCGGGAGCACGTCGTTCGACGCGAACGTGTCGAAGCCGCGGCTCGGCACGTAGCCGATCCGGAGGCCCATGTTGATGCGGATGAGGTCATGGCGCGGAGGCCCTTCGATCGCGGCGCGATCGGCCGGCGGGCGCTCGGCCGGCGTCGGGTTCGCGTAGATGACGGCGACCCCGGGCTCGGCCTCGCGGACGCCCGCGACGTCGCCGGTGGCCTGCGCGGAGGAAGCGCCGCGGTCCACCCCTCGGCGAGGGGCGCTCGCCTCGGCGGGCGGCGCGTCGGCGGCCTCGCCGCCTGCTGCGGGCGGCTCGGGGGCCGGCTGCGCGTACGCGGGCGACGACCACGCCGCGAGGAGCGCGAGGGAAGAAACCGCTCGCGCGACGGTGACGAACGACGAGCGCTTCATCGCAGACCCTCCAGCATGATTCCGTAGTACGAGCGGCTCGCGGTGGTGTCGGGCGCGAGCGCGTCGAGCACCGTCGCGCCGACGCCCCCGCGCGTGTCGAGCGCGACGAGCGAGCGTCCCCCGTCGGCGCGCGCGACGTCGAAGACGGCGTCGATCGGCCGATCGAGCGGGAGCGGTATCGGGTGAAGGTTCTCGAGCGTCACCTCGGCGAGCTGCGAGCTCCCGCGCTGGAACGCCCAGAGGCGCTGGCCGTCCGGCGCGACGTGGAGCGTCGGCTGCGCGAGCGTGGTGAGCGGCGCGGCCGTCCGGCTCGCGAGGTTGAGGACGAAGAAGCCCGACCCCTGCCCCTCGAGCACCTTGAGCTCCGGCCGCGGCGGCGGGACGTCGCGCACGCGCTCGATCGAGCTCGCGAGCGAGACGACCTCGACGGTGCGGTAGTTCTTGTCGAGCGTCTTGCCGAGCGACCAGAACGCGACGCCGCGCGAGCCGCCCGACCCGTAGAGCAGCGCCGTGTCCGCACCCGCGGCGCCGCCGACGACGTCCGTGATGAGCGACATGCGCGAGTACGGCTCCGAGAGGGGCACGTCGATCGTGATGCTCGTCGTGGGATCGACCAGCGCCGCCTTGCGCGCGGACGGTACGACCGCCGCGAGGCGGAGGCCCGCGTCCGTACGGACGAAGCGAATGTCGCCCGGGATCCCGCCCACGTCGGTCTGGTTCGGCTCCGGGAAGAAGTCGTTCAGCACCGTGTCCGGCTCCTCCGCGACCTGCGAGGGCGGCGCCGCCACGAGCGTGAACATGAAGACGCTCGTGTCGTTCTCCGCGCGGACGCCGATGCGGGCGTCGTCGTTCCGCGCCGGATCGCCGTCGTCGACGACGATCGCCGCGGGCTTCACCGCCGCCGCGCTCGTGCCGCTCGTCAGGCGCATCGTGATCTCGGGACGCCGCGGCGTCGCGCGGATGTTGTCGAGGTCGAGCAGGTGGACGTCCTGGTCGGTCTCGACGACGAGGAGACGCCGCTGCCCGCCAGGGAGCGAGAGCGGGTCGGTGAAGGTCACGCGCTGCGGGCGCCCGCCGAAGGAGCGGAGCGTACGCGGCGTCACGGCCTGGTCGGTCTCCGCGTCGAGATCGACGATGACGATCTCGTTCGGGTTCTCGACGAACGCCGCCTGCGCCACGCCCGTCGCGGGCGCCGCGAAGAGCGCGACGTAGCGCCCGCGCGGGTCGATCGAGAAGCCGGAGTGCGGCGACTCGAGCCCGAAGCGGCGCGCGGTGCCGTCCTCGATGACCGTCAGGCTCGGCCGCTCGTTCTTGTCCTTGCGGCGCGGGACGTCCCCGGCCGCGAGGACGAACAGGCGGCGCTGGTCGGGCGAGGCCTCGGCGCGGACCGCCGCCTTGCCGACGCCGACGAAGCTCCGGTCGAGCTCCTGCCCGGCCTTCGGCGTGAGCAGCGCGACCCGGTTCGCCGCGCGATCGAGGAGCGCGACGCGGTCGACGAGCGCGAAGGCTTGCGCCTGGCTCTCGACGGGCGCGTCGTAGACGTCGGGGCGGTCGCCGCACGCGGCTCCCGCCAGGGCGAAGGCGAGCGCGAGGGACGTGACGCAGACTCTCGAAGACCTCATGGCTTGCTCCCGTCGACGACGCGGGAAGAGAGCTCGAATCCGGTGAGCGTCCGCGCGACGCCGCTCTCGAGATCGATGAAGGTGAGGCGGCCCTCGGGGTGCTGCTGGGCCACGAACACGCGCTTGGCGTTGGGCACCGCGCCGACGGCGATCGGCGGGCTGGCGAGCGCGTAGCGCTCGACCATGAGCTGGGGCATCCGGGCCAGGTAGGCGCCGAACACCTTGGTCGTGTCGTCGCGCTCGGCGACGATGGCGCGATCGTTGGTCGTGGCCACCGCCGTCGGCGACGCCTGGGTCGCGACGATCTTCGCCGGGAGCGTCTGACCGATCGGCACGACGCTGAAGGCCCCCGGCGAGCCGCCCGCGCCGCCCGTCTTGTCATGGAGGACGATCGCGTGCTCGGCGTCGGGCGTCGAGAAGATCCCGAGGACCGGCGAGTACAGGCGCACGGTGCGGAGCGCCGATCCCGAGCCGAGGTCGAGGATCGAGAAGCGCTCGACCGCGAGCGCGTTCGTGTAGAGCAGGGCCTTCGTTCCGCCGGGCGAGATCGCGACCGAGCCGATGGTCTCGCCGGCGACGGTCACGGACGTCACGTTGGTCGGGTTCGCGATCGGAAGGACGGCGACCTCGGCGGTCTCGCGGACGACCGCGACGGCGCGATCGCCGGTGTCGGCGAGATCGAGGTCGGTGACCGGCCCCGTGAGCGTGACGTCGGAGCGCACGTCCGTGTCGAGGGCGACGACGGTGATCGCGTTCGCGCCGTCACGGCGGACGAACGCGCGCTGACCGTCCTTCGTGACGAAGACGTCGCGCGTGCCCGGATCCTCGTTCGGCGTGTTCGAGATGGCGACATTCTTCGTGACCTTGGGCGGGCCCGACAGGTCGAGGATCGCGACGCCGTCTTGCGTCACCGCGTGCGCGCGCGCCTGGCCCTCGGCGAAGCCCACCGCCACCGGGCGGTAGCCCACGGCGAGGATCGTCGAGGTGCCGGCGTTGAGGTCGATCACCGTCAGGTCCTGGAAGCCCTCCGTCCGCGGAGCGCCCGCGACCTTGCGCGCGTCGGCCCAGGCGATCGCGAAGCGGCCGTCGGCGGAGAAGACCATCGTGTTGGCCTGCTTCGCCGTCTTGAAGGTCGCGGTCGTGATCCCCTGCGGCGTCGCCTTGAGGAGCGTCGCGTCCTCGGAGAGCACGTTGAGCACGAGCGTCGTGTCGACCTCTCGGTTCGGCACGCTCGCGAGGTACGTCGGTCCGTTCCCCGCCTCGACGGTGCGGACCTGGAGCGTCGCCGCGTCGACGAGCGCGACGCGCCCGCTCTTCGGGTTCGCGATCCAGACGACGTTGCCCGTGGCGACCGGCGCCTCGTAGTCGGACTCGATCTCGCGCTCCGGCGGCGGACCGTCCTGATCGGCGCCCGGCGCTCCGCTCGGATCGCGCGACGCGTCGTCGGACGCGCCGCGCTCGAAGCTCGAGGCGAGATCGGACCCGCACGCAGTGACAAGGAACACGAGACACGGCAGGAGCACGCTGCTCCGCAGGAATCGTCTCATCCAGGACCTCCGCGCCACGGATGAGCAACGCGCATGCCACAGGCCGCTGCGCTCCAAATTCGGGGCAAATCAGGGATTTTTACATGCATTATACACATGCGCCCCTGGCATGCGTGTCAGTGCTCGGGCGCCGCCGGCGCCCGAGGATCGCGAGATCAGCTGCCGATCCAGACGCCGCGCTGGTTTGCGATCGTGATGTCGCGACGGAGCTCCGCTTCCTTGCGGTCGAGGTCGGGGCCGTGCTCGCCGCGGCGGCGGCGGCTCTTCACGAACGCGAGCTCCACGAGCTGCAGCTGCTTTTTCCGCCGGACGCTGAACGCCGACCAGCCCTTCGAGAAGAGGACGCCCCAGTTCTTGAAGCCGAGCGAGAAGTAGCTCGAGACGAGCTGGAGCTCGCGCGGGTGGAGCAGGTTGCCGACCTCGCCGAAGAGCTCACGCACCACGATGCTCCGATCGCGCACGACGAGCAGCGCGAGGAGCACGAAGAACAGGATGTCGATCAGCCACGAGATGAGCAGCATCAGCACGAGCCCGCCCTCGCCGAAGACCGTCGGGAGGAAGTTGTGCATGGCGTGCATCGCCATCGCGCAGCCGAAGCCGACGACGGGGGCGCCGATCTTGACGAACCAGCTCTTCGCCTCGGAGGCGATGCCGAAGCCGAGGCCCGTGCAGGCCGTGAAGGTGCAGTGCGACAGTCCGAGCAGCACCGTGCGGAGGAAGAGCAGGACGACGAAGCCGCCGAGACCGCTCGTCGCGAACTGGTTGGCGACGTAGAGGATGTCCTCGGTGAGCGTGAAGCCGAGACCGACGACGCCACCGTAGATGGCGCCGTCGAGCGGCCCGTCGAGCTCGCGGAGCCCGAGGGCGCTGATGAGCGCGATCAGCGCCACGCCGATGCCCTTGAACGTCTCCTCGAAGACCGGCGCGAACACGGTCGCGCCGATGACGTCCATGTCCCTCGGCGACGCGTCGATGAGCGCGGTGGTGACCGACTGGGCGATGCTCGAGCTGATGCCGCCGCCGAGCGTCGCGAAGAGCGCCCCCCAGACGAACGCCGCGATGATGAGCCACCACGGCTCGGGCTCGAACCGGTCGACCCAGCGGATGAAGACGAGGTACGTGAGCACGAGCGGCGTGACGCAGATCAAGCCGAGGATGAGGCCCACGAGCATCGCTCGCTCAGGCTAGCAGACTCCTCCGCACGTGGCTCCGCGGGGCGGCCGCGCCGGAGCTCCGTCGCCGGTCGCGCGCCGGGCTCGGGTCGGTGTAGGGTGCCGACCGTGAGCCGAGGAGCCGTACGCGAGAGCAGCCGTCCGCCCGGGAGCACGGGCGTCGTCGCCGCCGGAGATCCCCAGACCGCAGAGGCCGGGGCCGACCTCCTCCGTGAGGGCGGCAACGCGATCGACGCCGCCGTGGCGGCCGCCTTCGCGGCCTTCGTCTGTGAGCTGCCGCTCTGCTCGCCGCTCGGCGGCGGCGTCTGCGTCGTCGAGCGCGGCGGAGACGCGCCCGTCGCGTTCGATCTGTTCGCCCGGACGCCCGGCCTCGGCCTCCGGCCAGGGACGGCGGCGCGCGACTTCGCCGCGGTGACCGTCGACTTCGGCGCGGCCACGCAGGTGTTCCACGTCGGCCGCGCCAGCGTGGCCGTGCCGCTCGCGCTGACGGGCCTCCTCGAGCTCCACCGCCGGTGGGGAGCGCGGCCGCTCGCGAGCGTGCTCGCTCCCGCGATCGCGCTCGGGCGAGGCGGCTACACGCTCGGCCCAGGCGTCGCCTTCGTGTTCGACATCCTCCGGCCGATCGTGGAGCGCACCGACGCGTGCCGGCGCCTCTTCGTCGACGAAGCGGGCGCGATCGCCACGGCGGGCGCCCGGCTCGCGAACCCCGACCTCGCCTCGACGCTCGAGGCGCTCGCGCGGCGCCCGGAGGCCGTCGTCCGGGAGATCTACGACGCGCTGGCGCGCGAGATGGGCCCGGACCAGGGCGGCCTCATCACGCCGGACGACGTCGCCGCGGCGGCGATCGCGGAGCACGCGCCCGTCGTCGTCGATCACGGCGGCTGGCGGCTCGCGACGATGCCGTCGCCGTCGACGGGCGGCGTCCTGGTCGCGCTCGGCCTTCGCCTGCTCGAGGGCGCGGGGCGCGCGCCGCGGCTCTCACGCGAGCACATGCTCTTCGTCGCGAAGGCGCAGGAGGCCATGCTCGCGGAGCGCGACGAGACGTTCGCGGAGCGCTGCGCCGATCCGGCGCTCGTGGCGGCGCTGCTCGACGACGAGCGCCTCGCGATCGCGCGGGCGCACGCGCGGAATAACCTCCTCGGCTCGACGACGCAGATCAGCGCGATCGACCGGGACGGCACGGCCGTCTCGCTCACCCTCACCAACGGCGAGGGCTCGGGGCACGTCCTGCCGGGCACGGGGATGATCACGAACAACCTCCTCGGCGAGGAGGACCTCCACCCGCGCGGCTTCCACCGCGATCCTCCGGGGACGCCGATCGCGACGATGATGGCGCCGACGCTGCTGTCGCGCGGCGGCGATCGCATCGCGCTCGGGAGCGGCGGCTCGAACCGCCTCCGCACGGCGATCCTGCAGGTGCTCGTCGGCCTCGTCGAGCATCGCGTCTCGGCCGCCGACGCCGTGCACGCGCCCCGCCTCCACCTCGAGATCGACGCCGCGACGAAGAAGCCGCGGATCGCGTTCGAGGCCGCCGGGCTCGCCGACGACGTCGTCCGGGCCCTCGAGAGCCGCTACCCGCCGTCGCCCGCCGTCTTCGCCGCGCCGAACCTCTATTTCGGAGGCGTCCACCTCGCGATGCGGGTCGCGGGCGAGCTCGACGGCATCGGCGACGCCCGCCGCGGCGGCGCGCGCGTCGTCGTCTGAGATCCGCGCGCTCGCTCACGTCGGACGCCCACGCAACGCCGGACGGGGGAGATCGCCGCGGCAGGGCGGGCGCGTTCGCTGATCGCTGCTACATTTCGCGCCGCATGAACGCCTGGTGTCGGTCCGCGACGGTCGTGCTGCTCGGGTCGATCGCGGCCTGCTCGTCGTCCGGGGACGGCGCGCCCGCCGCGGAGGCCGACGCCGGCGAGCCCGCGTGCGCCGAGGGGACGCCGGGCTGCGTCGGCTGGATCTCGTGCCCGCCCGAGTTCGAGGCCGATCCGTCGGGATCGGGCTGCCGCGCGATCGTGCCCGCCGAGGCGTGCGCCGCCGGGACGATGCCGCGCCTCGGGAGCGCCGAGTGCGTTCGCGTCGGGACGACGACGTGCGCGCGTGGGTTCGAGGCCGACCCGTCCGGGTGGGGCTGCCGCGCGATCGTGCCCGCCAAGGCGTGCGCCGGCGCGACCCGCGACGCGATCGGGGCCGCGAGCTGCGCGCCGGTCGGGAGCTGCGACGCGCCCTTCCCTCCTCCGGGCGCGCTCGTCGTGAACAAGGCCTTCACCGACGCCGAGCTCGGGCCGAAGAAGTACAAGACGATCCAGGCGGCGATGCTCGCGGCGAACGCAGGCGAAGTCGTCGCGATCGAGTCGGGGGAGTACGCCGAGGGCATCGTCGCGCGGAGCAACGTCACCGTCGCCGGCCGCTGCGCCGAGCGGGTCCGCCTCGTCGGGACGGGCCTCGACGAGCGCGGCGTCCTCGCCGCCGGCGTGAAGAACGCGGTCGTGAAGGGCGTGACGCTCTTCGATCACGACGGCGGAGCCCGCGCGACGGGCGGCGCCACGCTGACCTTGCAAGACACCGTCGTCGAGTCTCCGCGCTCCGTCGGGCTCGTCGCCTGGCAGCCGAAGAGCGTGATCCGCGCCGAGCGCGTCGTCGTCCGCAAGGTCAAGCCGGGCGCGGGCGGCGCCTCGGCGACGCCGTCGGTGAACGCGGACGAGGGCGGCACCGTCGAGCTCGTCGACTCCGCCGTGACTTCGAGCTGGGAAGCGGGCGTCGTCGCGACCAACGCGAGCACGCCGGCCTCGCCGAGCGTGGTCAAGCTCACGCGGACCGTCATCCGCGACACCAACCTCGACGAGCACTCGCAGGCCGGCGCGGCGGTCGTCGTCTCCGGCATCTCGCGTGGCGAGGTCACGGAGAGCGCGATCCTCGACACGCGTCGCGTCGGCGCGCTCACCGTGTTCGACGAGCCCGAGCTCACGATCGCGCGGTCCGAGATCCGCCGCACCCTCGACGACGCGAACCCCGAGGTGTCGGCGGGCGTCTACGCGTCGGGCGGCAAGATCGCGCTCGAGGACGTCTCGATCCACGACGCGGTCCAGGGCGGCCTCTTCGCGCGCGACAAGGGCGCGATCTCCGCCAAGCACTTGGTCATCCGCGGCACGAAGCCGGGCGCCGACGGCCTCTTCGGGGTGGGCGCGTGGGCCGACACCGGCGGACAGCTCGTGCTCGAGGACACGGCGATCGTCGACAACGCCTACTACGGCGTGACCGCGCTCGACGCGCCGGCGACCGCGACGCTGAAGGACGTCTTCATCCGCGGGACCGCGGCGCAGAAGGTCGACGGTGGAGGCCTCGGCCGCGGCGTCAACGTCGAGGACGGCGCGACCGTCGACCTCGACGGCGTGTCGATCGTCGACAACGACGGCGAGGGCCTCTTCGTCCGCGGAGAGACGGCCGGGGGCAAGCGCGCGCGCGCGACCGCGAAGCGCCTCCTCATCGCCGAGGGGCGCACCTTCGACAGCACGGGGGTCTTCCTCGCGAGCGGCGCCGTCGCCGACCTCGACGGCGCGCTCATCCGCGCCGCGCGCCGCGCCGGCGTCGTCGTCAGCGAGACGGTCGGAGCGAAGGGATCGCTGTCGGAGGCCAGGCTCGCGCACGTCGTCGTCCGCGACACGAGGCGCGACGGGACCCAGGCCAAGGGGGCGAAGAGCTTCGCGGTCGACGGCGTCGGCATCGGCAGCGCGGGCAAGCTCACGGTGCGCGCGAGCGCGATCGTCGACAACGTCCAGTTCGGGATCGTCGTCAGCGGCCCGCGAGGCACCCTCGCGATGGAGAACAGCGTCATCGGCGCCACGAAGATGAACGCCGACGGCTCGTTCGGCCACGGGCTCGTCGCGTTCTCCGACTCGGCGATCCTCGTCCGCGACACCGCGATCGACGCGAACAACGTCGGGCTCCTGTTCGACGGAGCGAGCGCCGTCGTCGCCGGCTCGCGCGTCCGCGGCAACAGCGTCGGGATCCACACCCAGCACGGGAGCACGCTCGTGACCGGCGTCGAGGCCCCCGAGGCGCCCGAGGAGGGCGTCGTCTTCGTCACGGACGACTCGCTGTTCGTCGACAACGCGAGCCGCGTCGGCGGCGGCGAGCTCCCGCTGCCGGCGAACCCGTTCGCGACCACGAAGAGCAAGAAGTAGCGGACGCGGCGGGGACGCGTCCGGGTACTAAGGCGAGTCCGGGTAGTCGCCCGAGGGAGGCAGCTTCACGTTGCCGGGCGCGAACGCGGCGGCGACGGCGACGAACGACGTGTCCCCGTCGCGGCGGTCCTGCTGGACGTAGAGGAAGGAGCTGTCGCCGAGGTCGAGGAGCGCCGGCGCGGCCTCCTTCTGGCCGACCGAATAGACCGGGACGGTCTGGCGCGCGAGCGGCCCGGATTCGCCGTAGCGCGCCGCGAAGCCGACCGCCGTCGCGCCGGACGTGTCCGTTCCCGTGTAGAGCACACGCACGTGGAAGCGCCCCGCGGGTGTGGTGCGCGTGACGACGCATGGATCGCCGACGGCGGCGGTGTCGAACGGCGGCTTCTCGTTGGGCAGGAGGCTCCCCGGCGCGGGCGGCGGCGCCGGCACGAGCACCGGCTCGCCGCCTACGCGGGTCCACGCGACGCCGTCGGCGCTCTCCGCCTCGCCGATCGCCCGCCCGGCCGCGAAGAGCATGCGCAGGCGGCCGTCCGGCAGCGCGAACACGCTCGGCGCGCGCGGCGCGGTCGTCTCCCACGAGCCGGGGAGCGGATCGCGCGTGAGCACCGGCCCCGGCTCCTTCCGGAACGTGAGCCCGTCCGTGGAGCGCGCCAGGCCGATCCCCTCGGCGCCTGCGTAGAAAAGCAGGATCTCCCCGCGGAAGCGGACGAGCGTAGGGCCCGAGAGCGCGCCCTCCCACGGCGCGTCCGGCTCGAGCACCGTCACGGGCTTGTGCCCGAAGTGACCGCTCGTGCCGAAGAACGTCCGCTCGTCGAGCGCGCGCGTACGCACGATCACGTCGGCCTCGTCGACGCGCGCGACGGCGTAGAGCAAGGTCGACTCGCCGTCGCGGAGGACCGCAGGCTCGCGGTAGAGCGCCCGCGCGTCGTCGAGCACGAACGGCGCCACGCCCTTGACCTCCTCGGGCTCGAGCTTGCGGAACGGCCCGACCCCGGCGGTCGGCAGGTTCCGGTCCCCTTCCCCCTCGGCGCCCGTCGTCGCGCACGCCGCGACCAAGGCGAGGCCCGCGAGCCGCCCGAGCGCCTTCATCGCGTCACCGCCTTCGCCGTCGCGTCGTCCCGTCTCTTGTCGAACGCGAAGCCCGCGGTGATCCCGACGTTGAGGATCGAGCCGCCGGCCGTGTAGTCGCCGACGTAGTCCGCCGCGCTCGCCTTCCGCGTCGTCTCGGTCGACAGGCGGCTCACCTGGACGTGACCGTCGATCGTGAGCGTCCCCGGCAGCTCCGGGAGCAGGTCCTGGAAGGCTCCTCCGACGCCGAGCGAGAGCGAGTGCCGATCGCGATCGACGTAGTTCGTGAGCCCGCTCTGCGCGGCGATCGGGCTCTTCGCGAGCTCGTAGCCCGCGCGGAGGAAGCCCTTCGCACTCTTCTCGCCGAGCGCGTGCCACTCGAGGCCGACGCGCGGGACGATGCGATCGTACATCTTGAGCGACTCGACGCGCGTGGGGGCCGGCGTCGTCGGCGGCGTCACGGTCGAGGGCCATCCGCTCGGCGGCGGCGGGATCTCGAGGACGGCGTCGAGCTTCGCGACCGGGGCGACGTAGGCGCTCCAGTTGATCCAGGTCGCGTCGAGCGTCGTCTTGAGCCGGTCGGTCACCGCCCAAGAGCCGCCGAGGACGGCCTGCTGCGGGAGGAAGTTGTTGATGCTGCGCGTGTGCAGATCGTAGAGCGCGGTCGTCAGGCCGGAGATGTCGCCGAAGAGGTGCGCCGTCAGGTCGAGCGCGAGCTGGAACTCGCCGCGGTACACGGCCGCGAGGGCGACGCGCTCGCCCAGCGCGACGCGCACGCCCGCCTGCGGGTAGCGGACGGCCGTGAGGTCCGCGTCGACCTCGTGGCGCAGCTTCGAGTCGTCGGGGCGGAAGACGTTCGCGCTGCCGCTGATGTCGAGGCGCCCGCGCGTCGACGACATGAACGACAGGCCTCCGCCGATCCAGAGCCAGGGCGTCGGCTCGATGGCGAGGTTCGCCGCGAGGAAGAGGCGCTGGTTTCGGTTGTCGTAGAGCTCCCAGCGCGGCTGCTCCTGCCGGAGCGCGCGGACGCGCGAGATGCGGTCGTCCGGCAGGTGGACGGCGACGCCGAACGCGAACGGGATCCCGAGGAACGTGCCGGGGGCGACGAACCCGGCGTTCATGCCCTTGACCGCATCGACGCCGTTGTCGCGTCCGTTCATCGCGAGGGCATGCTCGGCGCGGAAGTAGCCGATGCCGATCTCGAGGCCACGCGAGCGCGCGAGCGCCGCCGGGTTGTAGTAGTTCGCCGCGAAGCCGCGCGTCTCGGCCGCGACGGCGCCGCCCATGGCGGTCTCGCGCGAGCCGAAGCCGAACGTGTCGGGCGGGTTGGCGTGCGCGGGCGGGGCCGCCGCCAGCAGCGCGAGGCCGCCGAGCGCGGCGGCCGCGGAGCGACGGAGGACGGACGAGCCGCGCGCCATCAGAACTTCACCCCGGCGGTGAGCCCGAAGACCTTCATGTGCCCCGACGCCTCGCCCCGCGAGAGCACCGTCCCGGCGCCGTCGCTCGAGGTGATCGTCCGCGGCAGGAGCAGGTGGTACTGCATGAAGAGATCGAGATCGATCGGCGGGAGCGGCCGGTCGAGCGACAGCCCCACGCCGGTCGTGACGGCGACGCGCGTCGAGTCGAAGTAGCGCGTCGGCACCGTGATGACGCTCTTCGACGGGACGTCGAACGCCTCCGACGCGGGGACCGCGGGCGGGAGCGCGGACGTCTCGACGAACCCACCGCCGCGCCCGCGGAGGACGACGCCCGGCGCGAGCTCGAAGCCCTGCTCGGCGCCGATGCGCACGGCGGCCGTGTCGCGCCACTCGACACGCGGCGGGAGAAGCCCGCACGCCCCTGCCCCGCCCTCGCTGCAGGCGATCGTCGGCTCGAGGACGCCGGGGAACGCGCTCCACTGCTTGTAGACGAGCTGGACCGCGAGCACGTTGAGCGCGTCGACGCGCGCGACCTCGACGACCCCCTGGCTCGGGTCGTACTGCGCGAGGCCGGAGATGTTGAGCAGCGGGATCGCGATCGACGAGAGCTTGGTCCCGTCGACGACGACCTGGAAGCGCGCGTCGAGCGTGCCCCGGTAGGTGAGGCCGACGCGGACCTTCGAGTCGCCGGGGACATCCCACGTGATCCCGAAGGCCGGCGCGTAGGTCGCCACGAGCTGGTTCTCGACCCGGGTGCCGACGCGGCCGGTGACATCCGTCGCGGCGACCACAGTGCCGACGATCTCCGCGAGCGCCGCGAAGCCGACGCCGGCGCGGATGCCGTAGGCGATGTCGGCGCCGAGGCCACCCCGGATCGCGAGCGACTGCGCGCGATCGCCGAGGAGCGGGAACTGCGTGGTCTCGGGGTAGAGGACGCGCCCGCGGACGATCACGTCCGTCGGCGTGTAGAACGCGAGGGCGATGCCGACGCGATCGCGCAGCTTGCCGCCGAACGGGAGCGGAATGTCCGCCCCGATGACGATCCCCTTCGCGGGCTGCGTCGGCGCCCGGCCAGGGAGCCCCTCGCCCACGGCGTCGAGCGCGAACACCGCGCCGCCGTAGCCGAGCGTCAGCTTGTTCCGCCGGATGGTCGAGGCGAGCGCGGGGTTGTGCCAGGCCGACTCGTAGCCGGTCGCGTGCGCGGCGCCCGTGGCCCCCATCGCGCTCGTCCGACCGCCGTAGCCGAAGAGGTCCTCGGGTGAGGCCTCGGCGCTCGGCTCGAGCGCGAACCAGCCGGCGGCCGCGAAGGCGAGCGCGAGGACCCGTCGCATCACGCGCGGGCATATCACGCTTTCCGCGGGCCGTGGCGCCGGGACGAGCCGAGGAGGACGTCGAGCACGGCGAAGGCGTCCTCGAGGGGGCGCGACTCGCGAGCCGAAGCCGTCAGCCGCGGGCGGCGAGCTGCCCGCAGGCGGCGTCGACGTCGGCGCCGCCGCTGTAGCGTCGGTGCGAGAACACGCCTCGATCGCGGAGGGCGTCGCGGAACGCCTGCTCGCGGTCGCCGTCGGCGCGCGCGAAGGGATCGCCCGCGCCGTCCGCCGCCGGACCGATCGCGTTGTACGGGATGATGCTGAGGCGCGGCGAGCGCCCGGTCGCGTCGCGGAACCGCGCGACGCGGTCCGCGAGCGCGTGCGCGTGCTCGACGCCGTCGTTGACGCCCGCGAGCAGCGTCACCGCCCACATCGGCGCGAGGCCCGTGAGCGACGCGTGCTCGCAGGCGGCCGCGATCGCCTCGTCGAGCGAGTGCGATCGCTCGATCGGCATCAGGTGCCTGCGCGTGTCGGCCAGAGCCGAGCCGATCGACATGCCGAGCCGCACCTTCGGGGCCTCCCGCGCGAGCCGGCGGATCCCGGACGGGAGGCCGGAGGTGCACACCGTGATCGCGCGCGCGTCGATGGCGAGGGCGCTCGGATCGCTCATCACGTCGATCGCGGCGAGCACCCGATCGAGGTTCGCCATCGGCTCGCCCATGCCCTGGAAGACGACGCCGTGGACGCGCTCGCTCGACGACGCCCTCCCGCCGCCTTCGAGCCCGCGCCGGACGACGCGCACCTGCTCGACGATCTCCCAGGTCTCGAGGTTCCGGAGGAGCCCGAGCCGCCCGGTGGCGCAGAAGGCGCACGCGAGCGCGCAGCCGACCTGCGAGCTCACGCACACCGAGAAGCGGCCGCTCCGCTCGAGCGGGATGCGCACGGTCTCGACGACGTGACCGTCGGCGGTCGTGAGCGCGTACTTCACGAACGGATCGATCCGGCTGGCGCGCGTCTCCTTGACCTCGAGCTCGGGCACCCACCCCGCGACCGCAACCGCCTCGCGCGATCCGCGGCGTACGCCGGAGCTCGGCGTCCTCGGGTCCTCGTCGCGGTGGACCTGGGCGACCACCCGCCGCGCCTCCTCGAGCGTGACGGCGGGCACGGCGCGCGCGAGCTCGGCCGGCGTGACGCCCTGCAGAGCGATGCGGCGGAGCCCCGCCTCGCTCGCGGTCTCTCCGAGCGCGGGCCGGGACGTACGGCCCGAGCTGGCGGATCGGTCGTGCACGCGGTTGCCATAGCACGGCACTCGAAAATGGCAGTCGTGCTACCGTGCTTCCACCGTGTTCGGCTTCAGCTTCTCGGAGCTCGTCGTGGTGGTGATCGTGGCGCTCGTCGTCATGGGCCCCAAGGACTTGCCGAAGATGCTTCGGCGCGTCGGCCAGTGGGCCGGCAAGATCCGACGCGCCGCCGCGGACTTGCGCGCGCAGTCCGGCATCGACGACGCCCTCCGATCCGAGGGCCTCTCCGACGACATCGCCGAGATCCGCAAGCTCGCGCGGGGCGAGCTCGACGCGGTCCAGCGCGCCGCCCGCGTGGAAGACGACTACGCCGCGACGCGTGGGGCCGCGGCGGACAGCTACTCCCGTCGCAACGACGACTTCTACGTGGTCCGCGACCGCGAGTACCCGCGTGACGGCGCCGACGCCTACGGTGCCCTGCCCGACAACGCGATCGTGTACGTCGAGACGCTCCCGCGGAGCATCCACGCGCGCGATCCTCTCTACCTCCTCGGCGACGCCGACGCGGAGCTCCCGGCCGAGCCCGAGAAGCCCGCCGACGACGGCGCCGCCGGCCCGACCTTGATCGGCGGCATGGGCCTCCCGGTCCCCTGGGAGCCGCCGGACGCGGACGACGCGGGCGCCGACGCCGACGCGACCGGGCCGTCCGACGACGCCGGCGCGACCGGGCCGTCCGATGACGCCGGCGCGACCGGGCCGTCCGATGACGCCTCCGGCAGGACCGAGCCGTCCGACGACGCCTCGCCCGCGACGGGCGCGAGCCCGACCTCGATCGGCCTCGGACCGGCCGCGGCCGCAGAGGGCGCCGACGACGCGGACGCGAGGTCGAGCGACGAGCCCGAGACGGCCGCGGAGGCTCGCAGCTGATGTCGACCGAGACGGAGGAGGAGCTCTCGCACGTGGACCCCGAGTCCGACGTGAAGATGACCATCTGGGAGCACATCGGCGAGCTCCGCAAGCGCCTCTCGCGCGCCGCGCTCGCCCTCGTGGCCGGCGCCGTCGTCTGCTGGACGTTCCGCGAGCAGCTCCTCGGCTGGGTCACCGCGCCGTACGCCGCCGCCTGGCGCGAGCGCTTCCCCGACCTCGTGAAGGCGGGCCAGTCGCCGGAGCTCCAGACGCTCGCGCCCGCGGACGCCTTCGTCAACTACATGCAGCTCGCGCTCGTCGGCGGCGTCATCATCGCGGCGCCCGTCATCTTCTACCAGCTCTGGGCGTTCATCAGCCCGGGCCTTTATTCGCGCGAGAAGCGCTACATCGTCCCGTTCGTCGTCTTCTCGACGACGCTGTTCCTCTCGGGCATCGCGTTCGCGTACTACGTCGCGCTTCCGTTCAGCTTCCCGTTCTTCTTCTCGCTGCTCGGATCGGTCGGCGGCGACTCCGGCATCGTCCTGACGTCGAAGCCGACGATGGAGTACTACCTCGACTTCGCGGAGCACATGCTGCTCGCGTTCGGGTTCGTCTTCGAGCTGCCGCTGTTCATCGGGTTCATGGCGCTCGCCGGCATCGTCACGCCTCAGCAGCTCGTGAAGTTCAGCCGCTACGCGATCGTCGGCGCCTTCGTCGTCGGCGCGTTCGTCACGCCGGGCCCCGAGATCTCGAGCCAGATCGCCGTCTCGAGCGCGCTCATCGGGCTCTACTTCCTGAGCGTCGGTCTCGCCTTCCTCATCTACCGGAAGAAGAAGACGAGCGCCGACGCGTAGCGAGCCGTCCGAGAATCGGACGCTTCGGGGAGCTCGAGGGGCGAAACCCGGGTGAAACCCCTCGAGAAAAGAACGCTCAGGGCGCCGCCGCGCTCGGGTCCTCCGGCGCGGGCGTCGCGGCGGTCCGCGTGTCGAAGAAGTGCGGCTGCATCCGCACCGCCATCTGGTCGAACGCCCGGAGGAGCATGACCGCGTAGACGCGGCCGTCGGCCCCCGCGTCGGGCGCGCCGGAGGGCGGCGGCAGGAGGGTCTCGAAGACGGGATCGTCCGGCAGCGCCTCGAACGGGAAGCTCTCCGGAGGCTCCACCTTCGTCGCGAAGGCCAGCACCCGCGCCTCCCCAGGCACCTGCACCGTGAGATCGAAGCGCACGAAGACGCCGAGGTACCGGCGCCGCGAGTCGCGAGCCACGTAGGTCGTGCCCGCCCATCCGAGCTCGTAGTCGATCACGATCGTGGGCGCCGCGACCTCGGCGAGCGGCTTCGTCCCCGGGATCGCGGCGGGCGCGTCGATCGGCTCGCCCAAGCGAAGCGCGAGGACGTCGGCCGGGAAGATCGCCCGGAAGGTGCGCTGCAGGCCGACGACGAGCGCCTTCTCGCGCCGCGAGGCGTCGTCGCCTCCGAGGTGCCCCGAGACCTCGGCGTTGCCGCCCGCCGCGGGGCCGTCGTCGTCGAGCAGCCCCTTCGCGAGCAGCCCGTCGGCGGCGGCGAGCGACGCGGCGCTGCGCCGTCGGAACCGGACGTCGATCGGCGCGGCGCCTTCTTCCGCGTAGGCGAGCAGGGCCTCGACGACCGGGACGACGCTCTTGTCGGCGACGTTCGCGCGCTTCTGGAAGTCTCCGCGGGTCTCGCGGTAAAGATCGCGGATCTTCGCGTTCGCGGCGGGGACGTCGCGCGCGTTCGGCCAGCGCGCGACGAGCGCGCGGAGGCCCGAGACGGTGCTCTCGCGGGCGAACTCCGCGTGGATCGCCTCACCGAGCGCGGCGCGAGCGTCGGCCTCGGCGCTCGTGCCCGGATGGGTCGCGAGGAAGTGCTCGATCGCGGCGGCCCGCGCCGCGCCGTCCGGCGCCCTCGTCGCGTCGGCGAGGCGCGCGCGCGGCAGGAGGTCGGCCTGGGCCTCGGCCGCGCGGAGCCCGCCGCCCGCGACGTACGCCTCGATCGGCGCGACCTCGGGACGAGCCCGGAGCCGCGAGAACGCCCAGACGTCGCTTTGCCAGTTCCGCACGCGCCATGCCCCGACGCCCAGCGTGAGGCCCGCGATGACGGTGATCGCCCAGATCGAGCGCGTCCACACCGGGCGGCCGCGCGCGAGCAGACCGTGATCGCTCGCGGGCTCGAAGTTGCGCGCGCGCGCGTCGGCGAAGGGATCGAGCGAGGTCAGCTCGCCGAGGGCGCCTCGATGGATCGCGGCCGCGAGGTTCTCGCGCGCCTTCTGCACCGCCGCGAGCTGCGTGTCCGCGGCGTACCGTCCGCGCGCCTCGAAGACGAACGACTTCGTCGGGAAGATGAGCCAGAGCGAGGAGTGCGTGTACTTCCCGCGCTCGCTGTGGTGCACCGGATCGAGCGACATGAGCTCGGAGAGCGAGTAGAGCTCGAGCTGACGCGTCCGTGCGTCGACCAGGTCGAGCGGGAAGACGTAGACGCCCGGCGCGAACGGGAGCGAGCCGCGAAGGGCGCGCCGGCGCGCGAGCATCGAGAGCGCGAGCCCGAGCGCCGCGCTCGCCGCGACGTAGCCGCCGAGGAGCCTCCGGTCCTGCACGGCCGCCTCGACGGCCCCGAACCGAAAGGCCGCGAGCGCGGCGAGGCTGCCGATCGCGACCGCGAGCAGGAGGTACCACGCGAGCGGGCTCCGTTGCCTCGAGACGCGCTGGCAGATCGGACGCGACGCCGGCGCGTCGGACAGGAGCGAGCGAACGAATCGCTCGCGGGTCGTCCGTGGAAGGTCGTTGAAGTCGATCGAGCGCACGCGGGAGGCGGTCAGCCTCGCACGACTCGACCCCTGGCTCTAGAAGATCGCCGCCTCAGGCCCTGGGCTCGGAGAGCGGCACCGGGACGCGGCGCGCGTCCATCCAGAGTCCGTCGATGTCGTAGGCGGCGCGCGCGTCGTCCTGGAAGACGTGGACGACGACGTCGCCGAAGTCCATCAGCACCCAGCTCGCGTGCGGCAACCCCTCGACGGCGATCGCGCGCTTGTTGCGCTTGCGGAGCGCCTCTTCGATCGCCGCGGAGAGCGCCGTCACGTGACGGTCGCTGCGCCCGGACATGAGGACGAGGAAGTCCGCGTAGTCGACGCGACCCGCCACGTCGATCACCTCGAGGCCCGAGGCCTTCTTCTCGATGGCGGCGACGGCGATGAGGACCGCGACCTCGCGCGCCTCGTCGCTCGCGGTGCTCACGCCGGCCGGGACGCGCGAGGCGGCGCTCGCCGAACGTCCGTCGGTCGGCGCGGGCGGCTTGGCCTTCCGCGGACCTTCCTTGAAGGCGCCCTTCGAGGCGAGCCCGCCCTTCGGGAGCGCGCCCTTGGCGCCTGCGCCTTGCCGCGCGCGCGGCGGGCGAGCGCGCTCTCGCGCTTCGCCCTCGGGCCGGTCGGCGCTGCGGGGCAGCTTGGTCGGAGCGTCGCGCTTCGGAGGCCGCGCGGCAGCTCCTCCGTGCGACGAGCGGATCAACGGGCGGTCTTGTCCTCGTGCGGGACGTTTGTTCGCGGCCAAGCGGTCTCCTCGTGTGGGGGGATCGTCGACCGAGCGAGGTGCCGCGTCAAACGCGAAACGCGCGGGTACGGTCTTTCTTCCGGCGCGGCCGCGCCCACGCCTCTCGGGAGGCGGACCGCGACGCCTCAGCCGCGGGTCTGACCCCCGCCGTCCACGACCCACTTCATCGTGGTCAACGACTCGAGGCCCATCGGGCCGCGCCAGTGGAGGCGGCTCGTCGCGATGCCGATCTCCGCGCCCAGGCCGAGCTCGCCGCCGTCGTGGAAGCGCGTCGACGCGTTCACCACGACGCACGCCGCGTCGACCTCGCGACGCCAGCGCTCGGCGTGCTCGGCGTCACGGGTGAGGATCGCCTCGGTGTGACCCGAGCCGTAATCGGCGACGTGCGCGAGCGCGCCGTCGAGGCCGTCGACCACGCGCACCGCGAGCACGGTGTCGAGGAACTCGCGGCCCCAGTCGTCGTCCGTCGCGGCCTTCGCCTCCGGGACGAGCGCGCGCGTCCGGTCGCAGCCGCGGAGCTCGCATCCGGCGGCGAGGAGCGCACGCGCGACGGGCACGAGGAGGCGCTCCGCCTCGGCCGCGTCGACGAGCAGGCACTCGAGCGCGTTGCACACGCCGGGACGGCTCATCTTCGCGTTCAGGACGATCTTGGCCGCGAGCTCGACGTCGGCGCCGGCGTCGAGGAAGAGGTGGCAGACGCCCTTGTAGTGCTGGACCACGGGCACCCGCGCGTTCTCCGTCACGAACCGGATGAGCGCCTCGCCGCCGCGCGGGATCGCGAGGTCGACGAGCCCGGCCTGCGCGACGAGCGCGCGGACGGCCTCGCGATCCGTGAACGGCAGGACCTGGACCGCGGCGCGCGGGAAGCCGGTCGACTCGAGCGCGTCGCCGATCACGCGCGCGAGCGCGGCGTTCGAGTGCTCCGCCTCCGATCCGCCGCGCAGCACGATGGCGTCGCCGGCCTTGAGCGCGAGCGCGCTCGCCTCGACCGTCACGTTCGGCCGGGCCTCGTAGATCATCGCGATCACGCCGAGCGGGACGCGCACCCGCGTGACGTCGATGCCGCTCGGGCGGCGCGTCCGCGAGACCACCTCGCCGACCGGATCGGGCAGGTCGGCGACCTCGCGCACGCTCCGCGCCATCGCGGCGACGCGCGCCTCGTCGAGCATGAGCCGGTCGAGCATGGCGCCCTTCGTGCCCTTCGCGCGCGCGGCGTCGAGATCGCGACGGTTCGCCTCGAGCACCGCCGCCGAGCTCGCGTCGATCCCGGCGGCGATCGCCGCGAGCACCGCGTTCTTGTCCTTCGACGTCCGCGGCGCCAGCGCGCGCGCCGCCCGGCGGGCCGCCAAGCACGCCTCGCGCACCTTTTCGTCGAGCGAGCTCATCGCCGCCAACCTATCAGTGGCGCGCGGCGGGGGCGACCTCGTCCGCGCGGGACACGCCGCGCGGACAGACAAGCTCGAGCGCGGGCGAGACGCCGCGTCAGAACCCGATGGCGAGGTGCGCGCCCGTCAGCGCGTAGGCGCGGAGATCCTTCACCTCGTCGTCGACGGGGCCGACGATACCCCCGGTGACGCTCGCGCCGACGCGCACGTCGGCGTCCTCGAGGCCGAGCGCGTATTCGATCGCGAAGCGACCGGTGCCTACGCCGGCGAAGCCGCTCTTCGCGTCCGGGCGGCTCACGTGGAGAAAGCCCGCGCCCATCCCGATGACGGGGTGGATCGGCCCGCGCTTGTGCAGGTCGAGCGTGATCTCGCCCGAGTAGTGGCCGACGCTGTCGCCGGTCGGCCGGCTCGAGCCGCTCTCGTTCTTGCCCTCGCCGCGGAGCCACGACGCCGCGAGGCGGCCGCCCACCGACCCGGTGCCGAAGTCGGCGCCGAGGCCGACGCCGAAGCCGAAGCCCTTTCCCGAGGTGATGCCGGTCGGACCGAGCGTGAGGCGAAACGGAGACCGGCGCGCCTCGGGCTCCCGTGCGATGAAGCCGTCGTCGGCGACGACGCCGAGCGTCCGGCGGTCGTCCTGGCTCGAGCTCGCCACCGGCTGGTCCGGCGGCGGCTCGGAGAAGCGCTGGCCGTCACCCACCGTCACTGTGGCGTCGTCCGCCCTCGCCTCGCGCCCGAGCCCCGTCAAGACGCCGATCGCCACCACCACCCCGAGAGCCGCCTTCTTGCCGTCGTGTGCCATCGGACATCCCAACGGAGCCGCCCGGACGGGCTTACACCCCTCGAAGGCGCCGGGCCCCCGCCTGCGACGATCGGCCCCGAGTATGGAGGCGCCCCGGCAGGCGTCATGGTATGCCCCGCGATCTCGATGACCTACGACACGCGCGAAGCGACCGAAGAGCCGAAAATGTGCGCTATTCTTCCAAGCGCATGAGGCGCGGGTCCTGGGTACCGCTCTTTTGCCTGGCCGCGGCGACGGTGTCGCTGCCGGTCCTCGCACAGCCACGTCCGGCCGGTCCGACGTCCGAGACGGCCCCGCAGACCGAGGACCAGCGCAAGGCGCAGGACCACTTCCATCGCGCGCGTGAGCTGTACCAGGCCGGAAAGTACAGCGAGGCGATCGCCGAGCTCGAGGTGGCGCGCGGCCTCGACCCGAAGGCGAAGGACCTCGTCCTGAACCTCGGGATCGTGCACGAAAGGCTCGGCAAGTACGACGAGGCCATCGGCCATCTCAGGAGCTACCTCGAGATGGACGGCGTGACGCCGGCGGAGCGCGCGCGCGCCGAGGGGATGATCAAGCGCATCGAGGGCGCGAAGGACGCGGCGCCCGCGCCGACCGTCGCCCCCACCGCCACGGCCCCGACGACGGCGCCTCCCCCGACGAGCGCGCCGAGCGCGGAGCCTCCTCCGCGAGGGCGCGTCGACGCCTTGACGGTCGCCGCGGGCGCGGTCGCGGTCGTCGGCCTCGGAGTCGGAGCCGGCGTCGGCATCTACGCGCTCGGCGCGCGGCCGGCCGAAGGCTTCGTGACGGGCCGCGACGGGAGCTACGCGACGCTGCAGCAGAAGACCAACGACGCGCACACGGCGGCGATCATCGCCGACGTCAGCCTCGGCGTCGGCGTCGTCGCGACGCTCGTGACCGCCTGGCTCTACTTCGGCCGCACGAAGGCGCCCGCGAGCGCGCCGGAGGCGGCGTCGCGCGCGGCTCGCTTCTCGGTGACGCCCGCGCCCGCGAGGGCCGGCGGCGCCGTCTTGCTCGGTGGTGCGTTCTGATGCTCTCGCTCCGTGTTCGCCGGACGCTCTTCGCGACCGCCGTGACGGTGGTGCTCGTCGGCTGCTCGCTCATCGTCCCGAGCGAGGTCCCCGCGTACCGCTGCACCGGCGAAGATCCTTCGTCGTGCCCGTCCGGCACGGTCTGCGACACGGCCTCGCTCACGTGCGTCTCTCCGTCCGCCCTCCCCGAGGCGGGCGCGGACGACGACGACGACGACGCAGCCGGCGACGCGAGCCCCGACCGCGACGGCCCGAGCGGGCCCTCTCCCATCGGCGGCGACTGCGTGGTCGACGGCGACTGCGCGGCCGGCCTGCTCTGCGGGACGAGCACCATCCTGACGACGCAGATCGTCCCCGCGAACTCGAAGCCGATCTGCACGAAGCCGTGCTGCGCCTCGACCGATTGTCCGAGCGGCTTCGTCTGCCACGCCGCGGCGACGGGCGGGAACTACTGCGTCTCGGCGGCAAGGGCCGACCGCACGCTCCCGCCGTCGGGCGGCAAGGCCGTGGGCCAGACGTGCGCGAGCCCGTCGGAGTGCCGCTTCGGCCTCTGCACGGGCCGCTGCCAGAACGACGCCTCGAAGTTCTGCGACAAGGCCGAGGACTGCGGCGGCGGCGAGTGCATGAACCGCCGCTGTTCCGACAGCTGCTGCGAGGCCTCGCAGTGCACGAGCGGGAGCACGTGCCGCGTGATGACCGTCGCCACGCACATCGTCTGGGCGTGCGGCACGGCGAACGCGGGCGGAAAAGAGCTCGACGCGTCGTGCGTGCAGAACAGCGAGTGCCGGAACGACAACTGCGTCTTCGGCACCTTCCCCGCGAAGCGCTGCACGCCGCCCTGCTGCAGCTCCTCCGACTGCACAGCGCTCGGGTTCACGAACAACGTCTGCGCGTACGGCTCGAACGGCAACGACCGCATCAAGTGGTGCTTCGAGCCGAACCCCACCGGCGCGGCGATCGGCGCGACGTGCAGCAGCGACACCGACTGCCTGTCGCGCTATTGCGACAGCGAGCTCCGCAAGTGCCTGAACGTCTGCTGCACCGATAGCGACTGCGCGAACGACGAGACGTGCCGCCCGTCGCCCGTGGGGACGCCCTATCTCCGCTGCGTGAAGGATCGGTAGCTGCTATCCAAGGGAGCCATGGGGCTCTCCGCGACCTTCCGTTGCTTCCGCGGCTGCGACGGCAGCTACCCGCTCACCCAGGCGATCTACCGCTGCCCGAAGTGCGACGGCCTCCTCACCGTCGCGCACGACATGGCCGCGCTGGCGGAGACGAGCGGCGAGGAGTGGCGGCGCCTCTTCGATCGCCGCTGGTCGGCCACGAGCCCGTCCGGCGTCTGGAGCAAGCGCGAGTGGATCGCCCCGGAGGTGCCCGAGGAGGCGATCGTCACGACCGGCGAAGGGATGACGCCGCTCGTGTCGTCGGCGCGCGCGGCCGGTCCCGTGCGCCGGCTCGCGAGCGAGCTCGGCTTCGGCGAGCTCCTGATCAAGCAGTGCGGCACGACCCACACGGGCTCGTTCAAGGACCTCGGGATGACCGTGCTCGTCAGCGTGGTCAACCACGCCGTGCGGTCCGGCGCGCTCGACGTCCGGGCGATCGCCTGCGCGAGCACCGGCGACACGTCGGCCGCGCTCGCCGCGTACGGAGCGGCCGCGGGGCTGCCGGTCGTGGTCCTCCTCCCGCGCGGAATGGTGAGCGTGGGGCAGCTCGTCCAGCCGCTCTCCCACGGCGCGCGCGTCCTCGCGCTCGAGACCGACTTCGACGGCTGCATGCGCGTGGTGCGCGAGCTCGCCGCGCGCGGCCTGGTCTACCTGGCGAACTCGATGAACCCGCTCCGCATCGAGGGCCAGAAGACCGTCGCGATCGAGATCGCCCAGCAGCTCGGCTGGCAGGCCCCGGACTGGATCGTCATCCCGAGCGGGAACCTGGGCAACGCGGCGGCGCTCTGGGCGGGCTTCTCGATGGCGAGAGACCTCGGCGTCATCGACCGGCTCCCGCGCCTCTGCATCGCGCAGGCGGAGAACGCCAACCCGATGTACCTCGCCTTCCAGGCCGGCGTTCGGGGCGAAGTCCCGGCGGTCGTCGCCAGGCCGACGCAGGCGAGCGCGATCCGCATCGGCAACCCGGTGAGCGCGCCGCGCGCGATGGCGGCGCTCGAGGCGATGGGTGGCGTCGTCGAGCAGGCGAGCGAGACCGAGCTCGCCGACGCCTGCGCGCGGGCGGATCGCTCGGGGCTCTACGCGGATCCTCACACCGGCGTCGCGATCGCGTGCGCGAAGAAACTACGCGCACGCGGGACGATCGGCGCCGCCGAGCGCGTGGTCGTCGTGTCGACGGCGAGCGCCCTCAAGTTCACCGAGTTCAAGCTCGGCTACCACGAGCGCACGCTGCCGGACATCGACGCGGCGCTGGCGAACGCGCCCATCCCGCTCCCGGCGGACGTCGACGAGGTGGCGAAGCACCTCGTCTGAGCGTCCGCGGCGCGCGTCGCCCGAGACTACTGGGCGTCGGCGGCGTCGGCTTCGTCCGAGGCGTCGCCCTCGGGCTCGCCCGCGTCCGCGTCGTCCGAGGCGTCGACCTCTTCCACCGGGCCGGTGTCGGCCACGTTGGCGTCGGGGACCGAAGCTTCGTTGGTCTCGGCCGGGATCTTCGTGCGATCGAAGTCGACGATGAGCTCGCAGCCGGCGACGAGCGTGGCCGCGACGATGCTGAGGAGGACGAGGCCCTTCTGGATCTTGCTGATCTTCATGGTCGGGACTCTCAGAACTTGATGACCGTGCCGAAGCCGCCGCCCGTGGGCGAGACATAAGGCGCGGGGATGACGGTGACGTTCTTCTTCTTCGGCTTGGACGCGGCCACCTTCGGCTCCGCGGCCTTCGCCGTCGAGGGTGCGTCGTTCGAGAGGAAGAGCACGGCGCTGGTGACGCCGAAGGTGATCGCGATGCCGAACATCATGTCGGCGACGAGCGCGTTGTTCTCGCCGTCGTCCGCTCGCTTCGTCGTCGGGTTCGTCTTGAAGTCGCTCGACTGGTTGAGCGCCTTGATGCCGAAGCCCGTGCCCACGCCGGCCGCGACGATCGCGACGGCGCCCGTGACGTAAGCCGGAACCTTGCTCCGCGGCTCCGGCGGCGGCGGCGGGGGCTGCGGCGGCGGGGGCGCCGGCTGCTCGGCGACCACCGGCGGCGGCGGCGGGGGCGGCGGCTCCTTCTTCACGAGCTCCGCGGTGACGTCCTGCTTCGAGGCGAAGGCGACGTCGATCTCCTTCGTCGTGTTCTCGAAGCCCTCGGCGCCGATGAGCAGCGTGTGCTTGCCGGGCGCGAGCTCGATCTCGACGGGGGTGACCTTGTCGTGCGGCGTCTGCGCGGTGTCGATCACGATCGACGCGCCCGGGGGCGTCGTCTCGATCTTCACCTTGCCGGGCATCGCCTTGATGGCCTCGACGCGCTTCGTCGCCTCCTCCACCTGGTCTTTCATCTTCGGCGGGTTGTCGGCGATGAACTTCTCGTAAGCCGTGACCGCCTCCGGGTAGCTCTGGAGGTTGTCGTGGCTGAGCGCGATGTAGCGCTGGGTCGCCGGATCGGCCTTCGCGGCGAGCGAGGCCTCGAAATCGGCGAGCGCGCCGGCGTAGTCGTTCGCCTTGAACTTCTTCTCGCCGGCGTTGAAGAGGCCCTTCGCGTCACCGGGCTTCGGCGCGGCGGGAGCCGCGGGCTTCGCGGGGGCGGCGGCCGGCTTCGCGGCGGGAGCAGCCGGCTTCGCGGCGGGAGCGGCGGGCTTGGCGGGCGCTGCAGGCTTGTCAGCGGGCTGCGCGGCGGCAGGAGCGGCGAGCGTGAGGCTCAAGGACGAGGCCAGAGCGAACGCGACGGTGGTCGCGACGACTCTGGATTTCCCGAGGATGATCATAGCGCCGGACGTTACACCAACTCTCGCCCGCTCGGGCTAGCTTTCACACGCGTCACAGGAGCGTTACCAAGGGCCCACGGCCCGCCGCGCGCCTCCCCACGCAACGGAGGCCGCTAACCCCTCGCTTCCGCTCGATTCTCTCACGTGGCGTCGGTCCGCATCCCATGCGCGCGATCTCCGTCCTCCTTCCCTACCGCGACGCCGCAGCCACGCTCGGCGAAGCGGCGTCGAGCGTCCTCGCCGACATGGGCGCCGACGACGAGCTCGTCCTCGTCGACGACGGCTCGCGCGACGACGGCCCCGTCATCGCGGCGGCCCTCGCGCGAGCCGATCGGCGCGTGGTCGGCGTGGCCTCGGGAGGCGTCGGGATCGCCCGCGCGCTCACGTACGGCCTCGCCGCCTGCCGCGGCGCGTGGATCGCGCGGATGGACGCCGACGACGTCTCGCTCCCCGGACGCCTCGCCGCCGAGCGCGAGCTGCTCGCGTCCGATCCGTCGCTCGGCGCGGTCGCCACGCAGGTCGAGCTCTTCGGCGACCACGTGGGCGACGGCGTCCGTCGCTACGTCGACTGGCAGAACGGGCTCGTGTCGGCCGCCGACCACGCGCGCTCGATCTTCGTCGAGTCCCCCGTCTGTCATCCGTCGACGATGATCCGCCGCGCGGCGCTCGACGCCGCGGGCGGCTTCCTCGACGGCGAGTTCGCCGAGGACTACGACCTCTGGCTCCGCCTCGTCGAGGCCGGCTGGGGGATCGCGAAGGTGCCGCGCGTGCTCTTCCGCTGGCGGATCCACGGCCGCAACACGACGTGGACCGATCCGCGGCTCTCGTTCGACGCGCTCCGGCGGCTTCGCGCGCGCCACCTCGCGCGTCGGATCGATCGCGCGTTCGGCGTCTGGGGCGCGGGCGCCGCAGGGCGGAGGCTCGCGCGCGAGCTCTCGGCGAACGGCGCGGACGTGTCGTTCTTCATCGACATCGACCCGCTCAAGATCGGCCGAACGCGGCGCGGCGCGCCGATCCTCGGCGTCGACGACGGCCTCGCCCGCGCGCGCGCCGGAGGAGCGCTCGTCATCGTCGCGGTCGCCGTCTTCGGAGCGCGCGACCTCGTGCGCGCTCAGCTCGCCGAGCGCGGCTTCGTCGAGGGCGAGGACTTCATCTGCGCCGCGTGAGCGGCACCGTCGGCGACCTCTACCCGCGCTGGCCGCAGGCGCGGTTGGCGGGCACGGCCTCGTGGATCTTCCCGGGCGGCGGGAGGTCCAAGCTGTTCATCAGCGCGACGAACGACTCGACCGTCATCTTCTGGCCGAGCCGCGGGTTGAGCCGCTTCTCCTCCCCCACCGTCGAGACGGTGAAGCCCCGGTAGTCGTGCGCCGGGTAGACCAGCGTGTCGTCGGGCAGCGAGAAGAGCTTGTCGTGAACCGAGCGCCAGAGCGTCGTCGCGTCGCCCTCCTGGAAGTCGGTGCGACCGCAGCCGCGCACGAGCAGCGCGTCCCCCGTGAGGACGCGGAGCGGCTCGCCCTCGCAGGCGATCACGAAGCTCATGCATCCGTTCGTGTGTCCGGGCGTCGCGAGCGCCGTGATCGCCACGCCGCCCACGCCCGCGACGTAGCCGTCCTTCATCTCGACGTCGGCGCAGGGCGCCCCGCCCGCCGACGAGACGTGCGTCGTCGCCGACGTCCGCTCGCGGAGCTTGCCGGCTCCGGTCACGTGATCGGCGTGGACGTGGGTGTCGAAGACGCTGACGAGGCGACACCCGAGCTCGCCGATGAGCGCGAGGTCGCGCTCGACGTGCTCGACGACGGGGTCGACGAGCGCGGCCTCACCCGTCTTTTCGTCGGCGACGAGGTACGTGTACGTCGAGGACTCCTTGTCGAAGAGCTGTCGGAAGATCATACGGCCCCCGACGCCTCTTCCGGCTCCGCGTGCCCTTCGGACGGCTCGACGAGCTCGACGAGCACGCCGCCCGTGGCCTTGGGGTGGAGGAACGCCACCTTGTGACCGCGCGCGCCCGTCCGCGGCGTCTCGTCGACGAGCGGCACCCCGAGCGCCTTCAGCGTCGCGAGCGCGGCCTCGATGCCCTCGACCTCGATGGCGATGTGGTGGAGCCCGGGTCCCTTCTTCTCCAGGAACTTCACGAGCCCGTCGTTGCCCTTCGGAGAGATGAGCTCGAGGCTCGTCTCTCCAATCGGCAGGAGGGTCGCCTCCGTCTTCTGCGATGCGACGACCTCGCGCACCTCCGGCTCGAGCCCGAGCACCTGCTTGTACCTGGCGATGGCCTCGTCCGTGTCAGGGACGCAGATGGCCACGTGGTCGATCTTCTTGATCCTGAGCATGCGTCATCCTTGCCGCGCACCCGAGGCGCTCTGGAGAACGTAGCTCGATACTCCGCTCTCCGAGAGCATGCTAGAGTCCGCGGCCATGAAGCGCCCCGCCGCTGTTTTCCTCGTCGCCGCCGGTTGTCTCCTCGCCCTGGTCTCCAGCACCGGGTGCAGCTCGAGCCTCGCGCAGCCCTTCGAAGGAATGAAGAGCCAGCCCGTCACGGTGCACCGCCTCCTCGACTTCGAGCAGCCGGCGGCGCAGGCCGGCGCCGCGCCGGGCGGAATCCAGCTCCCGCCGCAGATCCAGCAGTGGCTGAACGGCGCCGGCGCCCTCCTGCCGCCCGGGCTCATCCCGCCGGGCCTGCTCCCCGGCACGACCCCGCCGCCCGCCGAGAACGTGCAGCGCTTCTACAACTTCCGCATCGTCGGGACGACGTCGGTGACCGACAACAAGACGCGCGAGGAGATCCTCGAGCTGTTCGGCAAGGAGTCGAACTTCCAGAACCCGCGTCAGTCGTGCATGTACGCCGAGTTCGGCTTCCAGATCGGGCAGCCGATGCCGGGCGGGACCGTCCAGGGCGCGCCGAACCCGAACGCGCCGGCGGACATCCTCGTCTCGCTCTCCTGCGAGACCGTCCAGATGTTCAACCACGGCTGGCCGTACGGCACGAAGACGGGCCTCACGCCCGAGGCGAGCCAGAAGATCCACGCCATCGTCCGCAAGACGTTCGGCGGCTGAGCATCTCACTCGAGCGCCGGGAGAGCGCCGGGGGACCGGAGGCCCGTCATGGGAAGCGGTAGTCTCTCCTCGTACGAGCCGAATCCCGCGCTGGCGTGGATCTACAGCCGGTTCTTCGAGCACATCGAGGTCGACGAGGCGTGGGCGCGGCAGGTCCGCGAGGCCGAGGCGCGCGGCACCGTCGTCTACGTGCTCCGCAACCTCTCGTTCGTCGACTTCCTCGCGCTCGACTACCTGACGAAGAAAGAAGCGCTCCCGCGCGTCCGCTTCGCCAACGACCTCGGGCTCTGGGTGCTCGAGCCGGCGATGACCCGACGCGGGCTGCTCGCGTCGCTCCTTCCGCGGACCGAGGCCGACGACGTGGGGCGCCTCCGTCGCGCCCTCGACGAAGGCGCGTCGGCGGCCCTCTTCCTGAAGAGGCCGCCTTCGATCCTCGAGCCCCCCGCGCGGGTCCGGCGACGCGGAGGCGCGGCGCGCGCGATCCCGACGCGCGGCAAGACCGAGGGCGACACCTTCCTCCGCGCCGTGCTCGAGGCGCAGCGCGCGTCGAAGACCCCGATCCTGCTCGTCCCGCAGGTGTTCGTCTGGACGCGGAGCCCCGACGAACGAAAGCAGAACGTCGTCGACTCGCTCTTCGGACCGCGCGAGTGGCCGGGCAAGATCCGCACGGTGACGCAGTTCTTGATGAACTGGCGTTACGTCACCCTCCGCGCCGGCGAGCCGGTCGATCTACAGGAGTTCCTCGCGACCGAGGCGCGGCCCGACGACGGCGGCAGGAGCCCGGGCGACGACGTGCTCGTCCGCCGCCTCACGTACACGCTCCTCCGGCGCCTCGAGCGCGAGCGCCAGGCCGTCGTCGGGCCGACGAAGAAGCCGGCCGACCGCCTGCGCGACCAGGTCGTCCGCAGCCCTCGCCTGCAGAAGGTCATCCGCGACATGGCCGGCGAGGGCGAGACCGAGCGACGCGTGCTCGGCTGGCGCGCGCTGTCGATGGTCCGCGAGCTCGAGACCGAGGTCGACCCGAACGCGCTCCGCGCGATGGACGCGGCCTTCGACGCCACGGTCGCGCGCATGTACAGCGCCTTCGAGATCGACCACGACGGCATCGAGCGGATCCGCGCGGCCTCGAAGGACGGAACGCTCGTCCTCTTGCCGAGCCACAAGTCGCACGTCGACTACATCATCCTCACGCACCTCTTCATGCACGCGAACATGCCCGTGCCGCTCGTCGCGGCGGGCGACAACCTCGCGTTCTTCCCGCTCGGGCCGATCCTCCGGCGCGGCGGCGCGTTCTTCATCCGCCGGAGCTTCCGCGGCGACCGCCTCTACGGCGCGGTCGTCGACGCTTACATGCGCCGGCTCATCATCGACGGCTGGCCGCTCGAGTTCTTCCTCGAAGGCGCGCGCTCGCGCACCGGCAAGCTCCTGCCGCCGAAGCTCGGCCTGCTCTCGATCGTGGTCGACGCCGTGCTCGGCGCCGCCGAGTCCGCCGGCGCCGGCCCCGCCCGAAAGGTCTACTTCTGCCCGATCTCGATCGGCTACGAGCGCGTCGTCGAGGAGCGCGAGTACGTCCGCGAGCTCAGCGGCGGCGAGAAGCGGAAGGAAGACGTGCGCGGCCTCGTGGCCGCCGCCGAGACCGCGCTCGGCCGCTACGGACGGCTCAACGTGCAGTTCGGCGAGCTGCTCACGATCGACGGCGTCATGTCCGAGCTCGGCGAGAGCCAGCGCGCGCTCACGCCCGCGCGGCGCCGCGCGCTCGTCACCCGCCTCGCCTACCGCGTGATGAACGAGATCAACCGCGTCACGGCGATCACGCCGAGCGCGCTGGTCTCCGCCGCGCTCCTCACGCACGGGCGCCGCGGCATCCCGCACGCGGACCTCATCGCCGCCTGCGAGCGGCTCGCGCGGATCCTCCACGGGTACGACGCGCGGTTCACCCCCTCGCTCCTCGTGTCCGTCGACGCGGGCGGGCCGGCGCTCCCGCCCGCGCCTCCGCGGCACGACGGCCGCGCGAACGGGACGCCTCAGGCTGCGAAGCCCTTCCTCCGCCACGGCGCGATCCGCGAGGCGTGCGAGCTCCTCCACCGCGCCGGTCACGTCGAGACGCACCAGCCCGGGATCCCGGTGGGAGAGCGCCGGGAGCGCCCGCGTCCCGGACCGGAGGCCGTGTACGTCGTCCCCGACGTCGCGCGCCTCTCGCTCGACATCGCGAAGAACCTGATGGTGCACTTCTTCGTGACGCGCGCGATGATCGCGACGCCGCTCCACGCGATCGCTCCGCAGGGCGTCACGCGCGCGCTCCTTCGCGAGCGCGCGCAGGCGCTGTCGCGGCTCTTCAAGTACGAGTTCCAGTTCCGCGCCGACGCGACCTTCGAGACGATCTTCGCCGAGACGGTCGACGCGCTGCTCGCCGACGGCGAGATCGAGTCCGATCCGCCGGGACGCGCCGCGAGCCCCGACGCGTTCCTCCGCCTCGCGCCCGGCGGCGAGGGCCGCGAGCGGGCGCTCCTCCACGTCCGCATGATCCAGAGCTTCGTCGAGGGCTATCGCGTGGCGGCGCGAACCTGCGCCGCGCTCCTCAAGGGCCCGCTGGCGCCCAAGGACCTCGCAAAGCGCGCGATCGGCATCGGCGAGCGCATGTTCCTCGCCGGCGAGATCGCCTGCCGCGAGGCGGTCAGCCGACCCGTGATCGACAACGCGTTCCTCGCGTTCGTCGATCAGGGCTACCTCGGGCGGACCGACGGCAAGTACGCCCTCCCGGAGAGCTACGCCAGCGCCGACGCCGTCCGCGTCATCGAGGGACGCATCGCGAGCTACCTCGCGCCGCCCTGACGCGCTCGACGCGCTCGCCGCGCGGCCGGCGTCGCTACGCCGTCTTGCGTGCGTCGCGGACGATCGCGTCGAGCTCGTCGACGAGGCTGGCGGCCATCGCGCGGACGATGCGGGTCGAGTGAGCGCCGTTGGCGCCGCCCATCCCCGCGGCGGTGGACGAGGTGTCCTCGAGGAGCTCCTCGACCTCGCGAGCGAGACGGAGCGCGCGCGCCAGCGCCGGTTCGTCTTCTTCTGTGCGGCTGTAGACGAGCTGAGGTCCCTCGAGCGCCATGACTCCCTCCGTTCCGCGGCCGGCTCGCGTCGAACGAGCCTCGCGGGCGACGGTCTACCCCCATCCGCCCCTCGTGCAACCCGCGATGAGGCTGTTCGGACCGATTTCGCGCGCCGCGCGTCCCCTTCGCGCCCGCGGAGGCACCGCGCCCAGGGGGCGGCCCGACGCGGGCCGTGTGGCCGAGCTCACCGGCGCGGCGAGATCGCGATGAGTTTCGGGGTGTCGGGCGTTTTCGGGTAGAACCTCATCGTGAGCTCTCGACGCATCCTCGGGCTCGCGGCGGCCCTCCTCCTCGCCGGCGGGTGCGCGCGGGCGCCCTCCCCGCTGGCACCGCAGTTCGCGGGCTCGATCGGGATGCCGCACCGAGGCGTCCTGACGGCGTCCACCGAGCTGCCCGCCGAAGGCGAAGGTTACAAGTGGCTCCGCCAGGACGATCGCCACCACGGGCTCCCGCGCTTCGTGAAGGCGATCGAGCGCGCCGCGGGCACCGTCGCGCGCGAGCGGCCGGGCGCCGTCCTCGGCGTCGGCGACCTCTCCACACGTACCGGCGGCCAGCTCCTGCCCCACCTCTCGCACAGGACAGGGCGCGACGCCGACCTCCTCCTCTACGTGACGACGCTCGACGGCGCCCCCGTCGAGAGCCCCGGGTTCATCCACGTCGGCAACGACGGCCTCGCGTGGGACGACAAGGGCAAGCGGTTCCTCCGCTTCGACGTCGAGCGGACCTGGCTCCTCGTCAAGACGCTGGTCGAGGATCCCGACGCGCGCATCCAGTGGATCTTCGCCCACCGCAACGTCGAGGCGTTGCTCGTCGAGTGGGCGCGCGCCCGCGGCGAGCACGGCGACACGATCGTGCGCGCGATGGACGTGATGCTCCAGCCCCGTCCGGGCGGCCCGCACGACGACCACGTCCACATCCGCACGGCGTGCTCTCCCGCGGAGCTCGTGGCGGGCTGCGAGCACACGGGCCCCTCCCGGCCGTGGATCGAGGCGCTCGACCGGAGCGCGCGCGACGCCTCGTCGGACTGGGAGCTCGTCGACGCCCTCTTCCGGCCCTTCGGCGCCACGCAAGCCGCCCACGAGACGACGGTGAGCGTCGCTCCTCCTCCCCCGACCGCCGATGCGAGCACCCCAGCGCTCCGCTGAGGCGCGCGCGCCGCGTCCCGCCAACCTGCTCGTCCACGGCGACGCCAAGGACCTCGGCGCCTTCGTCGCCGCCGGCAGCGCCGACCTCGCCTACCTCGATCCGCCCTTCAAGGTGGAGAAGGCGTTCGGGGCGCGCTTGACCCGCGGCGCGTCGCGCGCGCGCGGGCCGATCGCCTACGACGACACGTGGCCGTCGCTCGAGGCCTACCTCGCGTGGCTCGAGGAGCGCCTCGCCGTCGTCCGTGAAGCGCTCTCGCCGCGAGGGACGATGTGGCTCCACCTCGATCAGCGCGCCGTCCACGAGGCGAAGGGCGTCTGCGATCGCGTGTTCGGCGCGCGGCGCTTCCGGGGCGAGGTCGTGTGGGTGCCGGGCAACGGGAGCAAGAGCAAGACCGGCCCCGGCATGAGCCACCAGACGCTCCTGCTCTACGCGCGCGGGCCCGATCCGATCTGGAACGGCAAGGACCCTTCCCTCCGTGCGCCCTTCGCGGCGACGAGCCTCGACTTCCACTTCAAGAGCGTCGACGCCGACGGACGGCGGTACCGCGATCGCGTCGTCGGCGACAAGACCTACCGCTACTACGCCGACGAGGGGCGCGCGCTCGGGAGCGTGTGGACCGACTGCCCGTCGATGGCCGCGAACACGCCGCTCCGCGCGGAGACGACGGGCTACCCGACGCAGAAGCCGCTGAAGCTCCTCGATCGCATCGTCCGCGCGACGAGCGACATCGGCTCGCTCGTCGTCGATCCGTTCTGCGGCTCGGGGACGACGCTGGTGGCCGCGGCGGCGATCGATCGCCGCTTTGCCGGCTGTGACGTCGGCGAGCTCGCGATCCAGACCTCGCAGCGCCGCCTCGACGCCGGCGGAATCGCGTACCGCGCGCGCCGAGCGACGCCGTGACGATCGGTCGACGCAAAGGAGGCTCGACCGAAGGGACGTCGGGCGAGCAGGCCGGCGCCGAGGAGGATCCGGCGGAGGCGCGTGGGCCGTGCGACACTGGCCCGGCGATGTCCGACGCGCCTCCTCCTCAGCTGTTCCCGCTCTTTCTTCGCCTCGCGGGCAAGGACGTCCTCGTCGTCGGCGCGGGCGCAGTCGCCGAGCGCAAGATCCAGGACCTCGTCGAGAGCGGCGCCGCCGTGCGGGTGGTCGCGCTCACGGCGACCGCCGCCGTGGAGAGGCTCGCGGCGGACGGCGCGATCGCGCTCTCGCGCCGCGCGTTCGACGAGTCCGACGTCGACGGGGCGTGGCTCGTCGTCGCCGCCACGACCGATCCGGCGGTGCAGGCACGCGCGTGCTCCCGCGCCGCAGCGGGGCGCGTGCTCGCGCTCGCCGTCGACGATCCGCCGAACGGCTCCGCCTACTCCGCGAGCGTCATCCGCCGTGGCCCCTTCACGATCGCGATCTCGTCGTCGGGAGAGGCCCCCGCCCTGTCGCGCCTTCTCCGCGAGGTGCTCGAGCAAGCGCTCCCGGCGGACGACTGGATCGAGGCCGCGCGCGCGCTCCGCGAGCGCTGGCGCCGCGACGGCGCCCCGATGGCCTCGCGCTTCGCCGACCTCGTGCGCGCCTTCAAGGCGCGGGCCGACTGACCGCGCCTTCTCGAGGGGGTTCACCCCTCGAGCTCCCCGAATCGTCCAACTCTCGGACGGCTCGTCACTCCTCGAAGAGCGAGACGCGCCAGAACTGCTGCTTGCCGTCCTTCGACTTGACCTCGACGTAGTACGGCTGGTCCCTGCGGAGCGGGATCGACACGCCCGGCTGCGTGATGTCGACCGGCGCCGAGCCGTCCGTCTCGACGAGCACCTTCACGTTGCCCGCGTACTGGACGAAGAACGACTTGGTCGACGCGTCGGCGATCGTGAAGGTGACGAAGTCGCTCTCGCCGCCGTCGACGATGTCCGTACGGATGACGCCGCAGCGGGTGGGCCGGAGCGGGTTGGCCTCCTCGCGGGTGTCGTTCGGCTCCTCCTCGAGCTCACCGCCGACGACGCACGGGATGCCGCCCTCGAAGTCTTCACCGCCGTCGAGGACGTTCGGCGCCCCGGCGTCGTAGAGCTTCGCGTCGGTGCCGGTGTCCGCCGGGCCGGTGTCGCGCGGGTTGCCGGCGTCGACCTCGCCGCCGCTGTCCCTCTCGCCGGCGCCCGTGTCCGTGCCGGCGTCCGTCTGGACGACGTCCTGATCGTCGGAGCCACCGCAGGCGGCCCAGACTGCGGCAGCCGAGACGACGGAGATCGTGAAGAGGACGCGAGCGAGCTGACCCTTACGCATGAAACGAAGGATTGCACGAGACGGGCCCGTTGGCCCAGTCTCCTCGACACGCCCTTTTCTCGGGCGATTCGACGGCCGCTCCTCGAGGTCGGTCGCGCGGCCGGAGGCTGAGCCGCGTCACCGGCGATCCACGCACCCGCCCCGATGCGGTCTCGAGCCATCAACCGCGCCGGACGTGGCGGAGCGGGCGCGGCGGCGCGATCGCCGCCGGCGCCGACGGCGCGACGCGACGCGCGACGACCTCTCCGACGATGACGAGCGCCGGCGTCGGCAGGTCCGCCGCCGCGACCGCGTCGGCGATCGTCGCGAGGTCCGCGACCACCTCCCGCTGATCGGGGAGCGTCGCGCGCGACACGACGGCGACCGGCGTGCTCGGCGCGCGGCCGTCCTCGACGAGGCGACGCGCCGTCTCGCGCAGCGTCGCGATGCCCATGTACAGGACGACCGTGCCCTCGGGCGGCACACGCCGCGCGAGCGACTCGACCTCGTGCTCGCCGGTCCCGGCGCGGCCGCGGAGGTGCGCGGTCGCGAACGTCACGCTCGACGCCGCGTCGCGATGCGTGAGCGGGATCCCCGCGCTCGCCGCGGCGCCGAGCGCGGCGCTGACGCCCGGCACCACCTCGAACGGGATCCTGAGCGCCGCGAGCTCGGCGGCCTCCTCGCCTCCTCGCCCGAAGATCATCGGATCGCCGCCCTTGAGGCGAACGACGTCGAGTCCGGCGAGCGCCCGCTCGAGCACGGTCGGATGGATCGACGGCGCGTTCGGGCATGTGCCCCTCCGCCGCCCGACGGCGATCCGCTCTGCCTCCGGCGGGATCAAGGCGAGGATCTCCGATCCGACGAGCTCGTCGTACGCGACGACGCGCGCGCCGGTCAGGATCCGATGGGCGCGCAGCGTGAGGAGCTCGGGATCGCCGGGCCCGGCTCCGACGAGGAAGACCCGCCCGCGCGGGGCGCTCCGGGCGATCGCTCCGTCGATCACGGCACAGCCGTCCCCCAGCGGCGCGCGACGAGGCGCTCGACCGGACCGAAGAGGACGCGCTCGCTCGCCCGGCTGAGCAGGACGATGACGACGACGACGCCGAGGACGAGCGCCGTGTCGGCGAGATCGCGCCCGGTCTCGAGGAGCTGGCCGAGGCCGCCGGAGACGAACAAGAGCTCGCCCGCCATCAGCGAGCGGAGCGCGAAGGTGAAGCCCATCTTGGCGCCCGTCACGATTCCGGGCAGCGCCGCCGCCAAAAGGACGCGGAAGAGCAGCGTCGGGCCCGTCGCGCCCATCGTGCGCGCCGCGCGCTCGATCGTCGGGGGGAGCTGGCGCACCGCGCTCTCGGTCGCGAGCGTCACGGGGAGCGCCGCGCCGAGGACGATGACGACCTGGATCGCTGCCTCGGAGAGCCCGAACCACACGATGGCGAGCGGCAGCCAGCAGATCGACGGGACGCTCGAGAGACCGAGGAGGAGCGGGCCGAGAGCGCGCTTGACGGAGGGCACCCGCGCGAGCACGAGCCCGAGCGGGACGCCGATCGCCAGGGCGATCGCGTAGCCGACCACGAGCCGGATCGCGCTGACGAGCACCGCCCGCCCGAGGGTGCCCTGGGCCGTCGCGCTCGCGAGCGCGCGGGCGACCTCGATCGGTCCAGGGAAGAGCGTGCTCTTCGCCGCTTCAGATGCCGCGGCCCAGATGGCGACGAGGATCGCCGCCGTCAGGCCCGCTCGAGCTACCCCACGCACCGTCCGCCTCCTCTCGCGCCACCTTGTCGACCTCGGCCCGGATCTCGTCGGCGATCCGCTGCGCGATGCGGACGGCCTGCACGTCTTCGACGCTCGCGCCGCCGAGCGCCGTACGCGTCCCGCCGAGCGCTCCGCGCCTCGGGCGCGGCAAGTCCACGTGGACCTCGCCGATCACGCGGCCCGGCCGCGTCCCGATCAGGACGACGCGGTCGCCGAGACGGACCGCCTCGTCGATCGCGTGCGTGACGAACACCATCGTCGTGCGCGACGCGCGGACGATGCGCTCGACCTCGCCCTGGAGGAGCTCGCGCATCTGCCCGTCGAGCGCGGCGAACGGCTCGTCGAACAGGATCATCCGCGGGCGCGTCGCGAGCGCCCTCGCGATCGCACCGCGCTGGCGCATTCCCCCCGAGAGCTCGTGGGGGAACGAAGCGCGGAAGCGTGACAGGTGGACCAGCCGGAGCAGCTCGTCGACGCGCTCGGCGCGCGCGGCCGGCGCGACGCCCGCGACCTCGAGGGGGAACGCGATGTTCTTCTCCAGCGTGAGCCACGGAAAGAGCGCCGCGTCCTGGAAGACGACGGCGCGCTCCGGCCCCGGGCCGCTCACGGGCACGCCGTCGAAGAGCACGCGACCCCGCGTCGGTCGCACGAGACCGGCGAGCAGGTTCAGTATCGTGGATTTTCCTCCGCCCGACGGACCGACCAGGCAGAGCGCCTCGCCGGGCGCGACGTCGATCGAGACGTCCTCGAGGACCGTGGCGCCGTCGTACTCGAGGCTCACGCCCTCGAGCGCTGCGCTCGCTCCGGCGGCGCCAGGCGCCGGTCTCCGCTCCACGGCGCGCGCGGCGGGCGCCGCCGCGGGCTCGGGCTCCGCGAGGGCCGCCCCGATCCACTTCGTGGTCGCGAACACGCGTTCATCATAGTAGACAAACGCGTCCTCGACAAGGGCGACGGCCCCGCTCAGCGCTCGTAGAGGATCACGTTGTGGTAGCGGGCCTCGGAGGAGCCGGCGTTCTCGTAGGCGTGCGGCCGGTCGGCCGGGAACGCGACGCTGTCGCCCGCCATCAGGTCGAGCTGCTCGCCCTCGACGTGGAGCCTCAGCGATCCCGACAGCACGACGAGGAACTCGTGGGTGCCGGGGGCGTGAGGCTCCGAGGTGTGCGTCGCGCGCGCCGACAGACGCAGCTCGTACATCTCGACGAGCGCCGACGCGCCGGCCGGCGTGAGCGGGCGGCTCTCGAGCTTGCCGTCGAGCGAGCGCAGCACCTGGGCGTCGCCCCGCCGGAGCACGCTGATGCCCGTCCTCGGCTGCCCGAGCAGGTCGGCGAACGGGACGCCGAGACCGACGGCGATCTTCCAGAGGAGGCCCACCGTGGGGTTCGTCTTGCACGTCTCGACCTGCGACAGCGCGGCGCGGCTCACGCCGGACGCCCGCGCGAGATCGTCGAGCGACATCCCGCGGAGCTTCCGCTTGTGGCGCAGGTTCTCGGCCACCCGGCGAGCGAGCTCTGCCGCTCCGACGTCGTCCCCAAGCGCGACCGCGCCGCGCTCCGGCGCGGCGGCCCCCTTCGCGGAAGCGTTCTCCTTCGACGATCGTCCCAGATTGCGCTTGCGTCCCGCCACCGTTCTCTCCATTATAGTAGACACGTGCTTGCTATGACGAACTCATCCAGCAGGGCCACGGTAACACGACCCGATCGAGGCGTCGTCGTGTGGTTCACCGGCCTCTCCGGAGCCGGCAAGACGACGATCGCGAGCGCCGTCGCCTCCGAGCTCGTCGCGGCCGGCAAGCGCGTCGAGGTCCTCGACGGCGACGTCGTGCGGACGCACCTGTCGAAGGGCCTCGGGTTCTCGCGCGAGGACCGGGACATCAACGTGGCGCGGATCGCGTTCGTCGCCCACCTGCTCGCGCGCAACGGCGTCTTCGTCCTCGTGGCCGCGGTCTCGCCCTACCGGCAGACGCGCGAAGCGGCGCGCGCCACGATCGGCGACTTCGTCGAGGTCCACGTCGCGCCTCCGCTCGACGCGTGCGTCGCGCGCGACACCAAGGGCCTCTACAAGAAGGCGCTCGCCGGGGAGATCCCGCAGTTCACCGGCGTGAGCGACCCGTACGAGGAGCCGATCGATCCGGAGCTCACGCTCGACACGAGCGCGATCGACGTCGCCACCGGCGTCGAGCGCGTCCTCGCGAAGCTCGTCGAGCTCCGCTTCCTCGAGCGCGAACGCGCCCCCTCCGAGGCTCGCAGCCGCGCCTGAGGGCGCCTCACCCACACGCCCCGCGCGGGCGCCGCCCCAGACCGAACACCGGACGAGAACGGACCACGATGACCACCAGCACCCTGCCGCGCTTCTCCGACCCACGCGACGTCGACGAGTTCGTCGCCAAGCTCGAGGGCTTCGAGCGCGGCGAGATCGGCCCCGACGAGTTCCGGGCGTTCCGGCTCGTCCGCGGCGTCTACGGCCAGCGCCAAGAGGGCCGGCAGATGATCCGGGTCAAGATCCCGTTCGGGCGGCTCGACGACGTCGGCCTCGAGGCGCTCGCCGACGTCGCCGACCGCTGGTCGCGCGGCTTCGGACACGTCACGACCCGCCAGAACGTGCAGCTCCACTTCGTCGACATGGCGAACGTCGAGGCGCTGATGCACCGCCTCGACGAGGCCGGGCTCACGACGCGCGAGGCCTGCGGCAACTCCGTCCGCTCGGTCACGGCGTGCGAGCTCGCCGAGGTGTGCGCGAGCGCGCCGTTCGACGCGACGCCGTACGCCGAGGCGGTCACGCGCCAGTTCCTCCGGCACCCGCTCGCGGCGAGCCTGCCGCGCAAATTCAAGATCGCCTTCAGCGGGTGCGCGAACGACTGCGCGAAGGCGGCCATCCACGACCTCGGCTTCATCGCCGAGGTCCGCGAAGGCCAGAAGGGCTTCCGCGTCGTCGCCGGCGGCGGCCTGTCGTCGTCGCCGAGGAACGCCCTCGTCCTGCACGACTGGGCGCACGCGTCGGAGATCGGCCGGATCGGCGAGGCGATCGTCCGGCTCTTTCACCGGCTCGGCAACCGCGACAACCGCGCCCGCGCGCGGATGAAGTACGTCCTCAAGAAGCTCGGCGACGACGGCTTCCGCGCCAAGTACGCCGAGATCCGCGCGGAGGTCGACGCCGAGGCCGCGGGCGAGCTCACCCTCCCCGTCCCGTACGCCGGCACGCCGGCGGCGCCCGTGCTGAGCGACGCCGACGCCCGGCGGACGCCCGCGTACCTGGCGTGGCGCGCAGCCTCCGTCGTGGCGCAGAAGGCGGACCCAGAAGCTCCGTCCGACGGCGCGTCCGACGACGGCTACGTCGCCGTCTACGTGCGGCTCTTGCTCGGCGACATCACGAGCGCGCAGATGCGCGCCCTCGGGAAGATCGCCCGCGAGCTCGGCGACGGCACCGTCCGCCTCACGATCGATCAGAACATCCTCGTCCCCTGGATCGACAAGCGGTCGCTCCCCGCCCTCTTCGCGCGCCTCTCCGCCGTCGAGCTCGCGCGGCTCGATCTCCACACCGCGCGCGACGTGACGAGCTGCCAGGGCGCCGACACGTGCAACCTCGCCGTCACGTCGTCGCGCGCCGTCGCGAAGGCGATCGGGGACAAGCTCGAGGCCGAGGGGATCGGCGCCGAGGGAGACGCCGCGAGGACGCTCATCAAGGTCAGCGGGTGCCCGAACTCGTGCGGGCAGCACCACATCGCCGACCTCGGCTTCCACGGCGGCGCGAAGACCGTCGCCGGCCAGGCCGTCCCGGTCTACCAGCTTCACCTCGGCGGAGGCGTCGACGCTCGCGGCGCGCGCTTCGGCCGCCAGGTCGTGAAGATCGTCGCGCGGCGCGTCCCGGACGCGGTCGTCGCGCTCCTCCGGCTCTACGACGCCGAGCGCGCCGCCGACGAGACGCCGGCCGCGTTCTTCGAGCGCGTCGACGGCAAGCGCGTCGTCGCGGCGCTCGGAGACCTCGTCACCGCGCCTCCGCGCGACGACGAGGGCGCGGACGTCGGCGAGACGTCCGGCTTCCTCGTCCAGACCGGCGCCGGGGAGTGTGCTGCGTGAACGCGGAGCGCGGCGACAGGGAGGCGTCGGAGCTCGACGCCGACCTCGCGCTCGCCAGCGCGCGCCTCGAGCGCGCGACGCCCGCCGAGCGCCTCGCCTTCGCCGTCGAGCGGTTCGGCGACGATCTCCTCTTCACGTCGTCGTTCGGCGCGCAGAGCGGCGTCCTCCTCCACCTGTGGAGCGAGGTCGCCCGGGGCCTGCCCGTCGTCTTCATCGACACGGGCTTTCTCTTCGCCGAGACGCTCGCCTACCGCGACGCCCTCGCGGACAAGCTCGGGCTCACCGTCCGCGTGCTCCGCCCGGAAATCCCGAACGCCGAGTTCGTCGCGCGCTGGGGCGACGACGTCCAGGCGCGCGATCCGGACTTCTGCTGCGGCCTCAACAAGGTCCTTCCGCTCGCGCCGCTCCGCGACGCGGCCCGCGCCTGGGTCTCGGGTCTCCGGCGCGATCAGAGCCGCGCGCGCGAGGGCGTTGGGATCCTCGAGCGCGACGGTCACCTCGTGCGCGTGCACCCGCTCGCGACCCTCACGAAGGCCGACGTCGCGCGCTACCTCGCCGACCACGGCATCCCCGAGCATCCGCTCGTCGCGAGGCGCTACCTCTCGATCGGCTGCGCGCCCTGTACGCGCGCAGTCGCCGACGGCGAGGACGAGCGCGCGGGCCGCTGGGCGTGGTCGAACAAGACCGAGTGCGGCCTCCACGCGCGGCCGCCCGGACACGAGCCGGGGCGATGACGATCGCGATCGGGCGGCGCGCGCTCCTCGGCGGGCTCGCCGGCGCCGTCGCGGCCGGCGCCGCCGTGAGCGCCGTCGCCCGTCGCCGCTCGAGCGGCGAGCGCGTCTTCCGCGTGGGCGTCATGTCGAACCTCACGCACGCGCCCATGCTCGCGGGCCTCGGCTCCGGCCGCATCGCGCTGGCCCTCGCGCCGGCGCGCGTCGAGACGCGCGTCTTCCGCGCGGGCCCGCGCGTGACCGAGGCGCTCATCGGCGGCGCCATCGAGGCCGGCACGGCCGGCCCCGCCGCCGTCGTCGTGCACCACGCGCGGCACGCGCGCGGCGGGAGAGGAGGCCTCCGCGTGCTCTCCGGCGCGTGCTCCGGCGGCGCGTCGCTCATCGTCACCCGAGCGAGCGGGATCGCGCGCGCCGCCGATCTCCGCGGCAAGCGCCTCGCGGTCACGCAGATCGGCACCACGCAGGACGTCGCGCTCCGCTCGTTCCTCCGCGACGCGGGGCTCCGCGAAGCCGCGGCCGGAGGAGACGTCACGGTCCTCGCGATCGCGGGCGCGACGATCCTCGAGCAGATGAGGCGCGGCGATCTCCACGGCGCCTGGCTCCCCGAGCCGTGGGCGACGCGGATCGTCGGCGACCTCTCGGCCGTGCGCCTCGTCGACGAGCGCGACCTCTGGCCGGGCCGGCGCTTCGCCACCGCGGTGCTCACGACGCGCGCGGCGGACGCCGCCGACCCGCTCATGGTCCGCCTCTCGCGCGCGCTCGACGACGAGGTGGCCCGCGCGCTCGACGATCCGCGGGCGACGCTCGCGGAGGCGCACGCCGAGCTGACGCGGCACGTCGGCAACCCCGGCGCGTTCGGCGTGTTCGAGGAGGCGGCGCGTTTCGTGGACTTCACGGCGGATCCGCTCCGCGCGTCGATCGAGCGCTTCGGCGACGCCGCGGCCGCCCTCGGGCTCTGCCCGCCGCGGCCCTCGGACGGCCTGTTCGCCTGACGCCCAGGACTGTACCCTCGTGCCGTGGGGCGCGTCGCCAGCCAGGAAGGCCTTCGTCCGGGGACGGTCCTCGCCGGCAAGGTCCGCGTCGAGCGCTTCGTCGGGCAAGGCTCGATGGGCGTCGTCTACGAAGCCGTCGATCTCGCGCACCAGCGCCGCGTCGCGGTGAAGCTGATGGCGCCGGAGCGCGCCCAGGACCCCGACGCCCGCACGCGCTTCCTCCGCGAGGCGCGCGCTGCCTCCAGCCTCTCGAGCGAGCACGTCACGCGGCTCTTCGACGTGGGCGAGCTCTTCGATGGCACCCCGTTCCTCGTCATGGAGTTCCTCGTGGGCGGGACGCTCGAGCATGTGCTCCTCCGTGACGGCCCGCCCCAGGTCGACGTCGCGCTCGACTGGGTGCTCCAGGCGCTCGACGGCGTGGCCGAGGCCCACCGCGCCGGTTTCGTCCACCGCGACCTCAAGCCGGAGAACCTGTTCCTCTGCGAACGCCCCGGCGAGCCGCCGATCGTCAAGGTCCTCGACTTCGGCACGGTGAAGGACCTGACCTCGAAGGCGACCAAGCTCACGCGCACCGGCTCGACGATGGGATCGCCCGCGTACATGCCGCCGGAGCAGGTGCGCGCAGAGGAGATCGATCAGCGCGCCGACGTCTGGGCGATGGGCGTGACCCTCTACGAGCTGCTCAGCGGGCAGCTCCCCTTCCTGGGCGCGTCGGTGATGCAGACGCTCGCGGCGATCCTCCGCGACGCCCCCATCCCGCTGCGCGCGCACTGCCCCGACGCGCCGCCCGAGCTCGACGCGATCGTGATGCGCGCGCTCTCGAAGGACCCCGCGCTCCGCTACCCGTCCGCGAACGAGCTCCTCGCCGCCCTCGCGAGCGTGCGCGCGCAGATGCCCCGCACGACGCGCGTGACGAGGACGGTCAACATGGGGCGGAACCTCCACATTCCGCGGCCCGACGAGTTCGCCGACACGACCGAGATGGAGGGTCTGCCGGGCGTCGACTCGCGCGGCGTGGGTCGCGCCGGCGTGAACGCCCGCGGTCCGGGCGCCGCGTCCCCGAACGGCGCGACGGCGCGAAGCCGCCCGCACGTGGTGCTCCTCCTCGTCGCGCTCGGAGCCGCGCTCGTCATCGGCGTCGTCGGAGGCGTCGTCCTCACGCGCGATCGCGCGCCGGCGCCCGCGCCGGAGCTCTCCGCGCCCGCGCCGCCTTCGCACGCGCCGCCCCCGCAACCGCCGCGCGCCCACCCCTGAGGGCGGTCAGCTCGGCGCGCCCGGCGCAGCCGACGCGTCGGCGAGCAGCTGCTTCCAGTGAAGCCCGTCGATGCCACCGAGGAGGTCGGCCGCGCGCTCGATGAAGGTGACGAGCGAGCTCATCGCGAGGGGCACGCCGCGTTCGGCGAGGTCGCGACGGATGCGGTCGAGCGGCGTGAGCAGCCAGCACGTCTGGCAGACGAGCCACGCGAGCCAGTCGCATGTGACCTTCGAACGCTCGTAAGGCGCGGGGAGCGAGCGAAGCGTGGTGCGCGCACCGCGTAGCTTGAGGGTCCGTCGCCGGTCCCTTCAGCGTCGCGTCACCAAGCCGCCGCTTCTGCAGCGCTCACAGTACGGACGAGGCGGAATCCAACGCTGGGGCTGAAGGCGTTCTTTCGAGGGAGCGTCGCAACAACAGTAAGGGTCTGGTACGCGAGCCGAAGAATGGGTGGAGTTCCGTTGAACGCCCCGCCACTGATCACGAAGTGCCCCGACTGGTCGAGTACTGCTTGCGGATCGATCTGCGGACCGAAGCCGACGGTATCGGTCTCCGGGACAGATGCAGTCAGCTCCATCACATTCCCCATGATGTCGAAGAGCCCCCATGGATTCGGCTTCTTTAAACCGACGGGATGTGTCTCGTTGTCGGAGTTGGCGCAGTACCAAGCCGCTTCCGTCAGATGATCGATAGCGATACAGCTCTCGCTTGAAGGCTCAAATCGTCCAGAATAGAATGTTGTCGTCGTTCCAGCCCGAGCCACATATTCGAACTCGACCGAGGTAGGAAGACGATATCCGTCGCACTGGTAGTAGGATGGCGTTGTCTGCCGGTAGCCCGTGCACTCGAAGTCCTCGCCCACACGGCCTGAGCAACCGAGTAGTTCGACGCAAGGTTGGAGTCCCTCTCGTCTCGACTTCTCGTTTGCGAACGCGACGGCTTCGTGCCATGTAAGCCTCGTCGCAGGACACGACGGTTCGGAGCAGGTCCGAGCGCCGTCGAATCCTCTCTCTAACTCCGGCGCAGGTGGCTGGATGCGATAGCCAACGGAAGTCCACTCCGCGTGCGTCACCTCGTGGTGACCGACGAGCAAGGGGTGCGTTAGTGTAACTTCGCGTTGCTCTTCCGAGTACCGGCCGCGCCACGGTTCGTCCTTCGGCGAGCCGCGAACGTAGCATCCAGCGGGGATGAGGCACATCCCGTCATGACAGCGCGGTGTAACGGTGGGATGACTGCAGGTATTTTGCTGTTCGATTGACTTTCCTCCGTCGGATACTTCGACCGCGCCACTCGGTGGATGAAGTCTCTTGCTGCAAGATAGTGTGCAGGTGAGAAGTACTACGGCGCCTATCGAGGACAAGACGCTAAAGGTTCGTGCCATTAGTTCCCGCCTGCTGATCGAATCTGTTGAACTTAGCGCTGCCAAGCGCCAAGTTCGTCTGGGCCCTGGCGCGAATATTCGGCCACGTAAAGCTTCCGCTCACACTTCCAAGGATCGCGAAGATCTCGGAGAGCGAAAGATTGGCCGTATTGACCTTGCCATTGATCGCCCAGAGAAACGTCAGCCAGTCGTACTCGCTCGACACGTCGGCGGCCGGACAGAACTTGCGCACCCAGCCCGTGGTCTGGCCGTAAAACGAGTCGTAGGCCGGCATGCCGGTGTTAATCGGAACCGGCGGTGCGACCCCATACGGAGCCGGAACAGGCACGCCGTTCACATAGAATGTCGCGAAACGACGCACATCCTTGTAGTAGGTAAAGCGTGCGTCCGAGTCTTTGTTGTTCATGATGCGAGTCGCGAAGAAGTGAGCGAATCCCTCCGCTTGCGCGCTCTTAACGTTGTGCCTCGACTGGAGACAATGTTTTCGATTGCCGTCCCGAACGTGGTCGCAGGAGCAGTTTCCCAACCCGATGTCAGCGAATCCTCCACTTCCGGGCCCACCGGCCGCAGCCATCTGTACGGAGTGCCCGAGCTCGTGCCCGACCACGTAGGCGTCCTGAGTCGAGTGAACCGATGTCGGACGGAGGGTGCCAGTATTCGGGTCCACCGCTAGATTCTGACCAAAAAATGCATCATTCGCGTCCGCACAAGCCTCACCGCAGAGTATTTGTCCCGACGGCAACGCATAGTGAAACTCGGGAAAGTTGCAGCAGCCTGTCTCCGTGTGGAGGTTCAACGGGGGGGCGCTGCCATTGCCCAAACCATCGTCCCCCATCCGAAGGAGGCGCGCGAGGACTGAGGCGACACGGAGGACGTGTTGGTCCGCGACGGTGCTCGCGTGGACGTTGGCCGCGCCGATCGGCATCCCGGTCGTCGGCGACGACGCGATGACGACCTGCGCGATGAAGGTCCGCGCCGGCGTCAGGCGGAGCTGTCGTGAGAGTGAATAGTAGATCCCGTCGAACTGGGCCCATCGCTCGAACGACGATGTCGAGACTTCGATCCTAGCATTCTGCGGGCAATACCTCACGGCGGCCGGCGTGCAGCCGCTAGCGTTGAGACGCCCGCTCCAGCGCAGGGCACCGCTCTCGTAGATCGCGGCGTTCGCGTAGGCAGCAGGATAGTTGGTAAGCACGGCGTCCTCCGCGGGGACGTTCGTGGGCGCGCCGACGCCGAGATCACGGTAGCCCGTCGGCCGTAGCGAGATGCAGGTTGGCGTCGTCACCGGATAGGTTGCGCCGGGACAGTACGGTAGCGGGCCTGGATCGACCGGCGGGATGATGAAGCTCTGCGCCGCCGCGCCCCCAGCCGATGGCGTCGCGAGGTCACCCTCGCGCGACATGCTGTCACCGATGTCTTCCTCGTCCTCGACGAGGGCTCCCGTGCCGACGTTCCCGTCGGCACTGACCGCCGCCTTCGAAGCCAGCCGCCGCGCCTTCCGAGTAAGCACGTCGGCTGGGCTCTCGTCGAGAGGCACGCCATCCAACTTGCCGCGGCGGCCGCCGAGCTGCGCCAGCTGGGCATCCCGCTCTGCCGCCGAGACCGCCCCCTTGTTCCAGGGGCTCGTGCGGCGCCCGAGCGACGCGAGGCGCACGAGCTCGCCATCCTCGTCGGAGGCGAACGCACGGGCCCCGTCCCGCGAAAACGAGAGGAAGAGGAGTCGCGCGGGAATCCGCTGCGTGAAACCATCGCGCGTATAGCGCGCTTCCGCCGTCACACGTGCGAGCGTACCCCAGGGCACGATAGGACTCGAGGCGGGCGCCCACGACAGCACCCGACGCTCGCGTGCTGCAAGAACGATCTTGCCCAGCGACCGCGTGCGGTGCACGCCGAGGCCATCGAGCTGGAGCACGATCTCGGTGTCGACTTCGGCGTCTTCGTTGTTCTGGACCTCGAGCGCGTACGTGCTCGCCCCGCCTCGCTCCGCGAGCACACCGTCGATCTTCCAACCGAGGGTCACCGTGGACGAGCTCGCGGACGACGGCGTCGGGTCCTCCGTCGGGTGCGTCGAGCCCCCCGCGGAGCGCCGCTTGGACCTCGTCCTTGTTGCCATCACTGTCCTCGTTCACCGGGCCCGTGGCGCAGCCTCCGAGAGCCCAGAACGAGGCGATCACCAGTACCGCGACCGCCAGCGTGGCGCGCGCCGTGCTCCTCATCAAACTCATCGTTCCCCCGCGTCGGAGAGTCGTCGGCTCACGCCCTCCGGATGTCAGATAGTCCCGAAAACCCCGACACGACGTCTTTGGGCCTTAGGAGGCACCGCAGGCCCGTCCGAGCCGCCGCCGCGTCCCATGAACGCAGCGGACGTCACGCTGACACGGAAGGCCGACCTCGTCGATCACGAAATACACGATCCGCGCTAATTAGCCGGATAACGAACGCGTACTGGACCGCTTGGCTACATCTCGGCCTACTGTCCGTGAGGGTCGCTCGCGGTCCACGTGAGGAGTTTCACTCCTTGTGCAACGTGCGATGCGGTGTTCGGCGCACGAGTCGCGCAGACGAGGTCATCGACCGTGCTCCTCTCGACGAGGCTCGCGCGGGTCGGCGGCGAGGCGCTCAGCGGGTCTCGCACGGCGTCGTCTCCACCTGTTGCGCCTCGGTATGGGGCGCTTCGAGGGTATCGGCACCCGGAAGGCCTCGGCATGCCCGCCTCGCATCGAGCTCGCCTACCCGAGTAGCGGCCTTTCACGCTCTCTCAGCTCGACGCCGGCGCCGCCGCGTCGGCGAGCGGCGCCCTCTCCGCGACGCGCGCGGAGGGCGCGCTCGCGAGCCAGGCGTCGAGATCCGCAAGCGCCCGATCCGCCATCGCCTGGTAGCGCTCGCGCTTTCGCAGCTTCGCGTCCGCCGGCGGCGGGATGCACGCCCAGGTGATGTTCGACGGCTGGAACCGGTCCGTCTCGCGCGCCAGGTGCGTCCGGATCCCGCCGAGCGCCGTGGTCTCCGGCGGAGGCGTCACGGACTCGCCGCGGAGCGCCTGCGCGAGCAAGACCGCGCAGACGAGGCCGCCGGCGCAGCTCTCGACGTAGCCCTCGACGCCGGTGATCTGCCCGGCGAGAAAGACGTTCGGGAGCGCCTTGAGCTGCATGCGCTCGTCGAGCATCCTCGGCGCGTCGACGAACGTGTTTCGGTGCACGCTGCCGAAGCGCAGGATCTCGACCTCCTCGAGCCCCGGGATCATCCGGAAGACGCGCGACTGGTCGCCGTACGTCATGCGCGTCTGGAAGCCGACGAGGTTGTAGGCGGTCATCGCCTGGTCCTCCGGCCGGAGCTGCACGACCGCGTAGGGCCGACGTCCCGTGCGCGGATCGGTGAGACCGACCGGCTTCATCGGGCCGAAGGCGAGCGTGCGCTCGCCGCGCGATGCCATGACCTCGATCGGCAGACAGCCCTCGAAGTACCGCACGTCCTCGAACGCCCTCGCCTCGACCTTCTGCGCCTCGACGATCGCGCGGACGAACGCGAAGTACGCGTCCTTCTCGAACGGACAGTTCACGTAGGCCTCGTCGCCGGTCGCGGCGGCGTCGCGCACGCCGTTCGACTCCGTGGGATCGCCCTCCGCGCCCTTGCCCCAGCGCGACTGCTTGAAGACCTTCGACCAGTCGATCGAGTCCGCGCTGATGATCGGCGCGATCGCGTCGTAGTACGCGAGGTGGGACGCGCCGACGACGCGCGCGAGATCGGTCGCGAGGGCGTCGCCCGTGAGCGGGCCGGTCGCGAGGATCACGGGCTGGTTCGCCGACGCCTCCGGGATGCGCTCCACGATCTCGTGGCGAATGTGGATCCGCGGGTGGCTCGAGATCCGCGCGGTGACCGTCGCGGCGAAGAGATCGCGATCGACCGCGAGCGCCCCGCCGGCCGGCACGCGCGCGACCGCGGCGGCCTCCATGACGAGAGAGCCGGCGCGCCGGAGCTCCTCCTTCAGGAGACCGACCGCGTTGACGAGGGCAGCGCCGCGCATCGAGTTCGAGCAGACCAGCTCGCACAGGCTGTCCGTGTTCTGCGCCGGCGTTCGAGCCTTCGGCTTCTGCTCGACGAGCTCGACGTCGATCCCGCGCTCCGCGAGCTGGAAGGCCGCCTCGCACCCCGCGAGGCCGGCGCCTACTACAATCACCTTCATAGGATTACGAACGGGTCTACCCACGGCGGTTCGGGGCGTCCAGCCGAGAAGCGGACGAGGCGCCGGATCGTGTTACTCTCCGGAGCGCATGACGATGGCCCGCGTCAAGCCCGGCGATGTGCTTGGCGGCAAGTACAAGGTCGAGCGCGTCCTCGGCGTGGGCGGAATGGGCGTCGTCGTGGCGGCCAAGCACGTCGACCTCGGTCAGCGGGTCGCCTTGAAGTTCATGCTCAAGGAGGCGATGGCGGATCCCTCCCACGCGGAGCGGTTTCTCCGCGAGGCCAAGTCCGCGGTCCAGCTGAAGAGCCTCCACACCGCGCGCGTGCTCGACGTCGGTCGCCTCAAGAACGACGAGCCGTTCATGGTCATGGAGTACCTCGACGGTCGCGACCTCGACGCCGAGCTCCAGGCGCGCGGCCCGCTCCCGCCGCAAGTCGCGGTCGACTACATCCTGCAGGCGAGCGAGGCGCTCGCCGAGGCGCACGGCCTCGGGATGATCCACCGTGACGTGAAGTTGAAGAACCTGTTTCTCACAGCCGGCGTCGACGGCCGCCCGCTCGTGAAGATGCTCGACTTCGGCCTCGCGAAGACGCTCGGCGCGCACGGCGACGTCTCGCTCACGGCGACGAACTCGGTCTTCGGATCGCCGCAGTACATGTCGCCGGAGCAGATGCGCTCCGCCAAGGACGTGGACGTCCGGAGCGACATCTGGTCGATCGGCGTCTGCCTCTACGAGCTGCTCACCGGTCGCGTCCCGTTCGACGCGCAGGGCGTCGCGGAGATCTGCGCGATGGTCCTGAAGGATCCGGTGCCGCCACCCTCGCAGTTCGTGCAGGGCCTGCCGAGCGATCTCGAGGCCGCCGTCCTCCGGTGCCTCGAGAAGGACGTGACACGCCGGTTCCAGTCGGTGGCCGAGCTCGCGTTCGCGCTCCAGAGCTACGCCTCGGACGAGGCCTCCGCGCGCCGCATCCTGCACGTGATGCAGACCGTGCAGAAGGCCGACCACGCGACGATCGTCACGAGCGGCCAGAGCGACCTCGAGGGCGGCGCGAAGACGATGAACGCGTGGGACTCGGGCATGCCGGCGCGCAGGCCGACGCCCCTCCTGACGCGTCCGCAGCTCGTCGGCGCGTTCGTCGGCGTCGCGTTGCTCGGGATCGTCGGCGCGGGCGGCATCACGCTCGCCGTTCGGAAGCGCAACGCGCGCGCCGTGCCCACGGCGCTGGTCGCGGAGTCGCCGGCGCCCTCGGCGGCGACCGACCCTCCTTCGACGGCGCCCGGCGCGCCCGGCGCGAGCCCCGTCCCGGAGCCCCCGAGCGCTCCCGACGCGCCGGCCGCCGACTCGAGCGAGCCTCACGCGGCGGCGTCGTCGGGCCCCAGCTCCCCGATCGCCTCGGGCACCTCGACCGCGAAGCCCGTCGCGACGGCCGGCGCCCGCCCGAGGACACCTCACGCGCCGGCGACGGCCAAGGCGACGGCCTCGCCTTCGGCCACGCCGCCGAAGAAGAGCCCGGGCGGCGGCGCCGAGTACATGTAGCGCGCGCCGCGCCCGCAACTTGTTCCACACGTCCGTTTCGAATTCGACGACAATGGCCGCGATGCGTCGTGGCATCGCCCTTGGTCCTGCCTTCGCGGCCCTGCTCTGCTTCGTCTCCATCGCGCCGGACGCGCGGGCGCAGGCCGACGTGGCCCGCCAGCACTTCGAGGCGGGCAAGAAGCTGCGCGATCAGGGCGACTGCGCCGGGGCGATCCCCGAGTTCAACGTCAGCCTCGCCGCCGACAAGTCGGTCGGCGCTCTCTACAACCTCGGCTACTGCCACGAGCAGCTCGGGCAGCGGCAGCAGGCCTACGACGCCTACAAGCAGGCGCAGCAGCTCGCGAGCGCGAGGAAGGACGACCGCCTCCGCGAGGTCAGCGGAGCGCTCGCCGGGCTCCTCGAGACCCCTCACATCCGCCTCGTCCTCCCGCAGCCGCTCCCGGACGGGATCGAGATCCGCGTCGACGGCGAGCTCGTACCCGCGAGCGTGTACTCGGCCGAGACCGTCATCTTCACGAAGGACGCGCAGAGCCACACGGTCACGGTCACCGCCCCCGGCTACGAGGACCGCAACGAGGTCGTCGCGACGAAGCACGTCAAGCCGATCGAGCTCCGTCCCAAGCCCACCGCGACCGAGCCCGACCCTCCGCCTCCACCTCCGACCCCCACCGTCGAGGCCGGCGGATGGACCTGGCAGCACTGGTCCGGCCTCGGCGCCACCGCGGCCGGCGTCGGACTTCTCGCCGTCGGCAGCGTGATGTTCATCTCCTACGTCCTCGACGAGAGCAGCCTCTACGACCGGTACCAGACCGCGAAGAAGTGCCCGCGCGCGCCCGAAGACACGAAGCTCTGCGCCGTGGCGAGCGAGCAGGCCACGCGCGACGATCTGCGCGGGCAGTACGATCAGAACGAGCGCGACGTCCGCGACAAGGCGCCGGTCATCCTCGGCACGGCGATCGGCGGCGCCGTGCTGATCGGCGGCGGCCTCCTTCTCTACCTCACCGCCCCCCGAGGGCGCGCGAGCGACGCGACCACCGGCGGCCTCCAGGTCCTGCCCATCCTCGGGCAGACGACCCAGGGAGCGGCCCTCACGGGCACGTTCTAACGCGCGTCCGCGCGATCGCGGCGGCTCAGACGCGCTCGACGGCGACGACGCCCTGCACCTTCTGCAGGGCCTTCATCACGTTCTTCAGCTGCGTGAGGTCCGAGCAGACGAACGTGAAGACGTTGACGGCCTTGCCGTCGTCGCCCGCGCGGCAGTTGGCCTCGCTGATGTTGATCGCCATGTGGCTGAACGTGTGACCGACGGTCGCGAGGATGCCGGGGCGGTTCGCGGTGACGACGCGGAGCTGAACGGCCCGGTTGATCTTCGCCTTCGAGTCCCACGTGATCTCGACGCGGCGCTCGGGATCGGTGTCGAACGCCTTGGGGCAGCCGCGGCGGTGGATCGTGACGCCGCGACCGCGCGTGATGAAGCCGAGGATGTCGTCGCCCGGGAGCGGGTTACAGCACTTGGCGTAGCGGACGAGGACGTCGTCGATGCCGTTGAGGCGGATGCCGCCGTCGTCGCCCTTGATGACCTTGCGGACGAAGCCGGCGATGCGCCCCTCGCGGAGCTGCTCGGGCGGGATGCTCTCCTTGCCGTCGATCGAGGGCGGCGCCAGCACCTCGAGAACGTCCTTCGGATCGATCTTGCCGTAGCCGATGCCGATGAACAGCTCGTCGACGTTGCCGATCGACAGGACCTCGAGCACCTTGCGGAGCTCGTTGTCGTTCCGGAGGAGCTTCGTCAGCGAGACGGTCGCCTTCTGGAACTCACGCTCGAGCAGCTCGCGCCCGAGGCGGAGGGACTTTTCGCGCTGCTCGGTGCGGAGGTAGTTGCGGATCTTCGCGCGGGCGCGCGTCGTGACGACGAAGTCGAGCCAGTCCTTGCTCGGCTGCTGGTTCGTGTTCGTCACGACCTCGATGACGTCGCCGTTGCGGAGCTTGTAGCGGAGCGGCTCGAGCTTGCCGTTCACGCGGGCGCCGGTGATGTGCTCACCGAGCTGCGAGTGGATCGCGAACGCGAAGTCCACCGGGGTCGAGCCGCGCGGGAAGACGCGCACCTCGCCCTTGGGGGTGAAGACGTAGACCTCGTCCTGGAAGAGGTCGACCTTCACGCCCTCGAGGAACTCGGCCGGATCCTTGAGGTCCTTCTGCCACTCCATCAGCTGGCGCAGCCAGCCGAACTTCTGCGCGTCGCTCTCGGCGATGCCGCCGCCGTGCTTGTCCTTGTACTTCCAGTGGGCGGCGATGCCGCGCTCCGCGACGCGGTGCATGTCGTGCGTGCGGATCTGGATCTCGATGCGCTCGCGCCCGGGCCCGATGACCGTCGTGTGGAGCGACTGGTACATGTTCGGCTTCGGCAGCGCGATGTAGTCCTTGAAGCGCCCCGGCACGGGGGTCCACTTCGAGTGGATGACGCCGAGCGCCGCGTAGCAGTCGCTCACGCTCTCGACGAGGACGCGGAACGCGATGATGTCGTGGATCTGATCCACCGACGAGTCGTTCGCCTTCATCTTGCGCCAGATCGAGTAGAGGTGCTTCGCGCGACCGGTGACGTCGGCGGCGAACCCCTGCTCGGCGAGGCGGCTCGAGAGCGTCTTCGACACCTCGAGGATGTACTTGTCGCGCTCCTTCTTGGTCTTCTGGACGCCGTCCTTGACCTCGGAGTAGCCCTCGGGCTCGAGCCAGCGGAACGACAGGTCCTCGAGCTCGCTCTTGAAGGCCTGGATGCCGAGGCGGTTCGCGAGCGGCGCGTAGATCTCGAGCGTCTCGCGCGCGATGCGCTCCTGCGCCTCGGGCTTCATGTGCTCGAGCGTCCGCATGTTGTCGACGCGATCGCAGAGCTTGATGAGCAAGACGCGGATGTCCCGCGCCATCGCGACGACCATCTTGCGGAAGTTCTCCGCCTGGCGGTCTTCCTTCGAGGTGAAGTTGATCTTGCCGAGCTTGGTGACGCCGTCGACGAGCGAGGCGATCTCCCCGCCGAACTCGCGCTCGATGTCCTTCGTCGTCGCGAGCGTGTCCTCGACGACGTCGTGGAGCAGCCCGGCGCAGACGCTCGCCGTGTCGAGGCGGAGCTCGGTGATGATCCCGGCCACCGAGGCGGGATGGATGAAGTAGGGGTCGCCCGACTTTCGCTTCTGCCCCGTGTGGGCTTTCTCGCTGAAGTCGTAGGCCCGCTTGAGCAGATCGGCGTCGGCCGCGGGCTGGTACGCGCGGACGCGGTCGATGAGATCCGAGGACTCGATCATGAGCAAGCTAGGGGTTCTTCGACCTTCGGGGGACGTGAACGGCCAGAGAAAAACCCTGGTTTCGAAGGTAACACCCCCCAAAAAGCCGGGCAACGTCGCCGCAGATCTCGGCCGTTCCCCCTGCGGTTTCCGTCCCCGCGCCCGCCGCCGCCGCCGGACGCGCGCGTTTCGACCTCGATCGCGATCTGGCCTGATCTGGCACGACCGGCCCGCTGGTAGGCTGGGGGGACGTGCCTCTCGCCACGCCTCCGACCCCCGCAAGCGATGAAGGAACGGGTGGAGCCGGCGCTTCCCCCGGCGCCTCGGCGTCGCTGGCGGGCAAGACGGTCGAACGCTACGTGCTCGAGGCGCTCATCGGCCGAGGTGGGATGGGCGAGGTCTACCGGGCCGTCGACACCCGCCTCAAGCGCAAGGTCGCGCTCAAGGTCCTCCGTCCCGACAAGGATCGGCCGGACGCGGTCGACAGGCTCTTCCGTGAGGCTCGCGCCGCCGCGGCGCTGACCCATCCGAACACCGTCGCGATCCACGATCTTGGCGAGAGCGACGGCCTCTTCTTCATCGTGATGGAGCTAGTGAACGGCATGCCGCTGCTCGCCTACGTCGGCGACGAGCGCGTCCCGCTCGCGCAGAAGCTCCGCTGGTGCGCCGACGTCGCGCGGGCGCTCGTCTGCGCGCACAAGGCCGGCGTCATCCACCGCGACGTGAAGCCCTCCAACGTCATGGTGTCCGAGGACGACGTCGCGAAGGTGCTCGACTTCGGCCTCGCGAAGCCGATCGAACCGAAGAGCTTCGACTTCCACACGCAGGTCGGGCAGGTCGTCGGCACCGTGCGCTACATGGCCCCCGAGCAGCTCGCGGGAGCGGAGGCCGACGCGCGGAGCGACCAGTTCGCCTTCGGCGTGACCGCCTACGAGCTGCTCTCGGGGAAGTACCCGGGCGGCCATCCGCTCGGGATCCCGGAGCCGCTCGACGCGCTCGTCGCCGGCCTCCCGAAGGACGGCGCCCTCGTCATCGCGCGCACGATGAGGCGAGCGCCGGACGAGCGCTTCCCGTCGATGACCGACGTGCTGACGGCGCTCGAGGACGTCGCGAACCAGCGGCCCGTGCGCGTTTCCTTGCCCGGACGTGCAGAGGACGCCGCGGCGAACACGCCCGCGGGCCAGGCGCCCGGCGCGTCACGGCGCGCGAACCGGCCGTCGATCCCCGACACGGTCCGCGATCCCGGCGCGAGCCCGACGCCGTCGGACGTGACGCGGACCGTCGATCCGCCGCCCGGCGTCGGCGTCTTGCTCCCCGACCGCGCCGACGTCCCGCTCGCGCTCGACGCGACCCTGCCGGGCAGCGAGGCGCTCGGCGCGCGGCGCGCGGCGCACGCACGCGCGCACGAAGCCGCGCGGACGCTGCTCTCGCGCAAGGCGCCGTCGGGCCTCATCCGACTCGTCGACGACTTCGCGACCACCACCGAGAGGATGCAGGCGCGCGCGCGTCCGAACAGCGGACCACCGACCCTCGCCTCCCCCTCGCCTCTCGCGGGCGCGGCCTCACCGCCGGACGCGGCCTCGCCGGGCGCGGCCTCGCCACCGGGCGCGGCCTCGCCGCTCGGTGCCGCCGCTTCGCCGGGCGCGGCCTCGCCAGCGGGCGCCGCTTCGCCGCTCGCGATCGCTTCGTCGCCGCCGCTCGCGGCCGCGACCGGAGTCGGCACATTGCCCGCCCCTCCGCGGGATGCGTCGCCTGGAGCGACGAAGAGCCGGATCGTAGCCGTCGCGATCGCCGCCGTCGCGGTGATCGGCCTCGCGACCTTCGCCGGGACGTACCTCGCCGCGCGCCAAGCCCCGATCGAGCGCGCGGACGAGAGGCCCGCGGTCGACGCCGCGGCGCCGTCCGCGCGCGCGACGACGCCGTCGCTCGCGGACGAGGCGCCCGCCGAGATCGTCGCCGTGACTCCGCCGCTCGAGCCCGCGCCGTGCGTCCGACTCCGCGAGGCGAGGGAGACCAAGCGTCCCGCCGCCGTCCTCAAGGCCCTGGAGACCCAGTGCAGGAACGCGGGCGGTACGCCGCCCGGCGCGCCGACGGGGGGGAGCGCCCCGACGCCGCGCCCGACCGCGACCCCACGACCGACCGCGCCGCCAGCGCCGACGCCGGCCGTCGACTTCCAGCAACTGCGCTGACCGAGAGAGTCGTGGCGTCCATCTACATCCACTTTCCCTGGTGCCTCGCGAAGTGCCCGTATTGCGACTTCGTCAGCTACGCGACGACGCGCGACGACATCGATCACACGGGCTACGCCGACGCCGTCATTCGCGAGGCCGAGGCGCGCGCGCGCTGCCTCGAGAGCGACGGGCCGCGGCGCGTCTCGAGCGTCTTCTTCGGCGGAGGGACGCCGAGCCTCTGGGACCCGCGTGAGCTCGGCCGGGTTCTCAAGCGTCTTCGTGGGCTGTTCACGGTCGACGCGGACGCCGAGATCAGCGTGGAGTGCAACCCGACCTCGCTCGACCGTGACCGGGCGCGGGCGCTCGTCGACGCGGGCGCCAACCGGCTGTCGATCGGGACGCAGTCGCTCCGCCAGGAGCAGCTCCGCTTCCTCGGGAGGTTGCACGATCCGGCCGGCGCGCAGGCGGCCGTCGCCGCGGCGATCGAGGTCGGCGTGCCGCGCGTGTCGACCGACCTCATCTTCGGGCTGCCCGGCCAGACGCCCGAGGACGCGCGCGAGCAGGCCGAGGCGCTCGCCGACGCGGGGCTTCGTCACCTCTCCTGCTACCAGCTCACGATCGAGCCGGGGACGCAGTTCGGCGAGCGGAAGAAGCGCGGGCTCCTGCCGATGGCCGACGACGGCGCGGTCGCCGACTCCTTCCTCGCGATCGACGAGACGCTCGAGCGCCGCGGCCTCCGCCACTACGAGATCTCGAACTACGCCGCGGAGGGCGAGGAAGCGCGGCACAACCTCGCCTACTGGCGCGGCGAGGAGTACGTCGGCCTCGGCTGCGGCGCCTTCGGCTACGTGCGGACGCGCGCGGACGAAGCCGCGAGCGGCGGAGGCGACCGACGCGACGCCGTGGGCGACGGAGCCGACGGGCGCGTGGGCGTGGGCGACGGAAACGACGGGCGCGTGGGCGGCGTTCGCTGGCGCAACGCAATCGTCCCGAACGACTATGTCGCGCGGACGAAGACGATGCGGTCCGACGCGATCGGCGAGAGCGACGGCGTCACCGTGATGCGCGAGGCGCTCTCGCCGGAGGCGCTGCTCCGCGAGCGCATCATGCTCGGCCTGCGCGTCGCCGAGGGCGTCGATCTCGGGCGCGCGGGTCGCGACCTCGACGTCGATCCGTGGACCCCCGAGCGCCTCCGGACCGTCGACGCGCTCGCGGAGCGTGGCCGCGTCGTGCGCGAAGGTGACGTGCTCCGCGTCCCGCGCGCCGCGTGGCTCTTCACGGACGACACCGCCTCGCGGCTCTTCTGACGCGCACGGGACGAAGACGGCGGCAGTCGACGCTCGCCCGTCCGGCGATCACCTGCGCTCGGCGCGCGCCCGTCCGGCGATCATTTGCGGCCGGCGCTCGCCCGTCCGGCGATCACTTGCGGTCGGAGAGCGCGCGGTTCGGCGGGTCCGACGTGGACGTGGAGGGCGACGTGGGCTCGGGCCGCGACGCGCTCTTCGCCGCGTCCGACGCTGGCGCCGCCGGCGGGCGGGGACGCGGTGGGCTCGCCTTCGCGCCCGGCGTTCGCGGAGCTCCCGCCGTCGCGGCCGCGCGTGTCTCCGCCACGGCGCTCGGCGCCGGGCTCGCGGGCACGGGCTCGTCCGCGGCGACGCTCGACGGAGCCAGCGCGGGCTCGGGCGGAGCGAGCGCGCTCGGAGGCGCCGACGCCGACTCCGCGGCGGTCGCCGCGCGCTCCGCGGGATCGCGACGGAGGACGATCGCGTTGAGCGCGAGCCCGGCGATCGCGAGCGCGCCGATCCCCGCGCCGAGCAAGAGGACGAAGCGAGCGCTCGAGGACGAGCCGCGCGCTCCCGCCGCCGCGGCCGCCACGGGCGGCATCGAGACCCCCGGCGCCGTCGGCGCGGCCCCCGCCGTCATCCCACCTGCGCCCATCGGGACGGCGGCCCCCATCGACACCGGCACGCGCATCGCCCCGGCTCCGGGCGTCGAGCTCTGCGTCCGGCCGGCGACGCGGAGGATCCGCTCGATCGACGTGTGCGCCGACGGCGGGGCGATCGGACCGAGCGCCGTCGCGAGGTCGGCGATGCTCGCGAGGCGCTCGCTCGGCGCCTTCGCGAGGCAGCGGTGGATGACCGCCTCGAGCCCCGCCGGCGCGTCCGGCGCGTACGGACGGAGCGCCGGCGCGGGCGAGGTCGCGATCAGCGCGCAGAGCCCCTGGACGGTGTCGGCCTGCCAGACGGGCCGGCCGGTGACGAGCTCGAACAGGATGACGCCGAGCGCCCAGACGTCCGTCCGCGCGTCGACGTCCTTCGCGGAGACCATCTGCTCGGGCGACATGTAGCGCGGAGAGCCCATGAGCATCGACGTGCTCGTGAGCTGCGTCTGCGAGCCTTCGTCCGCCTTCGAGATCCCGAAGTCGAGGACCTTCACGAGCGGCGAGCCGTCCTTCCTCCGCGCGAGGAAGAGGTTCGCCGGCTTGAGGTCGCGATGGACGATGCCGAGCTGGTGCGCCTCGACGATCGCCTCGCAAGCCTGGAGGACGTACTCGATCGCCTCGGCGGCGGGGATCCGGCCGCGCTCCTCCGTGACGACCCCGAGATCGGCGCCCTGGAGGTACTCCATCACGAGGTACGGCGAGCCGTCGTCGAGGACGCCCGTGTCGACGACGCGCGCGACGTGCTCGCTCGTGATCCGCGCCGCCGCCTTCCCTTCGCGGAGGAAGCGCGCGATGGCGCCCGGCGCCTCGCAAGCCGCGGGCAGCAGGAACTTGAGCGCGAAGCGCTGGTCGAGCTGCGTGTGCCGCGCCGCCACGACGACGCCCATCCCGCCCGCGCCGAGGACGCGCTCGACGGCGTACTTCCCCGCGAGGAGATCGCCCTCGCGCACCGGCAGCCGCGGCGGCGTGCTCGCGGCGCGCGGAGCGGCGCTCGGCCCGAAGCCGCCCTGCGCCGGCGTCGTGGGCGCCATCGCCGGATCGGCCGCGAGCGCGACCGACGGCGCGGCGGGTCGTGGGGCGAGCGACGAGCGCGCCACCGCCGACACGAGCGCGCGACACTCGTCGCACTCCGCGATGTGCGCCTCGACCCGAGGACGCTCCGCTGCCGCCATGCTTCCACGGCAGAACGAGAGGATCGCTTCTTCGTCGAGGCACTCGGTCATGACTGGAGCGGATGGAGCGGCGATCGAGCGCGGCGTGAGCCCGCCCGCCATGATCAGGCTATAGTGTTCGGGTGACTCCCGCGCGACCCCTTTCGAGCGCCTTCGCCGGCGGCGCGGGGCTCGCCGGCGAGCACGACCTCGAGGCCGTCCTCCACGGCCTCGTCGCGCGGGCGAGGGCCGCGTGGCCGGACGTGCGGCTCGACGCCGAGGCGTTCGCCGCGTTCCTCGGGCGGCGCGTGAGCCCCGAGACCCTCGCCGAGGCGCGCGCCGAGGACCTCTGGATCGCGTGCGCGAGCGCGGGCGCCGATCCGGCGGCGCTCGCCGTGGTCGAGGCGCGCTACCTCCCCGACGTCGACGCGGCGCTCGGCAAGATGGGCCTCGGGCAGGACAGGATCGCCGAGGTGAAGCAGGGGCTCCGTCGCCTCCTCTTCGTCGGCGACGGCCAGACCCCGCCGCGCATCGGCGACTACCGCGGCTCGGGCGATCTCCGCGCCTGGATGCGCGTCACCGCGATGCGCGCCGCGCTCAAGCTCTTGCGCAAGGACGGTCGCGAGGCCGCCTCGGACGACGCCCTCCTCGCCGCCCGCGCGCCGGACGACGATCCCGAGCTCGCCTACATGAAGGCGACGTACCGCGCCGCCTTCAAGACCGCGTTCCAGGAGGCGCTCGAGTCGCTCCAGGGCCGCGAGCGGACGCTGCTCAAGCAGCAGATCGTCGACGGCCTCGGCATCGACGAGCTCGGGGCGCTCTACGAGGTGCACCGCGCGACCGCGGCGCGCTGGGTGGCGGCCGCCCGGGAGAAGCTGCTCCTCCGCACGCGGAGGACGTTCATGCTGCGCGCGCGCATCTCGAGCGACGAGTGCGAGAGCATCATGCGGATGGTGCGGAGCCAGCTCGACGTCTCGCTCCACCGCCGCCTCGCCGCGGGCTGAACCCGCCCGGCGCCTCGGACGAAGCGCGGCCGAACCTACCCGCGGCGGCGGGGTGCGCGCGCGTGCGCACGAGGTCGATCGCGCGTTTGGTGGCAGACGATCCCACGGCCGTTCGTCCCGTGACCAAAGGATGACGGCCTCCTGACGTCGGCGGTCCCAGGATGTACGTGACGTGTCTTCGTCCACGCCGACCGAGAGCCTGATCGTCTTCTCGGATGTCCACCTCGGGAGCGACATCCACGACGGCGCCACGCCCAGGGCGCGGCGCTCGCAGGAGGTGGACCGCGACCTGATCCGCCTCATCGCGCACTACCGCGCCCACCGGAGCCCGTCGGCGGACCGCTGGCGCATCGTCATCGCCGGCGACTTCATCGACTTCATCGGGATGACCGTCGCGCCGGGGCCCAGCGAGGTCGTCGAGACGTCGCTCACGGACGAGGAGCACCAGCACGGCCTCGGGAGCGCGTGCGATCACGCCCGCCTGAAGCTCCGTCGCGTCGCGGCGCGGCACGCGGACGTCTTCGCCGCCCTCGCGGCCTTCGTCGCCGACGGCCACGCGCTCACGCTCATCCACGGCAACCACGACATCGAGTTTCACTGGGACGCCGTGAAGGACGACCTCCGCGACGTCCTCTACGAGCACGCGCACCGGCCCGACGGTCCCTCCGCGGAGCCACGCGAGCGCGAGGCGCGCGAGGCGTTCCACGCCCGCGTCGAGTTCAACCCGTGGTTTTTCTACCGCGACGGCGTCGCGTACATCGAGCACGGGCACCAGTACGATCCGTTCTGCGCGACCGATCACATCATGGCGCCGCTGTCGCCGTCGGACCCGCGCCGCGTCGCGCGGGCGTACTGCGACACGCTCCTCCGCTTCGTCGTCCGTCCGAGCGGCATGGCCGAGCACGGTCACGAGAACGTCGGGATGATCCACTACGTCCGGCTCGGCGCCCGCCTCGGCGTCTCGGGGGCGCTGAACCTCGGGCTCCGCTTCGCGCGCGCGGTCGGCGAGCTCTTCCGGCTGCGGCGCGGCTACCTCTCCGAGACCGCGGCGCTCCTCCGCGCCGAGCACGAGGCGCGCGTCGGCAAGCTCGCCCTTGCGACGCGCATCGGCGTGGACCGCCTGCGCGCCCTCCTCTCGCTCCAGGCCCCTCCGCTCGGCAAGTCCATCCACGGCATCCTCGCCGGCGTGCTGCTCGATCGGCTCGCGCTCGCCCTCGCGGCGACGCTCGCCTGCGTCGCGCTCGCGATCTACGGCGCGTTCCACGGCCACGCGCTCTGGGGCGTGGCCGGGGTCCTCGTCGTGTGGTCGCTGCTCAACCGCTGGCTCTCGAAGCAGCGCACCGTCGACCCGGCCGAGAACATGATCGAGCGCGCCGGACATCTCGCGCGCCTCTTCCCGGCCGCGTTCGTCGTGATGGGGCACACGCACGTGCCGCTGAAGGTGCCCGCGGGCGACGCGACCTACGTGAACGTCGGCTCGTGGGCGGAGGAGGCGGCGGAGGACGAGAGCGGAGCGGCGTACCGCGCCGCCCGGACCCACCTCGTGATCCACGTCCGCGACGACAAGCCGGAGGCGCACTTCTGCGCGTGGAAGGACGGCGGCCCCGAGCCCCACGACGCGCCTTCGTCGAAGGGCTGAGGCGCGACGCGCACCGCGGGGCCGGCGAGACGCGTCGGTTTCGCGGACGACGCACGCCCTCGGACGGTGATAAGAGGGGGCCATGCGCTCCGTCGCACCCCACGCCCTCTTCGCGATCGCCCTGCTCACGGCTTCGGCCGCGCGCGCCGATCTGGTCCCCGACGGCCCGCGGCCGCCCGCGAAGCCGCGCCCCGTCGCCTCGACCACGCCGGCCCCCGCCCCGGCG
>JAHBWC010000042.1 GCA_019637225.1 Labilithrix sp.
GCTGAAGGGCGAGCGACAAGGGCCGCGAACGCGAAGAACGAGAACGACAAGGAGCCACCGTGATGTCCACCGCATTCGTCGACGTCGTCCGCCTCTGCAAGACGTACTCGCAGGGTCCGCTCGCGACGCCCGTGCTCCGCGAGGTGTCGATGGGCTTCGAGCGCGGCTCGTTCAGCGCGATCGTCGGGCCGTCCGGCTGCGGAAAGACCACGCTGCTCAGCGTGCTCGGCGCGCTCGACGCCGGCGACACCGGCCAGGTCGTCGTCGACGGGCTCGATCTGATGCGGGCGTCCGCGCGCGAGCTGACGGAGTACCGCCGCCGCTCGATCGGCTTCGTCTTCCAGTTCTACAACCTGCTCCCGTCGCTCACGGCGGCGGAGAACGTCGAGTCCGGGCTCGAGTTCCTCGGGCTGACGGCCGCGGCGCGCCGCGCCCGCGCGCTCGACTGGCTCGCGCGCGTCGGGATGGCCGACCTCGCCTCGCGCTTCCCGGCGCAGCTCTCCGGCGGCCAGCAGCAGCGCGTCGCCGTGGCGCGGGTGCTCGCGCGGGAGCCGAAGCTCCTCCTCGCCGACGAGCCCACCGGAAACCTCGACGAGGAGTCGGGCGAGCGCATCTTCGCCTGCATGAAGGCCCTCCAGCGCGAGAGCGGCGTCACCTGCATCATGGTGACCCACGACGCCGACCTCGCCGCGCGCGTCGACGCGGTGGTGCGCCTGCGCGACGGACGCGTCGTCGAAGAGACGTTCGCGCGGAGCGGCGAGGTTCCGATCGTCCGTCCGCGCCAGGAGTCCGGCACCGAGGCGACCCTGCGCGGCGGCCGGCACGCAGCCGCGGTCTCGAGCCTCCGCGCCGTCGGCAACTGGCGATGAAAACGCTCCTCCGCTTCGCCTGGCGCGAGCTCCTCCGCGCGAAGGGTCGCTTCGCGCTGATCGCGCTGATCCTCACCATCCAGGCCGCGGCGCTGGGCGGCGGCTACCTCGCGCAGGAGAGCCTCTACCACACGCGCGACACCTGGTCGGAGAGGCTCCGGCTCGCCGACCTCGACGTGCAGTTCGTCCCGGCGTCCGCCGAAGAGATGCCCTCGCTCGAGGCGCTCGCGCGCATTCCCGGCGTGTCCGCGGTGAACCGGCGCTTCATCGCGCTCGGCTACGTCGAGCGGGCCGACGGCGCCCAGGCCGACGCGCGGCCCCTCCCCGTCGTCATCCAGTACCTCGATCCGTCGACCCACCCGCCGGTGAACGACGTCGAGCTCCTCTCGGGCACCTGGCTCGAGCGCGGCAAGCCGGAGCGCGCGATCGTCGATCGGTCGTTCGCGGCCGCGCACGGGCTGGCGATCGGCGACGCGATCGTCGTCAACCCGCGGCGCTTCGCGTCGCGGTTCGAGGTCGCCGGCACCGGCCTCTCGGCCGAGTACCTCGTGCCGACCGCGAACCCGGAGCTCCTCGTGCCGCACAAGGGCTCGCTCGGCATCGTGTACGCCTCGCGCGAGGCGCTCGACCGGATGTTCTCCGAGGAGCTCTACAACGACGTCGTCGTCACGTTCGCCGAGGGCGCCGACGCGCGCGCGACGACCGACGCGGTGCTCGCGGCGCTCGGCAAGCTCGAGATCGAGCGCGTCGTCACGAAGAAGGCGACGTTCGGCTATCGCTTCATCGACGTGATGCTCTCGGGCTCGCGCTCGGTCACGCCGATCATCGCGCTGATCGTGGCGCTCATGGCGGCGATCGTCGCGTTCCTCTCGGTGCATCGCCTCATCGCCGAGCGACGCCGCGAGATCGGCTGCCTCCTCGCCCAGGGCTTCTCGCCGGCCCAGCTCGCGGCGTGCTTCTTCGCGCTCGGCCTCGCGCCCGGCGTGGCCGGCGGCCTCGCCGGCATCCCCGCGGCGATGCTCTTCGCCCGGAAGGTGACGCGCACGACCGCGAGCATCTCCGGGTTCCCGGACCCGATCATGGCGTGGGACGCGCGCTGGCTCGCGGCCGCGGCGGGCACGGCGGTCCTCGTCGGCCTCCTCTCCGCGCTCCCGCCGACGCTCGGCGTCCTCCGCATGCGGCCGTCGCAGGCGCTCCGCGCGTCCGGCGAGGTCCGGTTCGCGGGCCTCCCCGCCCCGCTCGAGCGGCTGCTCGGCCGGCTCGAGGGCTCCGGGAGCACGGCCGTGCGCTACGCCCTCCGGAACGTGTTCCGCCGCGTCCGCCTCTCGCTCGCGACCGCCACGCTCGTCGCGCTCGCGGTCGCGCTGCCGGCGGGCCTCCTCACGTCGATCGCCTCGTGGGACACGTGGGCGAAGGACCAGGCCTCGCGCCTCCACTGGGACGCGATCGCCTCGTTCAAGGTGCCGCTCACCGAGGCGCACGCGCGCGAGGTCATGGCGGACAAGGGCATCGCCGCGTGGGACGGCTACGTCCAGGGCTACGCGACGGTGCGGCGCGAGGACGGCGTGAACGAGGAGATGCGCGTGCGCGGCCTCCCCGCGCGGAGCGATCTCGTCGAGCTCTCGCTCACCGCGGGGCGCCCGTTCACGAGCGACGACGCCGACGAGGCGATCATGAACACCGCCTTCGCCGGCGGGCGAACGCCACGCGTCGGCGAGCGCGTCACGGTCGTGAAGAAGGGCGTCGCCCGGCGCCTCGTGGTCGTCGGCCTCGTCACGGACGCGGCGCTCTCCACCATCGTCGTCCCGCGCGGCGTGGCGGCGCGCCTCTTCGGGCTCGAGGGCAAGATGTCCGGCGCCTACGTCCGCTTCGGCGCGCCGCCCGCGGCCGCCGCGAGCGCGCTCGCCGCCTCGAAGGTGGAGGCGCAGCCGACCGAGACGAACGCCGAGATCCTCGAGCGGCTCGACCTCGACGACGCCGTCGCCGAGGCGCTCCCCACCGCGGCGGCGGCTCCGGCGATCGCGGAGGCGCGCGGCGCGAGGGATCCGAAGAGCGCGCTGCTCGACGACGAGCTCGTCACGAGCGTCGAGGTCCGCGCGGAGTACGCCGACGCCACGCTCAAGTACCTCTCCTCCTTCAACGTCATCGTCGTGCCCTTCGTCGGGCTGAGCGGCGTCCTCGCGTTCTTCTTCCTCCTCAGCGTGCTCGGGTTCCTTCTGCTCGAGCGGGAGACGGAGTACGCGACGCTCCGCTCGATGGGCTACGCGGGCTCCGAGATCGCCCGCATCGTCCTCACCGAGGTCGGGGTGCTCGCCGCGGGGGGTCTCGTGATATCCCTCGGCACGTGGGCCCTCACGGCGTACGCGCTGCGGGAGCCGATGGCCAGGACCTGGTTTGCGATCCCGCTCGACTTCCGCGCGCACGACTTCGCCGTCGCCTCGGTGCCGACGCTCCTCTTCCTCGGCCTCGCCGCGCTGCCGGGCATCCGCGCCCTCATGCGCCTCGACCTCTCGTCGTCGCTGCGCGGCCGGGCGCTCGGCTGAGCGTAGCCTCGCGCCGGAGCCGTCCGTCGTGAGGGCCGCGCGAGCCCGCACGACCGCGTGGCTCGTCGCGCTGGGCGTCGCGCTCGGGTGCGCCGCGACGGCGACGAGCGCGCGCGCCCAGGACACGCCGGCGCGCGAAGAGCCCGAGCGCCCCGCGGACAAGCCCGGCGACACCGCGAACGGCGACGAGGACATCGTCGAGGTGCTCGACGACGGACCGGAGACGCCGGCCGGTCCGGCCGCCAAGGCCGCGCCCGAGCCCGCCAAGAGCGACAAGGTCGAGCTCCGCGGCTTCGCGCGGACGACGCTGCAGGTCGGCCTTCCAGGCGAAGGCAGCGCCCCGCGCGTGACGAACGGCGCGCGCACGCCGAACGAGCAGCAGGTCGGCTACGAGCGGGCGTCGAGCGTGAACCAGGCCTACCTCGACGTCCGCTACACGCGCGGCAAGTCGTTCCAGGCGGTCCTCTCGGGCTCGCTCGCGTACACTGCGTCGCTCATGGAGGGGCGCGCCGGCGAGCGCTTCGACTCGCGCGAGGTGCGCACGGTCCTGCTCGAGCCGCTCCTCCGCGAGGCGTACCTCGGCTTCTACAGCGAGCGCGTCGACGTGCGCCTCGGCCAGCAGCGGATCGTGTGGGGCAACTCCGACGCCGCGGCGCCGAACGACGTCCTCAACGCGCGCGACACGAGAAACCGCATGCAGCTCGATCCGGAGATGGTCCACATCCCGACGCTCGCGGCGCGGGCGGACTTCGATCTCGGGATCGCGGTGCTCGGCGTCGTCGCGCAGCCGTTCTTCATCCCGGACCGCGCGTCGATCTACGGAGCCAACTGGTCGCTCGTGCAGCCCGACGCTCCGCGCCACGTCCGCAAGTTCTTCGGCACCTACGGGGGCGATCGCGATCCGGCCGAGGTCGACGGCGCCCTCGTGCGCGCGCGCGCCGCGAACCAGAACGCGCTCGCGGGCGCGTCGATCGGGACGTCGCTGCGCTTCCACTTCGGCAGCTTCGACGCGTCGTACTACTACCACTACGGCCGCGATCGCACGCCGTTCGTCTACCTCGATCCGAACGTCGCGACCGCGTTCGACGCCGCGAAGAGCGACTCGAACCCGACGGGCGAGGACTTCGAGGTCATCTACGGCGCGCAGAAGAAGGCCGCCGCCTCGTACGGCGGCCCGTTCGTCGTCCAGTACGTTCGACGCCACCACGTCGGCACCGATCTGACGACGACCGCCGGCCCGCTCGTCCTGCGCCTGGACGCCGCCTTCGACAGCGCGATGACGTTCTACACGAAGCAGAACCTCAACTCCGTCGCGCGGCCGACCGCGCAGGCGGTGCTCGGCGCCGAGTACCAGCGCGGCTTCGGCAAGGTCATCGTCGTCGAAGCGTCGTACATGCGCCTGCTCGGCCCCGAGGTCCCGATCGTCCCCGCCCCCAACCAGGCCAACGGCGGGCCGCTCCTGTTCGTGAGGGACGACAACCTCGGCGTCGCGAACGTGATCCGCTGGACGTTCTTCGAGAACATCGTCGTCGAGGCGCGCTCGTTCCTCGGCGTCCGCCCGCTCTCGTGGGTGCTCCGTCCGGAGGTGGGCTGGGCGACGCCCTCGTTCACCGCGCGCGTCGGCTACCTCCTCATCGACGGCGAAGGGGGCTCCTTCGGGAGCTACTACCGCCGCAACGAGACCGTCTACCTGACCACGAGGTACTCGTTCTGATGCTCCGCCCTCTTCGCTCCACCAGGTCGCGCGCGCGCCTCGTCACCGCCTCCGTCGTCGCGCTCGTGCTCACCACGCTGGCTCCCGTCGGCGCGGAGGCCGCGCCGAGGCGCCCGAGCTCGAAGGCCCAGGTCGACTCGGCCGTCGAGGAGGCCGCGAAGGCGCGGTACGCCGAGGGCTTCCGCCTCTACACGAAGAGACGCTACGAGGAGGCGCGCGTCGCGTTCTTCCAGGCCACGGCGCTGAAGCGGCGGCCCTCGGCGACGCTGATGCTCGCCTTGTCGTCGCTCAAGGTGGGGCGCTGGCTCGACGCCGCGCGCGAGCTCGACGCCTACGTCTCCGAGGTCGGCGAGGTCCCGCCGAAGCTCCGCGAGATCGTCGAAGCCGGCCGGCGCGAGGCGGAGCGGCACATCGGCCGCCTCCGCTTCGACGTGCCGGAGGGCGCCGAGGTCACGGTCGACGGCGAGCGCGTCGCGCGCCTCGACGAGCCGCTCGACGTCACGGCGGGGCGTCACGTCGTCGTGGTCACGCACCGCGACGAGAAGAAGACGGAGACCGTCGAGGCCGTCGCGGGCGGGACGGTCGACGTGAAGCCGTCGTTCGTCCCGAAGGCCCTCGTCCCGACGGCGGACACGCGCACGCGTCCGCTCCCGCCGAAGTCCGAGGACGCCGCGGCCGCGACGGAGGGCCCGAGCCTCCTCTCGCCACCCGCGACGACGTGGCCCGTCTACGTCGCGGGCGCGATCGGGCTCGGCGGCCTCGCGACCGCCGCGATCTTCGGCGGCCTTGCCGCCAACTCGAGCCACGCGGTCGACGTCGCGAGCGAGACGCTCACCCGCAACGGCCAGTCGCGCGCGACGTGCGACCAGCAGACGATCGCGGCGCCGTTCGACGGCATCTGCCGGACGCTGCGCAAGAACGATCAGCTCGCGCGCGATCACCAGGGCACGTTCGGCGCGGCGGCGATCGTCGGCGTGTCGGCGACGGCGATCGCCGTCGGGTGGTTTCTCCTGGCGCCGAAGGAGCGCGCGGGCAAGGAGCCGGAGAGCGGAGCGCGCGTCGTGCCGTGGGTCGGCCGCGACGGCGGGGGCGGCGCCACGCTCCAGGGTCGCTTCTGAGGGAGCCGCGCGGGCGGCGCGATCAGGCGCCGGTGCCGGAGCTCTGGACCTTCTGCAGCTTCACGCCGCCGCCCTTCTTGCCGGCCTTGCGCGCGGGAGCCTTCTTCTTGCCGCCCTTCGAGGCCGCGTACGCGGCGGAGGCCGTCGCAGGCGTGTAGTCGGGAGCCGCTTTGGCGGTCGAAGGCGGCGCGGGCTCGGGCGCCGCGGGCGCGGGCGGGGGCTCGGCGGCCGGCGGAGGCGCGGTCACCGCGACGGGCGGCGGAGGAGCCGCGGCCGCCGACGCCGCCTCGGCCTCCTTGCTCCCACCGGACGCGATCGCGGCGATCAGGATCCCGAGCACCGCCATCGCGCCGACGGCGCCGCCGATGATCTTGGTGCGCTTCTTCGCCTTTTGCTGAGCCACGGCCAGCGCGTCGAGATCGTCGTCGGGGCCGGCGACGGTGTCGAAGCTCACGGCCGGCGGTGGGGCGCTCGGCGCGGGCGCCGAGAGGCGCTCCTCTTCTTCCTTGTGGATCGCGAAGAGGTCGATGATTCCCGAGTCCCGCATGCTCATGGCTGACGTTGGAGCAAGAACGCGACCATACGGCGAGGCGCTCACCGGCGCCGAAAACCCGTGTAAAATTCGCCAGATGAAAAGCTCCGCTGTCACGGGACGGGCAAACTGGATCCCTTCGCCCCCGCCTCGCAGCCCTCAGCGACCTTCAGGATCGTTCGAGGAGGAGGTAGGCGCATCTCACACGCGGCCGGTCTCCCACGCGCGCTGCCCGACGCGCGCTGGAAGAGTCGAGCCGCCGCGACGCGACGCGGCCCAGCCGCGCAGCGACACGGCCAGCCGCAGCGACACAGCCAGAGGAGGTCGCAACGCCCTGCCCGCTCTGGTAGAGGGCTGGGCATCGTGACCCGCACACCGACGGCGTACTGGGACTACATCAAGGTCGAGGAGCTCCTCACGTTGCAGCGAGGGCTCGAGGCCGACGACGCCTCCCTCTCCAACGACGAGGTCCTCTTCATCACGGTGCACCAGATCGACGAGCTCTGGTTCAAGCTCATCCTCCGAGAGCTCATCACCGTCCGGAACCTCTTCGCGACGTCGCCCGTTCCGGAGCAGGCGCTCGCCTCGGCCGCGCGCGGCATCCGTCGGATGGCAGAGCTCGTCGGCCACGTCGCGGCCCACTTCGAGATCATGGAGACGATGACGACGCGGGACTACCTCGCGTTCCGCGACAAGCTCAACCCGGCGAGCGGCTTCCAGTCCGGCCAGCTCCGCGAGATCGAGATCCTCCTCGGCCTGTCCGACGTCGACCGCATCCCGCTGGGCCACGAGCACAGCTACATGGCCGCGCTGAAGAGCCACGACGGCACGCCGTCGAGCGCCTACCGGCGGGTGGCCGCGCGGCTCGAGGACAAGCCGACGCTCCTCGAGGCCGTCAGCGACTGGCTCTACCGCACCCCGATCCGCGGGACGATGCCCGGAGACGCCGGAGACGACGCGAACGTCGCCGCCTTCATCGACGCCTACGCCACCGCGCACGCGAAGTGCGCGAACGAAGCGCTCGCGATCGCGAAGAGCAGCACGCTCACGCCCTCCGACGTCGAGCGCCTCGAGAAGCGCTACGCCAGCGAGATCGCCGGCGCCCGTGCGTTCCTCCACGCCGACGAGGTCGACCCGCCCGCGCGCGCGCGGGTCTCGCGACAGCGCGCCGCTCTCGTGTTCATCGAGAGCTACCGCGAGCTGCCGCTCCTCGCGTGGCCGCGCGTGATCGTCGACGAGCTCCTCGCGTTCGAGCAGGCGTTCGTCATCTTCCGCCAGCGTCACGCGCGGATGGTCGAGCGCGTCATCGGCCGGCGCACCGGGACCGGCGGCTCGTCCGGGGTCGACTACCTCGATCAGACGGCGCTCCGTTACCGGATCTTCCGCGACGTCTGGGCGGTCCGCACGCTCCTCGTCCGTCAGTCGGAGCTTCCTCCGCTCGCGAACGCCGAGGCCTACGGCTTCGCCACCGCGACCTGACGAATCTTCATCGCGCCCCCTCGTTCGCGCGCTCCGTCCGGCATCAAACAGAACGGCCCGAGCCGCGAGGGCTCGAGCCGTCCGAAGTCAGGCAAGGAAGCGACCGTCGCGGCCTACTCGACCGTCTCGGTCCTCACGTTGAGCTTCACGGGCCCGGTCGAATCGGCCGGCTTCGCGGCGTCGTACGCCGTCCGCGCGGCGACGAAGACCGTCACCGTCCCGCCCGCGGGGATCGTGACCTTGCGCGTTCCGTCGAGGGACGCGTGCTTGTTGTCCCCCGTCAGCGACGAGGTCCCGAGCGAGTTCGTCCCCTTCTCGCACGCCTTCCGCGCTTCGTCGGCGGTCGGGGAGACGGCGCCGGCGTACGAGGCCAGCGTCGTGGGGAGCACGACTCCGCCCGGCGCGACCCCGCTGTAGATCGAGGCCGTCACCGTCTTGGCGAGCGTGTTCCTCACCTGGATGTACTGGTACGGCGTGCTGATCGTCGTCGAGACCGTCGCGTTCGGGCAGGTCCCGGCGAGCTTCGGAAGCACCTTGCCGGACGTGAGCACGGCGACCGTCGAGCTGATGCTCCCCACCGTCGGCGCGACGTTGATCGTCGTCGGGGGCGGCGCGCAGTCACTGAAGCCGGGGGCCGAACAGTCGGCCCTGCACGTCCTTGCGCGGAAGAGGCTCGACGACGCGCAGCCTGCCGACGTGAGCTCCACGGTCCCCGGCGAGCACGAGTCGACGGGCTGACCGGTGCAGGCCGGCGTCGAGAGCGCGCAGAACTTCGAGCAGACGCGCACGCGCGTTCCGCAGTTGCCGCACGCCTCGGTCACGCTCTCGCCCGGAACGCAGCCGCCCGCGAGCTCTCCCGTACATGCACTGTACACACTCCAGGAGCCCTGGCCCTGGTCGTCGGCGAGGCACACGGTCGAATGCTTCCCGCAGGCGCCGCACGTCTTCTCCACGATCGTGTCGAGCGTGGCGCACGAGTCTCCGGGGGTCGGCGGCGGCTTGCCGGCGTCGGCGCCGCCGTCCGATTTGCCGCCGTCCTTCTTCCCGTTGCCGGCGTCGACCGCGGTCGCGTCGTCGTCGTCATCGCCGGTGCCGCCCGACGAGCTCGGCGGCAAGCCGACCGAGGGCTCCTTCTCCTCCGGCTCGGTCGCCGTCACGTCGTTGGTCGTCCCGTCCGCAGTGCAACCTGCAAACGTGACCGTCCCGAGCACACACACGATCGCCGTGGCCATCAGACCAGAGCCGAGCCGACCCATCCGGACCTCCTGTTCGCTCCTCCACGCGCCGAGCCGCGCCATGTGAGCGAAGCGAGTCGGGTGTAGCAGTGCGATCACGTTCGGCAAGCGGGCCCACGAGCGCGCTTGCCCTGAAATACAGCGGATTCGCGCGCTCCAGCGTTCGCTCGAGCCGACAAGTCGTGCACCGCCGGACCAACATGCGCAGCGGCTTGCGCGTCTCGCGCGCGGTCCGAATCAAACCGCCGGATCGCCGACGGACCGCCTCTTTCAGAAAAAAATGTCGCCGCTTCGGCCCTGCCGGGAGGCCGAAGCTCGCGTCAGGTGCGGAGCGCCGTGACGAGGCCGTCCATGCTCTTCTTCGCGTCGCCGAAGAGCATGCGCGTGTTCTCGATGTGAAAGAGCGGGTTCTCGACGCCGGCGTAACCCGCGGCCATGCCGCGCTTGAGCACGACGACGGTCTTCGCCTTCCACACCTCGAGGACCGGCATCCCGTAGATCGGGCTGTGCTCGTCGTCGAGCGCGCCGGGGTTGACGATGTCGTTGGCGCCGATGACGAGGACGGCGTCGGTCGCCTGGAAGTCGTGGTTGATCTCTTCCATCTCGAGGACGATGTCGTACGGGACGCCGGCCTCCGCGAGGAGGACGTTCATGTGTCCCGGCAAGCGTCCGGCGACCGGATGGATCGCGAAGCGCACGGCGGTGCCGCGCTCGCGAAGCACCCGCGTCAGATCGTGGACCGCGCTCTGCGCGCGCGCGACGGCCATCCCGTAGCCGGGGACGATGACGACGCTCTTCGACTCGCGCAGCATCGCGGCGACGTCCGCCTGCGACATCTCGATGACCTCGCCGGCGGGCGCGGCCGCGGCCGGACCCTTCGTGTCCGCCGTGCCGAACCCGCCGAAGATGACGTTCGCGATCGAGCGGTTCATCGCGCGGCACATGATGATCGAGAGGATCGCGCCGCTCGAGCCGACGAGCGCGCCGGTGACGATCAGGAGATCGTTCGCGAGGACGAAGCCCGCCGCCGCGGCGGCCCAGCCCGAGTAGCTGTTCAGGAGCGACACGACGACGGGCATGTCGGCGCCGCCGATCGCCATGACGAGGTGGACGCCGAGGAGCCCGGCGAGCACCGCGATCGCGACGAGGTAGGGCATGCCGGCGGTCCCCGTCGCGAGGACGATCGGGACCGTGAGGCCGATCGCCGAGGCGGCGACGATCGCGTTCAGCGCGTGGCGGCCTGGCAAGAGCAGCGGCTTACCGGAGAGCGAGCCGCGGAGCTTCGCCCACGCGATGACGGAGCCGGTGAACGTCAGCGCGCCGACGGCGACGCCGACGCCGATCTCGACAAGGTGCACCGTGCGCTCGACGCCCGGATGCATCGCCGACGCCGCGGGCGAGAGGTACGACGCGAATCCGACGAGGACGGCCGCGAGGCCGACGAAGCTGTGGAGCACCGCCACGAGCTCCGGCATGCCGGTCATCTCGACGCGACGCGCGAGCACGCCGCCGATCCCGCCGCCGACGACGAGCGCCGCGCCGAGCAGGCCGATCGCCTCGAGGTCGCTCGTGAGGTCACGGCCCGGATGGTTCGCCCACGCCGCGGCGGTCACCATGACGGCGATCGCCATGCCGATGATGCCGGAGAAATTTCCGCGCCGCGCCGTCTCCTGCTTCGACAGGCCGCCGAGGCTCCGGATGAAGAGGACGCCCGCGACGAGGTACGCGACCGTGAGGACACCGTCGGTCATCATCATCGGCGGTGCCCCTTCTCCGCCGTCGAGGCGCCCGTCGAAGGTTCGCGCCGGAACATCCGGAGCATGCGCTCGGTGACGAGGAAGCCGCCGGCGATGTTGATCGCCGCGAAGAGCGCGGCGAGGGCGCCGAGCACGCTCGCGGCGTCGAGTGTGCTCGAGACCTGGAGCATGCCGCCGATGATGATGATGCCGCTGATGGCGTTGGTGACGCTCATCAGCGGCGTGTGGAGCGCGGCGGTCACGCTCCAGATGACCTGCCAGCCGACGAAGCACGCCAGGATGAACACCGTCGAGTGCTGGAGCAGGTCGGACGGCGCGAAGCGCCCGGCGACGAAGAGCGCGACGATGACCCCCATGCCGCCCACGGTCGTGCCCCACGCGCGGCGCGTCGGAGAGCGGATGTCCTTCTGCGCCGGCTTCGCCTCGGGCGCCGGGGGCACGCGCGGACGCGTCGACGCGCGCGCCGGCGGCGCGACGGCCTTCGGCGGCGGACGCGGCAAGACCTCGCCGGCGTGCGTGACGAGCGCGGGCCGGATGACGTCGTCCTCGAGGTCGACGTGGAGCTTCGCGCCGTCGACGATCTCGGCGAGCAGGTGGACGACGTTGTTCGCGAAGAGGCGGCTCGCCGACGCGCCCATCCGGCTCGCGAGGTCGGTCACGCCGACGATCGTGACGCCGTGACGCTCGACGATGTCGCCCGGCACGCAGAGCTCGCAGTTGCCTCCCTGCTCTGCGGCGAGGTCGACGACGACCGAGCCGCGCTTCATCGCGACGACCGCCTCTTCCTTCACGAGGATCGGGGCCTTCTTGCCGGGCACGAGCGCGGTCGTGACGATGACGTCGACCTCGGCGGCCTGCGCGCGGAAGAGCGCCATCTCCGCGGCGATGAACGCCGGGCTCATCTCCTTCGCGTAGCCGCCGCCGCCCTCGCCGTCCTCCTCCACCTCGACCGTGAGGAACGCCGCGCCAAGGCTCTCGACTTGCTCCTTCGTGGCCTTGCGCGTGTCGAACGCGCGCACCTCGGCGCCGAGCGCCCTCGCGGCCGCGACCGCGGCGAGCCCCGCGACGCCGGCGCCGATCACGAGCACGCGCGCGGGCGGCATCGTCCCCGCCGCCGTCACCTGCGGGCCGAAGAAGCCCTGGTAGTGGTGCGCGGCCTCCAGCACGGCGCGGTAGCCGGCGAGGTTCGCCATCGACGAGAGCACGTCCATCTTCTGCGCGCGCGTGACGCGCGGGATGCGCTCGAGCGCGATCGCCGACACCTTCCGCGCCGCAAGGAGCGCCGGGAGCGCCTCGTCACGCTCGGGCTGGAGCAGCGACACGAGCATCGCGCCCGTGTTGATCTTCGCGACCTCGGGGTGCGACGGCGGGCGGACCTTGATGACGAGATCGCTCTCGCCCCAGACGCTCTGGACATCGGCCATCGTCGCGCCGGCGGCCTCGTAGGCCTCGTCGGTGTAGCCCGATCCAGTGCCGGCGCCGCGCTCGATCACGACGTCGAGCCCCATCCCGCGCAGCTTCTTCACCGACTCCGGCGTCGCGGCGACGCGCCGTTCGCCCGCGTAGATTTCCTTCGGCACACCCAGTCGCATCGGTCCGGTTCCTCGTCGCGGCCCCCACGCGTGACGAGCCACGATACATCACGGCAGCCGTTCATGGACGCCCCGATCGCCCTCGCGCGACGGTCGACGTCGATCCGCGCTCGCCCTTCGCGCGCGACGCCGCGCTGCCGCGCCATGGCCGACGTTGCTTGCCGAAGCACGACAGGACGGCGCGCACGAACCGTCGGGCTCGGCCGACATCGCAGCTCATCGCGCGGCGTCGCCAGCGTCGCTCGCCTCGGAAGACAGGAGCGCGCGCAGGCGGACCGCGTCCGCCGGCGGACCACCGCGGCACCCGCTCGAGCTCACGACGACGACCGCGGGCACTCCGCCGCGACGCGCGCCACGGACGGCAACGTCGCCATCTGCAACGCTGCCGTCTGCGACGCCGGCGGCGCCGGCGGAGAGGTCCCAAACGTACACGTTTCGACGCGCGTACACGTCCCGCCCGGACAGGAGCAGGCCGAGCTCGGCGCTCGCGTAGTCGGGCGGGCACGCCACGGCGGGCTGCGCGTCGACGCCGAGCGCCTCGACGATCGCGCGCACGCGCGAAGGCTCGCGGACCGACATGGGCGGCGACGACATCCCGAGCGCGTCGTGGCGCGAGATCCGCACGGCGACCGTCGCCTCGAGGGCAGTCTCGACGACGGGCGTGCGCGGCCTCCGCCACCAGATCGCCGCCACGACGAGGGCGGCGCCGACCGCGAGACCTGCCGCGAGCATCGGCGACGACCGGCGCACCATGCCTCGACAGTACCTCAGCGGGCGGGCGCTGGAGACCGCCCTCTCGGCAACCCTCGAGAGGAACGCGTCGTTCGCGGCGACGCGTCCGAGGAACGCGTCGTTCGCGGCGACGCGTCCCTCGCTCAGTTGTACGACCCCGTGAAGGACACACCCGCCCCATGCGTCGTCCAGTAGAACGTCGACGTCGCGGCCTCCGTCCTCAACTCGTCACCATTGATTCCGAGATACCCGTTCGCAGCGACACCGATGCCGAAATGGCTGGCGACCCACCACTCCTTGCCGATCGCCATTCGCGCCGAGAATCCAGTCTTCGTCCGGGTGCCCGATCGGTCTCTCCTGTCCTCTATTGCAAGCACTCCCACCGATGGCGTCACGGAAAAGAAGACGTTCGCCGGCACGAGGTAGTACGACACGTTCGCTCCGATTCCGGACAAGGTGGCGCTCATGTCGATGCCGAGGGGTGCGCCGTTCGATTTCCAGTCGGGTTCGAACGCTCGCATCGTCCAGAGCTCGCCCGCGATGATGAGGTTCTCGACGACGGCTCCGCCGACCAGGAGGGAGGCGATGGTGCTCAAGCCACCGATCTCGACCCTCGACCCCTGGGTGCTCGCGCTCGCGCCCATGCTGGCCAATCCAAGCTCGCCGCGCACGTGAAAGCCGGTGTGCCGCGTCTTCTTGTCGGCACTCGCTGTAGCTGCAGGCTCGTCGCAGGCGGGCCGTTCGGCATTCTGCGGATCGGGCGCCGCGGGGGGCCGTGGCTCCGCTGGCGCGGCCTCCGCCGGTGCGGAGCCCACCGGGGCGGCCTGCATCAGCGTCGTCGAAGCGGGCACCGGGGGTGCGTCGGGGCTCGTCTCGGGTGCTGGCAGCGCAGGTGAATCCGACTCGGGTGCAGCGGTCGGCTCCTGTGCAAGAGTCGGAGCCGTCGTCGAGAGAGAAGCGGCGAGGCCAGCAACACGGGCAACAGCGCGCAGATGGCGACCAGGAGAGCTTCGTCGGTTCATCGTCTCATCCCCCTGCAGACTTCCTGACTTGCCGGGCCCACCTACCTCGAACCGATCTCGCCGCGAGCGCCGTGGCCCTGCTCCGAGGAGCGTTCAGAATCGAGCCGTGGCAACGCTTCAACGCGCGGAGCTTCGAACCGGACGGACATCGGTGGAGATGACAGCGTAGCGTATTCGTTTTCTTCGACTCAATCGTGGAATGCCGCAATGCGAGGCCCAGTCCAGTCGTAAGGCCGCGGGGCTCCAGTGGGCGGTACGCCGTCGGGGCGTGGCACCACCGAGGATGGCAACGCCGACCTGGATGTCTCGCAGGTCGTGAAGTCCGCCGCAGGGCCAGGGCGACGATGCCCGACATGACGCCGAGGCGAGGAAGGCGTGGGCGCCTTGCTCACGCGCTTCCCGGTACCCTTGTTCTCGTTCGCGAACGCCTCTCGCTCGTCGAGACGAGCGCGGCACCGACCGCGAGGCCTGCCGTGAGCATCGGCGACGACCGGCGCACCACGACACTACGCCAGCGGGCGCGCTCGTCGCCAGCTCACGCGGCGGCGACGGCGAGCCTCGTCGAGGCCGGGGACGCGCGGAGGTAGACACGGCGCTCCGCGGTGTCGATGCCGAGGAACGTCGAGCGATCGCTCGCGACGTCGGCGGAGGCGTCGGCCGAGACGCGCGGAGGTGCGTCGCCGTCCGCGCGACGGATCGCCTCGTACGCGTCGAAGCCGAGCCGGACGCGATCGCGGAGCGGCTCGTCGAGCGCGAGCGAGCGCGCGAACGCCCCCGCTCCCGCCGCGACGCGACCGGCGAAGAACTCGGCGCCGCAGCCCGAGCCGTAGCTGAAGAGACCCACCCGCGATCCCTCGAGGACGCCGGCCTCCGCGTGGAGGAGCGCCGCGAGCGCCATGTAGAGCGAGCCCGTGTAGACGTTGCCCACCTCGGCCGCGAACGCGAGCGACGGCGCGACCTCACGCGCGAACCGCGCTTCGGCGGCGGCCTCGTCGAGCCCCTCCGAGACCATCGCGCGATGACGGTCGGCCTTCTTTGCCATCTTCACGTACGGCACGTGGTACGCGGTGCGAACGAGCGGATCGCCGCCGCGCCGCGCGTCCTCGTCGCGCCACTCGCCGAACGCGCCCGCGACGGCGTCGAGGTAGCACGAGACCGAGAAGTGGCCGTCGACGAGCGCGTCGCGCCGGTCGAGCGGACGCCAGAAGTCGTGCACGTCGCGCGCGAAGGTTCCCGTGCGCCCGACCTCGAGCTCGAGCAGCCGCGGGCGCTCCGACACGAGCATCGCGACGGCGCCCGCGCCCTGCGTCGGCTCGCCGGGGCTGCCGAGCTCGTACCGCGCGATGTCCGTGCAGACGACGAGCGCCGTTCGGCCGCGCGCGGCTCCGCTCGCGATCCACTCGAGCGCGCCCATCAACGCCGCAGTTCCGCCGAAGCACGCGTGCTTGGCGTCGAACACGCGGCAGCTCTGCGGGAGCCCGAGCAGCCCGTGGACGTACGAGGCGACGGGTTTCGAGTGATCGATCGCCGTCTCGGTGCCGACCGCCGCGTATCCGATCCGCGCGGTGTCGATCCTGCCGCGCGCGAACATACGCGCCGCCGCGTCGGTCGCGAGCGTCACCGGATCCTCGTCGCGATCCGCGATGGCCATGCGGATCGCGCCGAGGCCCTTCGTGTACTTGTCGCTCGGGACGCCGCGCGCCGCGGCGAGATCGACGAGGTCGAGGTAGGCCCGCGGCGTGGCGACCGCGATCGCGTCGATCCCGATGGTGTTCGAAGGAGAGGTGCGCTCGTGCATGTTCGCTCGTGAAGTGGAGGATTCGTCTCGCGGGCTCGAGTCGAACTCTGGGGCGAGTCACTCGAGCCGACAACGCCGCGCCGATCGGACGGTCGCGTTCGCGAGCCGGACGGTCGACGCCGCGGATGAAACGCCCACGAGGATCCGCCCTCGCGGTTTCGACGACGTTTCCGCCGGCGAGCGCGGGGACCGGCGCGCTCCCGCGCGGGGCGTCGCCGCTGGCCCCGCGATCGGCCCCGCGTGGCTCGGGCCAGCCATCAACACCATGCAAATGGTTGAAATTCGTCAATATACATCGCGGCACGCTTCTCGATGGGAGGGCACGCCATGAACACCGACCATGGCGCCACAGCAACATCCACCTCCAATGTCGTACTTTTCCTTGCACCAACGCCAGGGAGCTCTATGAAGCAGCCGCAGATGAACTTCCGCCGCGCCCAGAGCTCCCTCGCCGCTCTCCTTCTCACCACCGCGACGCTCGTGGGATGCGCGGCGCCGGCCGACGAAGACGTCGACCAGAGCGAAGACGCCCTCACCACCTACGGCGACCTCTTCAGCACGCTCGACGACAACGACATCGATCGCTGGTTCTCCGTGCGGAAGGCGCTGAAGGACGGCTTCGACCGGATCTGCGGCGATACGATCTGCGGCGGCGACTACTCGAACCTCAGCACGGTGCGCATCACGTGCTCGTCGACGTCGATCGCGCGCAAGATGAAGGACTGCACGTGGGTCCTCGGCGGGAGCATCGAATACGTCGACGGGCGCACCGGCAAGCTCACCTCCGACGCGCGCGCCTTCACGTGCAAGATCCCCGTCGCGGGCACCGCGAAGCGCATGCTCGACGCGCTCGCGGCCGCCGGTCCGAACGCCCTCCACACGCCGATCCCGGCGACGGGCAAGTCCTTCTACGACGGGCTCGTCGACTGCTTCTCGGGCGTGATGGGCGGCCCGCCCCCGCCGGAGCCCGCCAAGACGTTCTACGTCGAGCTCGGGGACTGGGCGTGGGAGCACGCGGACGGCCTCGCCTGGATGCAGACGCAGCGGAACCTCGCCCACGGCTTCGACCAGATCTGCGGCGACACCTTCTGCGAGGGCGAGTACCCCGACGTCACGCCGCTCCGCCTCGCGTGCTCGATCAACCTCAACACCAAGCGCGTGTCGCGCTGCACGTGGACGTTCGCCGCCGCGGATCTCCAGGTCGGCCCGCGCGGCCAGATCGAGGCGACCACGGCGACCAAGCGCTGCACCATCGAGGTCGGCGCCCAGGCGAGCGCCCTCATGAGCGCGCTCTCGGGACCGGACCCGCTGAACGCGACGCTGCCTGGCAAGACGACGTCGATCTACGACGCCCTTGTCACCTGCCTCTGATCCCGAGCCCGAGCCCGAGCCCGAGCCGCCCCGGCCGGACATTCGTGCGCGCGGGGCCCGTCGGCGCCGGCGCGCACGGCCGGACGTCCGTGCGCGCGGGGCCCGTCGGCGCCGGCGCGCACGGCCGGACACTCGTGCGCGCGGTGTCCGTCGGCGCCGCCCGGAAGGCGTGATACGAGCTTCCTCATGCTCTCTCGCCGCCTCGCTGGCGTGCTCGCGCTCGGCGCCGCCTCGCTGCTGGCGCCGCGCGCAGCGTCGGCCGCGCCGCTCACCGACGAGCAGGTGGCGCAGTCGCTGTTCGAGACGGCGCGAGCGCTCATGGAGCGCGGCGACTACGCCAAGGCGTGCCCGATGCTCGCCGAGAGCCAGCGGCTCGATCCCGGCGGCGGCACGCTCCTCAACGTCGCCTTGTGCCACGAGGGCGAGGGCAAGCTCGCCACCGCCTACTTCGAGCTGAATCAAGCGGCCACGCAGGCCGTGAAGGACGGACGGAAGGACCGCGAGGACATCGCCCGCGAGCACCTCGCGAGGCTCGCGCCGCGGCTCCCGCGGCTGCTCGTGCGCGTCGCGGCGCCGCGACCCGAGGGCCTCGCGATCCAGATCGACGGCTCGCCCGCGAACGTCGCCGTCATCGACGTCCCTACCCCCGTCGATCCGGGCAGGCACGTCGTCGAGGTGAGCGCGCCGGGCTACCAGACGTCCCGCTGGGAGGGCGAGAGCTCGCCGAGCGTGACGTCGGAGGTCGCGGTGGTGCTCCAGCCGACGACGACGGGCGCCGGCGACGCGGCGTCCCCCGACGTCGAGCGGCCGAAGCGCGGCACGAGCACGCGCACGTACCTCTTCTGGGGAGCGGGCGGGCTCGCGGTCGGCTCGATCGTCTTCTTCGCCCTGTCGACGACCGCTCGGAGCGACGCGCTCGAGAAGTGCATCCCCGACCGGAACTTCTGCTCCGACGACGACGGCGTCGGCGCGGTGGGCCGCGCGCGCGCGTTCGCGTGGGTGAGCCTCGGCGCGCTGAGCGCGGCGGCCGTCATGGGCGGCGTCGGGCTCTTCATGGGCGACGGCTCGAGCACGAGCGCCGCGACCCTCTCGGCGCGCCCCGTCGCCGGCGGCGGCGCGCTCTCTTTCGAGCGTCGCTTCTGACCGATCGCGCGGCCTCGCCGCGTGCCCGCCGGCTTCTAGAGCGTGCCACCCATTCCTGTCGCGATTGAGCTGAGACAAGATCGGGCACGGGCACGGGCACGGGCACGGGCACGTCGGAGACGAGAGGAAGCTCGCTCGCGTCACGAGCACAGACAGGACTGAGGGAGCCCCAAGTGCGTGCCATGTGCACAGCAAGCCGCCACAGAACACGACGCGCCTCTCGTCTCCTCTCCCACGTGCCCGTGCCCGTGCCCGTGCCCGTGCCCGCTCTCTCTTCTGATCACCTCGCCCGGAATAGAGACGCCCCCTAGAGCGACGCGCACGCACGCCGCCGAGGCCTCACTCTGCGGAGCAGCTCTCGACGGTGCGCCGGTTGGTCCCGCAGACGACGCTCGTGGGCGTGCACTGATCGACGACGATGTCGCTCTCGCCGCAAGAGCGACCGCAGCCGCACGTGCCGTCGTACGCGGAGATGCAGCACGTCCCGCGCCCGCACGCGTTCACCCCCTCGGTCGGCGACGTCTGCACGCGGCACGAGCACTGGTCCCCCGCCGTCGTGCACGCGACGCTCGTGCACCGGCACGTCGACGCGGGCGCGGGCCAGTCCTTCGACGCGCAACACACCGCGAACGGCACGGTCTTCCGCGTGCACTTGACCGAGTTTGGCTTCCGGGGCGCGCCCTCGGTCGTCGCGGGAATCGTGCACTCGCACGACGGAGACGAGTAGGTAGTGCCGGGCTTGACCTCGCAGCTCGACTCCTCCGGCTTGAACGTCGAGCGCTGCCAGAGATCGCAGACCCCCTGGCAGGACCGCTGGATGCACGCGGCGATGTCCTTGGCGCGCGGATCGTACTCGAGGTCCTGGCAACTCCCGCCGCCGGCGCAGGTGTCGAGCCGCTTCAGCGCGCCGGGATCGCCGTAGACGCTCGAGACGCCGAAGACGCCGTCGTCCGGCGTCGCGCGGCACGCCTCGTTCGCGCAGCACGCGTCCACGGGCGCCTGGCAGTTCGTGGCGATGCACTGGCCGCAGGGTTGATCGGAGCGGCCCGCGAACGTGCACGTCGACGTGTAGTCGTCGCCGTTGAACGTCGAGAGCGCGCACGCGGCGAGCGGCACGACGAGGACGACGAGCGCGCCGAGGGCCGCGGAGCTACGTCGGGCCGGGCGCATGCCGCGGCGTAACATCGGTCCTCGGCGAGCGCAAACACGTCGCGGCGGCGCGCCCCGTCCGCGGGCGCCCGACGCCGGGCCGCCGGCCCTTTCGCCGGCGCCGGGTCCAACACCCCGCAATCGTTCCGACAACCGCGCCTCACGGCAGCGCATCGCCAGAGCGCCCGTCGGGACCCGGCCTTGCCGACCTCGACCGCGCGAAGCGTCAGAACGGAGCGCGCGCCCCGAGCATCCCAGTGTCGCCGTGACCCCGACGATCGACTTCGTCTCCGACGTCATCTGCCCCTGGTGCTTCATCGGTCTCCGCCGGCTCGAGGCCGCGCTCGAGGCGGAGGGGGCAGCTTCGGCGCCGATCACCTTCCACCCGTTCCAGCTCGATCCGTCGACGCCCGCCGAGGGCGCCGACCTGCGCGAGCGGCTCGCAGGCAAGTTCGGCGGCGATCCGGAGCCGATGTTCCGCACCGTCGAAGAAGCGGCGCGCGAGAGCGGCATCCCGCTCGATTTCGCCAAGGTGCGCCGGACGCCGAACACGCTCGCCGCGCACACGCTCATCACCCGCGCGCACGACAAGGGGACGCAGCGCGCCCTCGCGAACGCGCTGTTCGAGGCGTACTTCCTCGAAGGCAAGGACATCGGGCAGCGCGACGTGCTCGTCGAGATCGCGTCCGGTCACGGCTTCGCGCGCGCGGAGGCGCGCGACATCCTCGAGGACCGCGCCGCGCTCGACCTCACCCGCACCGAGGCGCACGCCATGTCCACCCAGGGGATCCGCGGCGTGCCGTTCACGATCCTCGCCGGCAAGCTGGCCCTCTCCGGCGCGCAGCCCGCCGCGGCCTTCCGCGACGCCTTCCGCCGCGCCCAGAGCGCCTGACGCCACACGGCCGACTCGAGGCGCCGGCCGCCGCTCGTCTCCGCCGGCGCGACGCCGGGCTCACGGCGCGGCCGCCGCTCGTCTCCGACGGCTACCGGCGTGGCCGCCGCTCGACGTCGAAGCCGACGTACCCGACGACGAGGCGCGTGAGCTCGTCGACGAGATCGGGCGTGTTGAGCTTCGGTCGATCGACCACCACGCTCTGCACCACCGCGAGCACCACGCGGACCAGGATGAACGCCGCGAGCTCGTGGTCGAGGTCCGCGTCCGAAGCGCGGAGCGCGCCGACGATCACCGCCTCGAGGCGCTCCTCGAAGCCGAGCATCTCGCGGCGCGCGGTCGTCCGGAGCACCTGCTCGATGAGGACACGGTGCAGCGCCGGGTTGATGCCCTCGGCCTGCAGGAGATCGCAGAGCAGGTCACGGACGATCGGCCCGAAGCTCACGCGGTCGACCCGCTCGAGGCGGGCCGCCACCAGCGCGACCAGACCGTCGCGATAGCGGCGGAGGAGCTCGACGGCGATGGCGTCCTTGCTCGGGAAGTACTGGTAGAGCGAGCCGACGCTGACGCCGGCCGCCGCCGCGATTCGGTTGGTCGTCGCCTTGGCGTAGCCCTCCTTCACGAAAACGCGAGCCGCGGCCTGGAGCAGCGCCTCGACCATCGCGAGGGAGCGCTCTTGCTTCGGTTTTTTCCGTGCCGCAGCCCGAACGGCCTTCACCATGACCGCCATTGGAACGCGAGTAGCGAATGCGAGCAATACCTCGCATTATTGACCCGACCGACGCCCGACGACGCGGCGCTGGGGGACCGAAGAAGGAGCCGACATGATTCGCTTGAACGCCGAGTGGACCGACCTGATGAAGAGCTACGAGGACGACCACCAGGACCCTCGCAACCAGGCGTGTCACAAGGTCGGCATCCCGCTCATCGCGGCGAGCCTGCCCATCGGCGCGACGGTCGTCGGGCTGCCGCTCGCCGCGGCGATGTTCTCGACGGGCTGGGCCTTCCAGTTCGCCGGCCACCTCTTCGAGGGAAAGAAGCCCTCGTTCGTCGGCGACAAGCGGATGCTCCTCATCGGCCTCGTGTGGTGGCTCAAGAAGACCGGCGCGCCGATCCACCTCCAGGGCGAAGAGCACGGGACGCTCGCCGCGGCGGAGTGAGCAGCGCGCGCTCTCAGTAAAACTCCGGATACTCGATCTTGCTCGTGATCCGGAGGACGGCGTTGATCAGGCCGACGTGGCTGTACGTCTGGGGGAAGTTCCCCCACTGGCTCCCCGTCTTCGGGTCGACGTCCTCGCTGAACAGGCCGAGGTGGTTCGCGTAGCCGAGCAGCGTCTCGAGCTCGCGCAGCGCCGCCTCGACGCGGCCCATCGCGGCGAGCGCCTCGACGTACCAGAACGCGCAGATGAGGAACGCGGAGGCCGGCAACCCGAAGTCGTCGGCGTGGGCGTAGCGGTGCATGAGCCCGCCGCCGGCGGTCAAGCGCTCCTCGAGCACGGCGACGTGCCGCGCCGCGCGCGCGGACTGCGGCTCGATGTAGTTCAGGATGATCAGCTGGAGCGTGCTCGCGTCGACCTCGGCGCTGCCGGGCTCCTGCATGTAGGCGCCGCGGTCGGCGTCGTAGCACGCCTCGATCAAGCGCTCCGCGCGGGCCGTCAGGCGGGTCGCCGCCCGCCGCATGTCGCGATCGTCGAGCTCGCGCGCGATCTTCTGCGCTGACTTGGCGCCGACCCAGTGACAGAGCCCCGTGTAGCAGTGACGCCGCGTGAGCTCTCGGAACTCCCAGAGGCTCGCGTCCGGCTGGTCCAGGCATCCCTCGATGCGGCCGAGGAGCGTCGCGATGAGGGCCTTCGACGTCGCGCGAGGCTCGCGCGGGAAGCGCTCGTCGACGTAGAGCTTGAGCAGCGCGTAGATGATCTGCCCGTAGATGTCGTTCTGCACCTGGTCGACGGCGGCGTTGCCGATGCGGACGATCCCGGAGCCGTCGTAGCCCCGGAACGGGACGGTCGACTCGGGGAGCGATCGATCGCCGTCGATCCGCACCACCGGCGGGTAGCGGCTCGCCGTCGAGGAGGCCGCGGCGATGTTCTCGATGAACTGCGCGAAGCGCTTCATCTCCTCGAACTGCCCGATCCGGTTGAACGCGGTCAGCGTGAAGTGCGCGTCGCGGAGCCAGCAGAAGCGATAGTCCCAGTTCCTGCCGCTCCCCGGATACTCCGGCAGGCTCGTCGTGGCGGACGCGATGATGGCGCCCGTGTCCTCGAACTGGTGAAGCTTGAGGACGAGCGCCGAGCGGATGACCTGCTGCTGGTAGAAGCGGCCGATCGCGCACGTTTCGACCCACCGCCGCCAGTAGTCCACCGTGCGACGGATGTACTCCTCGGCTGTGTCCTCGAGCGCCCGCTCGAGCGGCGCTCCCCAGGTGAGGATCAGGTACTTCTTCTCGCTGAGGACGAACTCGGTCTCCCCGGCGACGTAGCTCAGCGGAACGTTCGTGTTGAGACGGACGATCTCGTCGTCGAGGTCGTAGCGGAGGTGGTTGCTCTGGACGTAGACGCGCGGCTCGACGCTCCCCCAGCGTCCGCGCGGCCTGCACACGACCCGGATCCGCGGCGTGCCCGCGATCGGCTCGATCTTCCGGACCAGCATGAGCGGCTTGAACGCGCGCCCGAACTGGCGAAAGCGCGGGGCGCAGTCGATCACCCGGAACGAGCCGTCGGGCGCGTCGATCGTCGTGACGAGGACGTTCGTGTTCCAGATGTACTCCTGCTTCTGCTGACGCGGGGCCTCGACGCTCTCGACCGCGAGCTGCCCGCCGCGCTCGCGATCGAGCAGGTGCCCGAAGACGCAGCTGCTGTCGAACCGCGGGAGGCACATCCAGACGACGCGCGCGCTCGAGTCGACGTGGGCGACGTAAGCGCAGTTGCCCACGATGCCCATGTCGTACTGGTGGCGGAGCGTCATCGAGCCCCTTCGCCTCCGTCCGCGAGCATGTCCTCGACGACGTCGTAGAGCTGCTCGAGGCTGAACGGCTTGCCGAGCTCACCCTCCGCGCCGAGCTCGTCCGCCCGGAGCTTCGAGTCTTCGAGGGCCGTGATCACGACGATCGGGATGCTCCGGCCGTAGCGCTCGTGGAGCGCTCGCGCGAAGGTCCAGCCGTCCATCACCGGCATCTTCATGTCGAGGAGGATGAGCCGAGGTTGCTCGGCCTCGACGCGCGCGAGGGCCTCCTTCCCGTGTCGCGCCGTGGCGACCCTGTAACCCTTGTGCGTGAGCGCCTCGACGATGATGTTGACCATCTCGGGATCGTCGTCGGCGACGAGGATCGGCCTCGCGGCCTCGGCTGTGGCGCTCGTCTGTGTCATGAGCTCGCGCGCGCGTTCCGCCACGCGTCGGAACCGACGCGCGCCCCCCGATCCCAGCAAGCGGCGATCCAAGAACGGCACAGCCCACCCCTCTGGAGCGCGGGCGGACCGCGCGGAGCCGCGAGCTCCGGCCCGCACGGCGAGCTCTGCCGCCGAGTCGTGCGCGAGCGCGCGATCGCCTATTCTCTGCCGGTGATGCCGGCGAAGGGGCCCCAGACGGTGACGTTCACGCCGCCGGCGGACGCGCCGTCCGAGGACTCTCCGCACAAGGTCGCGTTCACGCAGACGGACGCCGGCGCGACGTTCTCCGGCAACGCCGAGGACCGCTACGAGCCGCGACGCGTCCTCGGACGGGGCGGCATGGGCACGGTGGTCCTCGTCCACGACCGCACCGTCGGGAGGTTCGTCGCCCGGAAGCAGCTCAACGACGACGAGGAACACGACGACGAGTCGCTCGCGCGCTTCGCGCGGGAAGCGCGCGTGCAGGGCCAGCTCGAGCACCCGGCGATCGTCCCCGTCTACGACGTCGGCACGAGCCCCGACCAGAAGCCGTTCTTCACGATGAAGCGCGTGCGCGGGCAGTCTCTCCAGGAGATCCTCACGCAGGCGGCCGCGGGCGCGTCGACCGGCTTCTCGCGCCGGAAGCTGCTCTCCGCGTTCAGCCAGCTCTGCGCCGCGGCCCACTACGCCCACGAGCGCGGCGTCGTCCATCGCGACATCAAGCCGACCAACATCATGCTCGGCGCTTACGGCGAGGTGTACCTGCTCGACTGGGGCGTCGCCAAGGTCGCCGGCGAGCCACGCGAGCGGCAGCGGTCCGACGAGAAGATCGACGCCAAGGCCGGCGTCCAGACCGGATACGGCGCCGTCATGGGCACGCTCACCACGATGGCGCCCGAGCAAGCCGTCGGCGGCGAGGTCGACGCGCGCACCGACGTCTACGCGCTCGGCGCCGTGCTCTTCGAGATCCTCACGCTCCAGGCGTTTCACCCGCGCGGCGAGTTCGACGAGGTCGTGCAGAAGATCACGACCGGCATCGAGGCGCGGCCCAGCGTGCGCGCACCCGAGGCCGAGGTCCCTCCCGAGCTCGAGGAGCTGTGCGTGGCGGCGACGCGCCTCCAGCCCTCCGACCGCCTCGCGTCCGCGATGCTCCTCCGCGACCGCATCGAGGCGTACCTCGACGGCGACCGCGACGTCGAGCTCCGCCAACGCAGCTCACGCGCGCACGCCGAGGCGGCGCGCGCGGCCGCCGAGGAGGCGCTCGGCGCGAGCGCCCGCTCGTCGGCGGACGAGGAGGCCCTGCGTGCGTCGGCGCTCGGCGAGGCCGGCAAGGCGCTCGCGCTCGACCCCGACAACCAAGACGCCCTCGGCACGCTCGTGCGGCTGCTCACGTCGCCTCCGACGACGATCCCGCGCGACGTGACCGTCGAGCAAGACGCCGCGCTTCGCAAGAACATGCGCCGCGGCGGGATCGCGGCGGCCGTCGTCTACGGCTACATCTCGCTGAACGCGCTGTCGACCTGGCACCTCGGCGTCCAAGACGTCCGGACGTTCACGATCGCGCACGTGCTCTGGGGGCTCGCCTTCGTGACGAGCCTCGTCACCATCGTCCGCCCGTCTTACACGACGATCTTCACGACGTTCGTGCTCGGCGTCACCACGAGCGCCTACGTGACGAGCGTCTACGGCCCGTACCTCCTCGTGTCGACGCTCATCACGATGCACGCGGTGCTCTTCGCGTTCGTGCGCGACTGGAAGCCACGCCTCGCCGTGATCGGCCTCTCGTCCGCCGCCTGGACGTTGAGCGTCTTCGGCGACTCGCTCGGGGTCTTCCCGGAGGTCGTGCGCTTCGCCGACGGCGGCATGACGATTCACTCGTCGGTCCTCAGCCTGCCGGCTACCGCCACGACCGTCTACCTCTACGCGGCCGTCCTCGCGAGCATCGTCGCGCCGGCCCTCGTGGTCGGCGCCCTTCGGAGCGCCTACCAGCGAAACGAGCTCGCGATGCGCCTGCAGGCCTGGCAACTCCGCCGCCTCGTCGCCGGCGGCAGCGCCCGCCGCGAAGACACTCCGAAGCGCTGACACGAAGCGCCCTCGTACGATCCGGTCGATCATGCGGACCGTCCGCACCGGGTCGCAGACCGCGCGCGGGGGGATGATCTACGCCGGATCATCGCTGGATCGGCCCGGCATTCGGCGTGCATAGCCTCACGAAATCATGGCGGACATCCACGACGCTGGACTCGGACAATCGGACGGCGCGGTCCTCGGGACGGCGAGGCGGCCGCGGCGAGAGCGCCCGAACGGCAGCGCGCGACCGGTGTTCGACCTGTGCGTCATCGAGGGTCCGGACCAGGGCGTGACGTTCACCGTCGATCCGTCGGTCACGTCGCGCGTGCTCCTCGGGCGGAGCCCGACCTGCACGGCCCGGCTCTCGGATCCCGCGCTCGCCGCGCGCCACTGCTCGTTCGAGCTCGTCGGCGGCCAGCTCCGCGTCGTCGACCTCGCGTCGGGCACGCGCGTGAACGGCGTCCTTACCACCGAGGCCTTCCTCGTCGGCGGCGAGGTCGTGCGCGTCGGCGACACCGTCCTCGAGGTCACCGTGGGCGGGACACGCCCCGCCGCGCCGCGTGCGGCGTCGTTCGGACGTGTCCTCGGCGAGAGCGCGGCGATGACGGCGCTCCATCCCATCCTGGCCGAGCTCGCGCGGAGCTCGGCGCCGGTGCTGATCGAGGGCGAGCGCGGCTCCGGCAAGCGCCTCGTCGCCGAGGAGCTCGTCCGCCTCGGCGGCGATCGCGGAGCCGTGCGCGACGAGCGCCCGTTCGTCGTCGCCGAGCGCGGGCTCGCGCCCGACGCCCTCGCCGCGGCCCTGTTCGAGCCGGGCGGTCTCTTCGACCGCGCCCGCGGCGGCGCGCTCTTCATCGCGGAGATCGACGACCTGGACGACGCGGGACGGCGCACGCTCGCCGCCTCGATCGCGTCCCGCCCCGACGTGCGCGTCATGGCGGCGACACGCGGAGCCGCGACGCCCGGCGATCGCGACCCGGCTCTCTTCTTCACCCGGCTCCGCCTCCCGCCGCTCCGCGAGCGCGACGGCGACGTGCCGGTCCTCGCCCGTAGGTTCTGGGCCGAGCTCGGTGGCCACGGACGAATGCCCGACGACTTCGTCCCGCGTCTCGTCGAGCACCGCTGGCCCGGCAACGTGCGCGAGCTCAAGATCGCCGTCCAAGACCGCATCCTCCACGGCGCCGACGACGCGTCCGTCGACGTCGCGGCGACGCTCGCCGCGCGCCAGGTCCCGGCGACCACAGCCGAGCCGGATCCGCTCGACAAGGTCATCGAGGGCGATCTGCCGTTCGTGCGCGCGAGGGGCGAGGTCGTCGCCGAGTTCGAGCGACGCTACGTGGAACGCGCGCTCGAGCGCTCGGGCCGGAACGTCGCGCGCGCCGCCGCTGCGAGCGGGATCGCGCACCGCTACTTCCAGGTCCTCAAGGCGCGGCGCCGTCCGTGACCGCGCCGCACCGTCTCGATCGGCGCCGGCGATCCACGCGAGCGCCGCTCTAGCGCAGCAACCGGAGCTCCTCGACGCGGGCGATGCCGAGCATGAGCGACGCGACGTAGAGCGGAGCGCGCGTGAAGCGCGCGTCGACGTCACCGACGACGGCGAGCGTGAGGAGCACGCGGGTCCGCAGGACCTGCCGCGGGCTCGGCAGGTCGCCGAAGAGGTCGGGCTGCCGCGGCCGGGGCACGGCCTCCGGGCCCCACGGGTTCAGCGGCGCGTAGGGCTCGCTCGCCTCGCCGAGCACGAACCCCGTTCCCAGCCGCGCCTGCGCGATCGCTTCGAAGAACACGGTCCCCGAGAAGTGCTCGAGGCCGGGCCCCACGCTCACGCCAGCCCACAAGGGTGCGCTCGGACCGATCCATCGTAGGTGCGAGACGCCAGCGAGCACGCCGAGCTGCTGGCGCGTACCGCCGAGGAGCGCGCGGCCGCGCGCCTCGACGAAGGAGGTCCCGCGCTCGCTCGACGAACCGGTGCCCTCCGCGGCCTCGACGCCGATCGCGGGCGCGACGCGGCCGTCGCCGACCGTGAGCGCCTCGCCGACGGCGAGCGACTCGTGATGCGCGCAGCCCGTCAGCGAAGCGAGCGCGGCGACCGCGACGACCGCCGCACGCCGCGCGCGACGCGCGCGCGACCGAGAGCGCGGCGCCGCGCGACGTGCCCACGTTGCGTCTCCGGACGTCACATCGCATCGTCGCACGGACGAGGACCGACAGCGTCGATTCGCGCCGCGACGGCGGCGGCGGTGCGACGCGCGAGCCGCGCCGCCCTGGCCCGCGCGCGTGGACGATCCCTTGCCCGCCTTCCCGTGCTAGCGTCGCTCCCGTGGATCGCGCCGCTCTCACAGCGAAGTTCGACCGCCTCCTCGCTCTCCGCGGGGATCCAGTCAAGGGGCTCCCCGCAACGGACTGGGCCTCGGCCCTCGAGAGCGTCCCGCAAGACGTCTTGATCCGCGCTGCGATCGAGATGGTCCGCGGGCTCATCCTCGAGGAGTGGTCCGACCGCCGAAAAGAAGATCTCCGCCCGCAGAAGGCGCTCGAGGCGACGGAGGCATGGCTCGCGTCGCCCGGCCCCGACGCCCTCAAGCTGGTGAAGTCCGCGGCGAAGGACTGCACCGCCGCGCGCAACGAGACCTTCGGCGACGGACACCGCGTTCCCCAGGCCGCGCGCCACGTCGCGTGGACCTGCGGCGGCGACACGTCCGAGGGCATCTTCGACGCCATCCAGAGCGTCGAAGAGGAGCTGCTCGCGCGGATCGCGCTGATGTCCGAGTACCACCGCGGGCCCGAGCAGCGACGCGCGATCGCGGAGGTCCTGAAGAAGTTCGTCCTCCCGCCCGAGCCCACCGCGGCGCCGACGCCCGAGTCACGCGCGGCCGAGGGGCCGGTCCCCTACAACGCCGACGGGCACTTCGAGCTCGGACAGCGGCTCACGCACAAGAAGTTCGGCGAGGTCCTCGTGACGAGCGTGGGCGAGACCTGGATCGAGGTCGAGCTCCCGGACGCGACCAAGAAGCGCCTCGCGCACAAGCCCTGAGCGCGCGAGGCCGGGCAGAGCCCGTCAGTGCGCGGCCTCGGGCGCGGCCGCGGGCGCCGTCGCCTTGAACACGGGTCCGCCGATCGGCAGGATCGATCGGCCCGAGGCGTTCGCGAGCACCAACGCGAACGCGATGTAGAGCGCGATCAGCATCAGGACGACCGTCGCCCCCGCGATCGGCAGCGCGAGCTCCTGCACGTGCGTGAGCTCTCGCGCGATGCGGAGGACGTAGAGCAGATCGATGTCGAGCAAGAAGACGAGCAAGAGGCGCGAGAAGAACCCGAACGCGAAGGTCATCACGAGGAAGATGAGGAGGAAGCACGCGTCCACCGAGAGGATGACCGTGCTGCTCGGGACGTGGCCCTCGGAGAGCTCCTTCAGCGCCCAGGCGTTGACCACCCAGTTGAACGAGAACGTCGTCAGCAGCGTGCCGCCGAGCATGTTCTTGTTCGCGAAGCTCATCAGCCCCGCGAAGAGCTGACACCCTCCGCCGAAGAGCAAGCAAAAGAGCGCCGTCGTCTTGAGCGCGTCGGGCGTGAACGCCGACTTCACGCCGAACGCCACCGGGAGCAGCGAAGCGCAGCCGATGGCGAGGCCGAACAAGCCGAGGGAGGTCGGCTCTGCGAAACGCGGGGACTCGGTCGTAGCCTGCATGCGCTCCAAATACAGCGCCGCCCGTTCGCCGTCACCTGATAGCGCGCAGACGCCCGGAGTCGGGGCGGTGTAGACTTCGCGCGTGAGCGAAAACGACACGATCCTCGAGACTCGTCCGCTTGGGTTCCCGTGGGAGACGGCCGATCCGTTCCTCTTCTGCGTTCACCACGACGACGCCTACCCCGCCGGCAACGACGACCTCGGGCCGCCGAAGGAGGCTCTCCGGGGCAGGAACATTGGCCAGGACTTCGAGAAGAAGGACGGCTGGCGGATGTACCACGGCGACGTCGTCCCCGGCTTCCCGCAGCACCCGCACCGCGGCTTCGAGACCGTCACGATCATGCGGACCGGCTACGTCGACCACTCCGACTCCCTCGGCGCGGCCGCGCGGTTCGGTCCAGGCGACGTCCAGTGGCTCACCGCAGGCCAGGGCATCGTGCACTGCGAGATGTTCCCGCTGCTCGAGAGCGACAAGCCGAACCCGCTCGAGCTCTTCCAGATCTGGCTCAATCTCCCGAAGGAGGACAAGCTCGTCGCGCCCCACTTCGCGATGCTCTGGAGCCGCGACATCCCGAAGCTCACCTTCGCCGACGCCGCCGGGCGGAAGACCGAGGTGACCGTCATCGCGGGCCGCCTGGAGGACCAGAAGGGGCCGCCGCCCCCGCCGCGCTCGTGGGCCTCACGTCCCGACACGGACGTCGCGATCTGGACGATCAAGATGGATCCGAACGCCTCGTGGACGCTGCCCCCGACCGGAGATCCCGAGATCAACCGCACGATCTACTTCTTCCGCGGCTCGTCGATCTCGCTCGACGGCGAGGTCGTGGACGCGCACGCCGCCCTCGCCGTCCGCAGCGATCGCGCCGTGAAGCTCGAGGCCGGCGACGCGCCCGTCGACATCCTGATCCTCCAGGGCCGCCCGATCGGACAGCCCGTCGCGCAGTACGGCCCGTTCGTGATGAACACGCGCGCCGAGATCCAGCAGGCCGTCGTCGACTACCAGCGCACGCGTTTCGGCGGGTGGCCTTGGCCGAGCGACGCGCCGGTCCACGCTCGGAGCGAGGCCCGGTTCGCCAAGCACGCGGACGGCACGGTCGAGCGCCGCGACCGCTGAGGCCCGGCGTCAGGCGCGCGGCTCGAGAGAGGTGGTCCGAGCGCCCACACGGGAGACCTGAAATTTCGCGGATCTCGGCCGTTTGGTGGAGGAGGGGAAAATCGGCGGCGGAGAATCGATTGAGATAGCGGTTCTCCCGTCGTACGGTAGCTACTATGCGCGTACTCGCGGCAGACGACGACCAGGGCATCCTCAACGTCCTCGAGCGATGTCTGAAGACCTGGGGGTACGAGGTCACCACCGCGCACGACGGGGTCGAGGCGTGGCGTGTCCTCAAGGGCGAAGATGCGCCTCGCATCGTCGTCATGGACTGGGACATGCCGGGGCTCGCGGGCCTCGAGGTGTGCCGCCTGCTCCGTACGACACCTCACGGCGAAGAGGTCTACGTCGTGATGCTGACCGGCAGACAGGAGAAGGCCGACCTCATCGAGGCGCTCGAGGCCGGCGCCGACGACTTCCTCTCGAAGCCGTTCCATCCGCGCGAGCTCCAGCTCCGGCTCGCGAAGGGCGTCACTTTCCAGGCGAGCCGGCTGGCGACGCAGAGCGCCGCTCGGGGCGCGCCGCCGAGCGGGTCGACCCTCGGCGGCAAGTACCGCCTCGAGCGGCAGATCGCCGAAGGCGGTATGGCGAGCGTGTGGATCGGCGTTCACCTCTCGCTCGGCATCAACGTGGCCATCAAGTTCATGAAGCCGGGCCTCGCGGAGACCCCGGACTACGCGAGCTTCGAGCGCGAAGCGCGGGCTGCAGCGCAGCTCCGGACCGAGCACATCGTCCGCGTCTACGATCACGGCGTCGCCCACGACGGGGCTCCGTACCTCGTCATGGAGTACCTCGCCGGCGAGTCGGTCGGCGACCGCATCGACCGGGTCGGCCCGCTCCCGCCCGCAGAGGTCGCGTCGATGGTGGACCAGATCGCGCGCGCGCTCGCGGAGGCGCACACGCGCGGGATCATCCACCGTGACGTCAAGCCGGAGAACATCCTCATCGTCGACGATCCCGATCGCCCGCACGGCTGCGCCAAGCTCGTCGACTTCGGGCTCGCTCGGTCGCGCATGAACGCCGCGACGACCGAGGGCGGCCTCATCTCGGGGACGCCGAGCTACATGACGCCCGAGCACCTCCGCGCTCAGGTTCCGCCGAACCCGGCCCTCGACCTTTGGGGCCTCGCGGCCACGGCGTTCACGGCGCTCACCGGCGCCGTGCCGTTCGACGGCGAGACGCTCTCCGAGATCATGAAGAGCGTCTGCGTCGCTCCGCTCCCGGTGCCCTCCTCGCTCAACCCGGCGCTGCCGCCCGAGGTCGACGCGTGGTTCGCGCGCGCGTGCGCGCGCGCTCCGAAGGACCGCTTCCAGACGCCCGCGGAGCTGACCGCCTCGTTCGCCGCGGCGTGCGCCGCGTTCCCGCGAACGTCAGGGCACGCGGCCATCACGAAGCGCGTGCGCGGCCTCGCGCCAACCGAGCCCGACTCCTCACGCGGGATCCCCGCCGGCGCCGCGTCCGTGCAGGAGTCCGGCCCGGTCCCGAGATCGCTCGACACCGTCGGCAGGACCGGCAGCCAGTAACGCCGCCGTCGTAGCGACCTCGTGCAGCAGCCGGGCGCGGGCGCGGGCGCGCGAGCCCTGCGTAGCCGCCCGCCACATGCCTGCCGCCGCAGCCCTCGATCTCGCGCGCGTTCTCCGCGCGGAGCCGCGGCGCGACCGTTGCAGCCGCGCGACTCCGTCAATCGGCGAGGCGGAGGTGGACGATGAACAGGCTCGAGGGAGCGGTGGTGGTGCTCACGGGGGCATCGAGCGGCATCGGCCGTGTGACGGCCAAGATGTTCGCCCGGCGCCACGCCAAGCTCGTGCTCGCGGCGCGCGGCGCCGAGGCGCTCCAAGAAGTGGTGAAGCGCTGCGTCGATCTCGGCGGCGAAGCGATCGCGGTGCCGACGGACGTCCGCGACGAGTCGCAGGTCCTCGCGCTGCGCGACGCGGCGATCGCGCGCTTCGGGCGCATCGACGTCTGGGTGAACGACGCCGCGTCGTACCTCGTCGGCAACCTCGAGGACGTCCCGTCCGATCTGGTGCGCGGGCTCATCGAGACCAACGTGATCGGCGCGTTCAACGGCGCGAAGGCCGCGCTCACCCAGTTCCGCAAGCAAGGTCGGGGGGTCTTGATCTCCGTCGGCGCGCTCGCGGGCAGAGCGCCCTACGCCAAGGCGTCGGCGTACTGCGCGAGCAAGCACGCCGTCCACGCGATGAACGCCGCGCTGCGGCAGGAGCTCGTCGGGACCGACATCCACGCGTGCATCGTCGCGCCGGCGAGCGTCGACACGCCGCTCTTCGATCACGCCGCGAACTACACGGGCCTCGAGCTCTACGCGACGACGCCGACCTACCCTCCCCAGCGCGTCGCCCGCGCGATCCTCCGCTGCGCCGCGCGACCCCGCCGAGAGGTGTTCGTCGGCGGAGCGCCGCTCGTGATGACGCTGCTGCACCTCTTCCTCCCCTGGCTCTACGAGCGCATCCGACCCGAGCTCGCCGTCGAGAGCCACCTCGGCCCGACGCCGGCGCCGAAGATCGCGGGCAACATCCCCGAGACGCTCCCGCCCTACGACGACGACGCCGGGTGGCGGAGGGGGCGCGCGGCCGTCGTCGAGCGCCTCCCTCGCGGTCCGACGCGCCCGCTCGCCCCCGCGGCCGGCGGCGAGTAGCGCGAGCGTGAGCCTGCTACCGGCCGGCGCGCGCGCCCACTATGATGCGCGCCGATGTTTCGCAGCGCCGTCGAGAAGAACCGACACGACGACCGCCTCTTCTCGGGGAGAGAGCTCTGCGCGCGATGTCGCCGGCCCGTCGGCGGTTGCTACTGCGCCCACGTGAAACCGATCGACACCCGCACGCGGCTCGTGCTCCTCCAGCACCCTCGCGAGCGGTACGTGGCGATCGGCACGGCCCACATGGCGAGCCTGTGCCTCACGAACTCCGAGCTCCACGTCGGCATCGACTGGAGCCGCTCCGAGCCGCTCGCGCGGGCGCTCTCGGATCGCGCGCGGCCGCCGATCCTCCTCTATCCCGGCGAGGGCTCGATCGACATCGTCGAGGCGCCGCCGGCCGGCCCCGTGACGCTCGTGGTCGTCGACGGCACCTGGGCGCAGACGAAGAAGGTGGTCCGGACGAACCCCCTCCTCGCGGCGCTCCCGCGCTACGCGTTCGTACCCCCGCAGCCGAGCGAGTACCGCATCCGCAAGGAGCCCGACGACGCGTCCGTGGCGACGATCGAGGCGCTCGTCCACGCGCTGACCGCGCTCGAGGGCGACGAGACCCGGTTCGCGGCGCTCCTCGCGCCGTTCCGCGCGATGATCGACTTCCAGATCGACTGCCAGCAGCGCTTCCACGGCGCCCGCGTCCGCCACGCGAGGCGACGCGACCGCCTGCGGCGGTTCCGCGTGCCGCGCGTGCTCAGCGAGCGCTTCTCCGACGTCGTCTGCGTCGCCGGTGAGGCGAACGCGTGGCCCTACACGATGCGCGCCGCGAACCCCGCGTACACCGACGAGCTCGTCCAGTGGGCGGCCCATCGCCCCGCGACCGGCGAGACGATGGCCTTCGTCGTCGCGCCGCGCGGCGACGTCGCGCCCGGGACGACCCTCCACACGCGGCTCGACGAGGCCACGCTTCGCGCGGGCGGGACCCTCGACGAGCTCCACGCGCGATGGCGCGCGTTCGTCCGCGACAGCGACGTCGTCTGCTCGTGGGGCCGCTACGAGACCTCCCTCTTCGCGGCGGCGGGCGGCTGGGCTCCCAAGGAACAGCTCGACCTCCGCCACGTCGCGCGGGACGTCGCGCGCGGGACCGTCGGCTCGCTGGCCGACTACCACGAACGGCTCATCCGAGAGCGGCCCGACCACGACCACGCACGTGGCGCGGAGCTCCTCGCGCGCGTCCCCGGCCGCGCCGGCCACAAGCTCCGCGCCATCGGAGACGTCATCGCGTCGTTCACCGCCCTCCACGCAGGCGCCGCGAGCGCGCCTTGACGTCACGCGCGCCGGCGCGTCGCGCCGCTCGCGAGTCGAGCTTTTTGCGCTAGGACCCGGCGAAATCGTTCGGTCGAGGTACACGCGGCGCGCCGGTTGCTCGCGCGAGCTTCATGCGCGCGACGCACGTGTCTCGGCTGCTCCGCGCGGCGAGCATCCTCGCGGCCGCCGCCTGCAGCGGCCACGCGTTCGTTCCTCGGACGCCGGGCGCCGCGCTCCCCGCCCGGGAGCCTCGAGCGCAGGCGCCCGTCGACACGCGTCACGAGATCACGTTCGACGCTGCGACCGACGGACTGCCCGCCGATGATCTCGCGATCGAAGCGCGCTTCACGACGCCGTCCGGCACGGTCGTCGAGGTCGGCGGCTTCGCGTCCCGCGGACACTTCAAGGTGCGGTACACGCCGCGCGAGCCTGGCCTCCACACCTGGACGATCCGCGCCGGCGAAGGCCGCAGCCTCGTCGGGCGCGGCGAGCTCGAGGCCGTGCCCGGAAGGCGTCTCGGCTTCGTGACGATCGATCCTCGGGCGCGTCATCGCCTCGTCGCCGACGACGGGACGACCCGGTTCGTCCTCGGCGAGAACCGCTTCGACGTCTACGATCCGCGCTCGAATCACGAGAGCGCCGACATCCGGAGCTACGTCGAGCGGATGGCCGCCTACGGCATGTCGACGATCCGCGTCTTCATCGTCGCGGGCTGCGCGACGGAGCCGGGCACCACGCGGTCCCGGATCGGCTGCCTCGAGCCCGCGCCGGGACGCTTCGACGAGCGAACCGCGGAGGCGATCGACACGCTCTTCGACGCGGCGGAGTCGGCGAACGTCGACGTCGTGCTCGTCGCCTTCGCCCTCGGCTTCTCCTCCGACCCGGATGGTCGGCGGAGCTGGGACGACAACCCGTACAGCGCCGCGCGCGGAGGCCCCGCGCGATCGCCGAGGGACTTCTTCCGCGCTCCCGCGCTCCGCGCGCGCGCGATCCGGAAGATCCGCTACATCGCCGATCGGTGGGCCTCCTCACCTCGCCTCCTCGCCGTCGATCTGCTCGACGAGCCCGAGCGCGACGGGGCGATCGCCGAGCAGCTCTGGATCCCGTGGGCCGAGGAGATGAGCCGCGCGTGGCGCGCGAGCGATCCGTACGCGCACCTCGTCACCGCGGGGCCCGTCGGGTTGCACTGGAACGTCGAGCAGGACGACGGGCCCTGGTACGCGAGCGCTGCGAACGACCTCATCCAATGGCACCTCGACGGCCAGGAGGTCCACGACGCGCACGCGCTCGCCGACGCGATGAGCCACAAGGTGGCCGAGACGTGGGAGAACGACAAGCCGGTCTTCTGCGGGCAGTTCGCGTACGGCGGCGAGGACAGCGGCACCTACGACCATACGCACGTCGGGCTCTGGTCGCTCGCCATGTCGGGCGCCGGCGCGCTCGCGCGCAGCGCGCCGCCGCGCGACGTCGAGTGGGACGAGCCGATGACGGCCGCGCGCGCCCGGCACTTCAAGGTCCTCTCGGCATTCCTCCGCTCGCTGGATCCGACGCGGGCGTACTCGACGCGCAACGACGTCCGCGTCCTCGCGCCGAGCGGAGCCCGCGCATGGTCGATCGCGACCGAAGACAAGAGCGATCGCGCGCTCTGGCTGCTCGCGCCGAAGGAGCGCTACCACGAGCGCACGATCGCGGACGCTCGGCTGGCGATCACGGCGCCGCGCGCGGGGCGGTACCGCGTGACGTGGCTCGACGACACCACGGGCGAGCGTCTCTCGAGCACGGGCGACGGCGAGCAGGTGATCGCCACCGACGACGACCTGCTCTTCTTGACGGTGCCCCCGTTCGCGCGCCACGTGGCGGCGCGGATCACGCACGAGTGACGCCCGCGCGCGCCTCAGCCCGCGTCGGCGGCCGCGGTCGGCGCGCCTGCATCTTCCGGCGGCGGCGCCGGCGACGGCTCAGGCGGCGGAGGCGCAGGCTGCGGCGGAGGCGCGCGACGCGGCGGAGGTGTCACGACCGTAACGTCGCGGATGAGCGCATCCCTCCCGCGATCGACCTCGTAGACCCGCGCGTCGCCCGCGACGAACGCCACGCGGTAGACCTTCCCCGCCTCCGCGTCGAAGGCCAGCGGCGCGTAGCGCTCGTTGGGCGCGTTCGCGTTCGCGACGACCAACGTGTGGCGCGCGGGGACGACCTCGATGTGGAGCCGGCCGTCCTCCACGATGGGCGCGGCCACGTCCTGCTCGTCGAGGAAGAGAAGCCGGACCGCCTCGCTGCCGTTCACCCGCAAGGTGGCGATGGTCTCGGGGGGTCGCTCCGGCCCCGCGTACTGCTGGACGACGAACGTCGGCCCCGGACATCCCGCCACCGCGAGCGCCACGAAGAGCACCATGAGAAGAGACGCGAAGCCGCGAGCGGCGGACCGACAGAGCACGGGCAAACCATACCCGAACCCCCGCCCGCGTCCGCCGGCTTTTGCTGTGGTTCGGCGACGCGCCGCGGTGGCGCCGTGGCCCGCCTCGAGGCCGAGCGTGAACCGGAGGCGGCGCGCACGAGTGTGGCGCGCACGGTAGCTCCGGCCCTTCCGTCTCGCGCCGGCCGGCGGGTCAGGCGGGCGCGTGGACGGGAATGCGGTGGGCGATGCGCCTCATGCGGAACGCGAGGACCAGCAGCATGACGCCGAACGCGAGCGAGTAGGCGGCGAGCATCATCAGCAGCACGAGCGAGGTGAGCCCCGGCGTCACGAACGCGAGGACACCGAGCGCCACCGACGCGAGCCCCGCGAGCCCGTAGAGGAAGGGCGTGTCGAGGTCGCGCCTGAGCTGGATCGCAGCGGCGATCTGGAGCGCCCCCATCAGGGCGAAGCGGACCCCGATGACCAGGATGAGCGCCAGCAGCGTGATCCCCGGCCAGAACAGCGTGAAGATGCCCGCGCCGATGCCGATGAGCCCGTCGACGACGAGCAGCCACCGGTGCGGATACGCTCCCCGCTGCACTGCGACGACGAGCGCGGTCACGCCGTCGACGAACGCGTAGGCGCCGAACAGGAGCGTCAAGGCCACGAGCGTGATTCCCGGCCACGCGAACGCGAGGACGCCGAAGAGGATGCTCGCTACGCCGCGGAGCGCGAGCGAGGACCACGTCGGCAGGTGCGTCGAGTCTCTTTCCATCGTCGTTTCCATGGGGCCCTCGTCGTGAAATGCGCCCTAGAGCGCCGGGTCATCGGGGTCCGGACGCTTCGGCCGGTCCACCCCTGGAGAGCCTCCCTGCTGCGGGAGGCGAATCGTCACCGTGGTCCCTCGACCACGGACGGAGTCGAAGCGGAGCGTGCCGCCGTGGCGGTTCACGATCGCTCGCGCGAGCGCGACACCGAGGCCCGAGCCTCCGCGCCGAAACGTGCGATGCGGCACGCCGATCTGGGCGAGCACCTCGCGGCGCATCCCGGCGCCCGAGTCGTGGATGCGAAAGACCTGCTCTCCGCCGGCCGTGACCTCGGTGTGAATGTAGACGGAGCGGTGCGCCGGCGTCGCCTCGACGGCGTTGGAGATGAGGTTGAAGAGCGCCTCGCGGAGCTCGCCCTCGGAGGCGGAGAGGCGCCCACCCCCGCAGTCGACGACGAGGTCGACCTTCGCCGCCTCGGCGCGATCGCGAAGGCTCTCGCACACCGCGTCGAGGAGGCGCTCTACGTCGATGTCGCGGACTCCGTCGCCCGACTCGTCGAGATCGGCGTTCAGCAGATCGCGGATGCGATGCGCCGCCGCGCGGAGACGCTCCATGCGCTCACGGCTCCCGTCCGAGAGCTCCGGGGTCACGAGCGACGCGACCGCGAGGATGATCGAGAGGCAGTTCTTCTGCTCGTGAGCGCGCGCGGCGCTGTCGGACACGGGAGCCGCGGGGCGTATGGATGCTGTCATTCGGTTCTCCCACGGTGAGAAGGCCCGATGTCACTGTCGTCCCTCTCGACCGGCGCCCGGCGTTGCTCGTTCTGAGCCGGCGCTCGTCAGTGAGGCTCGCCGGCGCCCTGCGACGGCTTGCTCTGCGACGGCTGGCTGCTCTCCACTGCGTGCTCGGCGCCTTGATGGATCGGCTCGGCGTGCGCGCGGTGCGCCTCCTGCGAAGTCACAGCGATCTTCTTCGGCTGGGTCTCGGGCTTCTTCGGCACGACCACCCGGAGCACGCCGTTGGCGAGCGTCGCGGTGACCTGCTCGGGATCGACGCCGTCCGGCAGCGTGAACGTCCGCACGAAGGACCCGTAGAGCCGCTCCGACGCGAAGTAGCGATCCGTCCTGTCCTCGATCTCGGCCTCGCGTGTGCCCGAGATCGTGAGCCGGTTGCCCGTGACGGTGATCTCCACGTCGCTCTCCGCGACGCCGGGGATGTCCGCGCGAAACTCATACGCGTCCTTGGTCTCTTTGACCTCGAACGCCGGCATGAACGTCAGGCCGGGCTCCTCGGCCTGGATGAACGGCGCCATCTGCGCCATCTGCTGGAAGGGATCCCATCCGAGCAGACGCCGCATGACGCGAAGGGGCGCGAGCGCCTCCGCTGCAGGGAGGACCTTCTCGCTGTGCTTCTTCACCGAAAGGTTGCTCATGACCTCACTCCTCTCGTCGGCCTTTCTCGTCACCTCTCGCGTACGTGCGCGGACGCGGCTCGCCCGTGGTCACGCTTCGCGCAACGCGCTCCGAGCAGCAGTCGCCGTGCCACCGCAGGGCGAGCCGTGAACGACGCGCGCTTCGCACGCGCTCTGGCATCGGAGAACCAAGAGTTTCAGTTGATAACGATCAACATGCTCCCTGCGGCAGCGATCACCGAGATTTCGGTGCGATCTGCGCGAGTTCGATGTGCTAACCCGAAATCCGATGCAGATGTCCCGAGCCAGGCAGGTCACGCCGCAAGATTCAGCGCGTGTTCTTCGCACGACGGCGCATTCCGCGCGAAGATGAGCTGAAAGGGGGGGAAGTGAACGAAACCGCGAAGGACGACGATGTCGTCCCGATCTTGAGGGCGTGCATTCGCGACCTCGCAGCGCTGAGCGCGCTGCCTTCGCTCTGGGTCGGTCGCGAACCGCCGCAGGTCGTCCACAGCCTGCTCGACATTCTCTCGGCGGCGCTCAGGCTCGACCTTGCGTACGCGCGCATCGAGGACCCGCGCGGCGCCGACACGGTCGAGGCGGCGCGCGCCAACGGAGTCGGTCAGGAGCTCGCGCGCGCGCGCGTCAGCGAGCTCGGCAAGCTGCTCAACCCGCTCGTGGGGACCGCCACGTCGGCCGAGATCGTGAGCCCCCTCGACAACGCCACGCTGCGCGTGGCCGTGCTGCCGCTCGCCACGGGCGAGGGCGCCGTGTTCGCCGGCTCCGCGCGGCCGGATTTCCCGACCCCGCTGGAGTCGATGGTGCTCAGCGCCGCGCTGAACCAGATCACGCTCTGGCTGCGGCTGACGCGCCTCGCCGTCGACACCCGTCGCGTCGAGGCGAAGCTCGCCGAGCGCGAGAGCAGTCACCTCCAGCTCGAGGACGAGAACGCGTACCTCCGGGAGCAGGTCGAGGTGGCCCTCGCGTTCGGAGGCATCGTCGGACAGAGCCACGCGCTCCGCGACATCCTCGCCGAGGTCGAGCTCGTCGCGCCCACCGACGCGACGGTGCTCATCCTGGGCGAGTCGGGCACGGGCAAGGAGCTCCTCGCGCGCGAGATCCACGAGCGGAGCCGGCGCGCAGGCCGACCGCTCATCAAGGTGAACTGCAGCGCGATCCCCCGCGAGATGTTCGAGAGCGAGTTCTTCGGTCACATCCGGGGCGCGTTCACCGGCGCGGTGCGCGATCGCCCCGGACGCTTCAGGCTCGCCGACAAGGGGACCATCTTCCTCGACGAGGTCGGCGATCTCCCGCTCGACCTCCAGCCGAAGCTCCTCCGCGTGCTCCAAGAGGGTCAGTACGAGCGCGTCGGCGACGACACGACACGTTCGATCGACGTCCGCGTCATCGCGGCGACGAACCGCGACCTCGCCGCCGACGTGGGCAAGGGGCGCTTCCGCGAGGACCTCTACTATCGCCTGAGCGTGTTCCCGATCCGCATCCCGGCGCTGCGCGATCGCAAGGAGGACATCATCCCGCTCGCGAGTCACTTCATCGCGCTCGTGTCCAAGGAGATCGGAGCGGCGCAGCCGCAGCTCCTCGACCACCAGGCAGCGGCGCTTCGCGCCTACGAGTGGCCGGGGAACGTGCGCGAGCTCCAGAACGTGATCGAGCGCGCGGTCATCCTCGGGCGAGGCGGCGAGATCCGGCTCGACCAGGTCCTCGGCACGCGCGCGGGAGAGCAACGGCGCTCATCCGGGCCGCCGCCCCAGCCGGCCGACGAGGTCGTCTCCGAGCAGGAGTGGCGCCGCCGCGAACGGGCGAACCTGATGGCGGCGCTGACGCGCTCGGCCGGGAGGATCTACGGCCACGGCGGCGCGGCGGAGCTGCTCGGCGTGAAGCCCTCGACGCTCCAGTCTCGCCTGCGCGCGCTGGGGATCCGCACGCGCGAGCGCGCCTGAGCCGAGCACGTCGACCTCGAGCGCATCGACTTCGAGCGCGTCGACCTCGAGCGCCCGAGGGCTCTCGGCGCCGCCGGCTGGCGAGCGCCTTGCAACCCGTCGCGTCGACCGCCGATGCGCGTCTGGAAGGGGTCCGTCCGATGCTCGACCTAATCGTTCGCTATCTCCACGAGGCCATGATCCCGTTCCGGCTCTCGAGCTACCCGAGCATGGAACACCTGCCGAAGGCCGTTCAGCCGCTCCCGAAGCACGCCGTCTTGGTGGAGTCCCAGATCGTGCTGATCGGCGACAAGCTCGCGCTCCTCTGCTTCGTCGCGAGCGATCAGGTCGACCTCTCCGCGCTCGCGAACGAGCTCGACGCGGCGGTGATCGACGCGACCGAGGACGATCTCCCCGAGGCGCTCAAGCGAGGAGGCGCGCCGCCGCCGCTCGGACAGCTCTTCGGGCTGCCCGTCATCGTCGACGAGAGGGTCACGCGCGCAGGGTCCGTCGTGTTCCAGCCGTTCGGCGAGAGCGACTTCGTCGAGCTGCCCTACGACGACTACGCCCGCCAGGAGCAGCCGCGCGTCGCGTCCTTCGTGCGCGCGGGCGAGCTGCCCGAGCACGCCGCAGCCAAGCCCGCGACGCCGGCGCGCTGACCGCGCGGCGTCGCTAGCCGCGGTTCAGGCTCTGACCTTCTCGCTCGCCGCGTCGTAGAGCGGCCTCAGCGAGGCGACGGCCGGGTAGCTCTTGCCCGCGATGTCGACCTCCCACGAGCCCGCGTCGAGGTACTTCTGATCGATCGGCTCGCCCGCGTCGATCATCGCGAGGCCCACGGCCCCGCCGACCGTGAAGCCATACGAGGCCGCGCGGATGTAGCCGAGCGCCTTTCCGTTCCGCTTCACGATCTCCGCGTGGAAGAGGAGCGGCTCCGGATCCTTGACCAGGATCTGGACGATGCGCCGCGTGAGCGGCCCCTCGGCCTTCTTGGCGAGCACCGCCTCCTTGCCGAGGAAGCCGCCCGGCTTCGCGAGATCGAGGGCGAAGCCGAGCCCGGCCTCGAGGACCGAGTCGGTGTTGTCGATGTCGTGGCCGTAGTCGCGGTAGCCCTTCTCCATGCGGAGGCTCGCGAGCGACTTGAGGCCCGCGTGAACGAGACCGAAGCGCTCGCCCACCTCGACGAGGCGATCGTAGACGTGGGTCGCCTGCTCCGTCGGGACGTACAGCTCGTAGCCGAGCTCGCCGAGGTACGTGATGCGCAGGCAAAGCGCGCGCGCGAAGCCGATGTCGATCTCGCGGGCGTCGCGGAACGCGAACGCCGCGTTCGACAGGTCGGTCGTCGTGATCGACTGCAAGAGCTCCCGCGAGCGGGGCCCCTGGACGTTGATCTGCGCGTAGGCGCTCGTCACGTCGGTCACGAACGCGTGCGCGTCCTCGGGGAAACGCCGGCGCATCCACGTCTCGACGTGGCGGTGCGCGGTGTCGGACGCGACCACCATGAAGCGCTCGTCGTCGAGCTTCGTGACGGTGAGGTCCGCCTCGAGCTTGCCGGCCTCGTTCAGCCACTGCGTGTACGTGACGCGTCCGCTGTCGCCGTCGACGTTGCCTCCCGAGATCCAGTTCAGGAGACGCCCGGCGTCACGGCCCTGGACCATGAACTTCGCCATGAAGGACATGTCCATCAGCACGACGCCCTCGCGCGCCGCCTTGTGCTCGGCCGCCCAGTGCGAAAACCAGCTCTGCTTGCCCCACGACAGCGGGCCGGGGTCCGGGCTCGTGCCCGCGGGCGCGTACCAGTCGGCGCCCTCCCACCCGCTCACGTCGCGGAAGTACGCGCCGCGCGCGGCGAGCCGATCGTAGATGGCCGATTTCTTCGCGCCGCGCGCCGTCGTCATCGTGCGGGTCGGGTAGTGGCACTGGTAGACCATGCCGAGCGACTCGACGGTGCGCGTGCGGCGGTACTCCGGGTTCGACTGGTACGTGTGCAGGCGATCGATGTTGAAGCCGGTGACGTCGACGTCCGCCTGCCCGTTCATGATCCAGTGGGCCAGCACGCGACCGAGGCCGCCGCCGGTGAGAATGCCGATCGAGTTCAGCCCGGCGGCGACGAAGTAGTTCTTCATCTCCGGCGCCTCGCCGACGCACGGCTGGAGATCGGGCGTGAAGCTCTCCGGCCCGCAGAAGAACTTCTTCACGCCGACCTCGAGCGTCGCCGGCACGCGCGACATCGCCCGCTCGACGTACGGCCCCATGCGATCCCAGTCGGGCGAGATCTCGCCGAACGAGAAGTCCTCCGGGACGCCCTCGACCTTCCACGGCGCGCAGATCGGCTCGAACAGACCCACCATCAGCCCGTCGACCTCGCGACGGATGTAGCCGTAGGAGCCGGGGTCCTCGAGCACGGGCCAGTTGCCGATGCCGGGGATCTTGTCCGTGATGAGGTAGTAGTGCTCGGCCGACTGGAGCGGGATGTTCACGCCCGACCGCGCGCCGAGCTGGCGCGCCCACATGCCCGCGCAGTTGACGACGAACTCGGCCTCGATATGCCCGTGCGTCGTGTCGACGCCGGTCACGCGACGGTGACCGCCGAGGCCCTTCGCCGTCACGTTCGTCACCGCCACGCCCTCGAGGATCGTGGCGCCCTGCATCTTCGCGCCCTTCGCGAGCGCCATCGTGATGTCGACCGGGTTCGCTTGCCCGTCCTCCTTCACGTAGAAGCCGGCGAGGATGTCGTCGACCTTCGCCAGCGGGAAGAGCTCCTTCACCTGACCGGGCCCGATCTCGTGGACGTCGATCCCGCAGTGACGGTTGAACGCCGAGACGCGCCGGTACTCCTCGAGGCGGTCCTTCTCGCAGGCGACCTCGATGAAGCCGACCGGCTTGAAGCCCGACTCGAGCCCCGTCTCCGCCTCGAGGCGGCCGTAGAGGTCGCGCGTGTACTTGCGCATCTCCGTCGACGTCTCCGAGGTCGAGCCGAAGGTCACGATCAGTCCGGCGGCGTGCCAGGTCGTACCCGACGTGAGGCGGTCCCGTTCGAGGAGGACCACGTCCTTCCAGCCCATGTGGGCCAGGTGGTAGGCGACGGAGCAACCGATGATTCCGCCACCGATGACGACCACGCGCGCGTGCTTCGGCAAGACCTTCTCGGACATCGCGCTCACCATACTCGCGTTCCGGCCGGCGTCGAGTGCGTGCTCCCGTCCGCGCCTCCTTCCGCGACGGCGGCCAGGGCCTGCCGCCGCTGAGCCGCAGGCACGTCCGCCGACGGCGAAGCGCGATCTCCGGCTCCGGCGCGCCGCCCTCGACGGCGCCGCTCGGCTGTAAGGTCGCCCGCCGACCCGGCGTTGTCCGACGGCAACATGCGCGGATCCACCCCTCCCCCGTCGGGCATCGTGGTCTCGTGTCTGGCCCTGGGCCTCTTGCTCGTCGCGGGCTGCACCCCGCCACGGTTGCCCGCCGCGGCGGTCGCCCCGCCGGCCCCCGGAGAGACGCCGGCGGCCGAGGCCCCGAGCGTCGCCGCGGAGGACGGCGGAGCTCCGGCCATGGACCCGGTCCCCAAGGTGATCCGCCGGATCGCCGCCGAGCAGAAGGAGCTCGTCGAGCAGAGCCAGGCGATGGCGAGCGAGCTCCGCGACGCGCGCGGGCGCCCTCGAGCGCTCGCCGAAGCGAACGAGCTCGCGTCGGAGCTCGCGCGGCTCTCGGCGGCCGTCGACGGAGCCGACAGCGACACGCTCGACGCGCTGGTGAGCCAGCTCGGGCTCCTCGACACGCGGATCTCGCTCCTCCACGAGAAGCTCCGCACGGCAACCGACCGCACGACCGCGGTGCTCGTGGAGTGAGGCGGCGCGAGTCGGCCGCCCGCGTCGGCGCTCGATCGTCGCCGCACGCGCTGCGATGCCCGTCTTCGTGACGGACGTGCACCTGAGGGCACGATCGCGTCACGGATCGATCGCAGCGTCCGGAGCTGCGCTCCCCGTCACCGCGCTCGCGCTCGTCGAGCGGCCGCACCCGCCGAGGCGAGCGCAGCCGTCTCGAGCCCTTCCCTCTCCTCTGATCGGAGCGCGTGCAGCGATCGCGGCCGCCGCCGCGCCGCCCCACGGCACGAGCCGCCCCTCGGCCGTGGAACGGCGGATGCTTCGCGGGCCGACGCGGCGTCGAACATCACGGTCCCGACCTCGCCCCTCCGAGAACGCAGGGACGAGCACGAGATCGCCGATGCTCCTCCTGAACGCCGGTACGGGACTTCCAACGGAGGGTGTGGACATGAGGAAAGCCATTGTTGTCTCGCTCGGGGCGCTCGCCCTCATGGCGTGCTCGAAAGAGAGGCAGCCGATCGAGAACGCTGGGATCACGACGACGCGCGGCGCCGAGCAGCAGCAGCCGACGGCCAGCGTCGAAGAAGTGCGGACGATCCTGATCGAGAAGCGGCCGGGCTCCGCCGAGGACATCAACGCGCTCATCATCAGCAGCCAGGGCGGAATCATCACGCTCAAGGGAAAGGTCATGGACGAGGCGACCCACGCCGACCTCGTGAACCGCGTGCGCGCGATGCGCAACGTTCGCGGCGTCCGGGACGAGCTCGAGGTCGGCAAGAAGACCGCCGCGGCGCAACACCCGGCTCACGGCGAACAGTACGGCACGACCACGACGACCGGCGGCACGCTGCCGTCGCAGCCGGGCCACGAGAAGGACAAGGGCACGACGGGCGGGACCATGCACCAGCAGCAAGGTCACGAGAAGGACACGACCGCGGCGTCGAAGAGCGACGCCGTCCGAAAGTCGATGGAGAAGGCCCATCCCGGATCGCAGGCCGTCATCCACGCGCTGACGATCACCGACGACGGGCAGATCGTGACCCTCAGCGGCACGGTGCCGGACGAGACCACGCACCAGCGCCTCCTCAAGAGCGCGAAGGACACGCCAGGCGTGAAGAGCGTCAAGGACGACCTGAAGGTCGAGGCACACAAGAAGTAGTCGTGCCGCCCGTCCGCGCGCGAGCCGGCGTGATCCGTGGCGGATCGCGACCGGCTCGTGGTGCTGTGGCGGTGACGGCTCGGTCGTGCACCTCCCCGCGGCTGGTCGCGACGCCTCGAATTTGGGTAATCTCGGCAGCCCCGTGCAGCCTTCGGCGGCGCACGGCCCTCGAATCGGCTGCGCGTGCGACGACGACGATCCTCAACGGCACATGGGCCTCGCGGGCGCGCGTACGTCGCGGGCGCCGTCCTCCTGGCGACGGCGACGCAGGCGCCCGCCGCCTCGGCCGACGAGTCGCCGGCGTCCGTCACCGTCGCCTACTCCCGCTACGAGCTCGCGGCGATCCAGGGCGCCGAGCGGCTGCTCGGCGCCCGTGTCGATCCGAACGCCGAGGGGAAGCTCGTCGAGAGCGTCGAGACGGTGCGCCTCGATCCGATCGAAAAGAAAGATCCCGCGCCGCTCGCGCTGAACGCCGTCCACGTCACGACGAAGGAGGAGGTGATCCTCCACGAGGTGCTCCTCCGCGTCGGCGCCCCGTACCACAAGGTCACCGCCGACGAGAGCGCCCGGAACATCCGGCGGTTCATGAAGGTGTCGGTCGTCGCGGTCGTGCCGATGACGGGGAGCGCCCCCGATCGCGTCCGCCTCGTGGTGATCACGAAGGACGTCTGGAGCCTCATCGCCGACGTCGACTTCCACGTCACCCCCGGCGGCATCGAGCACATGATGCTCGAGCTCGAGGAGACGAACCTGTTCGGCCGTCAGGTCGAGCTGTCGACCCACGCCATCATCCAGCCCGAGAGCGTCGCGTTCGGCGGCGCCTACGTCGCGCCTCGCTTCTTCGGCCGGTGGCTCTCCTTCCACGCCGAGAGCAACATCATCATCAACCGCCGGAGCGGCGATCCGGAGGGGAGCTTCGGCGACGCGCGCATCGAGCGCCCGCTCTTCTCGACCCGCACGAACTGGGCGTGGAACACGGGGATCTACTGGCGTGACGAGGTGCACCGTCGCTACACGAACGCCGCGGTGGCGACGTTCGACGGCAGCGTGCCCTGGGTCTACCGCGCGCGACGCATCGAGTACCAGGCCGGCGCGACGCGCTCGTTCGGCTGGGCGCGCAAGAACGACTTCACCCTGGGCGCGTCGATCGCGCGGGACGTCTACCGCGTCCCGGACCAGCCCGACCTCGACCCGGAGGCCGTCGCGCGCTTCAGCCGCGCGGCCGTGCCGGTCGGCGAAGCGCGGACGATGCCCTTCGTCCAGTGGCGCACGTACGCCAACGACTTTCTCCGGATCGTCGACTTCGAGACGCTCGCCCTGCAGGAGGACTACCGCCTCGGCTACGACCTCGTCGTCCGCGGCTACCCGATCGCGCGGGCGCTCGGCTCGACCCGCGATCTCGCCGGCCTTCGCCTCGGGGCGGTCTACACGCTCGCGCTCGGCGACGGCTTCGTCCGCGCGCTCCTCGACTCCACCACCGAGGCCGAGACCCATCGCATCTCGGACGCCTGGCTGAGCGGCGAGCTCCGGATCGTGAGCCCACGCACGCCGATCGGCCGTCTGATCTTCGACGCCGCCGGGACGAACCGCTGGCGCAACTACTTGAACCGGCTCTCGTACCTCGGCGGCGAGGATCGGCTGCGCGGGTGGCCGACGCGCCACTTCGTCGGCAAGAACGTGTTCGCCATGAACGTCGAGCTCCGGACGCGGCCCATCGAGCTCTTCGCCGTCCAGCTCGGCGGCGCGCTCTTCTACGACAACGGGCGCGCGTTCAACGGCTCGTTCGAGGAGATCTCGCCCGCGCACTCCGTCGGGGCCGGCTTCCGCATCGTCTTCCCGCAGCTCGATCGCTCCGTGATCCGCGGCGACTTCGGCTTCCCGGTGACCACCGGCGGGTTGCCTCCGGGCGTGATGCCGATGTCGTTCTACTTCTCGTTCGGCCAGGCCTTCCGCGCGACGCACATGGTCCCGCCGTTCGGCCCGTGAGGGCGCGCAGCGGGCGTGGCTCGGCCGCTCGTCGCGCGCCTCAGACCGGCGCCGGGGTTCCGCTACGGCTCGCCGCGCGCGCCGCGCGCGCTTCCGGCGATCGCGCGTCGCGTTTTGCGCGGCGCACGAGGTTGCTATCGCGCTTCGATCGATTGGCGCTCTTGCGAGTCGACTTCCGCGACGGCCGGGTCGCCGACGTCTCGCGCGCCGAGGTCGCCTGCGCCTGCCGCCGCGTCTTGTGGATGTGGCGACCACGCATCGGGTTGGCAGTCTTGACCGCGCGCGGGGTGGAATGCCTCAGCTCCTCGTCCGCGCGCTCGGACGCCGCCTCGCTCTCCTCCTCCTCGGCGGCCTCGCTCGCGCCGCGGCTCACCTCGATGCTCTTCGCCTTTCGGCGCAAGGTCTTGTGCTTCTTGCCTTCGACGCTCGCCACCTCGCGTCGTACGGCGCCGTCGACGGCGTCCACGGCGAGCTCGACCGCCTCGAGCACGTGGGCGGCGCGACCGTCGACGAAGAACTTCGGCGCGGCGCTCGCTGCCTTCGACATCCCGACCTCGACGCGGCATGTCCAGTCGAGCTTGCCGCTCGAATTGAGCAGCTGAGCCAGCCGAACGCCGACCCGGCGAAGGTGTTTCGCATATTTCTCGAGGCGCGTTCGTACGAGCCCCAGGGCGTACCTCTCGGCCGTCGTCGGGCGCTCCGCGCGCGAGTACAGGTGGGTTTCGAAATCGTGCATGCTCGAGACGATGCACGCGCCGTTCCCGCTCGCAGAGCGAGCGGGACGGACTCCGCGTCAGCCCTTCGTCTGGGGGACGCGCGCCTCGCGGTTCTGGAACGCGACCATCCAGCCGGGGTACTCCGGCGGGAGCGCGCTCGCCTCGTCGAGGAGCTTCACGTGCTCCGACGCGAGCGTGACGTCCGCGGCCGCGAGGTTGTCGGTGAGCTGCTCGCGCGTCTTCGCGCCGATGATGATGCTCGTCACGAACGGCCGCGTGAGCTGCCACGCCAGCGCGACGCGCGCGACCGAGTTGCCCGTCGCCTCGGAGACCTTGCGAAGGGCGCCGAGCACCTGGGGCAGACGACCCCGATCGACCGGCGGGAAGTCGAACGACGTCCGCCGCGCGCCCTCCGGCCCCGGCTTGTCCGGGTCGAACTTTCCCGAGAGCAGACCGCCCGCGAGCGGGCTCCACGGCAAGATCGCGAGCTTCTGATCCTCTGCGAGCGGGACGATCTCGCGCTCGATGTCGCGCCCGGCGATCGAGTAGTAGACCTGCGCGCTCTCGAACCGCGCGAGGCCGTTCGCGTCCGCGAAGGCGATCGCCTTCATCGCGAGCCAGGCCGGCAGGTTGCTGAAGCCGACGTAACGCACCTTGCCGGCGCGGACGACGTCATCGAGCGCGCGCACCGTCTCCTCGATCGGCGTCGCCGGATCGACGCCGTGGATCTGGTAGAGGTCCACGTGGTCGAGGCCGAGCCGCGCGAGGCTCGCGTCGATGCTCGCGAGGATGTGCGCGCGCGAGAGCCCGACCTGGTTCGGCCCTGGCCCCATGCGACCGCGGACCTTGGTCGCGACCACGACCTGGTCGCGCGGACGACCGAGCGCCCGGAGCGCGGCGCCGAGGAGCTTCTCCGACTCGCCCTCCGAATAGACGTTGGCCGTGTCGATGAAGTTCACGCCGGCGTCGAGCGCCGTACCGACGATGGCCTCGACCTCCGTCGTACCGAGCTTGCCGACGACCTCCCAGAAGCCCTTGCCGCCGAACGTCATCGCGCCGAGGCAGAGCTCCGACACGTACAGCCCCGTGTTGCCCAGTACGTTGAATCGCATGTTGCCTCCGTTGGACCTCTCCGATGCACCCTACGCCGCGCGCGTTGCGCGAGCCACCCCAGCCGCTCGGCGACGTGCGGCTCAGGCCCGCGACGAGGCGGGGACGAAGGGCTCGCCGAAGACCTTCTCGTACTCGTCTACGGGCGTCACGGTCACTGCGATGTCGAGCTCGTGGTCGCCGCCGCCGAGCAGCACGCCGCGGAGCGGAATGACGTCGTCGTAGTCGCGGCCCCAGCCGAGCGTCACGTGCTCCAGCGACGGGAAGAGCCCGTTCGTCGGATCCGCGTCCACCCAGCCGTAGCCCGGACAGTACACGGAGACCCACGCGTGCGACGCGTCGGCGCCGACGAGGCGCGGCCGCCCCGGCGGCGGGTGCGTGAGGAGGTAGCCGCTCACGTAGCGCGCGGCGAGCCCGATCGATCGCAGGCACGACAGCATCAGGTGCGCGAAGTCCTGGCAGACGCCGCGGCGTCGCTCGAAGACCTCCATCACCGGCGTCGAGACCGTCGTGGCCTTGGGATCGAACGTGAGCTCCTCGTGGATCCGGTTCATCAGCGCGCGGACGCCGGCCATGAGCGGCGCGCCGGGCGGAAAGCACGCGCTCGTCCACGCGGCGAGCTCGCGCTTGTTCCGTACGCGCGAGGACTCGAACAGGAAGCGCGACGCCTCGAGGTCGGCCGGATCCGGCGCGCGCCCCGCGCGGTAGGCGAGCCGCGCCCGCACCTCGTCCCACGGCGGCGTGGAGGCGTCGTCCGGGTAGACGCGCGCCGTCACGTCGACCCACGACTCGGCGTGCACGAGGAGCGACGCGTGGTCGTCCTCGATGCAGAAGGACATGAGCGGGTTGCCGAACGCGTCGTCTCCGACGGACAGGATCTCCGGCTCGGGCGCGATCCGGAGCTCGTGGGAGCGACAGGTCTGCCACTCGAGCGCGCGCGGCGACAGGTGGACGATCTGACGCGAGAGGCCGACGGGCTGGTCGTACGCGTAGCTGGTCTCGTGGACGACGACGTAGCTCCGCGTCGTGCTCGTCGAGGCGGACGGCGCCGGCGGAGCGACGGTGACGGGCGGCGTGCTCATCGCGGGCGGATCCCGACCGGCGCCGGCGTAGCCGCGTGGGTGAAGAAGCGCCGCTGGAGATCGTCGGAGATCGCATAGGCGAGCTGCTCGGTCCGCGCGAGGATCGCCGCGAGGTTCGCGCACGCGGCCTCGAGCGCCTCGCCCGACTCGGGCTCGAAGCCGGCGAGCGGCAGCGTCCGGAGCGTCGCGATCAGCGGGCCCAGGTCCTCGTTGGGGAACGACACGCCCTCGCCGGTCGCGCTCACGCTCTCTCCGCCGAGCTCGGCCGCCATCCGCACGAGGCCGATCGCGAGCTCGCGCAGCTGGAAGGCGACGGCGTGCGGGTTGGTCTCGTCGAGCACGACGAGGTGGAGCACCGGCAGGAGCTCCGGCGCCCGCCGGTAGCGCGCGCGGAAGGTCACGATGCTGTTCGCGATCTCGAGCAGCCAGTCGAGCGCGTCGGCCCGCTCGGGCGCCGTCAGCCCGAGGACGTGCCTCGTCACGCTCGCGAGGTGGCCGAGCCTCTCGAGGCGCCGCGCGAGCGGCAAGAACTGCCAGCTCTCGTCGCGCGTCATGTCGTCCATCGCGAAGCCGGCGAGCGAGACGCAGGCCATCATGATCTCGTCGAGCGACTCGAGCGCGGCGCCGAGCGTCGCGTCCTTGCCCGGCAGGCGATGCGGCAGCCGGTTGAAGACGTGCCAGTTGTCCGTCGACATGCGCTCGCGCACCTGATTGGCGGACGCGTGGAGGCGCATCACGTTCGCGACGAGGCCGCCGGGGACCGACGGATCGACCGCCGCCGCGAGGAAGCTCGGCGCCTCGCGCCACGACTCCGGCGCGACGTCGCCGGGCTCCTCTTCCTCGGTCGCCGGCAGGACCTCGAGCCGCTCCGTCACCGCGCGGAGCGAGCGTAGCGCCTGCTGCGGTTGCGCGCCGGCGTCCGCGATGCGCACGAGCGCCGCGCGGAGCAGGCGCGCGACCGCCTCGCAGCGCTCCGCGTAGCGCCCCATCCAGAAGAGGTTTTCGCCGACACGCGAGGGGATGTCGACCGTGCTGTGCGCGATGTCCTCGACGCCGAGCCGGGGCCGGCGGAGCGCGATGCGCGTGACCGGCTGGTCGGCGAGAATCCACGTGTCCTTGCTCGAGCCGCCCCACTGCATCGAGACGACGTCGCCGCCGTCGTGCGGCGCCACGCGCGTCAGCCCGCCCGGGAGCACCGTGTAGCCGCTCGGAGTGGCCACCGCGAACACGCGCAGCGACGCGGCGCGCGCGAGCGGGTGCGCCGAAGTGTCGTCGCCGTTCGGGCGGAGCGTCCCCCACGTCGGCGCTTGCGACAGGCGCACCCACTCCTGCGCGACGTACGCGTGGGGCTGCCCTCTCATCCGCTCGATGATCCGCGCGCGCCCGGCGGCGTCGAGCGAGTGCCCGAAGATCGGCTCCATCCGGATCGTCGGGTACGCCGGCTTGATGACGAGCTCGTCGAGATGGCGGATGACGTAGTCGAGCGCCGGGGCCTCGCCGCACCACCACGTCGCGATCGACGGCATGGCGAGCGACTCGCCGAAGAGCCGCTCGCTGACAGCAGGGTAGAACCCCGTGAACGCGCCGGTCTCGAGGACGGCGCTCCCGAGCGCGTTCGCGATGACGACGTTGCCGGCGCGGACCGCGTGGAGCAGCCCCGGGACCCCGAGCGCCGAGTCCGCGCGGAGCTCGACGGGATCGCAGTAGTCGCCGTCGAGCCGGCGCAAGATCGCGTGGACGCGGCGGAGACCGCGCAGCGTCTTCAGGTAGACCGCGTCGCCGCGGACGATGAGGTCCTGGCCCTCGACGAGCGGGAAGCCGAGGTACCGCGCGAGGAACGAGTGCTCGAAGTAGGTCTCGTTGTAGGGCCCCGGCGTGAGCAGCACGGCGAGCGGCGGCTCACCGCGCGTCGGCGAGCTCCTGTAGAGCGAGTCCTGGAGCGCCGTGAAGAACGGCGCGAGCTGCTCGACGGGCAGCTTGTGGAACGCGTCGGGGAGCGCGCGCGAGATCGTCATCCGGTTCTGGAGGGCGTAGCCCGCGCCCGAGGGTCCTCCCGTACGATCCGCGAGGATCCACCACCGGCCGTCGGGGGAGCGCGCCAGATCGGCGGCGTAGACGTGCATCGACACGCCGCCCGGCTGCACGACGCCGTGCGCCGGCCAGAGGAAGCTCCGCTGCCCGAAGACGAGCGCGGGTGGCAGGAGCCCCTCGGCGAGGAGGCGCTGCGGCCCGTACAGATCGGCGAGCACCGCGTCGAGGAGCCGCGCGCGCTGCGCGACGGCGGCGGAGATCGTGCGCCACTCGTCAGCGGGCAGGATCAGCGGGAGGACGTCGAGCTCCCACGGCCGCGTCGCGCCCTTGGGGTCCGCGTAGACGTTGTAGCTGACGCCGTCCGACGCGATCGCGTCGTGAACGAACTGCGAGCGGCGATCCATCGCCTCCGGCGACATCGAGGAGACCAGCGAGAGAAACGCCTGCCAGTGCGGCCGCGGGAGGCGGCCGCCGTCGACCATCTCGTCGTAGCGAGAGGGCGGAGGCGCGTAGCTCGACAGGAAGCTCTCGAACATCGCTCGTCAACAGCGCCGGAGGTCCAGCGTAAACGGAAAGTCCGGGTTCGGCGCGGGGAGTTTCACGTCGACGCGCCCGCTGTCGGCTCGCGGCGGCGTGTGGCCGGTCCGGAAGAAGCGCGCGCGGCGACGCCCCTCGGCTTCGAGCGCGTTGACCGGGCGCGTCTCGTGGCTTCGGCCGCCGGGGTGCGCGACGTGGTACTCGCAGCCGGCGAGGCTGCGGCCCATCCACGTGTCGACGACGTCGAAGACGAGCGGCGCGTGGACGGCGATGTGCGGGTGCAGGCAACGCGGAGGCTGCCACGCCCGGTAGCGGACGCCCGCGACGAGCTCGCCCTGTCTCCCGGCCGGGCGGAGCGGAAGCGCCGCGCCGTTGCAGGTGATGCGGAAGCGATCGCCGGCCGCGCCGGACACCTTCACCTGGAGGCGCTCGAGCGACGAGTCGACGTAGCGCGCCGTCCCGCCCGCGGTCGTGTCCTCGCCCATGACGTGCCACGGCTCGAGCGCGGAGCGGATCTCGATCTCCATCCCGCGCGCGGACAGATCGCCGTACTTCGGGAAGCGGAACTCGAAGTGCGGCGCGAACCACTCGAGGCGGAGCGGGAAGCCCGCCGCCGCGAGCTCGGCGATCACGTCCTCGAAGTCCTGCCAGACGAAGAGCGGCAGCATGAAGCGGTCGTGGAGCTCGGTCCCCCAGCGCGTCAGGCGCTCGGGAGCGTACGGCGTCTTCCAGAAGCGCGCGACGAGCGCGCGGAGGAGGAGCTGCTGGGTGAGGCTCATCCGCGCATGGGGCGGCATCTCGAGCGCGCGGAGCTCGAGGAGCCCGAGCCGGCCCGAGGCGCTGTCGGGCGAGAACAGCTTGTCGATGCAGAACTCGGCGCGATGCGTGTTGCCGGTGACGTCGACGAGCAGATCGCGGAAGAGGCGGTCGACCATCCACGGCGGCGGCGCGTCGCCGAGCCGAGCGAGACCGCGATCGAGCTCGCGGAAGGCGATCTCGATCTCGAAGAGCGAGTCGTTCCGCGCCTCGTCGATGCGCGGCGACTGCGACGTCGGCCCGATGAAGAGGCCGGAGAAGAGGAACGAGAGCGACGGGTGCTGATGGAAGTACGCGACGAGGCTGCGGAGGAGATCCGGCCGCCGGAGGAACGGCGAGTCCTCCGGCGTCGCGCCGCCGAGGACGACGTGGTTGCCGCCGCCCGTCCCGGTGTGGCGACCGTCGACCATGAACTTCTCGGCCGCGAGCCGGCCGAGGCGCGCCGTCTCGTAGAGGTGCGTCGTCCGCGCGACGAGCTCGTCCCAGCTCGCGGACGGGTGGATGTTCACCTCGATCACGCCCGGATCCGGCGTCACGCTCAGCTGGACGAGCCGCGGATCGCGCGGCGGCGGATAGCCCTCGAGCAGGACGGGGAGCGCGAGCTCGACGGCGCTGGCCTCGACGGCGCTCACGAGCGCGACGTAGTCGTCGAGCGAGTCGACCGGCGGCATGAACACGTAGAGGACGCCGCCCCGCGACTCCGCGCACATCGCCGCGCGGACGGTCCACGGGGCCGACTCGCCGACCTTCGGCTCGCGCTCGTCCGCGGGCGCGGCCTCGACCCCGTGCCCTCTCTCCAGCTCCTCCGGCGTCGCGAGCGGCTGGGCGGTCTCGTCGGCGTCGGGCACGTGTCCGGGCTCGCGATCCTTCGGGTCGACCCACGGCATCGTATCGAGTGGCAGGCGGAGCCCCATCGGTGAGTCGCCCGGCGCGAGGTAGCAGCGCCCGCCGCGGAAGTGCCACGGGCTCGTCCGCCACGCGCCGGCGGGCTTCGTCCGCGCGATCGGGAGCGCGTGACCGACGACGCGGCCGAGATCTCCGGACAGGAGCCGCCGGAGGCGCTCGCGCTCGAGCGGATCGTCGAGGCGCGAGTCGAGCGGGTCGACGTTCACCGGCAGCCGCCGCTCGCGCCACAGGTAGTAGTAAGCGTCCTCGTACGCGGGGAAGACGTGGCGCGGCTCGAGCCCGAGCCTCGCCGCCACGCCGCCAAGCAGCTTCGCCGCGTCGGAGGCGCCGGCGCCGCTCGGCGCGTCCTCGTTCGCGACGAGCTCGGACGCGCTCCACAAGGCCTCGCCGTCGCGCCGCCAGAACAGGTTCAGCGACCAGCGCGGGAGCGGCTCGCCGGGGTACCACTTGCCTTGGCCGAAGTGCACGAGCCCCTTCGGCGCGTACGCGTCCCTCAAGCGGTGAAAGAGCTCCGTCGCGAGCTTCTTCTTCGTCGGACCGAGCGCGGCGGTGTTCCACTCGGCGGCGTCGAGATCGTCGGCGGCGATGAACGTCGGCTCGCCGCCCATCGTGAGGCGCACGTCGCCGTCGCGGAGGGCCGCGTCGACGTCATCGCCGAGCGCGACGATCTCCGCCCACTGCTCCTCGGTGTACGGCTTCGTGACGCGCGGCTCCTCGAGCACGCGCGCCACGCTCATCTCGTGCTCGAACGTCGTCTCGCACGCGTCGACGAGCCCGCTCACGGGAGCCGCGAGCGAGGGCTCCGCGGTGCACGCCAGCGGCAGGTGCCCCTCCCCCGCCAGGAGCCCGGAGGTCGGGTCGAGCCCGATCCACCCGGCGCCCGGGACGTAGACCTCGCACCACGCGTGGAGGTCGCAAAAATCCGCGCTTGGACCCGCCGGTCCGTCGAGCGGCCGCGTGTCGGCGGTGAGCTGGATGAGGTAACCGGAGGCGAAGCGCGCCGCGAAGCCGAGGCGCCGGAGCACCTGGACGAGGAGCCAGCCCGAGTCGCGGCACGAGCCCGACCGCTTCGCGAGCGTCTCCTCCGGCGTCTGCAGGCCGGGCTCGAGGCGCACGACGTACGTGATGTGCTCGCAGAGACGCTGGTTCAGCTCGACGAGGAGATCGCTCGTCGTCCGCGGCGTGCGCGGGATCGACGCGACGAACGCCTCGAAGAGCGGCGTCGCCGGCGGAGCCTTCCGGTACGGCGTCAGCTCTTCGCGGAGCGTCGGCTCGTACTCGAACGGCCATTTCTCCGCGTACGGCTCGACGAAGAAGTCGAACGGGTTCATCGCCGCCATCTCGACGACGAGGTCGACCTCGATCGCGAGCTCCCGCGTCGGCTTCGGGAAGACGAGCCGCGCGATCCAGTTCGACTGCGGGTCCTGCTGCCAGTTGATGAAGTGCTCGCCCGGCTCGACCTTGAGCGAGTAGCCGAGGACGCGGGAGCGGCAGTGCGGCGCGGGACGGAGCCGTACGCTCTGCGGCCCGAGCGAGACGGCGCGGTCGTAGCGGTAGGTCGTCCGGTGACGGAGAGCGACGTGAATGGACATCGACGGGGCCGTCCACGTTACGGCACCTGTCCGCTGCGCCGCCAGCGCCTGCTAAGGTGTCACTCGGCCAAAAGCCCCCGTCGAGCGCGCGAGCCACGGATGAAGGTCTTCCACTGCGATCATTGCGGGCAGCTGCTCTTCTTCGAGAACAGCGTCTGCGTCCGCTGCGGCCGGGCGCTCGCGTACGTCCTCGAGCGGAGGGACCTCGCCTCGCTCGACTTCGCCCCGACCGACGCCGCGCCGAGCCGCTGGCTCTCGCGCTTCCCCGACGAGCCGCTCCGGCTGTGCGAGAACTACTCGCGCTACAACGTCTGCAACTGGGCGGTGCCGTTCGACGATCCGCACGCGCTCTGCCGCGCGTGCCGGCTCACCCGCACGATCCCGAACCTCTCGCGCGCCGGCAACGATCGCCTCTGGTACAAGCTCGAGGTCGCCAAGCGGCGCCTCATCTACACGCTCGACCAGCTCGGGCTGCCGCTCGAGAGCAAGCACGAGGCACCCGACCGAGGGCTCACGTTCGAGTTCCTCGAGGACGTGCTCACGGGGCACGCCGAGGGCGTCATCACCGTCAACATCGCCGAGGCGGACGACGCGGTGCGCGTGAGGCGCCGGAGCGAGCTCAACGAGCCCTACCGCACGCTGCTCGGTCACTTCCGCCACGAGTCGGGCCACTTCTACTGGGACCGCTTGATCCAGGGCACCGACCGCCTCGAGGCGTTCCGCGCGCGCTTCGGCGACGAGCGCGCCGACTACGCCGCGGCCCTCGCGCGGAACTACAGCGCGGGCGCGCCGCCCGGGTGGCAGGACCACTACCTGTCGGCGTACGCCGCGATGCACCCGTGGGAGGACTGGGCCGAGACGTGGGCCCACTACCTCCACATGATCGACACGCTCGAAACGGCGGCCGCGTGCGGCATCTCGATCGCGCCGCCGCGCAAGGACGAGCCGACCGTGACCGACGTGCCGAACCCGGTCGCCGACAGCGACGTCTCGTTCGACGCGATGATGGATGGCTGGACGACGATCACCTACGTCCTCGACAACCTGAACCGCGGGCTCGGCAACGACGACGCCTACCCGTTCGTCCTCTCGACCGCGACGGTCGCCAAGCTCCGCTTCGTCCACGAGACGATCGCGGCGCACGCCGCCGGCGTTCCGGTATCGGACGGCCGTTCCTCGTAGACGGCGACGCGAGCCTCGGTCACCGCGCGCTTCGCCGCTTCGACGTCTGCTTCGGGCTCCTCTTCGCCCGATGCGCGGCGGCCAGCTTCTTCTGCACCGAGACGAGCCGCGCATGCAGCTTCTCCGCGGCCCGCGGGGTCATGCTTCCGCGCAGGACCAGCAGCACACCGTGCATCAAGTGCAGGTTCCAGCCCTTCACGTCGACCTCGCCGCGCAGCCACAACGTCAGCCCGGCGCGATACTCGAGGTGGAGCTGGCGCGCCAAGAGCGCAGGGTCGATGTCCGCCGCGAGCTGACGGCGCGCCTCGGCCTCCTCGAGCGCGTCGTGCCAGAGATCGGTGAAGCGGTCGAGGAGCGCCGGCATCAGCATGTTCGTCGACACCACAGCCGAGAGGAGCGGGCGGAAGAGCCGCTCGTCGCGCGCGTAGGTGAGCACCGCTCGGCGTGCCAGGCCGAGCACCCGCTCGACCGGATCCGTCTCCACGTCGTCGGCGATGCGCTGGCGCTGCTTGCCGAGGTCACGCTCGAGCAGCGCCCAGAGCACCTGTCCCTTCGACCCGAACAGGTTGAACGGCGTCGCGGGGCTCACGCCCGCCTTCTCGGCGAGCTCGCGCATCCCGAACTGGATGTCGCCGCGGCGCCGGATCAGCTCCTCGGCGGCTTCGAGGATCCTGTCTCGACGAACCTGCTTTCCGACCTCGTGAGCGCTCACACGCCGCTTCTATTCAAAATCGAAGACGTCCGCCATACGCGCGAACAGATCGAGGACGCTCGACGACGACGGCCTGCCCGAGAGCTCGGCGTAGAGGCGATCGACGGTGACGACGATGCGCTCGCTGTCCGTCCATTCCGCATACTCCTTGAGAGGGATGTCGCGCGCCGCGTCGAAGGCGCTCATGCCGGCGTCGTAGCGGACCTTCGCCTCGTCGCGCACGTACTCGAGGTATCCCCGCACCAGTCCTGCGCCGGCGCGGTCGACGATGGGCCCGTGGCCGGGCACGACGTAGTCGACGTCCATCGCTTCGATCCGTCTGCAGGCGTCGATCCAGCGTTGCACCGGACCGGCCCACATGATGGGCGTGCCGCCGATGAAGAGGATGTCGCCCGTGAACACGACGCGATCGGCCGGGACGTGCACGAGCATGTCGCCCTTCGTGTGCGCGGGCCCGACCTCGATGAGGTGCACGTCCTTGTCTCCGACCTTCACCGTGAGCTCGCGCTCGAACGTGCGCGTCGGCGGCGTATGGCGGATGCCCTCGAAGTCGAAGGCGTCGAAGCAGTACCGCAAGAACCGCCCGGCATCGGTGGGGTCCTCGCGCGCGTCGCGCATGATCTCCGCGAGCAGCTCCGGCGTGACCTCCTCCATCTCCTCGGCCGACGCGTGCGTGGCGATGATCTCGGCCCCCTCGATGAGCTGGTTGCCGTGACAGTGGTCGCCGTTGGCGTGGGTGTTCACCACGGTCGCGATCTTCTTCGCGCGCGGCTCGGCGTCACGCATCGCCTTCAACATCTGCGCGGTGAGCGGCAGATCGAAGAGCGTGTCGACGAGCAACGACGCCTCGTGGTCGGCGATGAGGCCGGCGTTGCTCCAGCCCCACGAGCCGCTGTGCGCGATCCACCCCCACGCGCCGTTGCCGAGGTCGACGAGCCCTTGTCCGAGCTTCTGCTTCATGCGTCCTCCGTCGTGATCCGATTGCGCAGCACGCCGATGCCCGAGATCTCGAGCTCGACGACGTCGCCGGGCTTCAGGAACCTGCCCAGCTCGAGCCCGCAGCCGTTGCCGACCGTCCCCGAGCCGAACACCTCGCCGGGGTAGAGGGTCTCCGAGCGACTCGCGTGCACGATGCAGTCTTCGACGCGGTGGTACATCGTCTCGGAGCTGCCCCGCGACCACTCTTCGCCGTTCACGCGCGCGACCATCGTGAGGCGCGCGGGATCGACCTCGTCCGCCGTGACGATGCACGGCCCCATCGCGTTGCCGGTGTCGAAGTCCTTTCCCTTCGCAGGACCGAGCTGTCCGGGCATCTCGCGTCCCTGCGCGTCGCGCGCCGAGAAGTCGTTGAAGATCGTGTAGCCGAACACGTGGTCGAGCGCGTTCTCGCGCAAGATGTCGCGGCCGGCGCGTCCGATCACCGTCGCGAACTCGAGCTCGTAGTCGATGAGCCGACTGTAGCGAGGCCAACGCACGTCGTGGTCCGTGCCGATCACGCTCATGCGATTCGCCTTGTAGTAGACGGGGTGCTCGTACCAGACGTCGGGCAAGGCGTAGCGGCCCTCTTCGCGCAGCTTCTTCTTCGTCGCCTCGGGGTCCGGCGTGCGGCTCGCCTGGGTGTCGTAGAGGTTCTGGATCGCCTGCTTCAGGTGCAGCTCGAAGCAGAGAAAATCGCGAATCTGGGTGGGTCGAGGCAGCGGCGCGAGGAGCGTCGTCGACGCGCGATCGAGGCAGGCGCCGTCCGGCCCGCGCCGCTCGGCCCAGGCGAGCGTCTCCGCGGCGAGCGCGAGCCCCTCGGGGCCCGCCTCGATCAGGTCGAGCATGCTCGCGAACGCCGGAGCCGGCTGCGCTCCACCGAGCGCGCGCGCGCCGGCGAGGTCCACGATGCGCTGGTCGTCCGCGAAGAGCGCGCCGAGTCGCGCGTCGCCGCGCTCGCCGACGAACGTGACGAGCTTCACGGTGCGCTCCACACGCGCGGGAACGCCTCGCACTCGAGCGAATCGCCTTCGTTGAGCGCGTGCTTCTGATGGGGCTGCGGCGGCGCCATCTTGTTGAAGCGGTAGGTGACGTCGTCTCCGACGTACCGGAACGATCCCGCGCGCCGCGCCTTGTCGGTGTAGTTCGGCCCGGATCCGTGCACGAGCCGGCTGTGGTGCACCAGCACGTCGCCGGGCTTCGACGTGTACGTGACGATGTCGTACTCGCCGCGGTTGCCCTCGATGTCCGGCAGGCGCACCGCGCCGTCTTCCTTTTGGCCGAGACCGAGCTGATCCAACGTCGCTTGGTTGGCGAAGTTGTTCGGCAAGAACGACTCCTTCCAGCGATGAGAGCCGCGCACGTACTCCATCGGGCTGGCGTCCGCGTCGACGACGTCGGGAGACACCCACATCGCGCAGGTCTGCGTGCCGGCGAGGTGGTAGTACGGCTCGTCGGTGTGAAACGCGGTGTACTGCTTCGAACGCGGCTCCTTGATGAGGACCTGGTCGTCGTAGAAGCAGACCTTCTTCGCGCCGAAGAGCCGGCCGGCGATGTACCCGAGCGGTGACTCGAGCGCGAAGCGGCGCAGCCACGGCGTCGTCGTCCACGCGCCGATGACGGTGAGGAAGCGACCCGGATTCTCGAGCGCCTGCGCGCGCGCGTTCGTCAGCTCGCCCATGCCTTTCAGCTTCTCGGCGAAGTCCGTGATGTCGTAGCTCACGGCCTTGCCCCATTGCTTGTAGATCGCATCCTCGATGGCGGCGCCGAGCTCACCGAGCCATGCGTCGCCGAGGATGCCCTCGAGGCGAACGGCGCCCGTCTCGCGGTACTGGTCGATCTCCGCCTGGGTCACGTCGCGCAGCAATCCTGAGATCATCGCTCGCTCCTTGTCGGGGGTACGAAGTAGATCTTTTAGAGCGCGCTCTAACTTCGATCAACACGCGTGAGACCCGACGCGCAGCGTCATTGCCTGCGAACGCTCCAACTGTATGAAAATCGGCCCCGCGACGCAGCGCGCCAGACGCACCCCGACTTAGAGCGCGCTATAACTCTTCAGTCGCTTCGGCTTGCATCGACTCCGCTCGCTGTCGATGATTCGTCCATGACCACCGACGTCTCCGGACGCATCGACGCCTTGCTCACGCGATATCGCTCGAGCGATCTGTCCGTAGCGCGCGCGCTCTGTGACGATCACGATCCCGCGGCGACGGCATGGCGCTTCATCGGCGCCGATCTGTCGGCCCGCGATCTGACGTACGGCGAGCTGCGCGCGGGATCGGAGCGCTTCGCAGCCGCTCTCCGTGCGCTCGGCGTGAAGGAGGGCGATCGCGTCGCCACGCTGATGGGAAAGAGCCGGGCCTACGTGATCGCGCTCCTGAGCATCTGGCGCCTCGGCGCCGTGCACGTCCCTCTCTTCACCGCGTTCGCTCCGGCGGCGATCGCGACTCGGCTCTCGTCGAGCGCAGCGCGCGTCGTGGTGTGTAACGAGCAGCAGGAGCCGAAGCTCGCGCCCGGCCCCGACATGCCGGACGGCGCGTGGCAGGTGGTGACGATGGGCCGGGGCGGTGGGGGCGCGCTGTCGTACGACGAGCTGACGGCTCACGCCGAAGAACGCGTGCCCGCGGCGGCGCTCGGAGGCGACGCGCCGCTCATCCACATCTCGACGTCAGGGACGACGGGTACCGCCAAGGGCGTCGTCGTGCCGAGCAAGGCGCTCGCGACGTTCCAGACCTACGTCGAGCTCGGCTTGGACCTCTCGCCGGCCGACGTGTTCTGGAACGCGGCCGATCCCGGCTGGGCGTACGGGCTCTACTACGGCGTTCTGGCGACGCTCACGACGGGCGTGCGCAGCGTGATGTTCGAGGGCGCCTTCACGCCCGAGACGACGCTGGCGATCCTCGCACGTGAAGGCGTCACCAACTTCGCGGCGGCGCCGACCGTGTACCGCGCGCTGCGCGCGGCGGCGCTGCCACGACCCGTCGGGCTGCGGCTGAGGCGCGCCTCGAGCGCGGGCGAGCCGCTCACCCCCGATGTGAACGACTGGGCGCGCGAGGCGCTCGGGGTCGAGGTGCACGACCACTACGGCCAGACCGAAGCAGGCATGCTCGTGAACAACCATCATCACCCGTCCCTGGCGAGGCCCATCAAGCCAGGCTCGATGGGGCAGGTCATGCCCGGATGGAGCGCGGCGATCCTCCACGAGGAGCGTGACGAGGTGCTTCCTCCGAACCGGCCGGGACGCTTGGCGATGGACCTGCGAGCGAGCCCGCTCGCGTGGTTCGCGGGCTACGAAGGCGATCCGGCGAAGTCGGCCGAGAAATTCGCGGGCGCGGGTCGCTACTATCTCACCGGCGACGTCGCGAGCGTCGACGAGGACGGCTATTGCACGTTCTCGTCGCGCGACGACGACGTCATCATCATGGCAGGGTACCGCATCGGCCCGATCGAGGTCGAAGCGACGTTGGCGCGGCATCCGGCCGTCGCCGAAACGGCGGTGGTCGCGGCGCCGGACGCGCTGCGCGGCGAGGTCGTCGAGGCGTTCGTCGTGCTGCGCGCAGGGGCGACGGCGTCCCCCGCGCTCTGCGACGAGCTCCAGGCGTGGGTGAAGACGCGCTACGCGGCGCACGCGTACCCGCGACGCGTGCACTTCGTCGACGCGCTCCCCAAGACCCCGAGCGGCAAGCTGCAACGCTTCGTGCTCAAGGCGAGGCGTCGCGCGGAGCTCGGCTCCTCGTGAACGTCGCGCATCTGCTTCGTCGCATCGCCACCGCGGAGCCACGGCGTCCGGCGCTCTTCGAAGGAGACCGGTGCGTCGCCGACTACGGCGCGTTCGCCGAGCGCGCGGCGCGTCTCGCCGCGGGATTTCGCGACGAGCTCGGCTTGCGCGCAGGAGACCGCGTGGCGCTCTTCATGGAGAACTGCCCGCAGTACTTGGAGGTGCTCTACGGCGCGTGGTGGGCGGGGCTCGTGGCGGTGCCCGTGAACGCGAAGCTCCATCCGAGCGAGCTCGACTGGATCCTCGGCGACTGCGAGGCGAGCGCGCTCTTCGTCACGTCGAGCCTCCCGAGCGAGCTGTCCGTTTCGTGCCCGGTCTTCGACGCGCGAAGCGCCGAGCCGCTCCTTCGCAGGCCGCCGAGGGAGCTCGAGCATCGCGAGCCGCGCGATCCGGCGTGGCTCTTCTACACCTCGGGCACCACGGGTCGGCCGAAAGGCGTGACGTTGAGTCATCGCAACTTGCTCGCGATGACGACATGCTACTTCAGCGACGTCGACGCGGTGAGCGAAGCCCACGCCGTCGTCTACGCGGCGCCGATGTCTCACGGCGCGGGCCTGTACAACTTTCCGCACGTCCTCAAGGGCGCGCGGCACGTGGTGCCGGCTTCGGGCGGATTCGATCCGGAGGAGCTCTGCGTCCTGGCGCGATCGGTCGGCCGGCTCTCGATGTTCGCGGCGCCGACCATGGTGCGACGTCTCGTGGACCACGTGGAGAAGACCGGCGCGGACTGCGCGGGGTTCGAGACGATCGTGTACGGCGGCGGGCCGATGTACGTGGAAGACATCAAGCGCGCGCTCGCCGTGATGGGGCAGCGCTTCGTGCAGATCTACGGGCAGGGCGAGTGTCCGATGGCGATCACCGCGCTCTCGCGAGAGCACCTGGCCGCGGCGACGCATCCACGCTGGGAAGCGCGGCTCGCTTCGGTGGGGTGGGCGCAGTCGGTGTCCGAGGTCCGGATCGACGGCGGCGGCGTCGGAGAGGTGCTCGTGCGCGGGGACGCGGTGATGGAGGGCTATTGGCGCAATCCCGAGGCGACGGCGAACGCGCTCCGCGACGGCTGGCTCTGCACCGGCGACGTGGGAGAGCTCGACGCGGACGGCTTCTTGACGCTCAAGGATCGCTCGAAGGACCTGATCATCTCCGGCGGCTCGAACATCTACCCGCGCGAGGTCGAGGAGGTGTTGCTGCAGCATCCGGAGGTGCGCGAGGTGTCGGTGGTCGGCTGGCCCGACGCCGAGTGGGGCGAGCGCGTCGTCGCGTTCGTCGTCGGCGACGCGACGGAGGCGGAGCTCGACGCGCTTTGTCTGTCGCACATCGCGCGCTTCAAGCGTCCGCGGGAGTATCGCTTCGTCGCGGAGCTGCCGAAGAACCACTACGGCAAGGTCCTGAAGACGGAGCTCCGCGCGCGCGGAACGCGCCGGGTCCCCTGACGCCGTGGGCTCGGCCGGCTCGTTCCGCGCGCTGCGCGGGCCGTGCGCGGCAGAGCTACGCCGCCTCGGGTTCCAGCAGGACGAACGCCTGCAAGCACGGTAAGGTGTTTCGGTGAGGTGCTCGTCGTGAGCCGGCCGTTCGTAGGCAAGATGGCGCTGGTGACGGGGGGCGGTCGCGGGATCGGCAGGAGCATCGCGCTCGCTCTCGCGGAGGCGGGGGCGGCGGTGGCGGTGAACTACCGGACCGACCAGCGCGAGGCGGAAGACGTCGTCGACGCGATCGCCAAGCTCGGGGGCGAGGCGATCTCGGTGCGCGGCGACGTCGCCGTCCCCGACGACGTCGCCGACATGGTGGCCACCGTGCGCCGGGAGCTCGGCCCGGTCGACATCCTCGTCAACAACGCCGGGATCGCGCGCCCGATGCCGCTCGAGTCGCTCCACCTCGCGACCTGGGACGCGACCTTCGCGGTCAATCTGCGCGCGCCCTTCATCGTCACCTCCGCCGTGCTGCCCGAGATGCGCGCACGACGTTGGGGACGCCTGCTCTACCTCTCGTCGACCGCCGCCCGCGTCGGCGGGGTCGTCGGTCCGCACTACGCGGCGTCGAAGGCCGGGCTCGAGGGCCTCGTCCACAGCTACGCGTCGCTCCTCGCGCGCGAGGGGATCACCGCGAACGCGATCGCGCCGGCGCTCATCGAGACGGAGATGATCGCCGGCAACGCCAACATCCAGACCGACCGCATCCCCGTCGGCCGCCTCGGGACGGCCGAGGAGGTCGCACGCATCGTCGTGGCGATCGCCGAGAACCCGTACGTCACGGGACAGACCATCCAGGTCAACGGCGGGATCTACATGACGTGACGGCCCAGAGTCCCGGAGATCATCGTGGTCCGTGGCGATCCCACGAGGCTCCAGGGCGGCGGGGCCTCGTGGGACGGGCGGCTCACGGCCGCTGTCGGAGCTCCAGGTAGAAGCCCTCCGTCGCGGTCGTGACCGCGAGCCAGAGGTCCCCCTCGGGATCGGTGAAGACCGAAAGACCCTCGACGTCGTCCGCGCGCGCGATCGCCTCCGCGATCAGCGCCGCCCCCTTCGCGAGGGAGCCGCTCTGCTCGACGTACGAAGCGGCGTAGACGTTGGCCTTCGACTTGCCACCGCTTCCCAGCCCCGGAGGACCAGTGCGCTACGTGGCGTTCGTTCTCGATTACCGCTGCGGGGCAGCCCCGGATGTTCGCCGGGTTCCCTTTTCAGCCCATGGCCGAAGCCATGAGCACCAACACACGATTGCCGTATTGCGATTCATCGGCGCCGTCAACGGGTCGCGCGCGCCGATGCGCGGGCGACGGATCGCTCGCGCTCGTCCGCCGGCTCGCGCGGCATGCGTGAGACGGCGCGAGCGAGTACGGTGGGGGGAGCCCCTCGTCAGGCTCGTCGCCCTCCGATGCCGCCCATCCACGCCTCGCTCGTCTCGACGCCTCGGAGTCGGCGGCGCGCCGCCAGCGGGGTGCTCTTCGCCGCGCTCGCCGTCGCGTCGCGCGCGACGGCGCAGACACCGCGCGCGACGGCCACGCCCGTGGAGCACGAGCGCGTCCACGTCGCGTACGACGCGGACGAGCGCTGCCCGCGCTACGAGGCGTTCGCGGACAACGTGCGCGTCTACACTTCGCGATGGACCGCGGCCGAAGGGGACGAGCCCGGCCGTCGCCTCCGCGTGACGCTCGAGCCGCGCGACGGCAGGGTCGTCGGGACGCTCGAGATCCCGCAGGGCGACGCGACGCCGAGCGCGCGCCGCGAGATCGCCGGCCCCGACTGCGCGACGGTCGCGCGCGCGATGGCGGTCGCGGTCGCGGTCGCGATCGATCCGCGCGTGTTCGGCGGCGGCGACGACGACGCGCCCGAGGTCGCGCCGCCGGCGCCGGGCGAGACCGCCACGACCGCCGAGCCACCGGCGCCCCGGACCTCCCCGAGGCCCGAGCGCCGCTCCCCCTCGCCCGCCGCCCCGCGTCGCCGGCTCCCTCGACTGTCGCTCGAAGCGCGGGCGGAGCTGACGTCGGCGGTGGTCGCCGGTCTCCTGCCCGTCGTCGGCCTCGCGATCGAGGTCGAGCCGTTCTCCCGAGGCGCGGCGACGGCCCCCCGGCGCGCGCCGCGATGGCTCCGCCCCTCGTTCGCCCTGGGGCTCCGGCAGGGCATCCCGAAGGAGCTCACGTCGTCGTCGGTCGTCACGACGTTCACGTGGACGGCCGGCCTGCTGCGCCTCTGCCCTGCGCGCATCGCGAGCCGCGATGGGCGGCTCGAGGTCGTGCCTTGCCTCGAGGGCGACGCCGGCGTCCTCCGCGCCGACGCGAGCGGAAGCTTCGACGCCCGGCGCACCTCGAACCTCTGGCTCGACGTGGGCGCCTCGACCCGGCTCGCCTGGACGCCGGCAGGCCCGTGGTTCGTGGGCGCGGCGGCCGCCGCCGTCGTCCCCGTGACGCGCAATCGCTTCGAGCTCACGGATCGCGCTCTGGTCTCGAGGGCCCCGCGGCTCGGCGTGACCTTCGGACTCTCGACCGGCGTGCGATTCTGAAGCGCAGGGCCTCGACGAACCGGCGGTGAAGATTTTTTGATCAACGCACGGCATCGAAACATCCATGGGAAATGTCTGCGTGTTCGTCACTCCTCGCGCCCGCGGAGAGCGCGGCCTCCGACGAGGGTGCCGTGACGGCCCGCCCGGCGACCGAAGGCGCGGACGACCGGCTGCGGGCGCTCGCCTCGCAGCACTTCGCAGACGTCTGGCGCTTCCTCCGGCACCTCGGCGTACCGCAGAGCTTGCTCGACGACGCCGCGCAGGACGTCTTCCTGGTCGCCGCGCGCCGGCGTGACGAGATCGAGCTCGGCCGTGAGCGCTCGTTCCTCTTCGGCACGGCGTTCAAGGTCGCGCAGGCGGCGCGTCGCAAGGCGTGGCGGGACGCGCCGCGCGAGCCGGCCGAGAGCGACGCGAGCGTCCAGCGCGACCCCGCTCCGACGCCCGAGCAGCACCTGGACGACAAGGAGGCGTGCACGCTCGCGCTTCGCCTCCTCGACGAGCTCGACGAAGGGCAGCGCGAGGTGTTCGTCCTCTACGAGATCGAAGGACTCACGATGCAACGAATCGCCGAGCTCACGGAGCTGCCGGCAGGCACGGTCGCGTCGCGGCTGCGTCGCGCGAGGGAGGAGTTTCTCACCCGCTTCGCGCGGCACCGCAACGCCTCACGAGGTGCGCGATGAAGCCGGACGACGACGAGCGCCTCGCCACCCGCGATCCCGAGTTCGCGCGGCTCGTCTCTGCGCTCCGCGCGAGCGGTCCGTCGGACGACGCGCGCGAGCGCACGCTGG
>JAHBWC010000043.1 GCA_019637225.1 Labilithrix sp.
AGCTCGCGGCCCCGCCGGCCGCCGCGCCCGACACGAAGTCGAACTGCAAGATCCCGTACACGATCGACGCGGACGGTCACAAACACTACAAGGTCGAATGCGTCTGAGCTCCGGCGCCGTCTCGGCCGCGTCGGCGTGTGTGCTCGTCTTCCTCTCCGCGAGCGCCCACGGCGGCATCGCCACCGAAGAGCCCGCGGCCGGCGCTCCCGCGTCGAGCGCTGCGCCGGCGTCGAGCGCCGCGCCGACCTCGAGCGCGCCCGACAAGGCTGCCTGCATCGCGGCGCTCGACAAGGCTCAGGCGTCGCGCGCCGGCCGCAAGCTCCTCGAGTCGCGCGCGAGCTACGTCACGTGCTCGCACGAGGCGTGTCCCGACATGATCCGCGACGACTGCTCGAAGGGCCTCCGCGAGGTCGACGAGGCGCTCCCGACGCTGGTCCTCTCGGCGAGCGTCGACGGCAAGGACGCGACGGACGCCAGGGCGATCCTCGACGGCGAGCGGCTCACCGGCGGCCTCGACGGCCGCGCGATCCCGGTCGATCCGGGGCCTCACGTGGCGCGCTTCGAGCGTCCCGGCAGCGGCGCGGTCGAGGTGAAGCTCGTCGCGCGCGAGGGCGAGAAGAACCGCCTCGTCACCGGCAGCTTCGGCGTACCCCGCGCCGAGGCCCCGGAGGTCAAGGGCGAGGGCTCGCGGTTCCCGGTCGTGCCGGTCGCCTTCGCGGTCACGGGCGCGCTCGCGCTCGGCGGCGCGTTCCTGATGCACGTCAACATGACCGAGCGCGCGAACGAGCTCGGAAACACGTGCGCGCCCCGCTGCTCCCAGTCCGACCGCGATGCCCTCAGCGACCGGCTCGTCCTCCGAAACGTGTCGCTCGGAGTCGGGATCGGCGCCCTCGTCGTCGCCGCCGTTACGTATGTCGTGGGCTCGCGGAGGTAGGTTACGATGAGCGTGCCGACCATGACGAAACCTGGAGAGATGGCCACTGTCCGGCGCACGCGTTTCTCGCGTCCGCCCACCGCGGGCTCCGCGTTCGTGATCACCGTCGTGGAGGGACCGGACGCCGGGCTCGTCACGTCGCTCGACGCGACCGGGCCGACACGCGCGCTGCTCGGGCAGAGCCCGGTGTGCACGATTCGCCTGACCGATCGCGAGGTGTCGCGTCGCCACGCGGCGCTGACGGTGACCGACACGAAGCTCGTCGTCCTCGACCTCGGATCGACGAACGGCACGACCGTGAACGGCGTGCTCGTGAAGGAGGCCGCGCTGCAGGGCGGCGAGGCCATTCGCATCGGCTCCTCGGTGCTCTCGGTGAAGCGCGGCGAGGCGCGCGCCGCCGATCTCGGACAGACCTCGTCGTTCGGCCGCGTCATCGGTGAGTCGGCCGCCATGAAGCGGCTCTACCCGGCGCTCGCACAGCTCGCGGGGAGCGATCGCCCCGCGCTGCTCGAGGGCGAGGCGGGCACGGGCAAGGAGCTCGTCGCGGAGGAGCTCCACCGCGCGAGCGGGCGCACGGACGGCCCGTTCATCACGCTCGAGTCGAGCACGATCCCCGTCGCCGAGCTCGCCGAGCGCCTCTTCGGCGCCGGCGGCCTCTTCGAGCAGGCGCGCGGCGGCGTGCTCTTCATCGACGAGATCGGAAACCTCCCGCGCGACGTGCAGGCCACGCTCCGCGAGACCATGGGCAAGGTGCGCGACGTCCGCATCGTCGCCGCCACGCGTCGCGATCTCGATCGCGACGTCGCCCAGGGGCGCTTCGACGACGACCTCTTCTTCCTCCTTGCCGCCGGCCGCATCGAGCTCCCCGCGCTTCGCGATCGCGAGGGCGACGTCGCCGGGCTCGCGCGCCACTTCTGGCAGGAGCTCGCGCCCTCGATGACGCAGGGGGCCGCCTCGGGCGGCGCCGCGACCGAGCTGCCGGAGGACTTCCTCCCGCGCTTCGAGCACTATCCATGGCCGGGCAACGTGCGCGAGCTCCGCAGCGCCGTCCTCGCGCGCATGACGATGGGCGAGCTCGGCCCGACGTACCGATCGGACGAGGCGAAGCAGCAGGGCCTCGACTTCCTCACCGCGGTCATCGAGGAAGACCTGCCGTTCCCGGCCGCCCGCGAGCGCGTCGTCTCCGAGTTCGAGCGCCGCTACGTCGAGCGCGTCCTCGCGCGCCACAACGGCAACGTCACGCAGGCCGCCCGCGCGAGCGGCGTCGCGCACCGGTACTTCCAGCTCGTGAAGGCCCGACTCAAGTGACCATCCTGGCGCGCGTCGTCCGTGCATCCGTGCTCGCGATGACCGCGTCCGTGGCGGCCTGCGCGCCGTCGACCTTCGACAACCTGACCGGGGGCGCGCCCGACGCGCCGCCGAACGACACCATCGGCGCTCCGCACGCGGGCGACGTCGTCGTCGACCCGACGCTGCCGGCGCCGCGTCCGCTCTCGCCGCTCTCGGTCACGTGGGTCAACACCGCCAAGCCCCGCTTCCGCTGGGCGCTCGCCAAGGGCACGACCGGCGCGATCGTCGAGCTCTCGCGCACGCGCGACTTCGGCGCCGAGGTCCGGCGCTTCCCCGCGACGGGGAGCGAGCTCGTCTTGCCCGAGGCCGTCGACGCGGGCATCTGGTTCTGGCGCCTGAAGGGCCGAGGCAGCGACTCCGAGGGCGCGCTACCGAGCCCCGTCTGGGAGGTGCTCGTCCGCGGGCCCGGCCTCGCCGGCGCGTCCGACGCGCCCAACGGCGGCATCCTCGATCTCGACGGCAACGGCGAGCCGGACCTCAGCGTCGTCATCATGGCCTTCGGCGAGAAGCCCGAGGATCCGGTCGAGGCGTTCCTCGTCACCCTGCTCGGCCAGCCGGGCGGCAAGTACAACCTCTTCGACGAGAAGACGGCGGTCGGCGAGTGGGTCGCCCAGCCGGACCCGGCGCTCGCCGGAGCGATCGACGTCGACGGCGACGGCTACAGCGACACGGCGTTCTCGGACGTCGCGACGAACCCGGAGAACGCCGCCGAGAAGCGCGGAGCCGTCATCGTCGTCCACGGCGGTCCAGGCGGGTTCAGCACGGACAAGGATCGCGCGCAGGGGTGGCTCGCGGCTCCGATCTTCACGACGCTCCCCCACCTCGAGGCGGCCGGCGACGTGAACGGAGACGGCTACGGCGACCTCGCCTCGTCGTTCCTCGACCTCGGCTTCGCGTGGCTCGGCAGCCCGATGGGCGCGAGCACGATGACGGTCTTCGCGCAGCAGAACCCCGCGCTCGGCGTGGCGCCGCTCGCCGGCGGATGCGACCTCGACGGCGACGGCATCTCCGACGTCGCCATCGCGTCCTCCGACTCGAGCTCGCCGATCCGCTACGCGCGCGGCACGGTCGACCGCTTCGGCGCGCTCACGAGCCCGACGTTCGGCGCCGTGATGAGCGTGCCCGCGCGCGCGACCGCGCTGACCTCCGGCGATTTCGACGGCGACGGCGTGACGGACGTGGCGTTCAGCACCGTCGTCGACGGAAAGCCGGCCGTGTGCGCGTACTCGGCCAACAGCGACTCGATGACGATGCGCTCCTGCTGGGGCCCCGACGCCTGGTGGGGAGAGGGCAAGCCCGCGCCCGACGCCGCGGCGGTCGAGGGCTTCGGCGTGAGCCTCGCCGCCGGCGATCTCGACGGCGACGGCAAGGACGAGATCCTCGTCGCGAGCGCCTCGGGCATCGTCGTCCTCACGCACCATGGCGCCGGGTTCACGAGCGACAGCACGTCGTTCACGGCGACCGCGATCCCCGGCAGCTTCGGCTCGCGCGTCGCCATGATCCATCCGGGCCGCCCGACGAAGGCGAAGTGGGCCGTCTACGGCGCCGACGCGAAGTCGATCAACATCTTCACCGGCACCGAGATGACGCAGAAGATCGACGTCTCGAAGGATGAGACCATCATGAGCGTCGGCGTCTCGATCCGGTGACGCGCTGCACCTGACGGCGGGCGCCAGACCTCGTATTCTCGAGGTGTCCCGCATGCGCGCCGCCGTCCTCCGAACCACCGTCGTCTCGCTCGCAGCGCTCGCGCTCGCGTGGACGGCGAGCGGCTCGTTCCTCGCGTGCGGCGTCCCGGACAACTTCGACGGCCTCGTCGGCGGCGCGCCGCCGGACGCCGGGCCCGACGGCGACGCGCCGCCGATCGACCTCCGCCCGGACACCGAGCTGCCTCCGCCGCGACCGATCGCGCCGCTCTCGCTCTCGTGGATCGACGGCACGCGCCCGCGCTTCGAGTGGCAGCTCGCCTCCAGCACGACGGGGGCGCGCGTCGAGCTCTGCCGCACGCGCGCGTGTGACGGTGAGACGAAGTCGATCGACGCGGCCGGTACGACCCTCGCCCTCGACGAGGACCTCGCGCCCGGACTCTGGTTCTGGCGCCTCGTGAGCCGGACGCCGGAGTCGTTCGGCACGAAGCCCGGCCCGACCTGGGCGCTGCTCGTGCGGGGCGGGCCGGCGAAGAAAGACGCGTCGAGCGGCTCGCTGGTCGACCTCAACGGTGACGGGCGGAGCGATCTGCTGGTTACGGTCGAGTACGACTCGGCTCCCGGCGCGTCGTTCATCGAGCTCGTCGCGCTCCTCGCGAACAACGACGACTCGACGTCGTTCGTCACGGCGCACGGCGATCGGCCCGTCGCGGGCGTCATCCTGGACTCTCCCGATCCGCCGATCGCCGCGATCGACATCGACGGCGACGGGCTCTCCGATCTCGTCTTCGCCGACGTCTACGGCACGGTCACGCCGACGCCGGTGCTCGTCACCGTGCCGGGCTCGGCCACCGCGAGGGACGGGCTCGACCTCGATCGGAGCTCGCTGCCGAACCTCCCGCCGCTCGACTCGTCGCCGAACCTCGCCGCGCTCGGCGACCTCGATCGCGACGGGTGGGGAGACGTCGCCGTGACGACGAAGCGCTTCGGCGTCGCGGCGTACGGGACGGCGTCGGGGCTCGGCGCGCTGAACTACGTGATCCAGGTCGATCCCTTTTGGAGCGCCGACGGCGGCGCGCCGCCGGAGCAGACCCAGCCGTTCTCCGTCGCGGGGGCCTTCGACCGTGACGCCGACGGCTTCGCCGATCTCGCCCTCGAGGCGCCGGAGGGTGACATCGGCCTCATCGTCTTCCAGGGAGCCGCGCCACGCCAGCTCACGCTGCGGATCCCGAAGGCGCCGGACGGACCCGCCACCAAGCCGGCGCGCGCGTTCGCGTCGGGAGACTTCGACGGCGACGGCCTCGGTGACGTCGCCTTCGTGACCACGGTGAACGGAAGCCCCGCGGTCTGCTTGGTGCGCGGGAGCGATTCGCTCGACGCGATGCGCCCGATCTGCTGGACGCCGGCGTCTCCTTCGGCGGGGTTTGCGTCGAGCGTCACCGCGGGCGACGTCGACGCGGACGGGCGTGACGAGCTCGTCGTCGGGTCCTCGGACGCCGGCATCGACGTGCTCGCGCTCGACGCCGCGGGTAAGGTCGCGGTCTCGCACCTCGACACGGCGTTCGGCGCGCGGCTCACCACCGTCTTTCCGGGCCGTCCGGGCCCTGCCGTATGGGCTGCGACACGCGCGGATGGCAGCGCGATCGGCGTCTTCAAAGGCAAGGCGCTGGCCACGACCCTCACGCCCGCCTTCGGCGCCAAGCGCTTCGGGGCGACGATCCGCTGACGTAGACCTTGAACGGCGCCGGCATGGCCGTAGGATGCGCCTCGGATGTTCGAGGATCTCGAGGAAGAGAGCGCCGACGTCACGCCGGACTCGCCGGATCGCGCGATCGCCTGGGCCATCTGGTCGCGCGGCGACGGCGGCCTCACGCCCGAAGAGGCCTGGGCGATCCTCCACGAGCGCTACCCCGACGATCCGCGCTTCCTCCTGCTCAACGCGTATGCCGAGCTCGGCGAGACGCGCAAGCAGGCCGACGGCCCGAAGGCCGAGGCCGGCGTCTTCACCGCGGCGTACTTCCTCAAGAAGGTGGGGCTCGTGCTCGTCGGCGCGACCGATGCGCTTCACCCGCACGTCCGTGACCTCGTGACGTTCGCGGGCGCCGTCGTCGCGGGCGCGAAAGGCGACGACGCGAAGACCCTCGCCGAGCTTCGCGCGAAGATCGGTTCGGAAGAAGGCGATCCGAAGCGCGACGAGCGGGACCGCGCGGGGCTGCGCCTCCGGCGCTTCGAACGTGAGGTCGTCAAGGAGCTCCACGAGCGCACCGAGGACGGCAAGCCGCTCGGCGTTCGCGCCTCGCCGGCGCCGCCGCCGTCGCCGGCGAGCGACTGGAGGGCCGCGACGGCCGACAAGGACAAGCCGCGCCGCAAGTACGCCGCGACGGAGCGGTTCGAGCGCGGCGAGCTCGTCGACCACCCGAAGTTCGGCGTCGGCGTCGTGACGGGGGCGGAGCCCGGCAAGGCTGTCATCCTGTTCGAGAGCGGCGTCCGCAAGCTCGTCGTCGGCGCCTGAGATCGCGCCGATGCGCTCGACGATCCTCCGCGCCCAGGCCACCGTGGTCCTCGGCTCGATCGCCCTGGGCTGCGCGGCGACGCCGCGGAGCTTTCCGATGCGCGAGCCGTTCACGCGCGACACCGACCTCGATCCGGTGAGCGTCGCGTGCGTGAAGCGCCCGAGCGACAAGGACGCGAACCACGTCTCGTGCGCGCCCGAGCCGTACATCTCGCCGCTCGCCTGGGACGCGGCCGACAACTCGTTCTTCCGTCCGATCTCGAAGATCTTCGCCGTCGACCCGCCTCGTGAGGCGCGCAACGTCAACGCGTTCGACGAGGTCCCCGACTCGGCGTGGTTCACCAACCGCATCGGCAAGAAAAGGCCCACGGTCGAAGAGCTCGTCCGCGGCGCCTGCAAGGTCGAGGACATGCTCGACCCGCGCGCGGCGAAGGAGGGGGACTACGTCATCGATCAGGGAAAGCCGAACGGGGCTTCTCCCGGCTTCCGCGTGAAGATCGGCGGCAAGAAGAAGTACATGTTCAAGACCGACTTCTTGAAGGAGCCGGAGCGCCCGAGCGCCGCCGCCGCGATCGGCACCGCGCTCTACCACGCCGTCGGCTTCAACACGTCGTGCGAGCAGGTCCTCTACGTCGATCCGAAGCTCTTCGAGCTCAAGCCCGGTCTCACGGTCACGGCGAACGACGGCGTCACGCGTCCCTTCGACAAGGCCGCGCTCGAGAAGGTGATCCGCGAGGCGGGCAAGCGCGGCGAAGAGCGCCGCTTCCAGGCGAGCGCGTGGCTCGGCGGCTACCTCCTCGGCCCGTTCAAGTACGAGGGCACGCGCGAAGACGATCCGAACGACGTCATCCCGCACGAGGACAGGCGCGATCTCCGCGGCGGTCGGCTCGTCGCCGCGTGGCTGCACCACTTCGACGCGCGCGAGCAGAACAGCATGGACTCGTGGATGGCGGTCGACAAGGCGAACCCCGAGTCGTCGCCCGGCTGGGTGAAGCACTACTACCTCGACACGAGCGACTGCCTCGGGAGCCTCTGGGACTGGGACGGCGTCTCGCGGCGCATGGGCGACTCGTATCTGCTCGACTTCGTCGACATCGGCACGGACTTCATCACGTTCGGCGCGATCGAGCGGCCCTGGGAGCGGAAGAAGCTCACGCCGGGCATGGAGATGTTCGGCTACTTCCACTGGGAGGAGTTCGATCCCGAGCGCTGGCGCAACGAGTACCCGAACCCCGCGTTCAGCCGCGCGACCGAGCACGACAACGCCTGGATGGCGCGCATCCTCTCGCGCTTCGATCGCGCGGACCTCCGGGCGATCGTGGGCCTCGGGAAGTTCACGAAGCCCGAGGCTGAGGACTTTCTCACCGAGGTCCTCGAGCGGCGCCTCCGCAAGATCCTCGAGCGATACCTCACGCGGCTCTCGCCGCTCTCCGACCTGCGCGTCGAGGGCGCGAACAGGCTCTGCGCGACGGACCTCGCCCGCCGACGCGCGGTGCTTCCGGACGCCGAATATCGCTACCAAGCCGCCATGAAGAGCGACCGCGGCGCGCCCGCGCTAGGCGTCGACGTCGGCGCCGAAGGCAGCGTGTGCATGACGCTGCCGCACGTGGCGGCCGACGATCGGCCCGCGTACGTCACCGTCACGATCCGGAGCGCCGCGGCGAAGGGGCCGCTCGACGTGCACCTCTACGATCGCGGTCCCAAGCAGGGGTACGTGCTCGCGGGTCTCACGCGCGGCGATCCGTGACGCGCGCCAGCTGACGCGCGTCACGGAAGCGGGCAGGAGCGGTCAGAGCGACTCGACGTACGAGACGATGTCGGCGATCTGCGCCCGGGTCAGGTTGGCGGTGTCGCCGTGCTTGTCGCCGCCGCACGCGGGATCGAAGCGGTCGAACAGGGTGGTCGCGCAGCCGGTGTGGATGAACGGGGCGCGCCAGCCGATGCCGACGAGGGACGGGACCTGGAAGACGCCGCCGGTGCCGACGTCGACGGACTGGTTGTTCGTGAGGAGCGCGCCGGAGTGGCAGCTCGCGCAGCGCTGCTCGAAGAGGAGCTTGCCTTGCGCGGGGACCTCGGCCGGGTGGCGGAGCTTGGGCGGCGCGGGCAGGGTGAAGAGGTAGTGACCGAGGGTGCCGACCTGCTCCTTGTCGATCCTCGGTCCGCCCATGCGCTCGACGAAGACGTGATCGACGAGCGTCGCGAGGTCCTTCATGTCGCCGTCCCAGTGGAACGGCTCGGTGTTCAGCGTGGTGCCGAGGAGCGACGGGGTGCGGCGCGGCCCCATGTTGATGAACTGCCACGTGTGGCCGTCGTCGGAGCCCTCGGCGTGGCACGAGGCGCACGCGATGTTGCCGCCGGCGTTCGCGTGGAAGATCGCGTGACCGGTGTCCTGGCGGCTGTCGGTGGACAGCACGATGGTCTTCCACGGGCGACGCCGGTCGTCGCTCATGATGTGGAGCGCGGCGGGCTCGCGTGTCTGCACGACGAGCTCGTCCTTCTCGTCGAAGTCCGCGGCGACCGCCTGGCCGGGGACGTTGCCCTGGACCATGCTCACGCACTCCTGGATGCCGGCCGAGAGCTGATCGCGGTGCACGATGAAGAGCTGAGGCAGGCTCGGCGTGAACGCGTTGCCGGCGGCGACGACCGCGAACTCGCGGCCGTTCGTGGCGACGTCGACCGGGAGCACGGCCGAAGGAATGCGGACCGCGCCGCGGTCACGCTCGGCGTCGACGAGCCAGAGGCGCGTGCTCACGACGCCCACCGCCGTGTTGCAGGTGCCGAACCCGAGCCCCGAGCTCGTGCTGCCGTAGCCGCCCGGCTCCGGGCTCACCGGCTCGGGCGCCGGCTCCTGCGCGATCACGGCGGCCTCTTCGCGCTGCCCGTCGTCCGACGGATCGACCGGCGCCGCGACCGCGCGCCACGCGAGGTTCGACCCGACGAGCGAGCGGGTGTGCGAGGTCGTGCCGTCGGAGCTCACGCTGAGGAGCTCCGCGGTCCGGAAGCGCGTCGCCGTGAGGCGTCCGCCGATGAGGATGACGTCGCGGAGATCGCGGCCCAGGACCGAGCGCCCGGTCGCGGGCCCGCTCGCTGCGGGGAAGGTCAACAGATCTCCGGTCGCGCACGCGACGTAGAGGACGTCCTTGGTCGCGTCGAACGTGATGCCGCGCGGCGCGGTGCAGGCCGCGCGAAGCGTGACGCTGCCGGTCGCGAGATCGACGGTCGCGACTTCGCCCGTGTTGCGGAGGAGCACGTGCGCGCGGCCCGAGGCGTCGAGCGCCACGCGTCCGGGCTCGCTCCGATGCGCGAGCGGGATGACGTGACGAACGGTGCGGCTCGGGAGATCGACCACGTAGATGCGGTCGCGATCCGAGTCGGCGGCGACGGCGAGGCCGTTCTTGCGATCGATCGCGAGCGTGCCGCCGCTGATCGGGGGCGGCGACTCGGGCTGCTCGACGAGCGAGCCGAACTCGGGTTGCGGTCCCAGCGGCGCTCCGGTGCCATTCGGGGTCGGGGTCGGGGTCGGGTTGTCACGGGCGCTCGTGCACGCCGCGATGACGAGCGGGATGCCGAGGAGGAGGTGGCGCGTCCGCGCCGTGCGAGCCCAGGAGCCCCCGATGTTCCACGTCTGCTTCGCCGTCGTCATGTTTTGCTCCCGTCTCGGTCCCGGACTCGTTCGTTCTCGTCGCGACCGATCGCCGGCCCCACCAACCACTCGAGAGTGACGCCTCCGCCTCTCGGCGGCTCACTTTTTCCCGGCCCCGCTAGGGGCAAGACTCCGGGAAGTCGCCCTGGATCCAGCTCCCCTGCCCAGGACAAGCGTAGACCAGGTCACGACCGAGCGCACACGCCCCGTAGTCGCAGGTCATCGGGCGGACGCAGTCGCTCCCGAGGCTCGGTCGCTGCGCCGGACAGCCGTTTCCTGGGGGCGGCACGCAGCGCCAGTGAGCCGCGCCGCCGGGCCCGGCGTCCTCGGCGTCGTCGAGGTCCATGACGCACGCGCAGGTCCCTTCGAGATAGCTGCACCCGACCGCGATGGCGTCGCACGGCGCGCCGGGGGTGATCTCGGCGATCGTATCGGGGCAGCGGCCCCAGCAGTCGCTTCGCGTGCTGCGTTGCCAGAACTGCGAGCACGTGAAGACGTCGTTGCAGCGGCGTTCGAGATCGTGTCCGTACTCGCACTGCCCGTCCCAGGCCGTCGCCAGGTTGTTCAGGGACACCGTGCAGTCGGCGCCTTCGAGCGGTGGGTCGAACCCTGGGCAGGGAGAGTTGAATTCCCGGGAGGTCGGCATGTCCGGTGAGGGCGCCTCTCCGAAGCCGACGCTATCGGAGAACCCGAACTGCCGCGAGCTCGCGCACGCGGCGGAGAGCGCGAGGCCCGCGAAGAGCAGGCCGAGCGCGCCGAGCGAACCCGCGCGCGTCACGGACACGGCGCGCCTCCCGTGAGCCACACGCCCGACGTACACTCCATCACCGCCCCTCGTTTCGACGTGCAGCTCCCGTAGTCGCACCAGAGCCCACCGTTGCACGGCTCGCCCTGTCGCGGACGGCTCGGCGGGCAATCGGAGACCGGCCGCACGCAGACCCACCTGCGGTCGTGCCTCGTCGCGCCGTCGCGCCCGGTCGTGCAGGCGCAGGTGCCGTCCGTCATGTTGCACACGGCCTCGTCGTTGTCGGTGACGGGGCCTCCGTCGGCGTCGAGCGCGCACGGCTTGCCGTCGAGGGTCGCCACCTCCGCGCCGGAGGGGCAGACGGCCGCGAAGCAGGAGTCGTTCGGCCGCGCCGCCCATCCCCCGCCGAGCATGCTGCCCTCGCAAACGAGGACGGTGTTGCACTGGCGGTCCGCGCTCGTTCCGTACTCGCACGTGGTGCCCACGATCGGGCAGGTGCTGTTCTCGCGCGGTCGCGTCGCTGGGCAATCGGGCCGCATGTCTCCAGGGAAGAAGACGCCGGCCTCGGTCGCGCCAGCGTCGAAGGCCGGCGCGGCCAGATCGGGATCGGGATCGGCGTAGACGTCCCCGCACGCGGCGACGAGCGCGACGCCCACCGCGGTCCAGACGGTGCCGAGGAGGTGCCGGATGCGGCTCATCGAAACATCAGCTCCAGGCGAAGAGAGAGCGCGCCGAAAGGCGCACCCCAGTACGCGACGTGGGTGCCCTGATCGCGGGCGACGAGTCGGCTCGTCGTCGAGCCGAACACGCCGTCGACGGTCAAGCGGAGCGGCTTGTAGATGCGCATCGAGAGACCCGCGCTGGCGTACAGGGCGAGCGAGGCGGCGCTGTCCGAGGTCTCCGCCTGCGGGCGGCCGCTGATGAACGCGATGTCCTGAGGCGTCTCCGGCCGCGTCGCGCGGATCCACGCGACGCCGAGCCCTCCGCCGAAGCGCGGGATGATGAACGCCTCGGGGCTCGCAATCGGGATGCCGACTCCCGCGCCGGCGAACGCGGGCGCCACCGCGAGCGAGCTCCCGCCGCCGACCGCCGAGCTCTCGACGGGGTACTCGATGCGCGCCGCCGCGGTGAGGTGACGGAAGACGCCGACCTCCGCCTGACCGGAGAACGCGAGCGCGCTCGCGTCGATGCCGACGAGCGACGAGACGCCGGCGCTCGCGAGGAGCATCGGTGCGCGGTTCGGCCCAGGCGCCGCCGGCGGCGGGGTCTTCGGCGGGCGATCGAACGTCTCTCGGCCCGAAGGCGCGGGGGGCGGCGGAGGCGCGGGCGGCGGCGCGTTCACGCGCGCCTCTTCTTCGGCCTCGTAGGCCGCGATCGTCGCGCGCGTGACCTCGGCGGCCCGCACGGCGGTGGTCTCCCGGCCCGTCGCGCCCTCCTCGCGAACGACCACGACGTCGCGCAGCCGGAAGCCGTCGCCGTCGGCGATCCAGACGCCGACCTGATCGCCATCGGAGCACGTGGCCGCGATCGCCGATGCGTCTCCGGCCGCGAGGATGACCGCGCTCCTCGAGCAGCCGTCGAGCGCGCCGACGCGGAGCGGCTCGAACCCGAGCGCCGCGAGCTCCTTGTGGACGCGGTTCGCGATCGTGTCTTCGTCCGGTCCCGCGACGACGACGCGCCGCGGTGGAGCGGCGTGGGCCGCGGAGGTCCAGCCCGCCGTCGCGAGCGACACGACCGCGGCGAGCGCGAGAGCGCGCGGCATCACGGCTTGGGGTCCTCGTCGCGGGAGCTCAGCTTCCGCGCGAGCTTGGCGTGCGGGCCGTCGGGGTAGGCCGCGAGGTAGCGCACCGCGAGCCGCTCCGCCCGCGCGCTGTCTCCCGCGCGGCTCCGCGCTTCGAGGGCGCGTCCGAGCGCTTCGCGCGCGAGGCTGCCGTTCGGACGTTCGCGGAGGTACGTCTCGAAGTGATCGCCCGCGACCGAGAGCTCGCGCCGGACGTCCATCGCGATGCGGCCGAGCTCGAAGGACGCCGTCGCGGCGGCGTCGGTTCCGGCGAAGCGGCGCCGCGCGACCTCGAGCGCCTCGTTCGCGCGATCGAAGCGGCCGGCGTAGCGAGCGGCGTCCGCGAGGACGAGCAGCTCGGGGCCGTCGAGCGCCTCGCACGTGGCGCCGAAGTTGTTCGCCTCCGCCGCCATCAACGCCTCGGAGTGAGCGCCCTTCCGCGCGAGGCCGATGACGGCGCGCGGGCCGCGGGCTGCCGGGGGCGTCGTCGAGGGAACGGCCGCGGGGGGCTCGTGCGGCGTCGCGACAGCGCCCGCGGTCGGAGACGCGGCCCCGGTCGGAGGCGCGCCTGCGGGATCGGACGCGCTCGCCGGCTCGGACGCGCTCGCGGGATCGGGCGCGCCCGCCGGATCGGGAGCGTCCGCGGCCGAGAGGCTCATCGCCTTGTCCTTGCACGACACCTGGAGCTGCTCGCCGGCGAGCAGCCGTCGACCCTCGTCGCCGAGGAGCCCGCAGCCGCGCACGAACACCGAGCCCTCGCGCATCCGGACGACGAGTCCGGTCGACGCGGGATCGTAGACGACGTCGAACTGGGTCCCCGTGACCCGGACCTCGAACGGCCCGGCCTCGATCGCCCAACGTGTGTCGTCTCGATGAACGACCGAGACGTGCACCGTGCCGCTCTCGACGAGCACGCGTGCGCCGTCGCGGGCGAGCTCGGCGACGCGAAGCTTCGCGGCCGGAGCGAGGCGAAGCGTGCTGCCGTCCGAGAACGTGAGGGGCGTCTCGGTCGACTCGGGCGCCGCGATGAAGGCGCCGGTCGCGCCGCGCTCCTCGCTCGCGCCTTCACCGACGACGAAGGAGAGGTTCGGCGCGGAAGCTTGCTCGGCGCGCGGCGGCTCGGGGCGCTCTCTCGGCCACGCGAAGAACGCGGTGAGCGCCACGGTCGCGGCGAGCGTGAGGCCCGCGACGACCGCGAAGCGGCGGTCCTGGCGCGCGCGGTCTTGCCCGCGCCACTCCGCGCGGAGGCGCGGGACCTGGCGGGCGACGAGCTTGTCGCGGACGCGCGACCGAGCGTCCGACTTGGCGCGCGCGGCCTCCAGCGAGGAGGAGACCTCGGCGCCGAGCTCGGCGAGCCGCTTCATGGCTCACCTCCCTCGATCGCCCAGCGCCCCTCGTCGAGCCACGAGCGGAGCACCTCGTGCCGCTTCGCGCGCGCGACGAAGTGCCGCTCTGCGTCCTTGAGGCGCCGCTTCGCCGTCGAGAGGCTCACGTCGCAGGCGAGCGCGACCTCGGAGAGCTCCATGCCTTCGATGAAACGAAGGCTGAAGAAGACGCGGTCGCCCTCCGTCATCGCGGAGAGGACGTCGAAGGTGCAGCGCGTCGCCTGGCTGACCTCTTCGCTCGCGGCGACGATCGGCGGCTCGGGCAGCTCGTCGACGAAGCGGAGCCACTTGCGGCGCGTTCGACGGCGAATCCATTCGCGTGCAGTGTACACGGTGATGCCTGTCAGCCAGCTCTTGAGGCGCGAGGGATCTTCGACGCTGTCGATGCCTTCGAGCGCGCGGACGAAGATCTCGTGAAGGACGTCTTCGGCCTCCGACTCGGGGCCGAGCAAGCTCCAGATCAGACGTTCGACGTGGCCATGATAGCGATCGAAGAGCGTCCCTGCCGCCGTCGTGGACCCGCTGCGGATCTCTCCGACGAGGAGCGCGTCGGTCATCCCCACCGCTCGGCCCGCGGCGTGCGGATGGAGCTCGCGCACGACGGACGTGCGCGCCTCGGGCGTGTTCGAGGGGAGGGGCGTGCGGACCGGCATCAAGAGAAGATCCCCCCAGTGCCCGGAGGCGCGCCGGACGGCTCAAGAATGCGACGACGGACCTGGAGCCTCGGATGCATGTTCTGTCGTCTTCCCCCACGACGATCGACGAGGTCTTTCGGGTAGTAGCAGCCGCGCGGCCCTCCCGCTACGGGCCGCGGCGGCGCCTTCGCGCGCGCGGCGTCTCGACGCCGGAGAGGGGCTTTGGATCGGAAATCGTTGAACAATCGAGCGGGTCGCGGCGCTCGCTCGCGGAGCGGAGGGCAGCTTCCGCGGGGACGTCCTCGGAGCCCAATTTTGCTACGGTCTCGGCGTGCCGTTCTTCCAGTCCCCCCCTGAGCTCGGAAACACCTACCTCGGCGACGACGTCCTCCGGCGCTACCTGAGGAACACCTTCCCCGCCGAGGCGCTCGCCCGCATCGAGCCGGAGCTCTCGGACCTCGGCGAGCTCTCCGGGGGGGAGCTGTACCGCGAGTCGCTCGCGACCTACCGCGACGAGCCGCGCCTCGACCAGTGGAACGCCTGGGGCCACCGCGTCGACCACATCGAGATCACGCCGCTCTGGAAGAAGGCTCAGCGCATCACCGCCGAGAAGGGCATCGTCGCGACCGCGTACGAGAAGAAGAGCGGCGCGCTGTCTCGTGTCCACCAGTTCGCGCTCGTCTACCTCGTCGAGCCGTCGTGGCACGTCTACTCGTGCCCGCTCGCGATGACGGACGGCGCGGCGAAGACGCTCCTCGTCACCAAGAACCAGAAGCTCATCGAGCGCGCCCTGCCGCGGCTGACGAGCCGTGATGCGGCGACCGCGTGGACGAGCGGGCAGTGGATGACCGAGCGCACCGGCGGGAGCGACGTCGCGATCAGCGAGACCGTCGCGCGGCCGGTCCCCGGCGAGGACGGCGTCTTCACGCTCCACGGCACGAAGTGGTTCAGCTCGGCGACCACCTCGCAGATGGCGCTGACGCTCGGTCGCCCCGAGGGCAACCCTCCCGGCGGCAGCGGGCTCGCGCTCTTCTACGTCGAGGTTCGCAACCCCGACGGCACGATGAACGGCATCGGCGTCAACCGGCTGAAGGACAAGCTCGGGACGCGTATGGTCCCGACCGCGGAGCTCACGCTCGACGGCGCGCGGGCGATCCCGGTCATCGGGCTCAAGGACGGGATCAAGAACATCACGCCGATGTTGACGATCACGCGCACCTGGAACGCGGTCTGCGCCGTCGCCGGGATGCGCCGCGGCCTCGCGCTCGCGAAGGACTACGCGCGCCGGCGCGTCGCGTTCGGCGCGCCGCTCGCGGACAAGGCGCTCCACGTCGACACGCTCGCGGCGATCGAGGCGGAGTACCAGGGCGCGATGCTCATCGCGTTCCGCGCCGTCGAGCTCCTCGGGAAGGAAGAGGCCGGTGAGCTCGACGAGCACGAGGCCGCGCTCCTTCGGCTCCTCACGCCGATCGTCAAGCTCGTCACCGGAAAGCAGGCCGTCGCCGTGGCGAGCGAGTGCCTCGAGGCGTTCGGCGGCGCCGGCTACATCGAGGACACCGGGCTGCCGCGCATGCTCCGCGACGCGCAAGTGCTGCCGATCTGGGAGGGCACGACCAACGTCCTGTCGCTCGATCTGCTCCGCGTCCTCGCGAAGGGCGGGAGCCTCGAGCCGCTCGTCCGAGAGGTGCGCGCGTGCGTCGAGGGCGCGGACGTTTCGCTGAAGGACGCGGCGGAGGCGGCGGTCCGCGCGACCGAGCACGCCGGCGCGTGGCTGATGAAGACGCTCGAGTCGGGCGGTCCTACGGGCGTCGAGGCGGGCGCGCGGCGGCTCGCGCTCACGCTCGGCCGCGCCCTCGAGCTCGCGCTCCTCGTGCGCGAGGCCACGCGCTCGAAGAGGTTCGGCGACGACGCCAAGCCGGCCGCCGCGGCGCGCCGGTTCTGGCGCAACGGCGTCGATCTCGTGCAAGACGCGGCGCTCGACGCCGACGCGAAGACGCTGCTCGGCTGAGCCGCGTCGCGCGGGTCGGGGCGCGTCGGTCGGGCCGCGTCGCGTCGCCTCGCATGTCGAGGCGCGTCGCCGGGCCGCGTCGCGCGCGGACGCGTCAGCCCTTCGTGAGCATCAGCACGGCGAGGAGCGCGAAGCCGAGCACCGCGACGAGGAGCGCGATCGCGAGGCCGCCGCCGGGCGGCTTCGCGGTGACGCGCTCGCGCGCGGCCGCGGGCTCGTCGAGATCGGCGAGCAGCATGATGGCGCGCGCCTCGCGCGCGGCCGCCGTGAGGAGCAGGACCTCGAGCACCGCCGCGGCGAAGAGCGCGAGCAGGCCGATGAACAGGCCGAGCCGATGGCTCGCGCGGTTCGCCGCGCCGCGCGTGGCCATGCCGTCGAGCGCGAGCCAGCGCGGGAAGCCCGTCGCCGGGCGCTTCGCCAGCCAGGGACCGATGCTGCACGCCTCGTCCGGGCGCACGCCGGGCGCGTCGCCGACGAGGAACGGCTTCGCGATCGCCGCCCCCGCCAGCCGCTCGGCGCCGCGCGGCTCTCCCGAGACGACGATCCAGTGCAGGCCGGGCGCGAGGGCGGGCATCGCGAAGCGCGCGCGCGGGACCGGATCGCCAGGCTCGACGGCGAGCGGGAGCGCGGCGGCGAAGACGCGGCCGCGCTCGTCGTCGACCTCGGCGTACACGACGGTGCGCGGGTTCGGCGCGACGAGGACCGCGGTCTCCTTCGTCCCCGCGCGAACGAAGCGCGGCGCGCCGACGAAGAACGCGCCCGGCGCCACCGGCAGCGCGCCGAACCACGTCCCGTGGCGACCGTCGGGATCCTTCGCGTCGATCTGGATGCCGGCGACGTGCCCGTCGGCGACGGCCGCGATCTCCGCCCATCCGTCGCAGCCGATCTTCGCCGTGTCCTCGTCGAGGCGAAGCCCCGCCTCGGGCGTGAGCGTGAGCGTGACGCGCGACGCGTCGCCGCCGGGCGCCCCGACGTGTGCCCAGAGCGGAGTGGCTTCACCGACGACGAGGCGCTCGCCTTCGACGAGAACGTCGAGCGCGATCGCGCCCTCGCGCTTCGAGGGACGCACGGCCGCACGCGCCCCGTCGTCCGTCGGCTCGCGCGCCCACGCCGGGCTCTGCCAGTCGACGAAGCCGCGCGCGAGCGGCTCGGCGTCTCCCGCGGCGCGTACCTCGATCTCGACCGGATCGTTCGGCGCGAGCCCAGGGAGCGCGAGCGAGGGCTCGGCGACGCCGTCGGCGTTGCTCGCGCCCGACCAGCGTGACTCGTGGCCTTTGCTGCGCGCGATCACCGTGAGGTCGCTGACGCCGAGTGTCTCGCGCGTGCCGCGATCCTCGAGGTACGTGAGCACCTGCCACGCGAACGGCACGGGCGCGTCGGGGCTCGCGGGCTTCCCCGGCGGCGCGGCGAAGACGCTCGCGGCGTGCACCACGTTTCCGGCCCCGACGCGCAGGCCGAGCATCATGGTCGCGACCGCGACGATCGGCGCGAGCACGATGAGCGCCGTTCGGCGCCGGTTTCGCGCCCGCTCCGCGGTGCGAGCCACGGGAGTCGGCTTCAGCGGCAGCGGCGGCAGCGGCGCCTCGGACGCCGGCGGCTCGGAGGGCGGCGGCTCGGAGGCCGGCGCATCGGACGTCGGCGGCTCGGACGCCGGCGGCTCGTCGTCCGGCGGCTCGTCGCCTGGCGGACGCTTCACCGAGCCCATCGCACGCTCGCGCGGGTCGCGGCGCGCCGCGACCCAGGAATCGATGCGCATCGAGCGTCGCTTCGGCGAACCATCAAGCGAAACCTACCAGAGCTCCCGCCGGCGACGACGCGCGAGGCGGCGCGCGAGGCGCGCGGGATCGCCGTGCGGTCGCGCTCGACCGTCGGCGCGCGCCGGAGCGACCGAAAAAGCGCCCGCTCCCGGCGCTGCGTGCGCGACAAAGCTTGTCAAATGAGGGGCCTGTCCCCTAAACCCCATCCTGGAATGTCGTCCGCTGCAAGCACGAGCCGACCCGTCGACACGTCGTTCATCCGATCCCGCCTTGGGTCGTTCCTCGCCGTCGCGCCGCTGAGCGTGTGGACGGTGAACCACCTCTGGAACAACCTGGCCGCCTTCAAGGGCGCCGAGGCGTGGCAGTCGAGCGTCACGGAATACTCGCACCCGCTCGCGTTCTTCGCGTCGTCGCTCATCGCGCTGCTGCCGCTCGCGCTCCACACGATCTGGGGCATCGGCCGCCTCCGGACCGTCCGGCCGAACATCGACCGCTACCGGTACTTCGGCAACCTCCGGTACCTGCTGCAGCGCCTCTCGGCGATCGGCCTCCTGCTCTTCCTCGGCGCCCACCTCTGGCTCGCCATGCTGCGGCCCCGCCTCACGACGGGCCGGCCCGAGGCGTTCACCGACATCGCGCACGAGATGCACCACCACCTGCCGACGCTGCTCGTCTACACGCTCGGCGTCCTCGGGGTCTCGTACCACCTCGCGAACGGCATCAACACGTTCGCGATGGGCTGGGGCCTCGCCACCAGCCGCCGCGCCTTGAAGAAGGTCGACCTCTTCGTCTGGGTCGCGTTCCTCGGCCTCCTGGCGATGGGGTGGGGCGCCGTCTACGCGCTCTGGGACGCAGGCGGACAGCTCCCCGCGGCTCCGAGCGCCCACTGACACTGAGCGCGCGGCGCCGTCCGCGTCGCTGAGGCCTCTTCGCGGGGCCCGATCGCTACCCGTCGCGCGCGGACGTATCGCCGAGTCGAGCCGTCGACCGCGCCGTCAGCGGTCGGGGCGTCGTCCTTCGTCGAGATCGACGCCCGCGTAGACGTCGGCGAGGGAGACGCCGCCTCCGTGCTCCGGCAAGTCGACGACGGCGTCGTCCCGCACGTGGGTGGTCAACCGCCATTGGCCGTCGCCCTCGCGCCGAAAGTGATCGATGCGCCGCTCCCGATGGGACACGATGAGGTAGTCGCGGAGCTCGACGATGCTCTGGTAGTGGAGGAACTTCTTGCCACGGTCGAAGTCTTCGGTCGTGTCGGACGTCACCTCGACGATCAGCGTCGGATTCAGGAGGGACGGCGGATCGGCGTCGTCGTAGCGTCGCGGTCCGCACGCCACGGTCACGTCCGGATACGTGTAGAGCTTCGTCGCCGGAACGTGGACGCGCTGATCGCTGCTCAGCGTGAGGCACCCGCGATCTCGAGTGAGCAGCACGAGCGCAGCCGCCAGGTTGCTCGCGAGCGCGTTGTGCGCAGGCCGGGCGCCGGCCATCGCGACGATCACGCCCGCGATGAACTCGTGCTTTCGATCGCTCACGCGTTCGAGCGCGAGGTACTCCGCCTCGGTGAACGTCGTGGGCACTGCGGTCATTGGCTCGAATGTAGCACGCGGCACGTCGCTCCCCGCCGCGGCGGCCGCGGCCTCATCCGTCACGGACCTCGGTACCAACACGTTCGCCCTGGGCTGGGGGCCACCAGCCGCGCGCGGGCCGCTCGGGTGACGCCTTCGGGGTGCCGTGATATGCGGCGGTGATGGTGTCCCGGCGGGTCTTCGGCCTCGGCGTCGCGCTCGCCGCGCTGCTGGTCGCCGGCTGCGAGAAGGACGACCCGAACGAGATCAAGGTCGGCGCTTACCTCTCGCTCTCGGGGGCGGACTCCACCTTCGGCACCGACACGCGCGAGGGCATCGAGCTCGCGGTCGAGGAGACGAACGCGGCCGGCGGCGTGAAGGGCAAGCGGATCCGCGTCATCTACGAGGACGACAAGTCCACGACGCACGAGGCGGTGCAGAAGGTCCGCCAGCTCATCGATCGCAACAAGGTCGTCGCGCTCCTCGGCGAGGTCGCGTCGAGCCGCTCGCTCGCGGGCGGGCTCATCGCCAACACGAGCAAGGTCCCGATGGTCACGCCGTCGTCGACCGCGGTCGAGGTCACGAAGAACCGCCGGTGGGTCTTCCGCTCGTGCTTCACCGACGATCAGCAGGGCGCCGTCGGCGCTCGCTTCATCTGGAACGACCTCGGGAAGAAGAGGGTCGGCGTCTTCTTCGCCGCGCAAGACTCCTACTCCTCGGGCCTCGCGCGCGCCTTCCGCGACGAGTTCAAGAAGCTCGGCGGCGAGATCGTCATCGACAAGGGCTACCAGAAGGGCGAGACGAACTTCCGCACGTACCTCTCGGAGCTCAAGGCGGCGAACCCGGACGTGCTCTTCGTGCCCAACTACTACAACGAGATGGTGCTCATCGCGCGTCAGGCACGCGAGGTCGGCATCCCCGGCTCGATGTTCGTCGGCGGCGACGGCTGGGACTCGTCGAACCTGGTCGCCGGCGCCGGCGCCGAGCTCGAGGGCGCGCACTTCACGAACCACTACGCGCCGGACGTGCCGTGGGAGAACTCGAAGAAGTTCGTGACCGCCTTCACGGCGAAGTACGAGCACGAGCCGACCAGCCTCACGGCGCAGGGCTACGACGCGGCGAAGCTCCTGTTCGACGCGATCGAGCGGGCGCCCGAGACGACGCCGGCGTCGATCCGCGACGCGCTGGCCGCGACGAAGGACTTCAAGGGGGCGACCGGCACGATGACGATGGACAAGGACCACAACGCGAACAAGCCGATCGTCGTCGTCCGCATCCAGGACAAGAAGTTCGTCTACGCCACGCAGATCCTCGCCGAGTGAGCCGCTCGTGAACATCCTCGAGGCGATCTTCACCGGCATCACCCAGGGCGCGATGATCGCCCTCGTCGCCCTGGGCTACACGATGGTCTACGGCGTGCTGAAGCTCATCAACTTCGCCCACAGCGAAGTGTTCATGATGGCCGCCTACTTCGGCCTCGTGTTCCTCGCGCTGCTCATCGGCGACCTCTCGTCCGTCAACGGAATCGTCTCGCCCACGGCGGCCAGCTCGGTCTTCGCCGGCGTCTTCGGCGCCCTCCGCGGGCACCCGCTCGTCGCGACGGCGGCCGCGACGATCCTCGCGATGCTCGCCGCCTCCGCGCTCGGCATCGGCGTCGAGCGCGTCGCGTACAAGCCGCTCCGCGGCCGCGGCAAGGGCGCGCTCGTCCGCGTCACGCCGCTCGTCACGGCGCTCGGCATGTCGGTGCTGCTCCAGAACCTGGCGCAGCTACTCTTCACGGCGCGCTTCCGTCCGTACCCGCAGGTGCTGACGGGCGAGGTCGAGGTCCCCGGCTTGGGCGCGATCTCGAGCTCGCGCGCGCTCATCCTCGTGGCCGCGGTCGCGGTGATGGCCGGGCTCGAGCTGATCGTGAAGCGCACGTGGTTCGGCAAGGCGATGCGCGCGCTCAGCGCGAACGAGGAGGCCGCTCGGCTGATGGGCGTCCGCACCTCGCGGGTCATCTCGATGACGTTCGCGCTCGGGTCATCGCTCGCGGCGCTGGGCGCGGTGCTCTTCTGCCTCGATCAGTCCCAGGTCTACCCGACGATGGGCGTCGTCATCGGCACCCGCGCGTTCGTCGCCGCCGTGCTCGGCGGCATCGGCAGCATCACCGGCGCGATGCTCGGTGGCCTCCTCATCGGCGTCATCGGCGAGCTCGTGAAGCTCACCGACTACTCCGGCGGCGTCGACGTCCTCGTCTTTCTCGTCCTCATCGTGGTGCTCCTCGTGCGACCCGCGGGTCTCCTGGGCTCGACGCGCACCGAGAAGGTCTGAGCGCCGCGGAGCGCTGCGGCGGGCGGGCGGCGACCGGCCGCGGCGTGCGGCGCTTGGAGCGACTGCGCCCCCACGTCCGAAGGCCTGCGCCGCGACGTGCTCGAGGCATCTCCGTTGCAACGCCGAGCGCGGAGGTGTTCGTCATGGTGAGCCTCGGTCGATCGGTTCCCGTCGTCTGCCTCGGGGTGCTCCTCGTCGCGACGGCCGGCTGCAAGCGGGACCGCGCGGACCGTGACCGCGCGGGCGCGGCCTCGACGGCGACCACGCAGAGCGCCGACGTCGCTTCGATGGCCAAGAACGCGAGCGAGCGCGTCGCCGACGCGCGCTGCCGTCGCGAGGTCTCCTGCGATCACGTCGGCCCCTCGCGCCGACACGAGAGCCTCGAGACGTGCCGCGGCCTCTACGCCTGGGACATGGCGCGCAAGCTCAACGCGGAGGCGTGCCCGCGAGGTATCGACGAGGCCCAGCTCACCCGATGTGTCGCGTCGATCGACGCCGCGGGCTGCTTCGATCCGGTCAGCGTGTTCGAGCGGCTCGAGGAATGCCGCGCGAGCAAGCTCTGCCTCGCGGGCGTGGGACCGTAGGCCTCGCGGGATCGTCGCGCCCTCGCGGCGCGCGGTCGCCGCGCGTGTGCGCGCCCGGCGTTCGACCGGGGCGGGAAGGCCGGGCGGTGAGCCCGAGGCTCCCGTGATCGCCGCCGCCCCGCCGGCGCGATTTGCCGTTGCGGCACGCGCGCTTGCCGTCGCTCGCGCTCGCGAGGGCACCGCGGTTGCACGCTGCCCCGCGGAGGTATTGCTCATGCTCAGTCTTCGTCACCTCGTTTCGGTCGCGTGCGTCGGTGCCGGAATCCTCGCCGCGGTCGGCTGCAACCGCGACCGCGCCGATCGCGAGCGCACCGTCGGCCAGGACCGCACGCCGGTCACCGGCGAAGACCGCCCCACCGGCGAGCGCGAGCCGCGCGGCGTCACCACGGTCACCGGGGCCGGCGTCCTCGGGAACACCGCCGCGATCGAGCGCATCGTCGCGGCGCGCTGCCAGCGCGAGGCGGGCTGCAAGAACATCGGCGCCGAGAAGAAGCACGTGAGCGAGCAGGCCTGCGTTCAGAAGCTGAAGGCGGACATGAAGGACGACCTCGGCACGAACGAGTGTCCGCGCGGGATCGACAACAAGGAGCTCAACGACTGCCTCTCCGCGATCCACAAGGAGGAGTGCAATAACCCCATCGACTCGATCAGCCGCCTCGCCGCGTGCCGCTCGAGCGAGCTCTGCCTGAAGAGCGCCGCCCCGACGCGGTGACGGGCGCGACGCGCCGGGGGCGCGGCTCCGCCGGGAGACGGAGCCGCTCTGTCGATCGTCCGCGAAGCCTGCGCCTTCAGCGCCGCGGGGCGGTCGCCGTCGCGATCACTTGTCGGCCCAGACGACCCACTTGCCGGTGGTCGCCCACTTGTCGTTCGCGTCCTTGAACGCGCCCTTGTAGCTCGCGGTCGTGTCGAAGAAGCCGTCGTTCGGCGGTGTGGCGGCGCCCTCGGTGAGCGACGCCGTCGGACCGAACACCGGCGCGCTCGCGTTGAAGCAGCCCGTCACGCCGGGGTCCGTCCAGGCGTTGCCCGCCTGCCCCTTGAACCAGGCGACCTCGTCGAGGCCGTTGTCGTCGTCGCGGTCCGGCTGGCCCGCGGTCGAGCCGTTCTCGACGAACGCGATGTGGTCGGTCACGACGTAGGAGCCGGCGCCCTTGCTGTTGAAGAAGACCGAGTTGGCGATCGTCAGCTCGCCCGGCGCGCCGATGCCGTCGCGGATGTCGAGCGCGGCCTGGAAGCCGCTGACGACGAGGTTTCGGTACGTGCCGCGGGTGTTCTTGCGGAGGAGGAGCCCGTACTGCTCCTTCGCCAGGCTCACGTTCTTACCGCAGACCGTCGCGTTGTAGACGGTGGGCGCCGTCAGCGGGAGCGCGCCGGTGCCCTGCGCGTCGTTGTCGCTCTCGAAGCCGTTGTCGTCACCCTCGTGCGTCGGATCCTGCTGCAGGACGAGGAACTGGAGGCGGCCGGTGTAGCCGAGGTCGAAGTCGAAGCCGTCGTCCTCGTTGTGCTGGCACGCGAGGTACTTCGCGTCGACGGTGCCGCCGAAGAACTCGAAGCAGTCGTCGAGGGTCTGGCGGATCTGGATGTGGTCGACGACGGTGCCGCGGCCGACGCCGCCGAAGGTCAGGCCGTTGACCTCGTTGTTGTCGCCGATGACGACGCCCGAGTACTCGATGCGGATGTACTGGAGCCGGCCGCTGCTCTCGTCCGGCTTGTCGCCGCCGTACTTCGAGTTCGTGCCGACGCCGGCCGCGAGGATGCCCTCGATGCTCTGCTGGATCGGGTTGCCGTTCGCGTCCTTCACGTTGATCGGCGCGTTTCCGAGGATGATGACGCCGCCCCAGTCGCCGGCCGCCTTCTGCCCCTCGGCCGCCTGGCTCGTGAAGACGATCGGCTCGTCGGGCGTCCCGACGGCGTCGATCTTCGCGCCGGCCTCGATGAGGAGGATCGCCTTCGAGGCGTTGTCGCCCTTGATGACGGTGCCCTTCTCGATCGTGAGCGTCGCGCCCGGCTTCACGCTGACCAGGCCCTTGAGGAGCCAGGTCTTGTCCGCGCTCAGCGTGCGGCTCGCCGTGATCTCGCCCTCGACCGTCTCCTGCGGGCGGTTCGCCGGATCGCCGCTGCTCGAGCCGCCGTCCGTGTCGTTTCCGCCGCTCGTTCCGCTCGTACCGCTCGTGCCGCTGCTCGTGCTCGGAGGCGGCGCGCCGCCCAGCTCACCGTCGTCGCTGCAGGCGACGATGCCGAGCGTGGTCAGACCGACGATGGCAGTGAGGACAACCAGACCGTGAGTTCGCATCTCAAGCTCCTTTGACGTAGCCGCGGTTTCTCTCTCTCGGCGACGGCGCTCGACTTATGCCGTCGGTCTGTGTCGGGCCCGCGTCCGAACGCGAAAGTCTTCGCGAGGCGCCGGTGACAATCAGGCAACTCGACGCGGGCGGCGTCAGTGGCTGTAGGTCGCCAGGAGCCAGAACGTCTGGCCGAGCGTGTACGCGCGGACGAGCGGCGCGTCGCCCGACTCACCCTGCGTGAAGCGCACCGGCGAGTCGAAGAGGTTCTCGATCGTGAGCTTGAGGTCCACGTGCTCGCCGAGCCCCTGCGCGACGGACACGTCGACGATGTGCCGCGGCTGCTCGTACACGTCGGGGACGCCGCGCGTGCCGACCTCCGAGATCCGCCGCCCCTGCACGTTGTAGAGGACGCGCGCGCGCGTCTTCGTCGCGTCGTGCGTCCAGTCGACCGCGGTGTTCACGACGAACGGCGACTGACCGGCGAGCGGCCTCTCCTGCGACGTCTGGATCCCTTGCGACGCCGGGTCGATCTCCACGCGCGAGTGCACGAACGTCACGTTCGCGAGGAGCGACAGCTCGCTGAGCCACGGCCGGATGAAGTCGAGCCCCTTGCGCCCCTCGAGCTCGAGCCCGGTGTTCGTCGCGCCCTTCGCGTTCTGGTAGGACACGACGCCCTTGTCCGTCGGGATGATGTACGTCTCGATCGGCTTGGCGAAGCGCTTGTGGAACGCGCTCACCGCGAGCACCTCGCTCACGCGCGGGAAGAGCTCGAAGCGCGCGTCGAGGTTCGTGATCGACGTGCGGTCGAGGTCCGGGTTGCCGAGCGACTCGCGCGCGCCGAGGTACTCGGTGAAGATGAACGGCGCGAGCTCGCGGAGCTGCGGGCGCGCGACGGTGCGCGTCGCCGACAGGCGGACGTTCGACTCCTTGGTCACCTTCACGATCGCGTTCGCGGACGGCAGGATGTCGGTCCGCGAGAGCTTCGACTGCACCCGCTCGGTGCTGCCGGAGAACGGATCGTACGAGTCGATCGTCTGGACCGCCGACTCGAGGCGCGGGCCGACGACGAACCGGAGCCGCGAGGTGACGGGCAGGTCCGTCATGACGTAGCCGGCGTAGACGTCGTAGCGCGCCGCGTACGAGTCGGTCGGGCGCGTCCACTCCTCGAGCTCGAGCGGCGCGCCGCCGCTCATCGAGCCGACGTTCTCGTCGACGAACAGGTTGCTCGGCGACTGGTAGAAGAGGTTCCGGTCGGCGGCGTTGTTGCGCTGGAAGCGGAAGCGCCGCGCCTGGAACGTGCGCCCGCGGAGCGTGAGCATCGCGCCGGCCTTGAGCTTCGGCGCCCCGTCGTACTTGGCGAGTGGCTGAAGCCAGTCGAACACCAGGCCGCGCGTGGTCTCGCCCTGCGCCGCGAAGAAGTTCTGGCTCGCCGTGGGCGCGTTGCCGACGAACGCGTAGCGCCCGGCGGACTGATCGAAGTCGTAGGCGGTCTGCCGCAGCGCCGGATCGTTCAGGGTCGCGCGCGACTGCAGGAGCGACCAGTTGAGCGTCGCCGAGTCGAGGCTCCGGAAGCGGTGCTCGCCGCGGAGCTGGCCGTACATCAGCGCGCGGTTGAGGTAGCGCAGGCGCTCGTCGCGGATCAGGCTCTCGTCGTTCCGCCCCTCGACGCGGCGCGCCTCCTTCTCGGCGTTGCGGCTGTAGAGGCCGGTGAGCGCGATCTTGTGATCGTTGTCGAACGCGTAGCTGACCGTGCCGAGCCCGCTCCAGGTCACCGTGTCGGTGCCGGTCTCGCCGCGGTAGTCGTTCCGCATCACGAGCTCGCCCGGCCGCTCGGGGTTCGGATCGAAGCGCCGCAGGATCTCGTCGGTGCGCTTCTGGAACCGGCGCGAGTAGGTGCCGCCGAGGACGTAGCCGAGCACGCGCTGCCCGCCGAGCTTGAACGAGTCGCCGACGACGGTGCTCACGGTGCCGTGCGGGAGATTGAACTCGCGCTCGAGCCCCATCGGGCGGTTGATCGCGCGGCCCGCGGCGGTCAGATCGTAGCGCTCGCCCGTCCGCGGATCGATCGAGACGACGCGCGAGCCCGGCACCTCGGGCGGCAGCCTGCGACCGCCGTCGTCGAAGCCGAGCCAGTCGGTTCCGCCGCCGGCGTAGCCGAGGCGGTTGCCGAACGTCGACAGGGTGTTGGCGCCGAGGCCGCCGGTGACCTGGAAGAGGAACTGGCTCGGGAGGTCCCGCGTGTGGATGTTGAGCGAGCCGCCGGCGAAGTCGCCGGGCATGTCGGGGACGAACGTCTTCGAGATCGTGAGATCGCTCAGCACGAGCGTCGGGAACATGTCGAGCGGGACCGCCTGCCGATCCGGCTCCGGGCTCGGCAGCGGGGCGCCGTTCAGGAGCGAGTTGGTGTACCGGTCGCCGAGACCGCGGACGAAGATGTACTTGCCGTCGACCACCGTGGTCCCGACCACGCGCTTCACCGCCTCGGCGGCGTTGCGGTCCGGCGTCTTCGCGATGTCCTGCGCGCCGATCGAGTCGGAGGCCTGCGCCGCGTTCTTGCGCAGCATGAGCTGCGTCGCCGCGCTCGCGCGCTCGGCCTCGGCCTCGATCGCGGTCACCTCCTCCACCGCCGTCTCGTCCGGCGAGAGCAGGACGTCGACACGGTTGAGGCGGCCCGCCTGGACGACGACGTTCCGCATGCGCGCCGGCTTGTGGAGCTCGTAGACGATGCGGATCTGGTAGGTGCCCGGGGGGAGCTCGAGGCGATAGCGACCCTCGATGTCCGTGGTCGCCTTCTCCTTCCGGCCGATCACGCTGACGATCGCGTCGAGGAGCGTCTCGTCGGAGCCCCGGCTCTTCACCGTGCCCCAGACCGCGCCCTTGCCTTTCGGCGGAGGGCGCGACGGATCCGGCTCGTCGTTGGCGTCCTCGACCTCCGGCTCGACGTCGGTCTCGGACGGCGGCGCGGGCGTCCGCGGCGGCGCGGGCTCGCCGGGCGGTGCCGGCGCATCCTCCTCCGTCTCGGCGGGCCGCTTCGGGGCGGGCTTCGTCCGCGTGCCGTCGTCCGCGCCGGGGAGCGGCTGCGCCGACGACGGGACCGACCACAGGGCGGCCGCGAAGAGGACGAGGAGACTGCGGGTACACGTCGACCGAGCACGCATGAGGCAATTCCCAAGGAGCGAAGCGAACGAGGGCGTCGAACGCGAAGTACGAAGCGCGACGAGATGTGCGATGCGGAGGTGCGGAGCGCGCTGATGTCCAGTGCGCGAGGTGCGGAGGGCGAGCCGGGTACCGCGCGAGCGACGAGAGCCGGCCTACTGAACGACCTTCTTCGTGAGGATCGCCACGGTCTTCGCGCCGCCCTGGCGCGCGAGGTCCATCGCCTCGACCGTCGTGGCGTACGGGGCGTCGTCGGCGGCGTCGAAGTAGACGACCTTGTCGGGCCGCGCGGCCATGTAGCGCGTGACCTTGGCCTTGAGCTCGTCTTTCAGGAGCGGCGAGCCGTTGATCTGCAGCGCCCCGTCCTTGCCCACGGTGAGGACCACGGACTTGTTCTCCTCGGGCGACGCGGTCTTCGTCTCCTCCTGCTTCGGGAGCTCGAGCCAGAACTGCTTCGAGAGCAGCGGCGTGACGACCATGAAGATGATGAGCAGCACGAGCACGACGTCGACGAGCGGCGTCACGTTCATGTGGGGCACGACCTGCCCCTTCTTTCCACCCGCGCCAACGGTCATTCCCATGACGTCCTCGCTCTACTGCTCGTCCGGCTCTTCGGCGCCGGCGACCTTCTTCTTGCTCACCATCAGCGAGACGCCCGAGAAGCCGGCGCCTTGCACCACGGTGAAGAGATCACGGACCTTCTGGTAGTCGACCGCGCCGTCGCCCTTGAGCACGACGCGGCGGTCCGGCTCGGCGTCGTGGAGCGCCGCGAGCCGCGCCGGGAGGCTGGCCGCCTCGACGGCCTCCTTCTCGACGTAGATCGTCCCGCTCTGCGCCACGGTCACCGTGACCGGATCGAGCTTCGACTTTTGCGTCTTGTCGGGCACGAGGACTCCTGGGAGCTCCACGCGCTCGCCGTGCTCGAGCGCGGGGGCGATCACCATGAAGATGATGAGGAGGACGAGGACGACATCGACGAGCGGCGTGACGTTGATGTCGGGCGTGCTCTGCTCACGCCGCGACTTCGATCTTGCCGGAATCGCGATACCCATGATTGTTCTCCAGCTCGTCGAGGAGCTCGCCCGTACGGCGTCCGAGCTCCGCCTCGATGCCGTTGATCTTGGTGTTCAACTGGTTGAAGAAGAGGACCGCCGGGATGGCGACGCACAGCCCGAGCGCGGTCTCGACCAGCGCCTCGGCGATGCCGGCGGACACCGCGCCGAGCCCACCCGAGCCGGTGGTCGCGATCCCCTGGAAGGCGCTGATGATGCCGACGACGGTCCCGAGGAGGCCGACGAACGGCGCGATCGAGCCGACCGAGGCGAGCACGCCCATGCCGCGACGGAGCTCGAGGCCGACCGCCTCCTTCTGGCGCTCGGCCTCGCGCTGCGCGAGCTCGACGACCGTGAGCTTGCCCTCGCGCTCGCCGGTGATCTTGACGAGCACCGGCCGCGCGACGCGGGCGAACGGCGACAGGCGGAGCTCGCTCGCGACCTTCAGCGCGCTCTCGTAGTTGCGACCCGAGAGGTGGGGGATGACGGCGCCGAGGAAGCGGCGCGTCGCGGAGGCGGAGCGGAGGAGCGTCACGTGACGCTCGACGACGACCGCGAGGCTCATGACGGCCATGAGGAGCAAGAAGCTCGCGATGACCTTGCTGGGCAGGCCCATGCTGGCCCAGATGTGAAGCGGACTGAACGACATGGCTGCGGCTCCTAGATGGCGGTCCGAAGGTGGAACGGGAACTTCATCTTGCGCACGACGCGCACGGGCTTTCCGTCGAGCGTCCCCGGAGTGAACCTCCAGGTCTTCACGGCGGCGATGACGGCCTCGTCGAGCGTCGGGTGACCTTCGACGATCTTGATCTGCTCGACGTCCCCGGTCTCGGTGACGACGAACTTCACGATCACGACCATGTCGACGCCTTGCTTGCGCGCGGCATCGGGGTACGCCGGCATGCTCTTCGTGAGCGCGACGGGCGGCGTCGTGACCTCGGCGATCTGATAGGGACGCGGCGGCGCGGCGGGCGGCGCCGGCGGCGCGGTCGGCGCGGGCGTGACGGCGCCGCCTCCGCCCCGCTTGCCGGTGCAGCCGACGCAGCCGTTGGGATCGCCCTCGCCGAAGGCCACCTCGGCGACCGCCTTGGACGGATCGCTCTCGGCGGGCTTCTCCTTCGGGATCTCCGTCGGAGGCGCGTCGACCTTCGGCCCGAGCGGCGGCGGCGGACCCTGCGTCGCCGCCTTGACCTTCACCTTCGGCGGCGGAGGAGGTGGTGGCGGGGGCGGCGGCGGCGGCTCGGGCTTCGCCTCGGGAGCCACGAACTTCACCTCGGTGACTTCTTCGAGGACCTGGCTCTTGATGCGATCTCCGAACGCGACGCCCAGGACGAGGACACCGGCGACGAGGACGAACGCGGCGGCGTACGAGCCCGCGAGACGCTTCGCGCGGCCGTCATCCTCGTCGTCCCTTCGATTCCACGCATCGAGCGACACGTGGCCTACTTACGAAACGAGCGTGGCGAACGCGTGACGAGCCCGCGACGTATGAGCACACGACCAACCGCTCGCCAAAGGCGCGTGCGAAGTGCGAGCTTCTCGCCGACGATTCATCGAGAGCTTTCACGAGAATGTTTCCGTCGGAACATCCACGTGCAGCCAAAGCGGCGGATGGCCTGAGGGCTGGCGGCCGCACCTCAGGCGAAAGGTAGGAGACCCTGGGGAAGGTTCTCCGCGACCCGGCGTAAACGACGTCGGACGGTCCCTCGGTGGGGGAGCCGGATCGAAGCCTGTCATCGCCGACGACTGTCGCCTGTCGCGGTCGGTCGGTCGACACCGGTGCGATCCAGCGCGTCCGCCCTTTTTGCGTCGACGACGCGTGAGCCTCCGGGCGCGCGGCCGCCGGCGTGTGCGTCGAACCCGTGTCGCTCGAGCGCGCCGCGCTCGCTTTTCTTGGAGCCTGTCATGAAGAAGATCCTCGGTCTCGCTGCGATCCTCGCTCTGTCGTCGCCGCTTGCGTGTGTCGAGAGCCTCGACGAGTCCGTCGAGAGCGCCGAGAGCAGCCTCGACGGCGCGAAGATCCAGCAGCTCGGCACGATCGCCTACGGCGAGACGCGCACCGCGAGCTACTCGAACCCGCTTCGCTACCGCGCCTTCAAGATGACGGGCACGAAGGGCGATCAGGTCCGCATCGTCGTGAAGTCGACGACCGGCGGCGCGCCGATCGCGTGGCTGCTCGGCCCCGGCTTCGGCGTCGTCGCCACCGACGACGGCAACGGCGAGAACACGAACACCGCGACGGTGAAGAAGACCCTCGTCACGACGGGCACCTACTACGTCGCGTTCCGCGAGATCGATCTCGCCAACTCGACGTTCGAGGTCAGCCTCTACGACGATCGGCCCGCGCCGCCGCCGCCGCCGCCGCCTCCGCCGCCTCCGCCGACGCCCGACGGCGACGTCTTCGACCCGGCGTGGTGCACTGGCGCCGATCTCTCGAAGGCCGACCTCGTCGCGCGCTTCCCGCTCTCCACGAGCAAGGTGAGCCTCGGCCCCGTCCGCCTCCGCGCGAAGACGCGACTCTGTCAGGATCAGACCGGCTGCCAGGAGTGGCAGAACGCGACCGAGGTTCCCTTCTACAAGGTGACCTGGAGCAGCAACCGCTACACGACGAGCTCGCCGACGTCGATCGCGGTGCCCGCGACGGGCACGGCGGACCTCTCGATCACGACGAGCTCGACGGCGATCTCGCTCGACGTCGGCGGACTCTCGCTCGGGAGCTCGACGTCGCTGTCGAACACGCCGTCGTGGGACTTCCGGATGCCGACCCTGGACGGCGCGTCTGTGCAGGTCGGGAGCTGGCTGCCGTCGACGGGCAGCTACCTCTCCTTCTACCAGAAGAAGATCACGAGCACGTGCATCCAGGCCCTCTCGACCGGCCGCATCTACAACGCGTCGGGCAACGGGCAGTACACCGAGGTCGCCGCGTCGATCTACGGCAAGTACGACGCGCCGACCCCGCCCGCGCCTCCGCCGACGCCGACGAACACGGTCTTCGATCCGTCGTGGTGCACGGGGAGCCCCATCACGAAGAGCGAGGCGCTCGCCAAGTTCCAGCCCGCCGCGACCACGGCGACGCTCGGCGCGGTGCAGCTCGACGGACGCCAGCGCGCTTGCCACGATCAGACCGGCTGCCAGGCGTGGCAGCCGACGACGTCGCTCCCGTTCTACAAGGTGACGTGGAGCAGCAACCGCTACACGACGAGCGAGGCGCGCTCGCTCACGACGCCCTCGAACGGCAAGGCGACCCTCTCGGTCACGTCGAGCTCGATCGCGATCGACCTCGGCCTCGAGGACTACCCGACGCTCTCGCTCGGGAGCTCGACGTCGCTGTCGAACACGCCGTCGTGGGACTTCCGGATGCCGACCCTGGACGGCGCGTCGGTGCAGGTCGGGAGCTGGCTCCCGTCGACGGGCAGCTACCTCTCGTTCTACCAGAAGACCGTGACGAACCACTGCCTCCAGGCCCTCTCCACCGGTCGCATCTACGCGCCGTCGAACGACGGCCGCTACACCGAGTACTCGGCGTCGTTCAACAGCCAGTACTGAGCGCACCTCGGTCGAGGAAGGCGAGCACGACTAGGACGCCGCCTTCGGATGCGGAGGCTGCGCGAGATCCGGGCGCACGATGACTTTGTCGTCGTGCGCCGTGATCTTTTCGGCGCGCTTGCCGTCGGCCGCGCTCTCGACCGCGTCGACGAGGTCTTCGGAGCTCAGCTCGTGCATCGGGCTCTTCTCTTCGTCCTCGAGGCGCATCGCTTCGAGGACGAGCGCGCCGACCGAGGCCCGCGGCGCCGGCAGGTTCTTGCTCTCGCGCGGCTGGAAGGAGAACCGCCCCGCGCGCCAGGAGAGCACCTCGCGGAGCACCTCGAGCGCGGGTCGCGGCGCTCCGGCGACCTCGGTGCTCGCGAACAGACCGTCGGTCAGCGTGAGCGAGGCGCGCTTGCCGCTCATCGCCACGACCTCGATGAGCCCGCTCCGGCGCTCCATCTCGAACATCATGAGGAGGCTCGCGAGCGGGAACGCCGAGAGGTCGCCCCGGATGGCCGCCGCAGCCGTCGCCGACGATGGAGAGCCGTCCACTTCCTTGCCGTCGAGCCGGCGCGCCATCGCGATGAGCGCGCCGATCTGAGCGACGATCTCGTCGTTCGTGATCGGGCGCGCGAGGAAGACATCTGCACCCGCGTTCAGGGTTTGCGCGTGGACGCTCCTGTCGGTCAGCTCTCCGACGAACAGGATCGGCACCTTCGAGAGGGCGCCGGCCTCCGTGCGGACCTTGCGCGCCACCCAGGCGCCGTCGATGTCGGGCAGCTCGGGGCTGAGGACGATGCAGTCCGGCAGGGTCTCGCTCGCTTTGCGAAACCCGACGACGGCCTCACCGGAGGCGTCGACGACATAGCCTTTCTCCTGAAGGGCGCGGACGAGGGCGGTCACGGCCCACTCGTCCCCGTCGATCACGAGCACACGGCCCCGGATCACTGCTCGTATTTAGCATGCGCGCTCGCCAGCCGCGAAAACCCTGACAAAAGTCCGGGGCGCACGCTTCCTCCGTCGGCACGCCGTGGCGCCATCCATGTAACAAACGCTGAGCGCGCGCCGCGCATGCCCCGTGGTCGAGCGGCCGGAGCGGTGCCACACGTGGTTGTGGATGAGCAGCACTTCGCCGGCGACCGCCGGGATCGGAAGCGCGAGCGTCTCGGCGTCGACCGGGTCGAGCTTGTCCTTCGGCACCACGCCGCCGAGCGGCGTCGCGAGCCCGGCCTTGTGCGTGCCGGGCGCGACCTCGACGCAGCCGCCGCCGACGGGAGCGTCGTCGAGCGCGGTCCAGACCTGAAGCGTCGGCTCGCGATCGAGCCCCCAGAAGTCGCCGCCGTCCTGATGCCACGGCAGGTCCGAGCCGCCGCCCGCGTGCTTGTTCATGAGAAACGCGCGGTAGAGCGTGACGTCGGCGTCGGGATAGACCCGAGCCGCGACGCGACGGAAGACGTCGCTCGCGAGCCAGTCCCAGAACAAGGGATCGAGCTCGAGCTTCTCGACCTTGCGGTACGCGAGCGACGGGCCCTTCCAGCCCTTGCCGTACTCGAGGTCCTCGTAGCGCCCCGACTCGGAGTCGTGCTGGAAGAAGAGGCCGGGGTAGCTCACCTCGCCGAGCATGATCGCGTCGGCGCGCGCGCGGAGCCGCGCGACGGTCTCGTCGTCGGCGAGCTTGCCGAGGCGCGCCCAGCCGTGCTCGAGGTAGTGGGCGACGGCTCGATCGAGCTCCGCGTCGTCGGGGCTCATCAGCGGACGTACTTCGTGTCGGTGCCCGTCCACGTCCGGTAGAGCGCGTCGACGGTCGCGCGGACGTCGGGCGCGAGGGTGCGCCCGCACGCGCGGACGCCCTCTTCGAGCTGAGCGACGCTGGCCGGGCCGAGCAGGATCGAGTCGACGCCCTCCGCGCCCGCGAGCCACGCATACGAAAGCTCGACCAGGCTCATCTCCGCGGCCTTCGCGACCTCCGCGAGCGCGTCGACGCGATCGAACATCGCGTCCGTGAAGTAGCGGCCTTGGTAGAGGCGGTTTCGGTCGAAGCGCGAGCCCTTCTGCGTGGAGCCGTCGCGCGCGTGTTTGCCCGAGAGCAGGCCGCCCGCGAGCGGGTTGTAGACCACCGTGTGAACCCGGTAGCGCCGCGCGAAGGCGAACCACTCGACGTCGAGCTGACGGATGAGCACGTTGTAGAGCTGCTGCGCGACGACCGGCCGGGGCAGCCCGCGCCGGGCGAGCGCCTCGGTCGAGCCGAGGTGCATCATCTCGAGCACCTGCCAGGCGGCGTAGTTCGACACGCCCCACGCGAGGATCTTCTTCTTGTCGAGGAGCTCGGCGACGGCGTCGAGCGTCGCCTCGATCGGCGTGTCGTGATCGGGCACGTGGAGGTAGTAGAGGTCGACCCGATCGGTCGCGAGCCGCCTCAGGCTCTCGTCGATCGCCGCGGTGAGCCGCGCGGGGCTCAGGCCCTCGGGCTTTCCGTCGACGCGGCCGAAGCCGCACTTGGTCGCGAGGACGATGTCGTCGCGCTTGCCCTTGAGCGCCTCGCCGACGATGCGCTCGGAGGCGCCGTCGACGTACGCGTTCGCGGTGTCGACGTGGCGGACGCCGAGCTCGAGCGCCCGCGCGAGGATCCGCTTCGACTCGGCCTCGTCGGTGCGCCGGCCGAAGTTCATCGCGCCGAGGCAGACGGGCGCACCGCCGGCGGCCGCGGGGCTGCGGACCTCGAGCACGTCTTGGAGGAGGGACGTTTTCACGCGGCGGGATTTGCACCGCGGGCGCCTCGAGCGTCAAGGACGGCTCTTCGATCGAGGCTGGAACGTAACTCATGGATGAGTTACTATGTCGCAAAGAGTCGTCACTCACGGGCTCGCGGAGCCCGTGGCGGCCCTAGTAGACTGCCCGCCGGACTCCTTCGGAGACACATGACGAACGACAAGCTCGCGATCCTCGTCGGCGGAGGCCCTGCGCCTGGCATCAACAGCGTGATCGGCGCGGCGACGATCCGCGCCTGCCTCTCGGGCGTCGAGGTCATCGGCGTTCAGGACGGCTTCCGCTGGCTCATCGAGGGCGACACCAGCCGCTTCTCCGCCCTCTCCATCGCCGACACGAGTCGCATCCACTTCCGCGGCGGCTCGCACCTCGGCATCTCGCGCGCGAACCCGACGAAGAGCCCCGAGCTCCTCGCGCGTTGCCTCGACACGCTCGACCGCCTCGGCGTCGGCATGCTCGTCACGATCGGCGGCGACGACACGTGCTTCAGCGCGGCGAGCCTCGCGAAGGCGTCGAAGGGACGTCTCCGCGTCGTCCACGTGCCGAAGACGATCGACAACGATCTCGATCTGCCGCAGGACGTCTACACGTTCGGCTTCCAGACCGCGCGCCACATCGGCGTCGAGATCGTCAAGAACCTGATGGTCGACGCGAAGACGACCTCGCGCTGGTACTTCACGGTCGCGATGGGCCGGAAGGCCGGGCACCTCGCGCTCGGCATCGGCAAGGCGGCGGGCGCGACCCTCACGCTCGTTCCCGAGGAGTTCACCGCGCGCGCGAACAACGGCAGCGTGCGCCTGCGCGACGTGGTCGACACGCTCGCAGGGGCGATCATCAAGCGGCTCTCGCACGGCCGCGCCGACGGCGTCGCGGTGCTCGCCGAGGGCCTCGTCGAGGTCGTCGACACGGCGGACATCGAGGGCCTCGAGGGCGTCGAGCGCGACGCGCACGGCCACATCCGCATCGCCGAGGTCGACTTCGGCAATATCGTGAAGGCCGCCGTGCAGCGGGAGCTCGCCCAGCTCCACATCAAGAGCACGATCGTCTCGAAGAACATCGGCTACGAGCTCCGCTGCGCCGATCCGATCCCCTTCGACATGGAGTACACGCGCGACCTCGGCTACTGCGCGGCGCGCTACGCGATCGAAGGCGGCGACCAGGCGCTCATCAGCATCCAGCGCGGTCGCTTCGTCCCCGTGCCGTTCGACAAGATCATGGACCCGCAAACGGGCCGCATGCGCGTCCGCATGGTCGACGTCGAGTCCGACCGCTACAAGATCGCGCGGAGCTACATGCTCCGCCTCCGCGCCGAGGACTTCAAGGACAGGGTCGAGCTCGCGCGCCTCGCGCAGGCGGCGAACATGAAGCCGTCCGAGTTCGTCGAGCGCTTCGGCTACCTCGCCGAGGGCGACACGCGCACGAGCCTCGCGCCGATGCGCGCGGCCACGCCGAGCCATCCGCCCGACGCGTGACGCGTCACTCCGCGGTCGCGGCGAAGCCTTCGAGCAGCGGCGCGACGGCGGGGGTCTTGCGCGGACGTCCGCGCGGGCGTCGCGCCGGCGTCTGATCGGGCGAGAGCACGACCGCCTCGGCGTCGGGGCGCGCGCGTCGCGCCGGCCGCGGCAGCGCGATCGCGTCGAGGCGCGCACGGAGCGCGACGTCGGACTCCGCGTAGACCCGCGCGTACGCGAGCGCGCGCTGCGCCTGCTGGAGCAGCGCGTCTTGGCGCTCCTGGAGGCGATCGCGCGCGACGTCGACGAGCACTTGCGCCGAGACGACGGCGTCCGCCGCGGCGTCCGCCTCGGACGCGAGGCCGGCGAGCGTGGTCGCGTCGAGGTCACCGAAACGCACGTCGGCGAGATCGCTCGCGAAGACATCGAGGAGGGCCTGGAGGGCAGGAGGAGTGGCGCTCATGAGACTGAGCATACGTTCAGTTGTTGCTCGAGGCCAGATCTTTCACGCCTGCGGGCGCGCGCGGCGGCGGGCGCTCGCACGGGAGAGGCTCACGGCACCCCTCGGGACCGCCCTCTCCCCCGCGTCGCCCATTCGTTCTCCCGCGTGTCGTCCGTTCGTTGGCTTGTCATCCGCCGTCCGCGGACCGATCGTGGGTCCCGGATGCGCAAGCTCACCAGCCTCCTCGTGCCCGCTCCGCTCGCCCTCTTCGCCCTCTTCGCATGCGAACAGGACTCGAGCAGCGGCGGCGGCGCGCTGCCCCTCGTCGACGCGAGCCTCGCCGATTACACGCCTCCGCCGCCCTTCGACGCGAACGCGCCGGAGACCGCGACGGATCTTCCCGTCACGGTCACGATCACGGGGCGCGACGGCCCGAAGGCGAGCGTTCGCGTCGTCTTCCACGACGCGGCCGGCGCGATCCTCGAGACGAAGGTCACGGGTGCCGACGGCAAGGCGACGAGCTCCGGCACGCCGGCGATGGTGAGCGCGCTGCTCGAGCTGCGCGGAGCGCGCGAGATCGTCACGTGGACCGGCGTGGAGGCCGGCGATCAGCTCGCGATACGCGACCCCGGAGCGCAGGAGCCGCTCGGCACGCTCGACGTCGCGCTCCCGGGCCCCTTCGGGAACGCGGTCGAGTACGTCGTCAAGGCGGGCCAGTGCAACGCGCTCGGCGACGCGGAGGGAGCGTCGCTCACGCTCTACCCCCGCTGCGTCGGCGGGCAGGCGGCCGTCCTCGCGTTCGCGCTTTCCTCCGGCGGCACCGTCGACGGCGTCGCGTTCGCGAAGGGCAAGTCCTTTCCGAGCGACGGCGGCGCGGCGGCCGTCGCGACCGGCGACTGGCAGGTGCCCGGCACCTTCGAGCTCACCGTCCTGAATCCCCCGGCGGACGCGTTCCTCGCGAGCGAGCTCACCGAGATCGTCGACGGCGTCGGCTACTCCGACCCGCCCCAGACGGGACAGGGCACGACCTACTCGTTCAAGACGGCGCCCGGCTTCGCCGACGCCTACCAGGTGAGCACGGGCTTTTCGTCGGCGAGCACGCCACGCAAGGTCATCAAGCGCCTCGGGCCGGCGGCGACCGCGAGCCTCGACGCCGCCACGCTGCTGCCGCCGATCACGGCGACGTCGCTCGACGCGACGGACCCGCGCCGCCCCGTGCTGGGCTGGACCTCGCCGTCGACCGCGGGCGCGGACGGCGGGATCGTGCAGATCGGCTACGCCGATGCGCTGGGCGGCAGCGCCTTCTGGACCTTCGTGGTGCCGCCCGGCTCGAAGAGCGTGACCGCGCCGGCGATGCCCGCCGACGTCGGGGGCTTCTTGCCCGGTGGGGCGGACGTCTTCTACGGCGGTCCGCGCGTCCTCTTCATCGAGGCCGACGTCCTGCCGAGCTACGCGTCGTTCCGACGACAGCCGGGATCGCTCGTCGACGTGCTGGGTGGCACGTTCGACCTCCCCGTCGTTCCGGTGAACGGAACGTTTCGTTTGACCGGATTCATCGCCCAGCCCGGCTGATCGGCGCCTACTTCTTGAACAGCTTTCCGAAAATGCCGCCGAGCGTCTCGGGCGGCGCGGGCTTGCTCCCCCCGCCTCCGCCCATGCCGGGCGGCGGCTTGCTCACGCCGCCGCGCATGTTGTGGAGGCGGACCTCGCGCATCGCGTCGAGGTTGCGCGGGTTGAGCTCCGCCGCCTTCTTGAAGTCCTTGAGCGCCTTGTTCGCCTCTTCGGCGCGCTTGTAGAGCATGCCGCGGTAGAAGTACGCGCGCTCGCAGTTGGCGTTCTTCTGGATGCAGCGGTCGAGCAGGATGACCTTCTCGAGCGTCTTTTCGCGGCTCAGCCACTCGGGCTTCTGCGCGTCGAGCCAGGCGAGCGTCGCGAGGTAGTCGGCCTGCTCGCCGTCGAGCGAGACGCACCGCTTGACGATCTCGTACGCCTGCGGGTCGCTCATGCTCCTCTTGAGGAGGAACTCCGCCTTCTGGAACTCGGTCGCGGCCTCGAGGATCGCCTGGATCTTCGCCTGGTCCTCGGGGGTGGCGCCGCCGTCCTTCAGCAGCATCATGTAGTCCTGCCGCTTGCCGGGATCCATCAGGGTCGCGTGGGCCTCGGTCAGGTGCGTGAAGACCTTGCTGCACGCGTCCTTCGCGTCGACGAGCGCGGGAGGGAGGCGGTCCGGGTGCCAGACCTTCGCGAGCCCGATGAACGCCCTCTGGACCGCCTCGGGCGCGGCGTCCCGCTCGAGGCCCAGCATCTGGAAGTAGTCCTGCGACGTGATCTGATCGGCGCGCTCGAGGATCTTCGTCTTCAGCGCGTTCTGCTCCGCGGTGAGCTGCCTCGAGCTCGGCGGCGGCGCGACCGACATCGAGCCCGACGAAGCCGGGTGCTCCGACGCGCTCACGATCTGCGGGACGCTCGCGGGCGCGGGCACGCTCGGCGCCTGCGCGGCAGGCATCGCGGGCGGGATCGCCGACTGCTGGATCGTCTGCGTGATCATCGACCCGATGTCCATCAAGCCGCCGGGGCTCGCGGCGGGCGCCGTGATCACGGGCTCGGGCGGGATCGCGGGCGTCGCGCCGAACGCGCCCGTCGGCGAAGCCTGCGCGCTGAACGCGTTGACCGGCGCCTTCATCCCCGGGCTCGACGCGCGCTCGTCGTTCGCTCCCGACGCCGCGACGTGCTCCTCGACGACCAGCGGGCTACGCGAGGCCTGCCGCTGGAGCTGGACGCGCGCGAACGCCTGCCCGCTCGACGGGGGCGCCGCCTGGACGTTGGCAGCGGCGTGACGCCCGGTGCCGGAGACGCTCGGTGCGGCGGCTTGCGGAGGCGGCGCGGGCGCTTGAGCCTGCGCGTCGATCAGCTCCACCTGCTTCATGATCATCAGGAAGTAGACGAGAACCTGACCGAGGCTCGGGCCGAGGACGCCGGAGACGTCCACGACACGCACCGGGCGCTGGCGGAGAAGCTCGACGGCCTGCTGCTCTTGCGGAGTAAACGCGAAGCGCTGGAGTTGCGCGCTCGCCGACGCGCGCAGCAGCGCGCTGCCGACCCGCCGGAGCGTGGCGTCGACGTGCTCCCACGCCGGCGTTTCGCGCACGCCGCGCCAGAGGACGGGGAACGGGTCGATCGGGGTCGGAGGTCCGCCGTAGGCCTGGAGGAGATCGAGGCCGTCGAAGTACGCGAACGTCGTGTCGCCCGAGAGGCTGAAGAGGTGCTCGACCTTGCGCTCCACCTGGGAGCGAAGGCCGGCGTCGAGGCGCGCGGGGTCGATCGCGCCCATCTCGAGCAGGACTTGCCCCTGGAGGCGCGGCCCCTCCTGCATTCGCGCGAGCGACGCGTGGAGCTGATCGGGCGAGATCATCCCGAGCTCCGTCAGCACGGTGCCGAGATAGTGGATCGGCTGCGCCGTCTGGATCTTCGCCGGGCATCCGCCGACGACGAGCATCCTCGCGACCGAGGCGGCGTTGAGCGAGAGCTCGAACGTCCCCGTCAGCCGACGCTCCAGGGCGTAGACCAGGAGGTGCGGGAAGGGCGTCTTGAGGAACGACCCGGCTGCGGTAGGTGCCGGAAGCTGGTTTTGCATCGCGGCGAGCCCTCTCAGTTTACACGCATCGAGAACGCCGAGAAGGACCATCCGTCAGGGCGGGCGCGTTCGCGCGCGTCCTCGCGTTCGCGCGCGTGGGGCTATAGGGCGCCCGCTCCTCCTACATCCGCCGATGTGGGGGAAGGCCGCGGATCCGGGGTGCGTCCCCGGACTTGAGGCGTCGGCCACGGGAGCCGGCACGCTACGGCTTGCGAGCGACGCCGCGGATCGTCGGCCGGACGATCGGTAGAGACTTGCGCATGCTCTCTCGCGTCAGCGTCTCGAACGTGAAGCCGGCGCGCTCGATGGCGCTGGCGGTATCGCGCGTCAGGTGGCAGTTGCCGGCCAGGCGTGACCACAAGGGCTCGATGCGGCGCTGCCACCGGAGGCGCGCCGGGGCGTCCTCGGCCGCGACGTGCTCGAGGAAGATCAGCGCGCCGCCGGGCCGGAGCACGCGGCGGATCTCGCCGAGCGCCGCCATCGGATCGGGGACGGAGCAGAGCACGAGCGTCGAGACGACCGCGTCGAACGAGGCGTCTTCGAACGGCAGCGCGCCCGCGCTCGCGCGGACGATCTCGGCGTGCGCCGTGTCGGGCCGCCGCCGGAGGCGCACGAGCATGTGCTCGTCCGCGTCGGTGAGGACGAGCCGCTCGAGGGTGCGCGGGTAGAGCGCGACGTTGGCGCCCGTTCCGGCGCCGATCTCGAGCACCCGGCCGGCCCGCTCCGGCAGGGCCCCCAGCAGATCGCGGCGCCACTCCGCCAGGCAGGCCTCCTCGGTCCTGCGCATGAAGGGATCGTAGACCGTGGCGAACAGCCAGCTCATCGCCGCATCTTCGCAGCGACGCGCGGCTGCCGGGAAGCCTCACCGGGGCCTTGGAACATGGCCGTCGCATCGCGTCGGCACACACGGCACGACCGATGTGACGAACGCCCTGCGGCGCGCCTGCCCCGCGGCCCAGCCTGTGGCACAATCGCCGCGAACGCACCGATGTCGAGCGCCACGCCGATCCCGACTCAGATCGCACAGTTCGAGATCGTGCGCCGGCTCGGCGCGGGCGGCATGGCCGAGGTGTTCCTCGCCCGGAAGCGCGGCGCGGAGAGCACCTACAAGGTCGTCGTCGTCAAGCGGATCCTCCCGGCCTACACGACCTCGCGTCGCTTCCGGTCGATGTTCATCGACGAGGCGCAGCTCGCGACGCGGCTGAACCACCCCAACGTCGTCCAGGTCTACGAGTTCTCCAACGAGGGCGACGAGGGCCACATCCTCGCGATGGAGTACGTCGAGGGCTGCGACCTCGGCCACCTCATGAACGCGGCGAAGAGCACCGCGACGCGCATACCCCCGTGGATCGCGTCGTGGATCATCGCCGAGGCCGCGAAGGGCCTTCACTACGCGCACGAGAAGCGCGACGAGGGCGGCGCGCCGCTCGACATCGTCCACCGCGACGTCTCCCCGCAGAACGTGCTCCTCTCGTACGAGGGCGTCGTCAAGATCGCCGACTTCGGCATCGCGAGCGCGCGGCTCGTCGACGACGAAGCCGGCGTGCTCAAGGGCAAGTTCGGCTACATGTCGCCCGAGCAGGCCCGCGCGGAGAAGGTCGATCGCAGGAGCGATCTCTACTCGCTCGGCGTGATCCTCTGGGAGTGCCTCACCGGGCGACCGCTCCACGGCGGTCTCGGCGGCGAGGCGCTGCTCGACATCGTGCGCTCCGGAAAGATCGAGCCGCCGAGCATCTACCGGCGCGATCTGCCCGAGGAGCTCGAGACGATCGTCATGAAGCTCCTCGCGCCGAACCGCGAGGATCGCTTCGCGTCGGGGCGCGACGTCGCCGCGGCGGTCGCGCGCGCGATGCTGGTGAGGCAGGTGCTCGTCGACGCGTCGTCGCTCGAGCAGACGATCGACGAGCTCGTCCCGCGGTCGGGGCCGGCGCTCAAGAGCAGCGAGGTGCCGGCGGCGCACGTGCCCGAGCACCACACGCAGGCCGCGGCTCCGGCGGCGCTCGCGCAAGGCGACGGCGCCCGCGCGCCGGGGCAGTCGGCGCCGCCGGGCACGAAGAGCAGCCCGCCCGGTCCGCCGTCGAGGCGCGGTGAGGCGCGCGAGGTGCGCCACGTGGCGATCGTCACGCTCCGGCTCGTACCGGGCGCCGACGAGGTCGCGCTCGACGACGTCGAGCGACGCTCGCTCGCGCGCGCGCTCGAGCGGTCGCGAGCGATGCTCGGCGACATGGCCTACAAGCGCGGCATGCGCTGGGTCTGGACCGGCGACTTCGAGGCGCGCGCGATCGCGGGGCTCGGCTCGAAGCCGGCGAAGGCCGCCTCCGACGCCGCCTGGCTCGCGGTCGAGACGCACGAGGCCATCCAGGGCATCGCGGACGATCTGCCGTCGCCCGTGGGCGCGTCGCTCTCGATCGTCCGCGGCATCGCCTCGGGCACGCGCGATCCGGAGGGCAATCTCGTCCGGTACGTGCTGCACGATCCGGTGGCCTACCTCGCCGACGTGCTGTCGCGCGCGACGCCGATCGCCACGACGTGGGTCGCCGGCGGCGTCTATCGGCAGGTCCGTCGCGACTTCCGCTGGCATGACGCGCCGACGCTCGACCTGTATCGCTCCGAGGTCGCGCCGGTGCAGAACCTCCCGCCGACGATGCGGATCTACACGCTCGAGCGGAGCCTCTCGCGCGAAGAGAAGGCGCAGGAGCAAGCGAGCGCGCAGAACGACCTCATCGGCCGCGACGCCGAGAAGGCCGAGCTCCACGCGGCCTACCACGCCGCGGTCAACGGCCCGAAGAGCACGTCGCGCGGCGCGGTCACGACGCGGGCGGTCGTCGGCGAGCTCGGCATCGGCAAGAGCGCGCTCGTGACGACGTTCACCGCCGAGCTGCCGCCGAACACGCGCGTCGTCCGCACCGAGTGCTCTCCGGTTCGCATCGAGGTGCCGTACAACACGCTCGCCGATCTCGTGCGCGACGCGATCGGCGCGAGCGGCGACGAGTCGTACGAGGACATGGCGCTGCTCATCGCGCGGGCGGGCGCGGCCGTCGGCGGCGACGAGACGAGCCCGATGGTCGCGCGCCTCGCCGAGATCGCCGCGAACCAGCAGCAGCAGCAGGGCGGCGAGGACGAGGACGCGCACTACCGGAAGAAGCTCCTCGTGAGCGGCGTCCGGCACCTCGTGGCGGCGATCGCGCTCGAGCAGCCGCTCGTCTTCGTCATCGAGGGCCTCCAGTGGGCGGACAAGCCCACGCTCGATCTCCTCGCCGAGCTCCTGAAGCAGCAGGACCCGCTGCCGGTGCTCGCGGTGCTCGTCACGCGCCCCGACGATCGCACCCATCACCTGCTCGAGGGCAAGGTCCGCATCGAGCTCCACGGGCTCTCCAGCGAGGAGCAGATCCGCCTCGTCGAGGCGCGCCTCAACGTTCGCGAGGGCGTGCGTCAGGTCTGCGCCGAGCTGATGCCGCGCGTGGGCGGCAACCCGTTTTACCTGCTCGAGATGATCGACGCGCTGCTCGAGCGCGGCGTCCTCGAGATCCGCGGCGACGCGCTCGTGCGCGAGGGCGGCGGCGAGCTCGACGCGATGGGCCTGCCCTCGACGCTCGAACAGCTCCTCGCCGATCGCATCCACGAGCTGCCGGGCTCCGAGCGCGTGATCGTGGACTGGCTCGCGATCGCCGGGGGGCCGCTCGGCCTCGCGGACCTCGCCAAGCTCAACACGCGCTCGTCGCTCCGCGCGAGCGAGGACGCCATCACGCGGCTCTGCGCGCGCGGGCTCTGCGATCGCAAGGGCGACGTCCTCGACTTCCGGCATCCGCTCACGCGCGACGTCGCCTACGCCACGCTCGACTCGACCACGCGCTCGCGCATGCACCGCGCGCTCGGCGAGCATCTCGCCGAGACGTCCCTCGCGCGCGGCGTCTCCGCGGCCATCGTCGCGCGTCACCTGGTGAAGGGCGACGCGCTCGAGCGCGCCGCCGTGTTCTATCTCGAGGCCGCGAACGCCGCGCGTAACGCCTATCAGACGCAGCTCGCGGTCCGCTATTACCTGCGCGCGGCGCAGTACCTGCCCGCCGGCGACATGCGGAAGCTCGGGGTCTACGAGGCGCTCGAGGCCACGTTCCGCGTGCTCGGCCGGAAGGCGGAGCGCGTCCGCCACCTCGAGCACCTGCGGCGGACGGCGAAGCTCATCGCCACCCCGCGCGCCGCGTGCCTCGCGCTCCTGCGCACCGCTCGCTACGACCTCGACGAGGGGCATCTGGCGCACGGCCTGCCGGTCGCGAAGAAGGCGGCGAGCCTCGCGCACGCGTCGGCGTATCCGAGCTTCGAGATCGAGGCGGAGCTCCTCGTGAGCGAGCTGGCGCGCGAGATCGGCGACGTGCAGGGGGCGCTCGCGGCGAGCGATCGCGCGCTCGCGGCCTGCAACCCCACGGTCAACCCGACCGTCCCGGTGCGCATGCGCGCCGACGTCCTCCGGACGCGCGGCGTCCTCCTCCGGCGCGTCGGCCGCGTGCGCGAGGCCGTCGACGCGTACGTCGAGGCGATCGCCGTCTTCCGGAAGGTGGGCGCGCGGCGTCAGGAGGCGCGCGCGAAGAACGCGCTCGCGTACGCGATGTTCGTGCAGGGCCGCTACGAGGACGCGATCGCCCTCGCCCTCGAGTCGATCCGCATCGACCTGTCGATCGGCGGGCGCTTCCAGCTGGCGAAGACGCTCACGAACATCGGCCACTCCTACGCGCGCCTCGGCGACATGCCGCGCGCGCAGGCCTACCTGAAGCGCGCGCGTGAAGCGCACGAGCGCTACGGCGATCAGGACGGGCGTGCCGACACGCTGCTCGTCTCGGCCGAGGTCATGCTCGAGCTCGGCGAGGTCGACGGCGCCGAGGTCTACATCCGCGAGGCCTCGCAGCTCACGCAGTCGACGGGCAACGCGTACGACATCACCCACGCCGCGGTCGTCGGCGGGGCGCTCGCGCGCTACCGGCGCGACGCGGCGATGGCGATCCACAACGCGCTCTCGGCGCGGCGCTCGGCCGAGCACCAGGCGCTCGTCGCGTATCACTTCTACGCGATGGCGGTCGAGGCTGCGGCGCGCGTCGACGCCGGAGAGGTCCACGCCGCGACGCTCCTCGCGACGACGGCGCTGGGCGCGGTCGAGGCGCTGCAGGGCTGCGAGTACGGCCTCGAGGTCCGCGTCCTCTGCGCGGACGCGCTCAAGCGCGCGGCGTCGCCCCAGGCGCCGCAAGCGCGCCAGAAGGCCGTCGACTACGCTGCGGCGCTCGTCGGCACGATCCGCGACCCGAGGCTCAAGCGGCGCTTCGCCGAGCGGCCGCTCGTCACGACGCTGTTCGACGACACGCCGATGCCGGAGCGCTCGGGGCGGACGGACGACTCGTCGCCCTCGCTCGGCAGCCGCCCGTCGTCTCGCGGACGCGTGGGCGACGCCGGCTCACGTTGATCCGGCGTCGCGGAGGCGCGCTCTGGCGGCTCGCGATCGAGCTTGTCCGTCGCGTCGACGCGGGGCGCGCGTGTCAGCGGCTTGCCCAAGGCTCGGTCGTACGCGCTAGACTGGTCGGGAGGTCCGCGCCTCGGGCCCTCCGGCCCGACTCTTCGATGGGGCGCGCGCCTGGGGCGGGACCCGAAAACCAAGGAAAATCGACCCCCGATACATGACGACGACGGCTCTCAAAAATAGGCCGAGCCGCCGCACAGCGATGATCCTCTCCGGAGGCGGTGCTCGCGGCGCATACGAGGTGGGGGTCCTCTGGTACATCTTCGACGATCTCTCGCGCATGCGAGGGGCGCCGCCGAAGATCGACATCTTGTGCGGCACGAGCGTAGGCGCGATCAACGCCTGCTATCTCGCGGCGCACCTGACCGATCCGGTGCTCGGCATGCGCCGGCTCGTGCACCTCTGGAGCGAGCTGCAGATCACGCGGGTGCTCGGCTTCGGGCCGCGCCAGTTCGTCGGCATCCCGCGGCTGCTCCTCGGCGGAGGAGAAGGCACCGGGCTCTTCGACGTGCGGCCCATGGCAGAGCTCGTCCAGCGCGAGATCAGCTGGCGGGCGCTCGCCCGCGCGCTCCGGCGCAAGCAGCTCCGAGCGCTCACGGTCTCGACGACCGAGGTCGGGACCGGTCGCACCGTGGTCTTCATGCAGACCGCGCCCGACGTCGACATCCCGCGGACGGCGCCCCCGCGCACGCTCTTCCGGTCGGATCACATCGGCCCGCACCACGCGCTCGCGAGCGCGGCGATCCCGCTGTTGTTCCCGCCGGTGCGGATCGACGACGAGCTCTACCTCGACGGCGGGCTCCGGCAGAACACGCCGATCGCGCCGGCGCTCCGGCTCGGCGCCACGCACATCTTCGCGATCGGCAGCTCGAGCGAGGTCAAGGGTGTGCGCGCCCACGAAGGCGCGCGCGACCTCAAGGCGCCGGGCGCGGCGTTCCTCCTCGGCAAGGTCCTCAACGCGTTCCTGCTCGATCACGTCGACGTCGACCTCGAGCTCCTGACGCGCCTCAACAACGTCATTCGCGACGGCACCAAGCACTACGGCAGCGGCTTCCTCGAGGCGATGTCGGAGCAGGCGCAGAAGCGCAACGCGCCGGCGTATCGGCTCGTGAACGCGTTCACGCTGCGTCCCACCGAGGACATGGGCAAGCTCGCGAGCGATCACGTCCGACGCGGCAAGCTCACCGGCAATCCGTTCCTCACGAAGCGGCTCTTGAACGCGCTCGACATCGGCGTCGGCGACGAGGCCGATCTCGCGAGCTACCTGCTCTTCGACGGCCACTTCTGCCGGCAGCTCGTCGAGATGGGGCGAGCCGACGCGCACGCCCACCGCGACGAGATCCTCGCGTTCTTCGGCGACGCCGACGACGACGGCGGCGGATCGATGGAGTCCGAGGACTCGGGGGTGTGGGACAAGCCCTCGCTCACCCTGCCGATCGGAACGTGAGCGCGCTCGAGCGTCATCTGGCCGGGAACAAACCGCGGCGCGGCTCGGTTTTCGATCGCGTGATGGAACGCGGAGCGGTGGCGCGGCTCGTCGTCCTCGGCGTCCTCTCGAGCGCGATCGTGGGGTGCGAGCGCAAGCCTGCGCCGAGCGCCGACGCTTCGCCGGCGACCGTGGGCCCGACCGCCGCCGCGGAGCTGGCGCCTGATGCCGCCGTGGCGGCTGCGATCGAGAAGGTGGAGGTGCCGGAGGTCCGCATCCGCGCGGACGCCGACACGACCGTCCGCGTGACGTGGATCACGCCGCCGGGCACGGCGGTCAACGACGACGCTCCGTTCCGGGTCCGCTGGAATCGAAGCGACGGGCTGGCGGACGCGCCGAACGACGTGAAGTCCACGGGCAGCGCGGTGAAGGACGGCTTCCGCGTGACGGTCCGTCCGATGGCGGGCGCACCGAACGCGACGCTCGGCGGCGAGATCAACATCGTCGTCTGCGATTCGCAGACCCACAGCGTCTGCGTCCCGGTGCGGCGCTCGGTCGAGCTCGGGTTCATCGCTGCCAAGGACGCGGCGGGCGAGGCGACCGTCGCGATCCCGCTGCCCGCCGCGAAGTGAGGTCGACCGCGGCTCGGGCCGGACGCGCCCGCGCTCCTAGCTCGCCTGGACGAGCGCGAGGGAGTTCCCGTCGGGATCCTCGAAGCGCGCGACGGTCTCCGCGGCGGTGCGCTCGACCGTGAAGACGACGCCTCGGTTCTCGTAGATCGCGATCGCCTCGGCGATCGGCACCTTCGGGTAGAGGTGCACGAGCGCCGGTGTGCTTCGGGGCCCCGCGCGGAGCGCGATGTGGAAGCCCTCCCCCGCGTCGACCACGGCCGACCCGTCGGCGGCCTCTCGAACTAGCTTCATCCCGAGCGTCTCGACGTAGAAGCGCACCGCCTGCGCGACGTCGCTGACGTCCAAGACGACGGCGCCGCCGCGGATCATCGCTACGCCTGCCCGTGACCGAGCTTCTTCTTCCCTTCCTGGAAGAGGATCTCGACACGCAACGCGTCGGCGTCGGTCACGACGCCCTTGCCGAACTTGACGTGCTCGACGAGCTGACCCTTCGCGTAGCGCTCCGAGAGCACGTACCGCGCGAAGGCATCATCGGGCTTTCCGTCGGTGAGCTCTTCCCAGGACCTCTCGGGCTCGGCCGGCTTCGCCCAGAAATCCGTCTCGTTGTCTTTGTCACGGCCGCCCGCCGAACGAGACTTCGTGCGCTTCATCGACATGGTGAGGCCTTCTTCTATCAGAGCGCGGGCGCGTTGGCATCAAGGCTCGAGCGGCTCGAGGAGGAGGTTGTCGGTGATCACGGTGATGGCGCCTCCCGATCCGTCGGTGGACGAGATCCCGGCCGTCGCGTGCGGTTTTCCCGTGTAGTGGTGCGCCGACAGGTCCGCCGTGCCGGCGATCTGACCGTCGATGAGGACGACCGCCGAGCTCGCGCTGCCGCTCACGGTGACGCGCATCTCGACGCGGCTGAAGGCGTCGGGATTCAGCTTGCGGGTGAGCGGGGTGAACGCGACGACGGCGGTGGGCACGCCGTCCGTCACCGACCCGAACTCGAACAGCTCCAGGCGCTCGTTCAGGTCGCGCTTCAGCCTCACCGTGACCGTCCAGTAGGGATTGAGCCGGTAGATCGAGCAGAGGTCCACCGCGTACTGCGGGGCCGTCGTGACGATCCGCGTATCCCAGCTCAGCGAGAACGACGCGAGCGCGTCGAGCGGCCGGATGAGGATCGCGTGCGGGGTGCCGTCGCCGCGGCTCGGGAGCGAAGCCGCGAGCGCGGTCGGCGCGCTCACGAACATCGTCGACGTCGCTTCGGTCGTGCCCACGCCGTCGCGGAGGAAGCCCAGATCGAACGGATCTTTGTCGAAGTCCGCGCAGAGGATCGCGTTCGGGTGGTCGACGCAGCGGAACGGAGCGGCGGCGTCGACGTTGGGTGTCGCGCTGTCGCCGTCGCGATCGCCCGCGTCGTTCGGGCCGCCGTCGGGCGTGCCCGCGTCGTCGTCCGCCGGGGTGGGAGGTCCACCGCTGGAGTAACCCGACAGGCTCCCCAACGAGCAAGCAACGAGGCCGGTGAGCGAGAGGACGACCAGGGCCGAGCGGCGCGTCACCGCCTCAGACTACCGGCAGATCCGGAGCCGAGGCGAGCGGTCGCCGCGGAGCCAGGCGCTTCCCGTGGCGAAAAGGGCGCGGGACGGGCCGCGCGGACGGCGCTCGACGATCGAGACCTACCTCGCGGCAGGGAAGCGCCGATCGGCGGGCGCACGACGCCGCGATTCGGCCTCGGGAAAGACAGCGTCACGCTCACCGCCCGTGTGTAGCATCGCTCGCATGGTCGCCCTGCTGTTCCTCGGAGGCATCCTCTTCATCGTCGGCCTCATCGTCACGCTGACGAACCTCAAGAACTTCAAGCGCCGTCAGCGCATCATCGCGACCCCGACGTCGCCGATCATCCAGGCGCCGGGCAACGGCCTCGTCGAGATCAAGGGACGCATCACGCCGAGCGAGCAAGGCCTCGTGCAGACGCCGTTCAGCGGACGTCACGCCGTGTGGTGCCGCATCACGGTTCAGGAGCTCCGGTCGTCGGGGCGTAACTCCTACTGGCACACGCTGCTCACCGAGGTCGACGCGCGACCCTTCATGGTCGACGACGGCTCGGGCCAGCTGGCGCGGGTGATGCCGCACGGCGCCAACGTCATGCTCGACAAGGCGAACGTCGCCTCGAGCGGCACGTTCAACGACGCCGCGCCGCACCTCGAGGCCTTCCTGCAGTCGCGCGGGCTGAAGAGCACCTCGTGGCTCGGCTTCAACAAGAGCATTCGCTACGAGGAGGAAGTCCTCGCGCCGAACGATCCGCTCTACGCGCTCGGGCCGTCGCGCCGCGACGCGGGCCCGCCGGTGCACGACGGCTACCGCATGGTGCCGGGCAGCGAGCTCGTGATGTTCCACGGCGTCGGACCGGAGGGCGAGCTCTTGCTGACGAACAAGACGGAGGAGCAGCTCACGGGGAAGCTGCTCACGGGCTTCGTCGTCGGCTTGGTGCTCGCGGGCCTCGGGCTCCTCCTCGGCTTCGGCGGTGTCGCCGCCGGTATCGCCGCGGCGCTCGAGCTCTAGGACTCGGCCAGGCGCGTCGCGTCCGCCGGTCGTGGCGCCGTCAGTGACGGCGCGGCGGCGCGCGGCGGTTCTCGATCACCTCGAGCTCGCTGCCGTCGAGCTTCATCGTCTCTTCGGGGTTGAACGGAACGTCGCGCCGGTTCGGCGGACGACCCTGAGGCGCGGCGGCGGCGGGGGGACGCGACGGCGGGAGGTGGTCCGGGCGCTTCACGACGGTCTCGCCGTCCCAGTCGTCCGCGGCAGCGCTCGGCGGCGCGGAGCGCGCCTTCTCGGGAGCGACGGGAGCGCCGGGAGCGCCGCGCGTGGCCCTCGACGCGGCGGCGGCGGGCAGGCGCGGAGCACGATGCTTGCCGGGGTGGAAGACCTCGGTCGGGTCCTCCTCGTCGAGCGGGATGTCGTCTTCGTCGTCCGGCGACAGCGCGATGTGAATCGGGATGTCGATCGAGTCGTCGCTCGGCGGGCCCAGGGCCAAGGACGGGAGGCGCGGCTCCGATTCGCGTCCGAGCGAGTCGAACGGCGAGGGCGCCAGCTTCACGCGTGCGTCGAGGCGGGCCCCGCGCTCCCGGTCGGCGCCCCCGTCGGCCATCCGGCTGCGCAGCGTCGCGCTCGGCCCGTCGGGAGGATCGAGCGGCTCGCGGAAGGGTCGAGCGCCTCGCGTGTGGGCCTCGCGATCGAACGATCCGCCCTTGGCGGCGTCGCGGCTCGCGCGCGACGGGCGCTCGATGCGGGTCTCCTCGGCGCGATCGGCGCGCCCGACGGGCCCCGCCGGCTCGGAGCGACTGCGCCGGCCGCCGAGGACCTGAGCGCGCTTGCGCTCCTCGGCCGTGGGGGGCGCGGGGAGGCGCGCTCCGCCTCCCTCCGCGTGCGCGCCGCCGGGCGGCGCCAGATCGCGAAGCATCTGCTTCGCCGTCGGGTAGCGGTCGGCCCGGTTCTTCTCCATCGCGCGCCGCAGAATCGCCTCGAGCTCCGGCGGCGTCGCGGGGCGGATGTCGCGGATGGAACGCGGCGCCGTGTTGATGATGGCGAGCAGGAGCGCGTTGTAGTTCGGCGCGAGGAAGGGACGCTTGCCCGCGAGGGTCTCGTACATCACGACGCCGCACGCGTAGACGTCGACGCGTCCGTCGAGGTTGCGTTCGCCGCGGGCCTGCTCCGGAGACATGTAATAGGGCGTGCCCATCACCATGCCGGTGCGCGTCAGATCGAGCGCGTCGTCGCCGGTCTGGAACTCGGCCATCATCTTCGACACGCCGAAATCGAGCAGCTTGATGATCGGCGGACAGCCGAGGCGGCGGGCGAGGAAGATGTTCTCGGGCTTGATGTCGCGATGGACGATGCCCTTCTCGTGGGCCGCGACGAGGCCGGAGAGGACCTGGCTGACGACGTCGACGACCTCGTCGAACGGGAGGCCGCCCTCCTTCGCGATGCGGTCCGCGAGCGTCTGGCCGACGAGCTTCTCCATGACGAGGTACGGGCTGCCGTCGTCGAGCAGGCCGAGGTCGTAGACCTCGCAGATGTTCGGATGCCCGATCGCGCCGGCCGCGCGCGCCTCCTGCTGGAAGCGTTTCACGGCGACGCGCTTCTTCGCCTGCGAGGGGCTCAGCACCTTGATCGCGACCTGGCGGCTCAGCCCGAGGTGCTCGGCGTCGTAGACGGTGCCCATGCCCCCTTCGCCGAGGACGCCCTTGATCTTGTAGCGGCCACCGACGGTCTGGCCGAGGAGCTCGCGCTGGAGGTCGCGCGTCGGCGGGATCGTGCCCGGGTGCTCGCCCGAGTGCCCGCTGGCGCGTCCGGGGACGCGGTCTCGCTGCGCGTCGAACGCCAGCGGCTCCGGCGGCCTTGAGGACGGCGGCACCTCGGTCATGCGGCTCCGCACGTCGGCGGCGCGCGCCGGTTCGCGCGTGGCCGGGCGAGCGTTCTCGGGGAGGCGGAGGCCGGTGTTCGGGCAGACGCGCTCGGTGGCGTCGTGCGGCATCTTGCAGTGCGGGCAGCGGACGAAGCGATGACTCATGAGCGTTGCGATGCGTCCGTGTCGGCAGCGGGGATCGCGCGGCCTCCGAGCCGGACGCGCGCGTCCAGCCAGGTTAACGACTTTGCCCGCCTGCCCGCAACGGCATGCGTGTGTATGTCCGTGGTGGGAGGCTGGTACCGGCGGGTGGCCCTCGGGCCAGGCGGGCCGGCCGAGGGCCAGCGCGCGCGAAGCGAAGTCCTCGGAGAAAGGCGGCTCGCGCGGTGGCCCGCGTGCTGCATCGGCGGGAGGCGTGGCGGCCACGACGATCCGCGGAAGCGCGCCGACCGATCCGGTCCTCTGGGTCGCCGTCGCCTCGTGCGCGGGCGGGGTGGCGCTCGTCGCGCCGCTCCCGACGCTCTCGGCGCTGGTGCTCGTCGGCGTGCTCCTCGCGCGCGCCGGAGCGCGCTGGCTCTTGCTGGCGGCGGTGGTCGCGCTCGGGGCCGGCGCGGCGCGCGCGCATCGGACGATCGCGCGCTACGAGCGAGCGCGGAGCGCGACGATCGACGCGGGGAGCTGGCCCGCGCGCTGTACGGCGCGTGGCGTGATCTCGCGCTCGCCGACGATGCTCGGCGGAGGCCTCCGCGTCGAGCTCGAGGCCGACGAGGTGCGATGTCGCGACGGCCCGCCTCTCGAGGGACGCATCACGCTGCATGTGCCCCAGGACGATCAGGACAGCGACGCCACGCTCGCGCGGGGTGACGTGGTCTCGGTCCTCGCGTCGCTCGCGCCGCCGTATCGGTTCTGGAACGACGGGAGCGATCCGCGCCCGCTCTCCACCCGTCGCGGCGTCGTCCTCTCGGGCGGCGCCGAGGACGTCGTCGTCGACCGCGAGGGCTCGGGGCTCGCGTGGGCGATCGATCGCGTGCGCGCGCACGTCCGGAGGCGCATCCTCGCGACGTTTCCGGCGGAGACGTCGGCGATGGCGCGGGCGCTCGTCCTGGGTGAGGACGATCTGCCCGAGCAGGACCAGCGCGCGTTCCGGCGGAGCGGGCTCGCGCACCTCCTCGCCGTGTCGGGCATGCACCTCGTCCTCGTCGTCATGGGGCTCGTCGCTGCGCTCCGAGCGCTGCTCGTCCGCCTCCCGGTCGTCGCGGCGCGGACCGACGCGGCGCGCATCGCCGCCGGCGCGGGGCTGCCCGTCGCGTGGATCTACGCGGAGATCGCGGGCGGGAGCGGCTCCGCGGTGCGCGCCGCCTGGATGTGCAGCGTGGCGCTCCTCGCGCGCGCCCTCGCGCGCCGCACGGCGCCCTGGCGCGCGCTCGGCCTCTCCGTGCTGGCGATGTCGCTCGTCGATCCGCTCGCCGCGTTCGACGTCTCGTTCGTGCTCTCCGCGCTCGCGACGACGGGTCTCGTCGCGCTCGCGCGTCCCATCGAAGACGCGATGGCGACCCACCTCAGGGTTCGCGATCGGACGCTCCCGGTCTTCGTGGCGAGGCCGCTCGCCACCACCGCGGCCGCGACGATCGCGTGTGCGCCCGTGCTCGCGACGATGGCGCCGGAGCTGCCGCTGAGCGGGCTCCTCGCGAACGTGGTCGCCGTGCCGCTCGGAGAGGCCGCGGCGCTCCCGCTCTGCCTCGTCCATGCGGTCCTCGCCGGGTGGCCGGCGGCGGAGAGCGGCTGCGCGGCGGCGGCGTCGGGCGCGCTCCTCCTCGTTCGCGTCGTCGCTCGCGCGTTCACCTGGGGCGCGCTCCCGGTGCCGTCTCCCACCGCCGAAGAGCTCGGCGTCTTCGCGGCGTCGGCGTCGGGCGCCGCGCTCGGGCGTCCGCGCCGCTGGCTCGGTCTCGGCGCGATTGCGCTCGTGCTCCTCGAGGCTCTGGCGCGCGCGCGCGGCGCCCCCGAAGGGGTGCTCCGCGTGACCTTCCTCGACGTCGGCCAGGGTGACTCTGCGCTCGTCGATCTCCCGGACGGATCGGCGATGCTCGTCGACGGCGGGGGCCTCGTCGGCAGCCCGATCGACGTCGGCGAGCGCGCGGTCGCCTCGCTCCTCGCAGCGCGGCGTCGAAGCAGGCTCGCGGCGGTGGTGCTGTCTCACCCGCACCCGGATCACTACCTCGGCCTCTCCTCCGGGCTCGCGCGCGTGCGCGTCGACTCGTTCTGGGACACCGGGCAGGGCGAGGCCGAGGGGACGGCGGGGGCCTACGCCGAGCTCCTCGCCGACCTCCGCGGGCGCGGGGTGTCGGTCCTCCGGCCGGCCGACCTCTGCGGGCCGAGGACCGTCGGGGGCGCCGTCGTCGAGGTGCTCGCGCCCTGCCCCGACGTGGTCTCGGACCGCGGCGCGAACGACAACTCGTTCGTCCTGCGCATTCGCTTCGGAGATCGGGCGATCCTCTTCACCGGAGACGCCGAGCACGACGAGGAGGCCGAGCTCGTCGAGCGGCTTCGCGCCGACGGCGGGCTACGCGCCGACGTCCTCAAGATCGGTCATCACGGCAGCCGGACGTCGTCGTCGGCACCCTTCGTCGAGGCCGTCGCGCCCGGTGTGGCCGTGATCTCGTGCGGCGTGCGCAACCGCTTCGGACACCCGCATCCGTCGACGCTCGAGACCCTCGAGCGCGCGGGGGTGCGCGTGCTCCGGACGGATCGCGACGGAAGCGTGGTGGTCACGACCGACGGCCGATCGCTCGACGTCCGAACGATGACGGCTCGGTGAGCGGCGGGCGCGCTTGCGTCAGGAGCGCTCGACCACGCCGATGTACGGCAGGTTGCGGTACCGCTCGGCGAAGTCGAGCCCGTAGCCGACGACGAACTTGTCTTCGATCGTGAAGCCCAGGTAGTCGACCTTCACCTCGACGCGCGCGCGCGCGGGCTTGTGCAAGAGCGCGCACACCTTCACGCTCCGCGGCTGGCGCGTGCGGAAGAGGTCCATCAAGTGAGCGACCGTCAGCCCGGTGTCGACGATGTCCTCGACGATGACGACGTCCTCGCCGGCGATCGGCTTGGAGAGGTCTTGCGTGATCTGGACGACGCCGCTGGTCTCCGTCCCCTCGCCGTACGAGCGGACGCCGAGGAAGTCGACCCGGAGGTTGACCATGTCGATCGCGCGGCAGAGATCGGCCGCGAAGATGAAGCTGCCCTTCAGGACGACGACGAGGACGACGTGGCGGTCCTTGTACTCTTCGGCGATCTGCGCGCCGAGCTCCTTGACGCGGTCGGCGATCTCCTTCTGGGAGAGCATCGTGACGAGACGTTCGCTCATGGGTGGTGCTTTCGATTTAACCGCGCCCGAAGTAAAGAGGGACCCGCACCATGACGGAGTCGAAGCGCCTGGCGTTCCTGCAGAAGACGACCGCCGAAGGGTCGAGCGACCCGCTCGCCTGGTACGGCCTCGCGATGGAGTACCGCAAGCTCGAACGCTGGGACGAGGCCCTGCAGACCTTCACGTCGCTCCGCACGATGAAGCCGGACTACGTGGCCATGTACCTGATGTGCGGGCAGATGCTCGAGGGGGTCTCCCGCCAGGACGAGGCTCGCGAGTGGCTCGAGGCCGGGATGGAGCAGGCGCGCCAGAAGGGCGACAGCCACGCGCTCGGGGAGCTCGAAGCCGCGCTCGACGCGCTCGACTGAGGCGCGGTCACGCGCTGCGCTGATCGTCCGGCCCCACGACGGACCGGATCGTCACGCTGAGCTCGTCGAAGTCGACCGGCTTGTGAAGGTAGCGGTCGAACCCGGCCGCGAGGGCGCGCGCCCGATCCGAGCTCGCCGCGTAGGCGGACACGGCGATGATCGGCGTGAGGCCGCCGCCGTCCGGCGGCAGCGCACGGAGCCGGCGTGCGAGCGCGAAGCCGTCCTCGTCGGGCATCGCGATGTCGGAGACGATCACGTCGGGCGCCGTTCCCCCGAGCAGCTCGAACGCGCGCGCGACGCTCTCCGCGGCGGACACGGTGGCCCCGCGCTGCTCGAGCACCGCTTGCATCAGCTCCCGTGCGTCGTCGTCGTCTTCGACGATGAGGATGACGAGGCTCCGAAGACTATCCATCGTACCGCGCTCTCGCGTCGCTGCGCGTGTGGCGCAACATCCGCCGTGTCGAACCGACACTCTACCGTCGCGTGTTTGTCTCGACAAATCGCCTGCACGGGAGACGAGATGTCGCAGGCGCGCGTCGAGCGTGCCTCCGCGCGGGGCCGCGACGTGGTGGCTCAGCGCCGGCGCAGCGTCGCGAGGCGCGCGCGGATACGCACCTCTTCGCCGTGCTCCGTCGGCTCGTAAATCGCCTCGCCCGCGAGCTCGTCGGGGAGGTACGTCTCGCCCGGGACGACGCCGTCGTCGAAGTCGTGGGCGTACTTGTAGCCGCTGCCGTAGCCCTCCTGCTTCATGAGCTTGGTGACGGCGTTGCGGAGCTTGAGCGGAACGGGGAGCGCGCCGTGCTCCTCGATGAGCGCCCGCGCGCGCTGCCACGCGTTCTTCACCGCGTTCGATTTGGGCGTGCACGCGAGGTAGATGCACGCGTGGGTGAGCGGGTAGAGCCCCTCGGGCATGCCCATCCGCCGGAACGCCTCGTCGGCGCTCGTCACCACCATCAGCGCGCGCGGGTCGGCGTTGCCGACGTCCTCGCTCGCGAAGATCAGCATGCGGCGGAGGACGAAGAGCGGATCGTCGCCGGCGTCGAGCATGCGCATCATCCAGTAGACCGCTGCGTCGGGATCCGAGCCGCGCATCGACTTGATGAACGCGCTGACGACGTTGTAGTGCTCCTCGCCCGCCTTGTCGTAGAGGAGCGGCGCCTTCTCCTCCGACGCGGCGAGGGTCGCGACGGTGACCTCGCTCTCGCCTTGCGACGTCGCGAACGCCGCCGCCGACTCGAGCGTCGTGAGCGCGCGCCGGGCGTCGCCGCGGGCGAGCCGCGCGACGGCCTGGAGCGTCTCCCGCGACGCCGAGACGCCGCTCGTGCCGAGGCCGCTCTCGCGATCGGCGAGCGCGCGCTCGAGGATCGTGACGAGGTGCTCTTCCTTCAGCGACTCGAGCCGGAACGCCTTGCAGCGCGAGAGGAGCGCCGCGTTCACGGAGAACGAGGGGTTCTCGGTGGTGGCGCCGATGAGCGTGATCGTGCCGGCCTCGACGTGCGGGAGGAAGGCGTCTTGCTGCGCCTTGTTGAACCGGTGGATCTCGTCGACGAAGACGATCGTGCGCTCGCCCTTGTAGTCGAGTCGCTCTTTCGCCGCGGCGACGATCTCGCGGAGCTCCTGGATGCTGCCGAGCACCGCGGAGAAGAGCACGAAGACCGATTTGGTCCGAGCGGCGATCACGCGCCCCAGCGTCGTCTTGCCGACGCCGGGCGGTCCCCAGAGGATCATCGACGGGACGCGGTCTCGCTCGATCGCCGCGGCGAGGAGCTTGCCCGCGCCGACGAGGTGAGCCTGTCCGACGTAGTCCTCGATGCGCGCCGGGCGCATGCGCTCCGCGAGCGGGACCGCGCCCGTGCTCGTCGCCTCGCGTCGCGCCGCGGCGGCGAACAACGTCCCCGGACCCGCGCCACCCGAACCGCCGCTCCAGCTCTGTGACCTCGCCCGCGCCACGATCGCACCCTAGCACCGCGCCGGGCGCGACGAGTCTGGTATCCTGGCGCTTCGCTGGCGAGCTCGTGCGCGCGCCTCGCGAGCTCGTCGGGTCTCGTCGCGCCTCGCCTCGTCCATGTCTGCCGGTGCACTCCAGAAGCGTCGCCTCGGCGGCGGCGCCCTCTTCGCGGGGCTCGCGGCCCTCGCTGCGTGCGCGGCGGCGGTGAGCTGCGGCGGCGACGCGAAGAGCACGAACGATCCCTCGCGCATCGATCCGCCGTCGGCGGACGTTCCCGAGCTCGAGATCCGTTCGAACGGCGTCGATCGCTTCACGACCTGTCCGCCTCCGGGCGACCTCGGTCAGCACTGGATCCCGCCGGCCGCGCCGTGGACGCCGCCGAGCGCGGTCGACGCCGGGCCGCCGCCGCCGATCGATCAGGACTTCATCGCGCGCACCGCCGACCGCACGCCGACCGAGCTGGCGATCGAGGCGACGCACCGCGACTTCCGGAGCTGCTACCGCCGGGCGCTCGTGCGTCATCCGACGCAGGACGGACGCGTCGCCATCGTCGTGCGCGTCGGGCCGAGCGGCCGCGTCGCCAAGGTCGAGTCGTACGGCGCGTGCGAGCTCGCTCCCGAGGCGATCGCCTGCATGTACGGCGTCGCCGAGCGGCTTCACTTCCCGCCGCCACCGGGCGGCTCGGACACGCTGACGATCCCCGCCACCTTCACGTCGCGCGACGGCGTGAGGCGCACCACGCCCACCGCCAACGATGCGTACACCGCGGCGGCGTACGTCGCGCTCGAGGCGGCGCGGCCCGCGCTGCACGCGTGCGAGGGGAGCGCGCGAACCGAGGGCCGCCCCGTCCATGCGACGGGCACGTTCACGATGGACATCGCCTCCGACGGCCGCGTGACGAGGGCGCACGTCGATCCATGGGCCGGCGACAAGACGCTGCTCCTCTGCGCGGCGCGCGCGCTCGAGGCGCTCCGCTTCAACGCGCCCGATGGAGGCAAGGGAACGGTCATCGCGAGACTCAATTTCAATCCGCGTCAAGGCGGTCGTTGAGCAATCGACCGCGCTCGACGCAAACGTCCGAGAGTGCGTCGCGTGCGTTCGCCCAGCTTGTGCTTCGCGCAGAGAGGGGGCATGAACAAATGAATGGCGAGCCCGCGAGCCGTCGTGATCCCCTTCGGAGTCCCCGACGACGGTCGTGGACTCGGGCTCGGTCTCGCGGCGCTCGTTCACAGCTTCGCGCAGATCGACGGCGAGAGCGTCGCCCTCGCGCAGCTGCTCGCTCGCAAGCGACCGGACGAGAGCGACGAGGACGAAGACGAGAGCGACTCGCTCGACGTCGACGAGAGGAGCGAGCCGTCGCCGGTGGAGGCGTTCATCCCGCCGCACGCGTGGCGAGACCTCACCGGATCGAGCTCGGCGCCGCCCGGCGTGAGCTTCGTCGTCACGGGCGCGTTCGAGCCGCCGATCGACGGGCGCGGCCTCATTCAGCTCCTCGCCTTCGACACGAAGGACGGGCGTACGCGCGCCAAGGTCGAGGCCGCCGTCGACGGCGAGAGCGCGGGCAAGACGCTCATCGCCGCGTTCGAGGAGATCTTCGCCCAGCTCGGCGGGGAGCTCGGGACGGTGCGCGACATCGACGACCTCTCGTGGGAGGCGCTCGAGAGCGTCCTCCGCGCCGAACGCTGCGCGCTGCACGACCCGCTGCGCGGCGGGCCCCACGATCGGCTCGCGGCGATGGTGCACCTCGGTCGCGCGATCGGCGACGCGCCGGACGGCCGCTTCCCGGCGATGCGGCTCGCGGCGCTCGCGCTCGACGTCGCCGTCGGCGTCGGTACCGATCCGAAGCTCACCGAAGCCGCGCTCCGGGCGCTCGTCCGCGCCACCGAGGACGCGCCGCGCAACGCGGACCTGCTCGAGGCGCTCGCCGCGCTGAGCCTTCGTCTCGGCGATGCCGACGCCGCCGAGGCGCACGCCGGCTCGGCGCTCGCGATCGAGCCCGATCGTCCGCGCATCTACGCGCTGCTCTCCGAGGTCCGGCGCTCGCGCGGCGACCTCGAGGGCGCGCTCGCCGCGATCGAAGACGGCCTCTTGCACGGCGCCGACGATCCGCTGCTCAACACCGAGCGAGGTATCGTGCTCGCGGAGCGGGGGAGCGTCGAGCAGGCCGAGCGCGCGTGGCGCATGGTCCTCGACCTGAAGCCGCTCTACCCGCCGGCCTACACGAACCTGGCGTCGCTCGTGACGGATCAGAAGAACGCCGTCGCGATGGCGCAGCTCGTCGACGACGCGCTGCGGTTCAGCGCCACCCACCCCGACGTGCTCCGGCGCGCGATCCAGCTCTCGCTCGCGGGGGAGCCCGAGGGTATCGCGCGCGCCTCGCGTGTCGCCACGCTCGCCGCGGCGCTCGTCGAGCGGACGCCGAACGACGCGTGGGCCCGGCTGGTCCTGGCGCGGGCGCTCGCGCAGCGCGGCGACAAGGCCTCGGCGGTGCGACGCCTCTCGGAGGTCGAGCAGCTCGCCGAGGCCACGTCCTTCGCGGCCGAGGCGCAGCGGGGACGGCTGGCGCTCGAGGAGCCGCAGGTGTCGCTCGAGATCGACTCGGTCCTTCGCGCCGCCTATCAAGCCGACGCGCTCGACCTGGAGACGATCGCCGCGCGCGCGCGGTCGCTCGCGACGTCGCACAACGCTTGGCATGCGTGGTTCGCGGCCGGCATCGCCGAGCGCCGCCGTGAGCGCTGGCGCGCGGCCCGTGACGCCTTCGCCGAGGCCATCCGGATCGCGCCGGGCTGCACGCCGGCGCACATGGAAATCGTCGCCGCGCACGTCGCCCTCGGCGACGCCGAGCCGGCCATCGTCCACGCGCGCCGCGCCTGCGAGCTCGAGGGCGAGTCCGCGCGAACGCTCGCCGTCCTCGCCACTGCGCTGCTCGCGTCCGGCAAGCGCGAGGAGGCGACGAGCGCCATCGACCGGGCCCTCGAGCTCGACGCGACCGACGAGGCGAACCGCGCGCTGGCGGAGCGCATCCGCGCGGGCCGCACGCAGACGACCACGCTCACGCGTGTGCGCGACCTCTTCACCCGCTTCCGCCGGCGCTGAGCGGCGCAGCCGGCGCTGCGCGTCGCGTCAGCGCTTCTTCGTCTCGACGATCGAGCCGTCGTCGTAGCGGACCCAGCGTGTCAACGCGCCGTCGCGCCCCCACTCGCGACCGACTCCGTGCCGCTTGCCCTGCCGGTAGACGTACTCCGTCCGCGTCCGCCCGCTCGGATGGAGCTCGACGCGGACGCCGTCGAGCGCGCCTTCGGCGTAGCGCTCGATCGTCTCGAGGGTGCCGTCGTCCTTGAAGGACCAGCTGAGCCCGGAGCGCCGTCCGCGAACGTAGGTCTCCTGTCGCGCGAGCTTGCCGTTTTCGTGAAAGCGGAGCGACGGTCCTTCGAAGGTCCACTTCGTGTTGCCGCAGTAGATCCACTTCGAGTCGATGCGCTTCATCGCCGTCCCCTCCGGACACGGGAGCGTCGAGTCGATCGTGGCGTCACGCACGAGCGGGACGAAGGGAGGCACGGGCGTGGGCGTCGCGTCCTCGGGGCTCCCGGGAGCGGGCGTGGCGGCGCTGGCGGCGCTCGGCGGGGTCGCGAGCGCCGCCGCGCGCAGCTTGAGGAGGAGCGCGCCACCCGCGACGACGAGCGCCAGGACGACGGCGCCGATCGCGACGGCGGCGTAGAGCGGCGCGTCCGATGTCGCCCGAGGCGTGAGGGGGCGGTGAGGGCTCGCGATCGGATCCGGACGAGCCGCCGGTGCGAGCGCCGCCCGTGCGAGCGGAGCTGGTGCGAGCGGAGCTAGTGCGAGCGCCGGCGGCGGCAGCCCTGGGGGCGAGGCGACCGGCGTCGTCGCGAGCGCGGGCCCCGCGACGGTCGGTCCCGCGACGGTCGGCCCGGCGACGGTCGGCCCGGCGGGCGAGGCGATCGTCGGCGGCGACGCGGCCTCCGGCGCGTGCACGAGCCTCTCGCGCGCGCCTTCGAGCGCGCGCAGGAGATCGCGCATCGTCGGATGACGGTCCTCGGGATCGCGCGCGAGCGCCCGATCGACTCCGGCGCGCACCCCCTCGGGGATCTGCAGATCCTCGGGCCAGGGCGCGCGCGACCGATGGAGCTTCGCCGTGCGGATCTCGTCGTAGCTCGCTCCGCTGAAGGGCCGCTTCCCCGTGAGCGCCTCGTAGAGCGCCACGGCGAACGCGAACTGATCGGCCTTCGCCGACGCCGGGATGCCGATGTGCTGCTCGGGCGCCATGTACGCCGGCGTTCCGAGGACCGATCCGGCGGCGGTCAGGGCGGCGCCCTGGGCGAGGCTGACGGCCAGCTCGGGGCTGTCTCGCACGAGGCCGAAGTCGGTCACCCGCACGCGCGCGTCGCGTCCGACGAGGACGTTGTCGGGCTTGAAGTCGCGATGGACGAGGCCCGCGGCGTGCGCGGCGGCGAGGCCCTGTCCGGCCTGGAGGAACAGCTCGAGCGCGCGTCCCACCTCTTGCGCTCCACGCATCGACGCGCGGAGCGTCTGCCCGTCGACGAGCTCCATCGCGAGGAAGATCTGTCCGTCAGGGAGCTCTCCGACGTCGTGGATGGTGACGACGTTGGGGTGCGCGAGGCTCGCCATTGCGCGCGCCTCGCGCATCATGCGCACCTGCGCGCTGGCGTCGTCGTCGTCGGCCCGGACCACCTTGAGCGCGACCTTCCGCTGGAGCGCGGGATCGAACGCGGCGAACACGACGCCCATGCCGCCGCGCCCGAGCTCGCGCTCGACGACGTAGCGCGCCACGTGGTCGCCGGGCGCGATCGGCGCGGCGCCGGCTCCTCGCGCCGCGCCCGGCGCGCCTTTGGCCGGCGTCGCGCCGCCGTCGCCCGTCACGGTGGTCGTCGGACCGGCGTCGAGCGAGAGGGTGGCGTGCGCCGCGCCGCGCGCTCCCGCGAGCTCGGCGACGATGAGGCGGCACGACGTGCACGCGTCGAGGTGCGCCTCGACCGCCGCCGGATCGGCGGCGCGGTGCTCGGCGAACGCGCGGAGCTGGTCCTCGGGCGGGCACGGACGCACGGCGCTCACCGCGCCGGCGCGGTGGTTCGAGCGCGCTCGACGTCGTCCTCCCCTCGCGCGTCCACGCTTCGATTCTATCACGGACGACGAGCACGGTCGCTCGGGCCGGCGCTCGCGTCACCGCGGGGGCGACGCGACGCGATCGGGCTACGAGCGCGCGCCGAAGATCGCGCTCCCCACACGGACGAGCGTCGCGCCGCACGCGACGGCGATCTCCAGATCGTCGCTCATTCCCATCGACAGCTCGGGGAGGCGCGCGCTGCCGCCGTTTCTTTCGCGGAGCGCCGCGAGCGCCTCGAACGCGCGCCGGGCCGCGTCGAGATCGTGTGGCGGCATCGTCATCAGCCCCGTGAGCGCGAGGCCCGGCTCGGCGTCGACGGCGTCGAGGAGCTCCGCGAGCTCGTCCGGCCGCGCGCCGTGCTTCTGTGCTTCACCGCCGACGTTCACCTCGACGAGCACGGCCAGACGAGGCCGCTCCGCGCGAGCCGCGCGCTTCGCCAGCTCGCGCGCGAGCGAGGGCGTGTCGACCGTGTGGACCAGCGCCGCGAGCGGCGCGACGAGACGCGCCTTGTTCGACTGGAGGTGCCCGATGAAGTGCCAGCGAAGATCCGGCAGATCGGCGAGCTCGTCGGCCTTCTCGACGAGCTCCTGCGCGTAGTTCTCACCGAAGTCGCGCTGCCCGGCCTCGTAGGCTTCGCGAACGGCCGACGCGGGCTTGGTCTTCGACACCGCGACGAGGCGGATCGCCTCCGGAGCGCGCCCGGCAGCCGCGGCCGCGCGATCGATCCGGGCGCGGACTTCGGCGAGCGCGCCGGCGATCGCGCTCATCGCTTCGCCCCGCGTCGGGGCGTCGCGTGCCAGACCATCACGTCCGACGTCTGGACGAGCGGTCCTCGCTCGAAGTCCCCGTAGAGCTCCTTCACCTCGAAGCCGTTGTAGTGGAGGAGCGCCTCGAGCTCGCGCGGAAAGAACTGACGGTGCGCGAGCGGCACCATGAAGCTCTGGCGCTCCTTCGAGGTCGGCTCGAAGCACATCGAGACGAAGAGGATCTGGCGCACGCGGTCGTAGTCGAAGACCTCGCGGTAGTTCACGAGCCCGGCGCTCGGGTGCACGAACGGGCGCATCGTGTACGCGGTGCCGGGCTCGTCGGCGAGGTCTTCGAGGATCGGCATCGACGCGTCGAGCACGAGCTCGCCGCGCGGCGAGAGATGCTCGCGCACCCGCGCCAGCCACGCCTCGAGGTCTTGCCGGGTGTAGAGGTGCAGCACCGTGTTGAACGGACAGATCGCGAGCGTGAAGCGCCGCTTCAGGCGAACCCGCCGCATGTCGCCGGCGCGCGCGGTGACACGCGCGCGGAGCGCCGCCGGCTCCCGCGCGAGGCGCGCCCGCAGATCGCGGAGCATGGGGCGCGATCGATCGACGCCCCACACGGAGACGCCGGATCGCGCGACGGGGATCGCGATGCGCCCGCTGCCGATGCCGTACTCGAGCATCGCGTCGTGCTTCGACGCGACCTGCGTGTAGTACGCGACGTCGTCCTTACGCTTCGCGTACGTGACGGCGTAGTAATCGGGATCTTCGAAGTGAGCCCGCGCCCCCGCCTCGAGCTCACGATCGCGCCGACTCATGCCGAATCGCGCAGCGATGAGGAGGCCGCCAGGCCCCTACTAGTAGATGCCCGTGCGGGCCATGTGGTCGATCCATTCCTGGACGACCTCGTTGCTCGTGCGATCGAAGTGGACCTTGCCCGCGGCGATCTCGCGCAACGCGGTGACGGCGGCCTTGTTCTTGGAGTGGACGAGCGGGCCCGCCCCCTTCATGAGCTGCCGCGTGCGGCGCGCCGCCAGGATCACGAGCGCGAAACGGTTCTCCTCACGCTCCAGGCAATCTTCGACGGTGACGCGCGCCATGGCATGCTCTCGATTCGGGGTCAGAGTTCGGGACCGGGGAAAGTAGTCGGAGGCTCACCGCCTCGCAAGCTTTTCATAAACCGAAGCAATAACGAGCACTTTCAAGCCCATGACGGTCTTCTATTTCGCGCGGCACGGCGAGACTGACGACAACGCGCGCCTCGTCTTCCAGGGGCAGGGCGGCCGCGGCCTGAACGCTCGAGGTCGCGCGCAGGCTCGCCGGCTCGCGCAGCGCATGCAGCGCGCGCGCGTCTCCGCGGTGGTCGCGAGCGATCTCGAGCGTGCGGTGGAGACGGCGCGCTTCGTGAGCACGGCGTGCGGCGTCGCCGCGACCTACGATCCCGATCTCCGCGAGGTCGACCTCGGCGCGTGGACGGGCAAGAGCCACGAGGAGATCGCCGATCTCTACCCCGAAGAGTGGAGCGCGTGGGCCGCCGGCCTCGACGTTCGTCGCGGCGGCGGCGAGACGTACGCCGAGCTCGCCGAGCGCGTCGACCGCGCCGTCGCTCGCGCGTGCGCGATGGAGCTTCGCGATCCCTTCCTGCTCGTGTCGCACGGCGGCGCGATCAAGAGCTGGGTCGCGAAGATCCTCGGCGTCTCTGCCGAAGGCCTCCGCGCGCTCGCGGGCGTCGGCAACGCGGGCATCACGATCGTCGAGCGCGACGCGCGCGGGCGCGTGAAGCTCCATGCGTGGAACGACACGTCGCACCTCGAAGGGCTGCTCGTGGAAGAGCAGACCGACTGACGCTTCAGCCCGCGACGAGCTTGCGCGCGCCGCTCTCGAACAAGATGTTCGCGCGGCCCGGCTCGACCGAGATCACGACGCCGGCGCCGAACTTCGGGTGCTCGACGACGTCGCCCGCGGAGACCTTCGCGGTCGCGGAGTAGCTCGCCCTCGCGCCGGTGGCCGCGGCGATCGCGGTCTTCCAGTCGGAGGCCGGCGCCGCCGCCGGACCGTGGCCCGACGTGCGCCCGATCGACTTGCCGCCCGCCGTTCGATCATGAAGCTCGCGCACGACGTCAGACGCGAGGCGCTGGAGGCGCTTGCGCGCCGCGTCGGCGTCACCCGCGCGCATGCCGACGCGCGAGCGGAGGCGCTCGAGGCGCCCCGCGTCTTCCTCCGAGAGCGGGTGGAGATCGTCGGCGGCGACCGCGAGCAGATCGCGCGCCTCGGGGTTCAGCCGACCGCCCGCCGTGTCGAGCACCTGACGCACCTTCGCGAGGAACTTCGACGGCGACCACGCGTCGGAGCGCTCCCCGAGCAGCTCCTCGTACGCGTGAAGGAGGAGGAAGCGCGCCTCGTCGGGGTAGCGCGCGTGGAGCACGCCCCACGCTTCGTCGACCGCGAGTCGGCCGCCGGCGCTGCGCGTCCATATGGCGTACACGACGGCGCGATCGCCGGCGTCGCGTGAAATCTCGATCGGGCTCTTCTGATCGTCGATGTCCTCGAACATCCGCGCGCGCCATCGTACGCGCTCGAGCGGAGGATGTCAGCGCAGGCCGGTGCCGAGCTGCTGGACGAAGTCAGGCGCCTTGAGGGTTTGTCGAATCTCGCTGCCCTCGAAGATCGCGACCGCGCGGCCGCCGGCGCCGATCGCGGCCCAGCGGGCCTTGCCCGGCCGGCCCGGCCAGATCGTCGTCAGGCGAAGCCCGACGCCCGGCGGCCCGATCGGCGCGACGAGGGCGCTCGCGTCGTCGAGGCTGACGACGCGGAGGTTGTCCTTGCCGCCGTTCACCGCGGTGACGATGAGCTCGTCGACGCCGTCGCCCTCGAGATCGGCCGCGGTGATGTCGGCGCCGAAGCGCGAGTCGCCGGGGAGCGAGCGCGCGCACGGCCCCTGCACCATGAAGCTGTCGCGGCTCCCGAACCAGAAGCAGACCATCGACGACGTCGTCGCGGCGATCGTCGCGGCCATGTCGGCGATGCCGTCTCCGTTGAAGTCGCCCGAGGCGAACGCGATCGCCGTCGCCTCTTCGGACGACGACGTGACGGCGCTCGCGCTCACGAGTCCGC
>JAHBWC010000044.1 GCA_019637225.1 Labilithrix sp.
AGTCGTGTCGTCGTCTCGGTCGGTGTCCCCGGCAGGAGTCGAACCTGCGTTCCACCGGCTTAGGAGACCGGCGCCTCTCCGCTCGGCCACGAGGACAGAAGCTGCCCGCGCGGACGGCGAGAGAGGACGAGCGCGCGGTCGGGGTAGCGTACGGGGATTGCACCCGCCTCCACTGAGTCACGGTCAGTCCTCGTCACTAGACGAGTAACGCTACCAAAACATGTGCATGATACATCGAACTGTCAACCGCTCTTCGTCGACTCTCGCGAGGCTCGAAGAGGCGCGGCGGACCGGTGCTCCCGATCGGAATCGAACCGATATCTTCCGCTTGAAAGACGGAGATCCTGACCACTAGATGACGGGAGCGAGAGAAGATCGTCCGAGTGCGGAGGCCGTCGTTGTCCCTGAGGACGGCTTGACGGGCCGGTGCCTTCCAGTCGGCTACGCTGACGATTCGGCAGCGGTTGGATTCGAACCAACATCTCCGTTGCGTGTGGGGCCTACGCGGTCGGACGAAGTGAGGTCGCGTCGCCAGGGTTCGAGCTCGGTCGAGCGGGCGCGCGGGAGAAGTAGCGCCGGGTCAGGCGGCGGCCTGCCAGGCGTGGAGCTCGTGGCGAGCTCGGCGAGCTCGGCGCGGAACGAGGTGTTCGACGCGCGCGCTGCCATGAAAGTTCTTCATCCGAGTGGAGAAGCCGTTGATTTTCATCAATTCAGGATGAGGCCTTTACCAGTTAGGCTATCGCTGCTCGAGGGTCGACGGCTCCTTGGGAGAGTCGGCGGCCCCACGGTGGCGTGCACCGGGCGCAGCGAGCCGGATTCGAACCGACATTTCTCGATTGCGTGTAGGGCATCTTCGGGCGGATGAAGAAGTCGATGGGCTCGAGCCGGCGGCTCCGTTCGGAGAGCGCGGCGAGCGGCGGGGGCGGTCGTGCCATGCGGAGCCCGCGTCCGGAATCGAACCGGAGCCTCCCGTGTACAAGGCGGGCGCTCGGCCAGTCGAGCTGCGCGGGCGAGGGGGCAGTGGCGGCGGGGAGCCCACGTCCGGAGTCGAACCGGATCCTCCCGAGTACGAGGCGGGTGCTCGACCGATCGAGCTTCGCGGGCAGGGTGCTCGCGGTGCGCGACGTCCTCGCCGCCACGCAGATGGCAGAGTGAGTGACGCGCGCCGGCGCGAGCGGATAGAAGAGTTGTTTCGCCCGAGTGAAGAAGCCGTTGCGAGTTGCTCGTTCTTGAGACGAGTGCCTTTCCATTTGGCTAGCGGCCCGAGCCTTTCGGCTGGGTGGACCACGTTGGAGTCGAACCAACATTGTATTGCGTGTATGGACTCTTCGGACGGGCGAAAGAGCTCCAGCGGAAGGAATCGAACCTTCGAATGACCGGTTAACAGCCGGGTGCCTGACCATTCGGCTTCGCTGGAATATGCGCTCGTCGGGTACGCACGTGCTGCTGCCGTCTCGACGCGTCCGATCTCTTGCGAGGCGGAACGACGAAGCGGTCAGCGCGGGCGTACGCGACGAGCCTTGGCGCCAAGTTGTCAGAGAGCGAGGGCCCCTCGAGCGAGAGGCCGACAGTTCCGGGCACAGGATTCGAACCTGTCTTTCTGGGTTCAGAGGCCAGTGTCCTGCCAGCTAGACGATCCCGGAGCAGGAGGACGGCGGCGCGCGCCGGAGCGCGCGCACGTCGCCGGAGCCGCGTCGTAGGACGCAGCGGTAGGTCCGGAGGGGATCGAACCCTCACCGCCCCGGGTAAGAGCCGGGTGCGCTTCCAGTTGCGCTACGGACCTGCGCGTGGACGTGTCGTGTTCGCGAGAGAGCCGCGACGTCGCTCTCGCGCGTCGTGGCATCTCCCGTCGCCCGCGCGCCGCGCGGGGTGAGTGGGACGCGAGGGAGTCGAACCCTCATCCCTCGGCTTAAAAGGCCGGTGCTCGGCCGATTGAGCTAGCGTCCCTCGTGGAGGGGTCAAACAATGTCGTTTGAAGGCTCGCGAGGATGATCAGATACCAAGCTTGAGAAACATGATTGAACCTGCGGACGAAGAGATATTGATGGGGCGGCCAACGAGGCGTCCGTCCGTAGCTCGGCGTCGGTGTGGAGAGGTAGGTGAGGCGTTCTCGGGCGGGCCGGACCAGGGCGGTCACGACACCGGACGCTCGAGCTTGCCGTCGGCGGCGAGACCGCCGGGGCGAGGGGATCGGGCGTCTGCCCTGCGCCGGCGTCGGCCTGCGAGCTCGGCGTCCGGAAGAGGAAGCCAGAGCCCAGAAACGACGAAGGCCACCTCGGGGAAACCCCGGGCGGCCTCTACGGAACGGCTCCGACGACGGAGACGATACGAGGGGACCGCTTAGGGGTCGCCTTCCTCCTGGTAGCCGCTCGGATCGAGCGGACAGGGGGCGGCAATGATGCGGCTGTCGGCCTGGGCGAGGCCAAGGAGACCGCCGAAGATCGACGAGGAGGTCGAGCCCACGAAGGAGCGCGAGCGATTCAGGCCAGCGACACGCCCGCGAGGGGACAGCTGCCGCTGCGCGCGATGCAACCGCACCTCGAACGCGAGACACGCCATGCCGTTGCGCCAGGGCGCCGCGACCGTCGTTGTCTTCTTGTCGAGGGAGAGAATCACGCGGAACGGTGCACGCACGGGGTCTCCGAACGTGCCTCCAAAAGGGAGAGGTTGCTGCTTCTAGACGTTCCCGGCAGGAACGCCATTCAACTAATAGCCCCTGGGTCCGGAGCGCGCAAGGTTTTAAATCGAAATAGTGTCGATGAGGCGCTCTTTGGCGGGCGAGGAACAAACAGCATTCATTCGTGGCGGTGTTCGCGACCAAAGCTCGTGGGTGCTCGACGGCGCGGCTCTCCCCGCGATCACCTCGTGATTCCGTGGTGCGAGACGCGCTCGGCACGACTCGCGGAGAGTCCTCGCGGGAGAGTCGTCGCGAGTGAACGACAGCGACCTCGTCGCCGTCCTCGCGCGCGATCTCCCGTGGGTGAGGGTGCGGGCTCGCGTCTTGCGCGTGGGCGTCGAATACGATTCTCTCGGCACATGGTCATCGACCAGAGCGCCGACGCGTGGTGCCGGCTCCTCGGCGCGACGGAGATCCTGCATTCGAATTGTGAGAGCCCCTTTCACGAGCGGCTCTTCCGAGCGACGAGGCTCGTCTTCGGCGACACCTGCCATGGCTTCGAGTCCTTCGCGCACGACGGCTCGCATTCGAAGGAGAGCGACATCCCGTGGCCCGAGGCGCGCATCGACGACTTCGTGCGGCGGTCGGGCGAAGTCGTTCCGCTCGAGCATCCCGTCTTCCCGTTGTTGATGGCGGGAGAGACTCGACCGATGCGCTTGAGCGACCTGACGTCGAGCCGGCAGCTACGTCGGACGAACCTCTACAACGATCTCTGGAAGCCCGTCGACGTCCAGTATCAGATCGTGATCCCCCTCGCGTCCTCCAACTCGACCGCGGCGCTCGCCATCCTGCGCGGCGGGAAGGACTTCTCGGACGCGGAGCTCGGCGCCGCGCACCTGTTCGCGCGCCACGTCAAGGTCGCGTGGGACACGTCGCGAATCGTGCAGGCCGCCCTGGATTCTCCGGCCCGACCCGCGCTCGACGCCGACGTGGTGAGAACGCGCGGACTCTCCAAGCGCGAGACCGAAGTGCTCCGTTGGGTCGCCGAAGGCAAGCGCAACGCCGAGATCGCGATCATCCTCGCGATCAGCCCGAGGACCGTCGAGGTGCATCTCACCTCCGTGTTCCGGAAGCTAGGAGTCGAGAGCCGTGCAGGGGCGATGGCGATGATGAGGCGCCCGTCGTCGGACGTGCGGGCCAGCTCGGACCGATGACCGGCGCTGCGCCGTAGGGATATCCCCGAGTCCGTGGCACGGAGAGGAACGCGGCGGCGACGACGCGAGCGGGGGCCCGCGTCTCGTTGCTCGTCCCACCGAAGCGCGCGCCCATCGCGGAGCTGCTTCACGCGGAGCAGCCTCGAGAGGCAACGCCCGCGCGGCGGCGGGCCGACCCGATTTGGCCTGGGCCAGAGCCCCGCGCTCGGAAATGCTCGAAATCCTGCACGCGGGGGGCGGCCGATGACGCGCGCTACCTGGGCATGCACATGACGACCGGAGCGCACTCGGCGCTCCCGAAGGCCGTGCACGCATCGCTGGCGAACCGGGCCGCGCACGTCTCGTACTCGGCCACGGTGAGCTCGCAGTCGGCCTCCGGGACGCCGTCGACGCACGCTTGCTGGTTCGGCGCCGACGGCACGGGGCCGCCGTCGCACTGCCTGATGACCCCGTAGCCACCTTGGATCGACGCGGTCCAGTCGCAGAGCTGACGGCGCTCGTTCTCGTCCAGGTCGACGACCTGCTTGTCTTGGGGCAGGCCGGAGCGGCCACCACCGTCGTTGGCGTCCGAGCCCGCGTCACCTCCGTCGGCCGGCGGCTCGCTCGCGTCCGTGCCGGCGTCGTCGTTGCTCGGGCCGGTGTCGCTGCCCGTGCCGGCGTCGTTGTTACCGGCGTCGGTGCCGTTGGCGTCGTCGTCGCTCGAGCTGCAGGCGGCGGCGATAGCGACCACGAATCCGAAGAGCGAAAGAGTGCGGGACTTGTGCATAGTTCTGCAGGTTACAGCCACTCCGCCCGTGACGGTAGGCCGATGGCTGGCAGCGTCCCCGGACGGTTACTTCGATGCCTCGGCGTGCCGACCTCCGGCATGCACCTCCGTGCGGGGCGTCGGGTGTCGTCAGGAACGCGACTCGTCCAACGGATGCGAAGTACTGGGCGGAGCTCGTTCGCGGATCACGGCGGCGTGACCGAGGCGTCGTCCAAGATCGCCTCGACGTCTTCGTAGTCGTCGGGTGTGGCGATGAGCGCGTCTCGGAGGCGCTTGTACGTGTCCACGGCAACGGGATCCTCCTCCTGGTGCTTGGGCCAGAAGCAACCATGGTCGCCGAGCCAGAGGTGGCCCTGGTACTCGGGTAGTTGGATCTTGCGGAGCTGTTCCTTGTCGGCTTTCAGGTGGACCAGGCCCTCCACCGCGATGGCATTGGTGTCCGACTCCAGCAACTTTCTCGTTACGCCCACGCGCACGAGTCCCGGCGCCGCAGCAGTCGTTCGCTTGCTCCTTTGGGCCGATCCCGACACGGGCATCGCGACCTTGCCGAGCGCGTCAACCAGTCGAGCACTCGTGCCTTCGTCGAGCGCCAAGAGGAGAATCGGGCCTTCTCGCAATCGTGAACCGTCGCGCACGAGGTCTGCGCCGCATCGTTCGACACGGGCGCCCTTGACGCACCCATCGGCGGCCGCGGCGATGACCGCGCCAAGGCAGGCGTCGAGGTGGTCGTCGGTCAGGCGCACGCCGTCGGGGAATCGCACGGTCAACGCTTCGAGAACGACACGGCGGGCTGCGATCCCCTCCGGCCGCTTCTTGGAAGGCAGCGATCCAGCGAGCCGTCTCCAGTTGCCGCCTGGATAGTGTTCACATGCGGCTCCGACACGAGAGGCGGAGCTGATAGCGATCCCGCCGCGATCGAGGGCACCAAACAGCTCGACCGAGGTACGAACGAACCCGGAGAACGGTCCCCTTGTTGGTGTCACGCTCGGCGTTTTTCCGGCGGCACCAAGTATCCTCTCGCACTCACGCATCGAAGCGTGCGGCCGGGCGAGTGCCTGCGGTCCGTCCAGGACCGCGCCCCGTGCGCCGCGAATCTCGGGCAGGAGCGGGCCGACATCGTCGATGCCGCCGTCGTACGTCCATTGCCAGAACCGGGCGTCGAGCTTCCCGTCGATCGTATCGAGCCCACACACGTCGATGGGCCTCTGAGCCCGCGCATACCCATCGGTGAGGTCGGCCCCGACGTACCTTGCGTTCGCCGTGCAGGTCGTTCGCATTCGTCCCTCCCACTCCTATTCACGTGGCGGCGGCACGGTCAGCTCCGCCTCCCAGTTCCATGCGTTCCCGCTCGCGTGCCGTCGCAATTCGGCGATCGTGCTTCCTCGACCACGCAAGCGTTCTCCCCGTACAACCGCGAGAACAACTCGCGCCCCCGATCGGATGTGATCCGCTCGAAGACCGCAAGGGCGAGCTCCGGGGCGCTGCGACAGCGGTTCGACATCTCGGCCCATCTGCGACCGTGGCGAGTCAGGCAGGCTTCGCAAACGCCATCGTGGAGGCGATCGGGACGGTCGCAGCCGATGCATCGCCCGATCTCCGGGGCACTCGGATTCATCACGGTTCACCTCTGCGAAGCTCGAAGAGCCAGCGAGCGAGGCTCACCCGAGCGCCTCCATCCGGCTCCGCGGCGACGGCGGCCTCCAGCGTCTCGATCGCGAGATCGAGCTGGCTACCGAAGGCTCGGGGCGATCGGCTGCTCGGGCTCTCCGTCGATGTCGGGAGTGGCCCGTCGGCCGGCCCGATTTGGCCTGGGCCAAGGAGGTCGTGTCGGAAGTGCTCGAGATCGTGTGCTGGCGGATCGGCACGCGCATCGCAGTAGCGCCCGGCATGCTGGCGATTGCAGAGAGCGCGGTGCTCGTGGGGATGACGTCGTTCCCCGTGCGCGTCGAGGTGCAGGCGACGCGGGGGATCCCGACGTTCGACCTCGTGGGGCTCGCCGAGGCGGCCGTCCGCGAGAGCCGCGTTCGCGTGAAGGCCGCGCTCGCGGGCGTCGGCGTGGACATCAGCGAGTATCGGGTCACGGTCAACCTCGCTCCCGCGGACATGAAGAAGAGCGGGAGCTCGTTCGATCTCGCGATCGCGCTCGGGACGCTCGTGGCGCTGGGCGCCGTTCCCGAAGAGGCGATCGCGGACGTGCTTCTCCTGGGGGAGCTGTCGCTCAACGGCGGGATGCAGAGCCTTCGCGGAGTGGTCGCGCACCTCATCGGCGCCAAGTCGAGAGGCGTGGGGCGCGCGATCGTCCCGCGCACGAACGAACGCGAAGCGGCGCTCGTGGACGGCGTCGAGGTCGAGCTGGCGTCGACGCTGAGCGAGATCGTGGAGGCGCTCCGCGGCAAGGACCCGTTGCCGCGACCTTCGCCGCATACGACGGATCACGTGCGCTTGCCTGTCGATGATCTCGCCGACGTGCGCGGTCAGCACGGGGCCCGCCGCGCGCTCGAGATCGCGGCGAGCGGCGCGCACAACCTGCTTATGGTCGGTCCCCCGGGCGCGGGCAAGACGATGCTCGCGAGGCGGCTCGCCGGGATCTTGCCGGAGCTCTCGCGCGAGGAGGCGCTCGAGGTGCTCGCGATCCACGGGGTCGCCGGCCTCTTGTCGTCGTCGTCAGGCCTCGCGGTCGAGCGGCCCTTTCGCGCGCCGCATCACACCGCGAGCGAGGTGGCGCTCGTCGGCGGAGGCGAGCACTCGCGTCCGGGCGAGGTGAGCCTCGCGCATCACGGCGTGCTGTTCCTCGACGAGCTGAGCGAGCTCCGGCGCGCCGCGCTCGAGGCCCTACGCCAGCCGCTCGAGGACGGCGTCGTCACCGTCTGCCGGATGCGCCTGACAGTGACGTTCCCCGCGCGCCCGATGCTCGTCGGCGCGACGAACCCTTGCCCCTGCGGAAACTACGGCGACGGCACGAACCGCTGCGGTTGCGGCCTCGAAGCCATCCGGCAGTACCGCCGGCGGCTCAGCGGCCCGCTGCTCGACCGGCTCGATCTGCACGTCGTGCTGCCGCGCGTCGACCTCCTCGAGCTCCAGTCGGGAGCGGGCGGTGAGTCGAGCGCGGTGGTTCGCGCTCGCGTCGAGCAGGCGCGTGCGATCCAGCGTGAGCGCCGCCGGAGCGGCGAGGTCTCGGTCCAGACGAACGCGCACCTCACGCAGCGGGACGTCGAGCGGGTGTGCAGGCTGGACGCGAAGGGCAAGGCGGTGGTCGCGCAGGCGGTCGAGCGCCGCGGCCTCTCGGCGCGCGCGTACGGCAAGGTCCTCCGCCTGGCTCGGACGATCGCCGACATGGACGGCTCGACGGCGGTGGCGGCGAGGCACGTGACCGAGGCGGTGCTCGGGCGCGTCCTCGATCGCGATCGGACGAACGGTCGACCGAGCGCCGAATCCGCGGCCTGAGCGGCAACGACTCGAAATCGGTTCTGGACGGTGCGCGTCGCGATCGCCGGCGACGCGCGCCGTGGAGTGTCCCGTGGCGAACGAAGGAGACGAGGAACATGCTCGAGCAGCTCGCAGAGAAGATGAAGGTCCTCAAAGGGGTCGTCGTGTCCGTGGAGAAGCAGTTCGGAAAGGGCTCCATCATGGCGCTCGGCGACGAGGGCTCGCTCGAGGCGGTCCCGACGATCCCGACGGGCTCGCTCGCGCTCGATCTCGCGACGGGCGTCGGCGGCTACCCGCGCGGTCGCGTCGTCGAGATCTACGGTCCGGAGTCGAGCGGGAAGACGACGCTCTCGCTGCACGCGATCGCGCAGGCGCAGCGCGGCGGCGGCGTGTGCGCGTTCATCGACGCCGAGCACGCGTTCGACGTCGCGTACGCGCGGTCGGTCGGCGTGGAGACCGACAAGCTCCTCGTGTCGCAGCCGGACACGGGCGAGCAGGCGCTCGACATCGTCGACATCCTCGTCCGCTCCGGGGCGGTCGACCTCGTCGTGGTCGACTCGGTCGCCGCGCTCGTGCCGCGCGCGGAGATCGAAGGCGAGATGGGCGACAGCCACATGGGCCTTCAGGCGCGCCTGATGAGCCAGGCGCTCCGGAAGCTCACGGCGATCGCGCATCGGACGAACACGACGATCATGTTCATCAACCAGCTGAGGCAGAAGATCGGTGTGACGTTCGGCAATCCCGAGACGACGACGGGCGGCAACGCGCTCAAGTTCTACGCGTCGATGCGCCTCGACGTGCGGCGCATCGGCCAGGTGAAGGTCGGCGACGAGCTCGTCGGCGGGCGGACGCGCGTGAAACTCGCGAAAAACAAGATGGCGCCGCCGTTCTGCGAAGCCGAGTTCGAGATCCGCTACGGGCGGGGCGTCGACGTGCTGAGCGAGCTCATCGATCTGGGGCTCGCGCGCGGGCTGGTCGAGAAGAACGGCAACCACCTCGCGTTCGCCGGGACGACGCTCGGCAACGGTCGCGAGCGCTCGCGCGAGACGATCGCGTCGAGCATCGAGCTGCAGACGACGCTGCGTCAGGCCATCCTCGCGTCGGGGCCGGTGCGGCCGGGTCGCCGCGCCGACGGCGAGGCGTAGCGCGACGGCGGCGATCGCCGCCGGGCCGGGTCGCGCGCGCGTCGTCGAGCCGTCATCGCTTGGAGCTTCGCGGCGGCGAGCTCCCGGTGTGATCCTCGACGACGGCGCCTACCTCGGCCCGGCGGCCGCCGGGCGGCACGCCAGCGTCGTTCGGCGAGACGGTCCGTCAGCCGCCGGTGTTGCGCTTGACCGACGGACGCCGCGAGCTCGAGGCGGGCGCGCGCGAGACCTGGGCGCTCGCGCTGCGTTCGGCGGCGTACGCGCGAGCGATCTCGCGGATCTCCTTCCGCGTGTTCGCGCCCTTCTGGATGAAGGCCGCGACCCCGAGATCGAGGAGGAGGGACACGTCGTCGTTCGGCGCGGCGGCGCTCACCGCGACGACGTTGCAGTTGTCGACGAGCCCCGCGCCGCGCAGGTAGGTGAAGAGCTCGAAGCCCGTCATCCCCGGCATCATGAGATCGATCACCATCAGGGCGGGTTCCCTGCGGCGCACGCGCTCGAGCGCGGCGGCTCCCGAGCCGACGATCTCGACGATCGCCGCCGGGCAGCCTTCCTTCACGCCGACCGCGAGCAGGCGCGCGATGTCGGCGTCGTCGTCGACCACGAGGACGTCGAGGGGCTGGTCGCCCGCCGTCATCGACTCGATGATCCCGCGTAGCTGCCAGAGGAGCGCGGTCATCGTCGGACGGTCGTGAGGCTCCTTGGCCATCGCGCTCGCCAGGAGCTGGCTGAGCCGCTCCGGGACGTCGACGGTGTCGGCGAGCTTCGGGATGGGATCCTCGAGGTGCATCGAGAAGAGGATCACGGCATGCTCCGCCTCGTACGGCGGCCGTCCTGCCAGCGCCTCGTACGCCATCACGCCGAAGGCGTAGACGTCGACCAGGTGCGCGGAGCCGACCGCGATGTCGCCGGAGACGACTTCGGGCGCGAGATAGGTCGGCGTGCCGGCGACGGCGCGGAGCCCGAGCGGGCGTCCCTCGACCCGCACGAGCCCGAGGTCGGTGAGCATGACGCGATTCGGCGCGAGCAGGACGTTCGCCGGCTTGACGTCGCCGTGCGCGAGCCCCGCCCCGTGCACGGCCTCGAGCCCGTCGGCGATTCGCTCGAGGATGTCGAGCGTCTCGAGCACGGGCGCGGGCTCGCCCGCCTCACGCATTCGCTCGAGGTGCTGACTCCAAGGGCTCCCCGCGACGTACTCCATCACGGTGAACTCGACCCCGTCGTGCTTGCCCAGCGCGTGCACGGTGACGATGGATGGATGACGGATCGGAGCGAGCGCGCGCGCCTCGTGACGGATCGAGAGCAGCGTGTCGGGCCAGTGCGCCTTGATGGCGACACGCCGCTCGAGCAGCGTGTCGTGAGCCTCGAACACCTGGCCCATCGCTCCCTCGCCGAGGACGCCGCGAATCTCGTACACGCCCTGCAGGAGCACGCCCTTCTCGAAGATGGGCGCACGCTCCGTCGGCGGGCTGGAGGCAGCGGGGAAGCTCTCGTTCGACGGGGACAAGCGGCTGTGGGTCGCGGTACGCACCCCCCGTCTGCGCGCGTCCATCTTGCCGCTTCTGCGACGTGAGCGCCAGCGAGGTCGCACGCGCCTCGCGAACGCGCTTCACTCGGAGGCGGACGAGCTCATCTTCGCGTCGGCGTCGGGCTCGCTCGACGGCACGATGGCGGTGCGCGACAATCGATCGCCGGAGCCTCCGGTCTTGTCGTCCACCCCCACGTCATCGTCGACGCACGACCTCGTCCGGCTCTGCGAGGAAGCGGCGCTGCCGTCACCGGACCGGTGCGTTCGCGCCGACGTCTTGCTCGCGACGCCGGCGCTCGCGAGGGCGCTGCTTGGCTTGCTCGACGACGCCCGACGGGATGCGGCGACCCGCGAGCAGGTGAGCCGCGGCATCGCCGCGACGATCGCGATCGACGCGCTGTCCGATCGTCGCCCGGTCACGGCGGCCGAGCGGAAGCGCGTCGACGACGTCGTCGGTCGCGCGCTCGCGCGAGACGACCTCGAGCCGCGGGACAAGGCGCTCGCTCGCGCGGCGCGCGGGCGGCTGCGGCTTCAGCTCGGTGAGGCCGAGCTCGCGCTCGCGGACATCGACGCGGCCAAGGCGATCGTCGACGCCGAAGCGGGCTCGCCGGCGGGTGTGCGAGCGTTCATCGCCGCGCGGCGCGGTCACGCGCTCGCGATGCTCGCTCGGCTGGAGGAGTCGCTCGCCTCGCACGCGGAGTCGGCTGAGCTCGCGCGCAAGACCGGCGACGTCGAAGCCGGCGTCTCCGCGCTTCAGGACGAAGGAAACCTCCTCCAGCAGCTCGGACGTGTGGTCGAGGCGCGTGCGCGCTTCGAGTCGTCGCGGACGATCGCCGAGCGCGCCGGCGACGCCGCGGGGGAAATGCGCGCGCACGCTGGGATCGCTTTCGGTCACCTCGATGCAGGTGAGTTCGAGCTGTCGCGTGACGCCTACGCCGCGGCGCTCGCGATCGGCGAGACCGGCATAGCGCCCCGGCTGCGCGCGATGGTCTTCGGATACTCGGGCATCCTTCACCTGGAGCACGGGCGGCTCGAACGGGCGATCGCCCTCGCCGCGCGGGCGGTCGCCGAGAGCGCTCGCCTCGGCTTTCGTGTGGGCGAGGGCTTCTTCGCCGCCGTCCAGGCGTCCGCGCACGCCCGCACCGAAGACTTCGACAGCGCCGACGATCGAATGCGCTTCGCGCGCCGACGGCTCCCGCCCGAGCACGCTTACACGCACGTCGTGCGTCTTTACGGCGCGCAGGTGGAGGTCGAGCGTGCGAGCGAGCACGCGCGCCGAGGTCGTCCCGCGGCCGCGGAGCAAGCGGTGAGAGAGGCGCGAGCCGTTCTCGACGAGCTGTCGTGCATTCGTCCGGGCGAGACGCGCGCGCTCGCGGACCGCGTCGACGACGCGCGCGTCGGCGCGCGGATCCTTCGGGCGCGGCTCGAGCGTCGCGCATCCGAGCCAGGAGGCGTCGCGGACCGAGGCCCGGCAGGGGGCAGCGAGGCCGCGCGCGAGACCGAGGCCCTCGCGATGCGGCTCGATGCCCGTCGGATGCTGGCGCTGCTCCGCGCGCGCGCCGGCAAGGCGGTCGCCCCGGTCGAGCTCGCCCGCCACGTCTGGCCGGACGAGTCGTTCGAGGACGCCAGCGCGCTGGCTCGCCTCGACGATCTCGTCGCCGCGATGAAGCGCGAAGCCTTCGACGAAGTCGTGCGCCTCACGCGGGACGGCTACCGGCTCGACACCGGCTCGTCGAGCGCCCAGTAGAGACGCGCACGGACGAAGGGCCACGATGGGGTCTTAGGCCACCCGTCCCGACTCGGTGAGCGATCGCCCGGTGATGGGGTCGCGCCCCAGCGCGAGGAGCCCGCTGAAGTGGAGCTGCCGCTTCTCTGGGAGCACGTGGTAGGGCGCCGCGGAGACGTCGCGGAGCATGCGCTCGAGGGGGCCGCGGAAGAAGCCCGGGCCACCGGCGATCTCCATCGCCTTGCGCACGGTCGCCGTCGCGGCGTTCGCGCACAAGGTCTTCGCGACGAGCGCACGGTTCGCGCGGTGGAGCGACGGCGTGAAGTCGTAGTTCGCGGCGCCGTCGACCGCCGCTCGCCACGCGAGATGCGTCTGCATCAGGAGGCTGTCGAGCTCGCCCGCGAGCTGCGGCAGGTACGGCGCGTCGCGCCTGTTCGCCGCCGCGGCGAGGGCGAGCTCGCTCGCTGCTTCGGCGATGCCGACATACGCAGCCATGAAGACCGGGATCGCGACGGTCAGCGTCACGCTCCACGCCGGGTGCCACGCGCAGCGCGGACGGCGGAGGCTGATCGCCTCCTCGGGAACGAACACGCTCGTCATCTCGACCGTGCTCGATCCGGTGCCGCGCATGCCGAGCGTGTTCCAGTCGTTGGCCAGGGTCAGGCCGTCGGCCGACATCGGAACCGAGAAGTGCAGCACCTGCGGTCCGGCGCCGGGATCGTCGTATGGCGCGCTGGTCATCAGGAGGTCGGCGGCAGGAGCGCCGCTGCCGAAGATCTTCCGCGCGGTCACGCGATAGCCTCCGTCCACCTTCACCATCGTCCCGTTCGAGTCGACCCAGTCGGAGGCGCCGGTGCTGAGCAGCACGAGCTCGCTCGCGGCGATCTTGCGCAAGAGCGCGTCGGCGGGCTGGCCGTGCAGCTGCCTCCACACGGCGGTGGCGACGAGGTGCGAGTGCATCGAGAAGGCGAGCGCGGTCGAGCCGCAATGGCGCGCGAGCTCGCGCACCGTCTCGCAGATCTCGCCGTGGAGCGCGCTCGCGCCCCCGAGCTCGCGCGGTACCCCCATCGAGAAGAAGCGATGCTCCCTCAGGAGGGAATAGCTCTCGCGAACGAAGGTGCCCTCGAGGTCGTGCCGCGAAGTGACCTCCGCCAGCGCCGGTCCAAGCCGTCGGGCCCTGTCTACCCACTCGGTGCCGTGTGTCTCGTCCATGGCCCCAGCATGCGAAGCGGCGCGCCACCGAACTAGTTCGATTTTCGAACCGCGCATACGATGGGCCCATGAAGGGGAGTGGGTACGGGCAGTTCTGTCCGGTTGCGCAGGCTCTGGAGGTGTTCGGCGAGCGATGGACGTTGCTCGTCATCCGCGAGCTGCTCGAACGAAGCCGCCGCTTCAGCGACATCCAGCGCGGGGTCCCGTTGATGAGCCGCAGCATGCTCGCGCAGCGTCTCTCCTCGCTCTGCGATGCAGGTCTGGTCGAGCGCACCGGCGACGGCTACCAGCTCACCGACGCGGGCAAGGAGCTCCTGCCGGTCGTGATGGAGTGTGGCAAGTGGGGCGCGCGCTGGGCGCGGCGGAAGCTGAAGAACGCCGACGTCGACGTCGGTCTACTCATGTGGGACATGCGGAGGCGCATCGACACTTCGTCGATCCCCGACGAGCCCGTGCTGGTGGAGATGGAGTTCCGCGGCGCACCGCGCGGCAAGGAGCGCTTCTTTCTGCAGTTCAAGGCCGCGGAGGTCGAGCTCTGTCTGACGAATCCGGGCCAGGAGGTCTCGCTGCGTCTCAGCACGACGCCGAAGACGATGGCCGAGGTGTGGCTCGGCGACCTCCCGTTCGCGGTCGCCCTGCAGAGCGGCGCGATCCGTCTCGAGGGCTCGTCGAAGCTCGCTCGCGCCTTCCCGTCGTGGCTGTCGCTCTCGAGGTTCGCGGAGACGCCGCGACCGCAGGCGCGCCGCGGTTCGTGAGCCGCGCAACGACTACACGAGGTCGGTCGCGCCCGTGCGTGTCGCGTCGGCGGCGAAGAGCCCCGCGCTGCGTATCCGACTCGGCTCCCTCGAGCCGACCTCGCGCCACCACGGCTCGACGCGCTCGACGCGCGACGGCTCGACCGCGACGCCGACGCGAGGCATCACGAGCTGCTCGCGCGAGGCGCTCTGGAGGAGCCGCTCGGCAGGCTCCTCCCACGGATGCAGCCCGAGATCGAACGTGGCCCAGTGCACGGGCAGGAGCGGGCCGCCGCCGAGCATGCGCAGCGCGACGAGGGCGTTCTCGGGGCCAAGGTGAATCGAGCCCCACGCCGGATGGAACGCGCCGACCTCGAGCATGACGAGGTCGAACCGGCCGAGGCGCGTGCCGATGTCCGCGAGCTCGTTCGTGAGGCCGGTGTCGCCGCTGAAGAACACGCGATGCCGATCCGAGCGCACGACGAACGACGACCAGGCCGTGCGGTTCGAGCTGTTGCCTCGCCCCGAGAAGTGGCGGCTCGGCGTGGCCGTGATGCCGAGGCGCCCGCCGAGCAGCGTCGTCTCCTCCCACCAGTCGAGCTCGGTGATGCGTCCGGGCTCGACGCCCCAGGCCTCGAGGTGGGCGCCCACTCCGAGCGAGGTGATGAAGGGGACACCGCGACGCGCGAGCTCGCGGACCGAGGGGTAGTCGAGATGGTCGTAGTGGTCGTGGCTGACGATCACCGCGTCGAGCTCGGGCAGGTCCCGGATGTCCACCGGCGCGCGATGGAAGCGGCGCGGGCCCGTCCACTCGAACGGCGAGACGCGCTCGCCCCACACCGGGTCGGTGAGCACGCGCATGCCGTCGAGCTCGAGGAGCACCGTGGAGTGACCGAGCCACGTCGCACGGAGGCCGGTCTCGGCGGGCCGCGACCACGCGGCGAGCGGGCTCTCGACGGGGACGACTCCGCCCGGAGTACGGCGCCCTCGCTCGAAGAAGAACTCGCCCACGATCGACAGGCGGCGCCCGAGCGGCTGCCCGCTCATCGGGTCCGCGAGCGGCTCGGTGTTGTGGAATCGCCCGTTGCGGTACCGCGGCGAGCTCTCCATCCGCTCGCGGCGGAGCCCCGAGGGCTTGGCACCGAGCACGGCGGGATCGAACAGGGCCATGTCGGTCCGATGATTTGGCAGAACGTCCGGTTCCGAGCTCACCCCGCGGGCAGCTCGCAGCGCGGCGAAAAAAAAGAGCCCCCTCCCGGGGGGAACCGGGAGGGGGCAGGGCCGAACGCACGCGGAGGGGAGGAGGGAGGAGGGGAACCCGCGTACGTCACCCAAGTCGGGGACCGGCCGCGAGTGGCGCGCGGCGCCGTCGCGGTCGTGTCGGCGAGGGACATACATGTGTCATGCCGAGGCGCGCGCCGCGCGTCGCCCCCTATTTTTCAGGCATCGCGTTGCTCACCCGCAGCGGCCTCCCGGCAGCTCATGGAAGAAACGCGATCCACTCCGCGGCCTGTCCGAAGTCGCTCTCGGTGGCGCCGCCCGATCGCGCGCGCTCACGGCGACGTACGCGGCGACGCCGCGCCGCGCGGCTTCGCAGCCGCCCCGCCCGCGCCCCCCGCAACGGCCTCGTCGTCCTGCTTCTCCCAGCGCGCCTTGAGCCATGGGTAAACCGTCTCCCCCATCGCATGAAGCTGCTTCACGTGATCGGACGCATGCGTCCCCTCATAACCGCGGATGTGAAAGCTCCCGTCATCGACCGTGTAGATCTGATGCATCTCACGCGGCCCCGTCGAGATGGCCTCCGTCTTCGTCATGTCGACCATCGTGAGCAGCTTCGCCACGCACTCCTGCACGCTCGGGTAGGGACCCGTCGGGATCGTCGTATGCGTGATCGCGAAGAGCTTGTCGCCGTGGCGCGCCGCGCGCGCATACTTCGCGAACTTCTCGAGCCCAGCCGCGTTCACGGTGCGCTTCTTCGGGTCGGTGAAGTGCGTGAAGAACCCGTCCGCGAGGAGCACGGCGTCGACGCGCGGCGTGAAGCTCTCCGTCAGCACCCGCGAGACCGAGCTGAAGCCCGCGCTCCACGCCGACAGCGCGACGCGACGCAGCTGGGCGCCCTCCGCGCGGCCGCTCTTCGTCACCTCGGCCTCCGTGTCCGCGAGGAGGCGATCGAACGCGTCCGGGTTCTTGAACGCGTTCGAGTACGGCTCGGTGCCCGCGCCCAGGTTGACGCTCACGACCGCGACGTTCAGCCTTGCGTGCTCGACGTTCGCTTGCTGCCAGCGCCCCTCGCCGTGGAAATGCACGAGCAGGTCCCATCCGCCCCGCTTCGCGGCGAACCAGGGCGGGAGATACAGCTCCGCGCCCCGTCCGACGTTCGCGCGGTAGGGCGTCGCCGTCTCCATCTCCTTCGGCGTGTCGACCTCGGCGGTCCGCGGCGCCCGCTCGACCGGGCTCGCGGAGCGCGCCGGCGGAGGGATCGCCCGGTCGTGGGAGCACGCGCCGAGCGTCGCGAGGAGCACCGCGCCGCAGCCCGCGCCGACGAGGGTGCAGAATGCAATTTTCCGATGCCGGGAGAGCGCATTCCCGGCCGTGCTCAGCGGACTTTTCCCGTGTGCTTTCAGCAACGCAGCGGTCTCTGAGTGACGGGGACAGCAGGGTGATGGACGTCCGACTCAGGGCGACGTCGATCGAACCCGGCGCGATCGGCAAATTGTGACGGAAGTTCGTGGGGGATCAAGTTAGCGGCGTCTGGGCATCACCCTTGCCTACGCACATGTGGTCATGCCGAAGGGGGAGATCGCCTTTCACGGGCAATTTCTTCCGGCTCGGATCGGCATGCGTTCTCCCAACCCGCCCCACGCGCCTACGCGCCCACGCGCCCACCGAAGCGGCTCCGATCACGCGCTCTGATCGGACCCCTTCCTGAGAGATCGTATGGCCCATCCGAAGATGCCCGCTCGCCCCCAGACCCCGTCCGCTCCCGTGGCCCCGATGGCCCCGCAGATCCCGCAAGCGGGAAGGAGCGCCTCGGGGATCGCGCCGCGCAGCCCGCAGGCGCCGCTGCCTCCGTCGGTGCCACCGCCGCCGCTGCTTCCGGGCAACCTCGGCGCGACCTCGAACCTTCAGGCGCCGCCGCTCCCCGGCGCGCAGCCCGCCGCGTCCGCGTCGCCGAACCCGACGATGCCCGACATCCAGCCGGATCGGCCGGGGAGCAAGACCATCCACACCGTCCGCCAGCTCATCGAGACCGTCGCGGTCCCGCGGATGTCGCTCGGCGTCGAGCGCGAAGGCGGCATGCCCGTGCAGCGGACGCTCGTGCACGACGGCGATCTCTGCAAGATCGGCTCGCACGCGTCGAACGACATCGTCCTCCGCGACCCGATGGTCTCGCGCTTCCATTGCCGCCTCGTCCGCGAGGATGGCGTCTGGCGCCTGCGGGACTCCGGCTCGATGAACGGGACGAAGCTCGACGGCGTCCGCATTCGCGACGCCGACATCCTCGAGGGCGGCGTCTTGACGATCGGCGACTCGGTCGTCCGGCTCCGCGCGGGCGCTCCGCAGAAGGAAGACATCGTCCCGATGCTGCCGTCGTTCGGCGCGCTCGTCGGTACGAGCCTGCCGATGCGCCGGATGTTCGGCCTGCTCGACAAGATCGCGCAGAGCGACATCAACGTGCTCATCGAGGGCGAGAGCGGCACGGGCAAGGAGCTCGTCGCGACCGAGATCATGCAGCGCAGCTCGCGCGCGGACAAACCGTTCGTCGTGGTCGACTGCGGGGCGATCAGCCCGAGCCTCGTCGAGAGCGAGCTCTTTGGTCACGTCCGCGGCGCGTTCACCGGCGCCGATCGCGACCGCATGGGAGCCTTCGAGGCGGCCGACGGCGGCACGGTGTTCCTCGACGAGATCGGCGAGCTGCCCCTCGAGCTCCAGCCGAAGCTCCTCCGCGCGCTCGAGGCGCGCGAGATCCGCCGCGTCGGCGAGACGCGCGCGCGCCGCGTGAACGTCCGCGTCATCTCCGCGACGAACCGGGACCTCGAGCGCGAGGTCAACAAGGGTCGCTTCCGCGAGGACCTGTACTTCCGGCTCGCCGTCATCAGCGCGCGCGTCCCGCCGCTCCGCGAGCGCCTCGACGACATGCTGATCCTCGTCCGCACCTTCCTCCAGCAGCTCGGGGTCCCCGAGGAAGAGCGCCTCTTCCCGCAGCAGGTGCTGCAGGAGATGTCGAAGCACGACTGGCCGGGCAACGTGCGCGAGCTCCGGAACTACGTCGAGCGGAGCGTCGTGCTCCAGTCGGCGAGCCCCACGCTCCGGCGCGGGCAGGGGGCGGGGCCCTCGGTGGCCGGGCCGGTCAACGGCATCGACCTGTCGGTTCCGTTCCGCATCGCGAAGGACGCCGTCATCGACTCGTTCGAGCGCTCGTACCTCTCGCAGCTGCTCGAGGCTGCGGGCGGCAACATGAGCAAGGCGGCGCGTATGGCCGGCATGGACCGCATGTACCTCCACCGCCTCGTGCAGAAGCACGGGCTCCGCGGGGGCCGCGGGCAGGGCGGCGGCTCGGGCGAGCACGCGATCCGCATCAACCCGCTCAAGGACTGAAGAGCCGTCCAAGAATCGGACGATTCGGGGAGCTCGAGGGGGTGAAACCTCTCGAGGAGCGGAGGTCAGCGCTTCTTCGGGCGGACGATCGCGAGGACCATCGCGAGGTCGTTCTTTCCGAGCTCACCCGTGACGACGAGCGCGGCGACGTACGCGAGCGCGATCGCCGGCGCGACCACCAGCGTGAGGACCTTGCCGAAGCGCGGTAGATAGAGGCCGAGGACCGCCGCGCCGGCGATGCACGCGCCGACGCGGAGCGCGGTCTTCAGCGGCACGAACGCGCCCGCGGCCTTTCGCGCCGCCACCACGCCGAAGACGAGCGAGACGCCGAGGGCAGACGCCGCCGCCGTCGCCGCAGCCGTGACCTGGAGGCGGCCGAACGGCGCGTTCGGGACCATCACGACGCACGCGCCGACGAGGAGCGCGAGGGCGAGCGCGGTGAGCGCCATCGCGACGCGCTCGCGCCCGAGGCTCACGAGGATCGTGGTCGCCAGCCCGAGCATCGCGAAGGCCGACTGTCCGAGCACGAGGACACGGAGCGCGGGCGCGCCGGACGCCGCGATCTCCGCGTCGTACGCGAGGCGGATGAGCGACTCCGGCATCGCGACGATCACCACCACCATGAGGCCGCAGACGATCGCGCCGATGCGCGACCCGCGCGACACGAGCTCGGCGACCCGCGCGTCGCCTTCCTCCTGCTTCGCCCGCGCGAGCATCGGGAAGAGCACCTGCGTGACGCTGAAGAGCAGCTGGTAGGGGAGGAACGCGAAGAGCTGGCACGCGCGGTAGACCGCGACCCATTCGTTGGCGGCCGTGGGGGCCTCGGCGACGAGTCCGCCCGGCGTGATCGGCGCCGGGAGCGCCGCCGCCGCGAGCGAGAGGTAGCGGCCGAGCATGAAGATGTCGGCCTGCATCAGCCCGTTGACGAAGAGCTGCGCGATCATCACGGGCACGATCAGCTGCACGTAGGCGCGCACCTCGGGGACCCCCGCCGGCCGCGCGCCGGCGAAGCCTTTCCCGGTTCCGGTCCACCGGAGCGCGAGGAGCAAGATCCCGATCGCCGCCATGACGGCGCCCGCCGTCGCGCCGAGCATCCCCGGGAGCGTGCCGAGCGTGGTCGCGATCGCGCCGGCGTTCTTCGCGAAGAGCCAGCCGAGCCCGAGCATGCCGGCCGTTCGGAGCGTCGCGGCGACCATGTCGAGCGTCGCCTGGCGCGCGAACATCCGCCGGCCGTTGATGTACCCGACGAGCGGCGCGTAGACGCCGTAGACGGCGAGCACGCCGCCCATCGCCGCGAGCGGCGCGAGCACCTCGGGCGCGCCCTGGAAGTGCGCCACCACCGGCGCCGCGAGGAGGAGCACGCCCGTGGCGATCGCCGCGATCGCGAGGTGCGCGCGGAGCGTCGCGCGGAGGGCCTCGCGCTCGTGCGCCCCTGCGGACGCGACCGTGCGGCTCACGCCCTGCGTCGAGCTCGCCACGATGACGTTGTTGAAGACGTTCGAGACCGCGAACACGCGCGCGAGCGCGCCGTAGTCCGCGCGCCCGATCGCGCGGGGGAGCAGCGCCTGCTGGACGAGGCCCGTGAGGATGAAGAACACCTTCGCCGCGAGGACGGCGAGCCCGCCCCGGCCCGCGCGCTTCTGCTCGTCGTCTGCCCCTCGGGTGGCGCTCGCGTCGGTCATCGGAGCTGCGAGTGGTCCGCGGCGCGGAGCGCGACGGGGCGCTGCGGGAGGTCGAGCGAGCGGCCCGTGCTCGTGAGCGAGCAGCGGCGGCCCATGCGTGCGAGCACGTGGACGGCGAAGCCCGAGCTGCCCCGCCGGCGGTCGCCGACGTAGAGGCTGTCGCCGCGCCAGGCGAGGCCTTGGAGATCGTAGCCGGGTGTCGGTCCGAGGACGGGGGCCGCGAAGGTCGAGAGGACCTCGCCGGTCTCGGGATCGAACGTGACGACCGCGGTCGGGTTCACCGTCGGCTCTGGGCCCGCGACGATCGCGGCGCCGCAGCCGTCGGTCACGGCGATCTCCGCGACGCTCCCGCCGAGGTCGCGCTCGAGGACGAGCAGGCGAGAGGTGGACGTCGCGGTGTCGAAGCGCTCGATGCCGGCGAGCTCGTCGTCGGCGGCGTCGAAGTTCCCCGGCTCGGCGAGGAAGAGCGCTCCCTTCAGCTCCGACATCGGATTGAAGGGGTTGCGGCCGGCGAGGTCGATGACGGCCTCGACCGAGCGCGTCGCCACGTCGATGCGCAGCATCTGCGAGGCCTGCTTCGAACGGAGAAAATCGTCGTCGTCGAGCCGCTCGAGCGTGACGAATGCCTTCGCGGCGCCGTCCACGACGACGACGCTCACGGCGTCGGCCTGCGGGTTTCCGTCGGCGTCGTAGGGGGAGAGGTCGATCGACGCGGGCTCGAGCCGGCCGTCCTTGAAGAAGGCGACGCGGGCCGCGGTGTAGAGCGGGACGACGATCGTGCCGTCGGGGGCGGCGGCGGCGTCGTGCGCGTTCGCCGCACGCGTCCTTCCGGTCGCGTCGTTGCGCACCGCGAGCGATGCCACGCTGAGCACAGACACGGGCTGGCCGCACGACGGGTCGACCTCGAAGAGCAGATCGTTGTCGCGCGCCAGGAAGAAGGCGCGGCCGTTGGCCATCGTGAGCATCGGATCGCCGCCGAGATCGGCGCCGTGCTGGCATTCGCCCGGCGCGCCACAGAGCACGCTCGACGTGTAGTCGCTCCCGGCGGCGAGGAGCTCGACGCCGTCGCACGTCGTGGCCGGCGGCGGGTCCGCCTCGAGCGCGCCGCAGGCCGGGGCGCACGCGACGAGCGCGATGAGCCCGACCGTGGAAAGGGCGACGAAGGGCGACCTCACGCCCGGTCTTCTACCTCACTCCAAGTGCTTGCGGTCGAGAAGCTTGCCGTCGGGCGTCATCCCGGCCTTCTTCCAGCGATCTTCGTCGGTGAGCCCGGGCGCTTCGGGGACCGGCGTAACGTCGCTGATCACCATCTGGCTGCGGAAAGGGCCACCGCGCGGCGCCGCGCGGACCTGAATGCTGAGCGTCCTCGACGGATCCTTGGCGACGATGACCCGGTCGAACCGCGTCTCGGTTGCTCCGGACGAGGTCTTGCCGTCCTTCACGCGCGCGCGGACGAAGTTCGAGAGCTCTTCCAGCGTGTACGCCGAAGCCACGTGCACGCTGTCGTGGAAGCGCGCCTTGACGGTCGAGCGAAGGGGGAGGGGGAGCGTGTAAGCGACCTCCCGGCCCTCGGGGATCTCGCCCGGCGCGAGGTGGTCGGCGTTCGGACGCGCCGACGGCGTCGGTGCAGGCGCGTCCTCCTTTCGCTTGCACGCGGGCGCGCCACCCAGCGCGATCGACGCGAGCGCGACGGCGGCGATCAGTCGACGACGAGCGCCCACGCGTTCACCGTCGTCGCGATGCGCGGCAGCGGCCGCCTCTCGTTGCGCGTCATCGCCGTCGGCGGGAGGCCCGCTCCCGGCGCTTTGGCCTTCGGGACGCCGTAGCTGAGCTGGAACTCGCTGGGCGCCAGCGTCTCGAACCCCGTGCCCGTGCCTTCGCCGAGGTCGGCGACCTTCGAGCACGCCTGCGTCGGCCGGAGCGTGACGCCGGGGATGACGTATCCCGCGATGTCGGCCGGCGCGTCCTCGTTCTTCACGAGCCCGCCCGAGCACACCCCGGTGGCCGCGACGTTCGTGCACCACATCGGCAGCGCCGGCGGGTTCGTGCCGGTGCCGTCCGGTTCCATGTAGTGCAGACCCCAGAGGCGCGCGACGCCGGCGTTCTCGCACTGGCCGGTCGCGGGGACGTGAGGCGCGAACGTCGCGAAGTAGAGCGTGCGATCGAACACGGTCATCGGCCCGGTCACCCGCTGGCCGTTGTCGAGCGTCTCGACCCACTGCGTCTGCGCGCGCGGAGCGGGGCTGTCGGTCGGGCGCTTCTCGAGGATCGACCAGACGTAGTTCCTCTCGCCGGCGCGGTAGATGAGGTTCTCCTGGTCACCGGTCGCCGCGTTGATGACGAGGGCGCCGTGCGGATCGAGCGAGAGGATCGGCGTGACCTGGATGGGCTGGCTCTCGGCGGCCGTCGAGCCGAGGATGAGGTCGGCGAAGAGCATCGCCTTCCAGTTGGACGGGTCGGTGCTGCTGACGTCGATGCGCCAGAGGGTGCCGTCGGCGTCGCCGATGAAGATCTTCTGGCCGACCGCGCCGGTCGTCTGCGGGTAGACGACGGGCGTGCCGATCATCGGCGAGTCGAACGGGGTCGGGATGACCTTGTCGCTCGTGTTCCGGATCCGCTCCGGGATGTCGTCGTAGCGGCCGAAGTGGCGGATGATCTCCCCGGTGTCGAGGCGCACGATGGTGACGCCGCGTCCGGGGACCGCGCTGTGCTGCGTCATCGCTACCGCGTCGGTGCTGCACTCGCGTGCCCACTTGCGAACGCTGCTGCGGTAGCCCTGCGTGAGGTCGTGCGCGAGGTCCGTCGCGGTCGCCGAACGCGTGCAGGTCTCGTTCTTGATCGGCGGTCCGTCGATGCCGCCGGGGAGGATCGCGACGCCGATCTGACGGCTGCCGATCTGGAGCGTCGTGATCGCGGGGGTCCCGGTGGTGCGTCCGAAGAGGCCCACCATCTCGCGGCCGTCGCGCGTGCGTCGCGTGAGGCGCGAGAAGTCGTTGGCTCCGCCCTTCTCGACGTCCGTGAGCTGCCAGAGGAAGTGGGGGCCGCGCTTGGCGGTCGTGCCGCCGGTGTCGTAGTCGCCCGCTCCGGCCTCGTTGAGGTCGTACGCGCCCGGGGCCTCGTAGCCCCTGGCGCCCGTGTCGACCCTGCACTCGTCGACGGTGGAGCCGCTCTCGGAGTTGCAGTCGGCGTCCGTGACGTTGACCGCGTAGTAGCCGCCACCCGAGGCTCCGAGCCCGGCGACGAGCGTGGTGTGCCACTTGGCTCCCGGCGTCGTCCCGGCGCCGACGTCGAGATCGCCGAGCGCGCGATCCCAGACCGTGTCGCGCACGACGGGGGAGCCGTCGAGGAGGATCTGGTTGCCGGCCGGGTAGTTGCTCGCGAGGCGCGGGAGCACCGCCGGCGGCATGAACGACCAGAGCTCGTGGTGCGCGCCCGGCGCCGTCTCGAGAGCCTTGAAGGCGTGGAGGATGCCGTCGGTCGTGGCGGCGAAGAGGGTAGGCTTTCGCCTCGCGCGCCGCGCCTGGAAGGCCCGGTAGCCCGCGTCGCGGAGGAGGCCGTCGGGCGGCCCGTTGACGACCGGATTGGCGCGGAAGATCGCGCCGAGCGGAGCGCAGTCGGGGACGCAGACCTGGCCGGGGACGGGGTTACACGCCGACGGCTCGGCGACCGCGCAGGCGACGTCCGTGATCGAGCAATGCCCGGAGTCGGGCGATGCGGTCGAGGAGATGCAGCGGGTGTTGAAGTTGTGGGACGCCGTGGCGCCACCGGTGATCGTGCCCGACCTCGTGATCGCGCCGACGTGTGCGGTGGCGAAGCCGAGGACGACGTCCATGCACGCCTCGCCGCTGTCCTGGTCGAGCGCGGGGATCTCGACCGTCCCGGTCGGGCCCGTGCCGGCCGCGCGGCCGCGCTTGCAGGTGGTCCGCTCGATGTCGAGCGCGAGCCGCATGTCGGTCGCCATCCGGAGGTCCCAGTCCGACGCGGCCCGCTCCGTCGCGCGATGGACCGGGATCCCGTCGGTGACGGCGCCGACGAAGGGCCGCGTCGTCGCCGCGGCGTCGACGACGCCGCCCGCGTTATCCGGCACGGCCGTGATGAAGAGGCGGTTCGCCGCCGACTGGTTCGCGAGGTTGATCGCCATGCTGTCGCCGGCCGCGATCGACGTCAGCTGCGGGGTCGAGCCGAGCGGAACGCCGCCGCACTGCGAGCGCTCGCGGAGGATCTCCCCGGACCACGGCTTCTGCGCGTTCGGGATGAACGAGCCGAGGTACTGCGCCGTCGTCGCGCCGTCGTTGAACCCGTCCGCGGAGTAGACGGCGGGAGTGAACGCGGGGACGGTGCGGGTGGAGACCGACTTCGTGACCGACGCGAGGATCTTGCCGAACGACAGCGTGATGTCCGCCTGCGACTCGGCGAAGAACGCTCCGACCGCGTCGGTCGGGTTGGACGCGCCGCCGGATCCTTCGAACGCGATCCGGTTGAGCTCGCAGCACGCCGCCGCCGTCGTGCCAGGCGCGGGCCGCGTCGGCCCGGCCTCGCAGGCGGCGGCCATGTTCGCCGGATTGTTTCCGAGGCCGGCGTACCAGCTCTTGCAGTTGTTCTGTCCGGGGTTGTTGTACGGGCTGGGGAAGCCGTCGCCGCCGGTGCCGCTCGAGCCGTTGACCGAGAACCCGATGACGAACGTCGTCACGCGTCGCGTCGCGTCGGCGTAGAGCGCCGCGGCCGTCTCCGCCGCGGTGCTCGGGAACGGGCACCGGCCGGTCCCCGTCTGGCACGACGGGCGGAGGTTCAGGTTCGGCGCGCCGTCGGTGAGGAGGATGATGTACTGCTCGCGGCAGTTCGCGGTGGCGATGTACGCGTCGGTCTTCGGACCGCTCGCGTGGTACCAGAAGTAGTCGCGCGCATCGTCCATCATGCCGTCGATCGGCGTGGCGCCGAAGGGGCGCGTCGACAGGAGGACCTGCTGGATGTGCTCGTTCGTCCGCTGGATGTCGTAGAGCGACGCGTCCTCGCGCGGGAACTCGATCATGCGGCCCTCCCAGGGGGGAGCGCCGTAGTGGCGGGCGCCGACCTCGAACGCCTGGTGCGGCGGCGCGCAGAGATCGGGCAGACCGTCCGCGGCGCCGGGGATGAGCGCGCTGAGGCTGTAGTCGGGGTTCGACGGATCGCGCCGGTAGCTCCACAGGCCGAGGAACGGCAGCGTCGTGCCGCCCGCCGTTTGGACCGTGCCCTGCGGCGGCCACGTCCCGCCGTTGACGCCGATCGACGCGTTCTCTTCGTTGTCGAACGTCATCAGACCGAACCGCACGTAGTCGCGGGCGGCGTCGAGCTGTCCGTCGGCGGCCTGATCGAAGATGCACGCGTCCGCGCCGAGCGACGCCGGGAGCGCCGCGTTCGCCGCGTACTGACCTCGCAGGTACGCGTACCTCGCCGTGACGAGCGCGTCGTCCGGGAAGTCGCGCACGTCTCCGCCCTGACCCGCCGGCGCCGCGTAGCCGAGCGCGCTCGGCCCGACGCCCGACGTGCCGCTCGCCGCGCCGGGGAGGCGGTACGGACCGATGGCGCAGACGGAGTTGGTCGCGGTCGTGCCGGTGAGCGGCCGGTGGTACGGGAGGAAGTAGTCGGTGTCGTAGGGGTCGATCCCGGCGATCTTGTACTCGTTGCGGAAGGCGACGCCCGCCGCGCCCGCCGAGCGGTTCACCTCGCCGCAGCTGAAGTACGGCTGCATGTTGCCCGTGAGCGCCTGAACGAGCATGCCCCAGCGGTTCGGGTTCGACTCGGTGCCCGGGTTGCACGCGTTCGGAACGCCCCCCGGCAAGACGCCGGAGTTCGCGCTCGGCAGCGTGTTGTCGGTCATGCGCTCCATCGAGCCCGACGTGTCCACGAGGAGCATGACGTTCGGCATCGGCCGCTGCGTCGCGCCGCTCTGCGCCTGCGCGTCGCGCGAGACGCCCACCGACGCTGCCGCGCCGAGAAGAGCGAGCACGACGGAGCTCCGGAGCGTGCTCCGCCGAATGGCTCGAGGGTTCAGATCCGCTCGCATGCGTCCTCCAATCACTGCCGGAAGTACGGGCCGACGGTGAGTCGGCCTCGTCCCTGCACCACGCTCCGGGCGGGCGTGTTCGCTGCGGTCGCCGGGACGGCGTCCTTCATGTCGACGAAGGTCGTGACCGTCACCTGCGTGAAGGTAAATCGATCGTTGAGCCCCGTGCCGGGGGGCGGCGGAATGTCGACCGGGTTCGTGACCTCGACGCGGATGAACGCGCGCTCGGGCACGTCACCGAAGCTCTCGGGCGTGAAGGTGGACCTCGACGTCGCGTCGTACGCCGCCGTCCAAGCGTTGACGCCGTTCGCGATGTTCGCCATCTCCTGGGGGCTCCACGAGAGGCACGCCTGCGCGGCGCGGTAGGTCAGGTTCCCGTCGTACGCGTTCGCCGTCTTGCACGACGTCGCCTGGATGTCGGAGGCGCCGTCCCTTCCGGACTGCATCGCCTTGACGATCTCGCCGGCGGTGCCGGGGGTGAAGCTCTCGGCGGTGAGCATCAGCGCGTGCTCGGCCGCGCTCTGGGCCTGGGCGGCTTCGCGGAGGTGACCGGCCGCGCGGATGTCGACTGCGGTAGCGCTCAGGCCGTAAACGCCCATCGCGGCGAGGATGCCGAGGGTGATCGCGACGATGAACATCGCCGCGCCCGCGCTGTCCCGGCGCGCGCGGGCGCGGGCGACGGCGCGACGCGTGTCGGCGGGGCGGGACGGCGGGCGAAGCGGGGCTCGACTCTTCATCGGTCAGTCCGCCTTTGCCTGGTTGAGGAGCGCCACTTCCGAGATGACGGTCCGAACGCGCGCGAAGTCGTTTCCGTTCATCCGGTAGCGCGAGATGTACGGGGGCCCGCCGGGCATCGGCAGGTCCGCGCGCCGATCGGGGAACGGCGTGCGGAACGCGAGGCGGTAGCGCACGGAGCGGATCCGGTGCGGACCGACGTTCGGCAGCGGAGTGCCCGCGACCGGTCCGGCCCACTGCGCGAAGAGACCGTCGGCGCCCTCGAAGTCGATGTTCGTGGTGGCCGGCGCGCCGGTGACGCCGCTGTCGACGATCAGCCCGAGCTTCAGGTCCACCGCGTACTCGGCGATCAGCTCGGGCGGCCCCACCGTGGTCACCCCGTCCGCCGCGAGCAGCTGACGGTACAGGTTGAACTTGTCGGGAGCCGTCGTTCCCGTGCCTTCGAGCACGGTGTCGATGCGGCGCGGCTCGTCTTCGACGGCCATGCTCCATCGCACGCGCTGGATGGGGGCGATCGCGACCTCCTCCATGATGCGCGAGCCGCAGACGTCGCCGCCGGTGTCCGACGTCGTCAAGATGCCCCGCGCGGGGTCGCCCGCGAGCTGGAGGGTGACGGCCTCGGGCTGCGTGGTCTCCACGTCGACGCGGCAGATGGTCATGTAGTGGAAGCAGCCGCGCATATCCATGACCTGGACGGCGTAGTCCATCCCGGTCACCGCCGGGGTCATCCGCTCGCCGGGCATGAACGCGAGCTGCGTCATCGCCTGGCGGCCTGCGCCCGTGGTCTCACCGTTGAAGAGGCGGCGGACGGCGGGGTCGGCTTGTCCGTCGAGGCGCACCTCGGCGCCTCCGGCGCCGCACGCCGCGCCCGTCGTCCCGTCCCTCATGAAGACGCCCCGGTAGACGTCGTCGGACGTGAGGTTGCCGGAGATGAAGACCTCCTGCGGGGTGATGTTGTTCGCGACCGAGAACGCATGCGCCCGAACGTCGTCGGCGGTGGCGATGCGGATCCCCTGGAGGTTCTCGAGGGCCGGGATGCGGTAGGGGTTGCCGGCCGAGCCCGGCAAGGCCGCGACCTTGGGGTCCCACTGGATGTTCGGCGACGACATGTACGAGACGCGCGACAGGTCGTTGCGAAAGCGCTCCGAGGCGGCGCGGACGTTCGCCTCGACGCCGGAGATGCGCGCCTGCTCGTAGAACGTCGTCGTCGCCGTCCGCGACAGGCCGACGGCCGCGAGCGCGACGATGAGGCCCATGACGAGCGAGATCATCAGCTCGACGAGGGTGAAGCCGCGCGCGCGGCGGGCGCGCCGGGCGCGGAGCCGCTCGTTGCCCTGCGCGAGGAGCTCCTCGCGCCCGTCACGGACCTGGCGGACGCTCATAGCTTGGGGTTCCCGCGGATGGCCGTGGTCACGTGGACGAAGTGGTGCTGGTCGCGGGTCCCCGGCGCCGTCACAGCGAGGTTGGCGCAGTTCGGCGGCCCGAACTCGAGGCGCGGCCAGAAGACCCGGATCTCCGCGCGGATCAGCCCGGTGACGTTCGTGCCGAGGGAGTTTTGGGCGATCCACTCGAGCCGGTACTGGACGCAGAAGATGCGGTCGGGGTCCCCGGGAGCGACGTCGCGGCCGAGGAGATCGAAGGCGGCCGAGTTGCCCGCGAGGGGCGTCGCCACCGCGGGGACCATCCACGTGTTGTTGATGTTGGCGTTGTGGAGCCAGACCGTGGTGTCGATGTTCGACGTCGTGACGACGCTGTTCGGCTCGGTCCAGGCGAGCGCGTCGCGCTGGAGGCGGTGCTGCCACTCGCGCGCGATGTTCGTCGCGGTGTCGAAGTTGCGGGCGTCGGCGCCGCCCTGGATCGTCACGCGCTGCATCCCGATGACCCCTGCCGCGCCGATGGCGAAGAGGGTCATCGCGCTCATGACCTCGACGACGGTGTAGCCGCGTCGCGCGCGGCGCGAGGTAGGGCGTGGCCTGGCGATGGAGCTCGTCATTCCGACCTCAAGCGGGGAGCGCCGCCTCCCGAAATCGTCACGAGGCGCCGAAGGCCGCCGGTGCCGCGCACGATCCGCGCCTCGGCGATGCCGGTGAACGGCGGCGCGCCGCGCATCGCCGCGACCGCCGCGCCCGCGCCCCCGCCACTGCCGACGTAGGTGATGCCCGACGGCGTGATGCAGACGGCGAGGTGGGTCGTCGGAGCCGACGGCGAGCCGACGTCCCCGTCGCCGACGGTCAACGTCGCGCGGAGGTCCATGGTCTCGTTCACGCCCGCGCGGTTGAGCTCGGCGAAGTTGATGAAGCGCACCCAGTTGCCGCCGAGCACCCGATCGGTGCGGTAGTCGGTGATCTCGGGCTCCGCCGTCGCCCACTGCGTCGGGTTCGCCCTGCAGGAGGCGACCGGGTTCGGGCCGCCGCCGGTGGTCCCGTCGAGCGCGGCGTAAGCCCGGATGACCCCGCGGCCGCCGGTGCCCGGCGTCATCAGCACGAGGTGGGCCGAGCCGGTTCCTGCCGCGCGCGAGCGCGCCTGGACGAGCACCTGCTGGTACTGACGCGCGTAGTCGAAGGCGATCCGATCGTTGCGGGCCTCGGTGAACGACGGCGCCGCGAGCAGGGCGACGATGGAGATCATCACGACGACGACCATCAGCTCGACGAGCGTGAACGCTCGGCTGGCTCGCCTTGCCCGACTGCGGCGGACTGCTCCTCGCTCCTTCATCATGACGCGCGGTCCCCCGACCGTCGAAAGCAAGCCGTGTGCCCTGAGCTCTACGGCCATCGAGGGGAGACCACATGGGAATTTCTCGCGAGGAGGCTGTTCCCCTACGTCGAATCCTTTGCGGGGCTACGAAAAAAGGTTCGAGCCGATGTGCCGGCTCCTCGGAAGGTCGCGGACGGCGTGCCGGCGCCGACGTTCGAGCCGATCGGTCAAAGCGTCCGCTCGCGTAGGCGGCCGCTCTTCCGGTATGAACACGCCTCATGATGTCCCGCTCGCTGGTCGCCCCTCTCCTCTTCGTCACCGCGGTCTGCACGGCGTGCAAGGACGACAAGCCGAGGTCGGACACGCCCCCACCGCCACCCCCTCCGGTCGCTTCGGCGGCGCCGGGCGCGTGCAGCAGCGGCGGCGGTGAGCTCACCGACGCCCTCTCGGCGCCGTTCTTCGCGAAGAGCACCGGGGGCTACTGCGTCGACCCGCAGGGCGAGATCAAGACGTACGGCGAGAAGGGCAAGCTCTCGATGGACGAGGTCTGCACGACCGCGTTCGACGGCGAGTGCGAGGTCTACAAGCGCTTCGGGCTGAAGCGCGTCGTCTCGCTCCACTACGTGGACGGGAGCGGCAAGGGCGGCACCGTCGAGGTGAACCTCTCGCAGTTCGGCGACGTCGCCGGCGCCTACGGCATGTTCACGCTCCGCGTCGTCGCGGGCGATCCCGCCGAGCCGTCGACGCCGAAGCCGCTCGCGGCCGGCGCGGCCGGCGCGATCGGCACGGGCCGCGCGTACGTCTGGCGCGGGCAGCACCTCGCCGAGCTCCAGTACGTCAACGAGAACGAGTCTCCGGAAGAGCTCGCCAAGTCGAGCGAGGCCATCCTCACCACCGTGGGCAAGGCGATCGGCGAGCGCCTGCCGGGGGCGACGACGCTCCCGCCGGCCGCGCAGATCCTCCCGGCCGACAAGCGGGTCGCGAACGGGATCGTCTTTCAGCCGAAGGACGTCCTCGGCTGGACGGCGACGGGGCCCGGCGCGGTCGGGTTCTACAAGGACGGAGACCGTCGCTGGCGCGTCCTCGCGATCGTGAAGGACGACGCCGATCAGGCGAAGGACGCGTTCAAGACGATCAAGTCGAAGCCCGGCAGTCTCCCGATCGCGGCCACGGGCGACGAGGCCGCGCACGTCGTCGTGCCGTCCGCGGGCGAGGACAAGGCGAACGCGCCGAAGGTCGAGATGCTCGTCGCGCGGAAGGGCAACGTCGTGTGGGGCGTCGCCGACGAGGAGTACGCGCTGCGCGCCGTGTCCGGTCCGGATCGCGACAAGGCGCGCCTCTCGAAGGAGGAGGCCGTCGCCAAGATGAGCCAGCTGCTCGCGACCCCCGCGCCCGCGGCGGCCGACGCCGGCGCGCCGGCGGCTCCGGCAGGTTCGGGCGCGGCCGCGCCGTCCGGCAAGAAGGCGGCGCCCGTCCGCCGGACCGAGTAGACGCCTCGACGCACGCGCGCGGTTAGACCCCGGCGCGCTTGGCTTCTTTCTTCCCGAGCGACGTGCGCTCGAAGCACAGCGGATCGACGCGGAGCTTCTTGCGCACGAGCGCCGTCGCCTCGATGAATCGCGACGAGACGGGGTCGTGGTAGCCGCTCGCCTCGGGCGCGTCGGGCACGTGCGCGCGGTGCCAGCGCACCACGCGGCGCATCAGGTGATCGCGCACCCACTTGCCGACGAGCGACGCGAGCCCGACGATGAGGTGGGTGTCGTCGGCGTCGCGCAGGAACGCGAGGCGGCCGACGCCGGCGACCTGATACTCGCTCCGCGCGCGGCCCTCGCAGAGGACCGTGTGGAGCCGGCCTCCGAGCGGGCCGAAGCGATCGCCGTAGAAGTCGAACCCGCCGACCTTGCCGCAGAACGCGTAGACGTGCTCGCCGGCGTCGTCGCGCGCGGCGAGCGCGAGCCGCTCCATCGTGTGGAGGTCGACGTCGAAGCGCGAGAGCCCAGCCTCGACCGCGTCGTTGAGCTTGCGCGCGCACACGATCGCGACGCGCACCCCGAGCACCTCGAGACCGCGCGTCGCGAGGCGGTCGAGGTCCTTCGTGCAGTCCGCGACGGAAGCGTCGTCCGCGGCGAACGCCTCGCCTCCCGAGCCCCAGCAGAGATCGGCGTGATGCGACGGGCACGGCGCGCGAAGGGTCGCCTCGGGGTCGAGCGCGACGGTGGAGAGAAGCTCGGCCGGCGTCGACGGCCGCGGCGCGTGGGGTCCTGGGGCGAGCTCGGCGGCTGCCCTCGCCGTCCGCGCGGCGATCGCGCGCGCCCACGCTTCGCCGAGGGTGCTGTCGCCGCCGGCGAAGAGCTTCTTCGAGTCGCCGATGCGCGCGGCGAACGCGCCGCTGGGCTTCGAGGTGGCGAGCTTGGCGCCGCGGGCGCCGTCGACCCGTGCGAGGACGGAGGTGACGATGAGCGGGCCGAGCCGCGGGCCCATGCCGTTCTCGTCGATGCCCACGTAGTGCGAGCCGGACCATGGGAGCGCCGGAAGCGAGCGGGGCGCGGTGCGGGACGCGGGAGGCACGGCCCCGAGCCGCTAGCGCGGCGCTCGCCGAGGAACAAGACCCGTCACCCCTTCGTTGACCGACAACGACCGAAGATCGATGGTAGACAAAGGTGCGTCGCGAGGCGGCCCTTGCGGCCACGAGGCCTGTGGAGAGCCGTCCCCGCGCGACGATTCCCGGCGGAGCTCGGGAAAAGCGCGAGGGTGGAGAAGGGCGATTCAGCACACAGCGCGTTGACCTTACCGAACCCGATGTTTAAGGTGTCGGGCCCTTTGGGGGACGGTTACTCTCACGAGCTTCACACGGCTCAGCTCTGCGCGGGGAAAGGATCCCGCGCGCCGGAGGCAGGCGGATGAACAAGGTCCAGCTCAAGAAGTTCAAGACGCTGCTCACGGAGAAGCGCGACGAGATCGTCAAGAAGGCGAAGCAGACGCTCGAGGAGGACATGACCCTCGACTCGAACGATCTGCCGGACGAGATGGACCTCGCCTCGAGCGAGTACCTTCAGTCCTTCACGTTCCGCCTCCGCGGCCGCGAGAAGGTCTTCCTCGACAAGATCGAGAAGGCCCTCCGCAAGATCGAAGACGGCAGCTTCGGTGTCTGCGAGGAGTGCGGCGAGGAGATCTCCATCAAGCGGCTCGAGGCGCGACCGGAGACGACGCTCTGCATCCGCTGCAAGGAGGATCAGGAGCATCACGAGAAGAACTACACCTGACGAGACGCTCGAGCTTCTCGCCACGCGAGGGCGCCGGCTGCCGCTGAAGGCAGGGCGCCCTCGCCTCATTTCTCCCGCGCGGCGACCCCGCGCGGCGGTCCAGTCGCGCTCAGCGCGCCTCGGCCGACGTGCCCTTCTTCTTCGCCGGCTTCGTCGTCGCCGCCCGCCCGAGCACCTCGGCGAGGTACGGCGCCGTATGGGACTGCGCGCACGCGGCGACGGCCTCGGGCGTCCCCGACGCTACGATGGTCCCGCCCTTGTCGCCGCCCTCGGGACCGAGGTCGATGACCCAGTCGGCGCACGCGACCACGTCGAGGTTGTGCTCGATGACCACGACCGTGTTGCCCTGATCGCGGAGCTCGAGGATCGCCGCGAGCAGGACCTCGATGTCGGTGAAGTGCAGGCCCGTCGTCGGCTCGTCGAGGACATAGAGCGTGCGTCCCGTGGCCTTGCGCGCGAGCTCGCGCGCGAGCTTCACGCGCTGCGCTTCGCCGCCGGAGAGCGTGGTCGCCGGCTGGCCGAGCGTGAGGTAGCCGAGGCCGACCCGCCGGAGCGCGTCGAGGCGATCGCGCACGCGCGGGATCGTCTCGAAGAGCGGCAGCGCCTGCTCGACGGTCACCTCGAGGGCGTCCGCGATCGACAGGCCGCGGTACCTCACCTCGAGCGTCTCGCGGTTGTAGCGCTTGCCGCCGCACGTATCGCAGGTGACGAAGATGTCGGGGAGGAAATGCATCTCGACGCGGAGCACGCCGTCGCCCTGGCACGCCTCGCAGCGCCCGCCCTTCACGTTGAAGGAGAAGCGGCCGGCCTTGTAGCCGCGCGCGCGCGCCTCGGGCAGCCCCGCGTAGAGCTCACGGAGGAGCGAGAAGACGCCCGTGTACGTCGCCGGGTTCGAGCGCGGGGTCCGGCCGATCGGCGCCTGGTCGATCGAGATGACCTTGTCGACGTTGTCGAGCCCCTCGACGGCGTCGCACTCGCCGATCGGCGCGGTCGCCGAGTAGAGCTTCGCGCGCGCGGCGGGCAGGAGCGTGTCGACGACGAGGCTCGACTTGCCGCTGCCCGACACGCCGGTGAAGCAGGTGAAGAGGCCCGTGGGCACGTCGACGGTGACGTTCTTCAGGTTGTGCGCGCGCGCCCCCGCGATGCGCACCGAGCCCTTGCCGCGGTTCTTGCGCGTCCGCGGGATCGGCAGCTGCTTCTTGCCGCTCAGCCACGGGCCGGTGATGGACGCCGGGTCCTCCATCAGCTTCTTCGGCGTCCCTTGCGCGACGATCTTCCCGCCGTGGACGCCGGCGCCGGGGCCCATGTCGACGACGTGATCGGCGGCGAGGATCGCCTCGCGGTCGTGCTCGACCACGAAGACGGTGTTGCCGAGATCGCGCAGGCGCACCTGCGCCTCGATGAGGCGCGCGTTGTCGCGCGCGTGGAGCCCGACCGACGGCTCGTCGAGCACGTAGAGCACGCCGACGAGCGCCGCGCCGATCTGCGTGGCCAGGCGGATGCGCTGGCCTTCGCCGCTCGAGAGCGTCTGCGCGCTGCGATCGAGCGAGAGGTAGTCGAGGCCGACGTCGATGAGGAAGCCGAGCCGCGCCGTGACCGCCCGGAGGAGCGGCTCGGCGACGGCGCTCTCGCGGGTCGAGAGCTGCTGCGGGCCGTCGTCCTTGCCGAGCGTGCCGAGGAACGCGCGGAGCTTCTCGAGCGGCATCCGGCCGAGCTCGGCGACGTCTTTTTCGCCGAGCTTCACCGCGAGGGCCTCGGGGCGCAGGCGCCGGCCCTTGCAGGCGGAGCAGGTGCGCGTGACGAGGAAGCGGCCGACCTCGTCGTCGCCGATGGCCCCCTCGTCCTCGTCGAGGTCGTCGACGTCCTCGCGCCCGCCGGACGCGCCGCCGCCCTCCTCGAGCCGCGCCTCGAGCCGCTTGACGATGCCGACGTAGTTCTTCTTCGCCGCGCCGCGCCCGCGCGCCTTCGCCTTGCCGTCGACGTCGCTGCCGCCGCCGACGAGCAGCGCGCGCTTCGCGTCCTCGGGCTGCTTGTTCCACGACTTGTCGGGATCGACGCCGAGCGCCTCGACCGCGCGCGCGAGCTCGGTGGCGAGCGCGACGGAGCCGCGCCGGCCCCACGCCAGGATGACGCCCTCGCGGAGCGTGCGCTGCGGATCGCCGATGACGCGCTCGGGATCGACCACGGTGCGCGCGCCGAGGCCGTCGCACGACGGACAGGCGCCGTGCGGGCCGTTGAAGGAGAACATCCGCGGCTCGATCGGCGGCAGCGAGATGCCGCAGTCGACGCACGCGAAGCGCTCCGAGAGCCAGAACGGCTCCTCGCCCTCGACGGCGACGAGGAGGCGCCCCTCGCCGGTCTTGAGCGCGAGCTCGACGCTGTCGGTGAGCCGGCCCTTGACGCCATCCTTCAGGACGATGCGGTCCACGACGACGTCGAGGTCGTGGGCCTTGCTACGGTCGAGCTCGATCGGATCGCCGAGGTCGACCACGGCGCCGTCGACGCGCGCGCGCACGAAGCCGTCGCGCCGGAGGCGCTCGAGCTCGAGCTTGAGCTCGCCCTTTCGCGCCCGCGCGATCGGCGCGAGGACGCTGAAGCGCGAGCCCTCCGGCAGCGCGAGGATGCGGTCGACGATCTGCTGGACGGTCTGCGCCTCGATGCGCTTGCCGCAGCTCGGGCAGTGGGGGATGCCGACGCGCGCGAAGAGGAGGCGAAGGTAGTCGGCGATCTCGGTGACGGTGCCCACGGTGGAGCGCGGCGACTTCGAGAGCGGCCGCTGCTCGATCGCGATCGCGGGGGAGAGGCCCTCGATGCGATCGACGTTGGGCTTCGCGAGCTGTTCGAGGAACTGGCGCGCGTAGGCCGAGAGCGACTCGACGTAGCGCCGCTGGCCTTCGGCGTAGATCGTATCGAACGCGAGCGACGACTTCCCCGAGCCGCTCGGCCCCGTGAAGACGACGAGCTTTCCACGCGGGAGCGAGACGCTCACGTCGCGGAGGTTGTGCTGCCTCGCTCCTGTGACCACCAGGCGGTCCATCGGGACCAGCCTTGTTAGCACGGGACAAAGAGGCGCGCCTTGGATCGCCTCCGGCCCACCCGAGTGTCCTTACAGGGATAATTGCGCGGCGCGCCGGTGTCTGGCCGCGCTCAGCCGAGCGCGCGATCGAAGTCGGCGATGAGGTCCGCCGTGCCCTCGAGCCCGCAGCTCACGCGGAGGAGGCCGTCGGCGATCCCGGCGAGATGGCGCGTCTCGGGCGGCATGGTCGAGTGCGTCGTCGAGGCGGGGTGGACGACCAGCGTGCGGACGTCGCCAAGGCTGACCGCGTGGGTCGCGACGCGGAGCGACTCGAGCACCGCGCGCCCGCGCGCGAGCGCGTCGTCGCCGGAGCCGACCTCGAAGGAGAGGAGCGCGCCGTAGGCGAACATCTGCCGAGCCGCGACGGCGTGGCCGGGATGCGAGCTCAGCGACGGATGATGGACCCGGACGACGCGAGGGTGAGCCGCGAGGTGGGCCGCGAGCGCGGCCGCGGTCGCGCACGCACGCTCCTGACGGAGCGCGAACGTCCGGAGGCCGCGCGCGACGAGCCAGGCCGAGAGCGGCGAGAGGACGCCGCCGAAGCCCTTGATGACGGTGTCCCGGACGGCGCCCACGAGCTCGGCGCCGCCCACGACGGCGCCGCCGATGACGTCGCCGTGTCCGCCGATCCCTTTCGTCATCGAGTGCACGACGAGGTCCGCGCCGTGGGCGAGGGGAGCCTGCGCGAACGGCGTCGCGAACGTCCCGTCGACGACGACGAGCGGACGCGCCGCCGCGCCTCTCGCGAGCGCGGCGATCGCGCCGACGTCGGTCACGCCGAGCGTCGGGTTCGACGGCGTCTCCACGTAGAGGATGCGCGTCCGCGGCGTCATCGCCGCGGCGTAGGCGCCGGCGTCTCCGTCGACGAACGTCGTCTGGATCCCGAGCTTCGGCAGGCGCTCACGGAAGAGGCGCGCGCTCTCGGCGTACATCGAGCGCGGCGCCACGACATGATCGCCCGCCTCGCACGTGGCGAGGACCGCCCCGCTGATCGCGGCCATCCCGCTGGCGGTCGCGCACGCCGCCGCGGCCCCTTCGAGCGCCGCGAGCTTCGCCTCCAGCGCGGACACCGTCGGGTTGCCCCAGCGGCCGTAGATCCACGCGTCGTCCTCGCCTCGGAACGCGCGCGCGGCGTGCTCGGCGCTCTCGAAGGCGAACGCGCTCGACATCACGATCGGCGGATCCAGCGAGCCGTCCGCGCCCGGCGGCTCTCCGGCGTGGACGCAGAGCGTCGCGAGCGCGTCGGCGCGCCTCCGGAGCTGCTCGGCGTACCCGATGGAGGGATCGATCACGCCGCGAGGTTACCCCAGAGCCGCCCGCGACGGCGCAGCCGGAGCACGGACCGCCGGTCCCCGCGGCCGAGAGCCCGACCGTCGCGGGGCCCGTCGCGGCTCGGCGGAGGATCGGGACGAAGAGGTCAGGGTTTCGCGATGGGTTTGAGGGCTGTGATACCCTGAGAACGCCATGCTCAAGGTCGAGTGCGAGTCGTGCAAGGCGCCCTACCAGGTCGACGAACGGCGCGTCCCGCCGACCGGGCTGAAGATGCGTTGCCCCAAGTGCGGGCACACGTTCCTCGTGACCGATCCTTCGAAGGGCGCAGCGCCCGCCGAGGGCGGCGCCGCTCGAAAGCCGCCTCCGCCGAAGAAGGCGACGATGGTCGGGCTCGCCCCGAAGCCGGCGCCCAGCGCTACGGCGAAGGCCGCGCCGCCCGCGGCCCCGCCGTTCGACCTCGACGCCGCGCTCCCCGCCGTGAAGCCGGCCGCCCCGCCTCGCGCGCCGAGCTTCGCCGCGAAGCCCACCGCGCCTGCGATGCCCGCCGCGGCGCCGCCCGCCGCGCCTCCGCCGTTCCCCGGCCTCGATGACCTCGACCTGCCTGCGCTCGCCGGCGACGTCGGCCTCCCCGCCACGGTGAACCGAGCGCCTGCGAAGGGCGCCCCGAAGGCTGTCCCGAAGCCCGTCGCCGCCGCGCCCGCGCCCGCGCCCGCTCCGGCGGGGCCGCCGCAGTTCAGCTTCGAGGTCGATCTCCCGGCCCTCGCGCCTCCGCCTGCGGCGCCTCCGCCGGCCGGCGGCGGCTTCGGGACCATCGACCTCCCGGCGCCGAAGAAGCAGAGCGTCACCGCCGACCTCCCCGCGGTGAAGGGAGGCGGTGGCGGCGGGTTCGGTGGCTTCGGCGATCTCCCGGCGTCGACCGGCGGCGGGTTCGGCGGCTTCGGCGATCTCCCGGCGTCGACCGGCGGCGGGTTCGGTGGCTTCGGCGATCTCCCGGCGGCGAAGGGCGGCGGCTTCGGCGATCTCCCGATGGCGCTTCCCGGCGGCGATGCGCTCCCGATGGCGAAGGGCGGCGGCTTCGGCGAGATCGATCTCCCGTCGCTGCAGAACGATCTTCCGCTCCAGAGCGGCGCGGGCGCGCATCTGCCTTCGCCGGCGGGTGCGGGCGCGCATCTGCCTTCGCCGGCGGGCGCCGGCGCGCACCTGCCGACCGCGATGGGCGCGGGCGCGCACCTGCCGACCGCGATGGGCGCGGGCGCGCATCTGCCGTCCGCGATGGGCGCGGGCGCGCATCTGCCGTCCGCGATGAGCCCGAACGCCCACTTGCCGACCGCGTCGGGCGCCGGCTCGCACCTGCCGTCGCTCCCGGGCGGGAACGCGCACATGCCGATGGCGGTCTCCGACGATCGCCTGCTCCCCAACAAGATGGGGGGGCCGGCGCCGATCGCGTTCGGCGAGCTCGACCTGCCGCTCGTCGGCGGCGGCGACGCGCTCGGCGCGCCTCCGCCCCGAGGAGGCGGCGGTTTCGGCGAGGTCGATCTGCCTTCCGACGGCGGGCCCTCGGGCGCGCTGCCGCCGAGCGCGCCCAGCGCGGGCGGGATGGCGTTCGGCGAGGTCGATCTCGGCGGCAGCTCCGACGCCGCCGCGCCGCTCGGTCCGCCGCCGGCGACGAGCGCCGGCAGTTTCGCGTTCCAGGAGGCGTCGCTCGATACGTCCGCGGCGACCGGCCCGGCCATCGGCACGCCGGGGCGGCTGCGTCAGGGCGGGGTCGAGCGCCCCTCGTCGAAGCTGCCGAAGATCATCGGCGCGGCGCTCGTGGTCGTGGTCGTCGGCGGCGCGGCGCTCCAGCTCACGCCGCTCGGCGCCTTCGGTTACGTGTGGATCGGCGACAAGCTCCACTCCGGCGAGAACGTCGCCGACGCGACGTCGAAGGCCGACTTCGCCCGCACCAAGCTCGCGACCGACACGTTCCCGGCGGCGCAGCAGGCGGCGGACGATCTCGTCGAAGCGCGCAAGCGCGCCCCGCGCTCGAAGCCGCTCGGCTCGTACGCCGCGTTCGTCGAGTACATGAATCAGATCCGCTTCGGCGTCGATCCGGCGAGGGCGGCGCGCGTCAGCACGTTCCTCAGCGACATCCCACCCGACGTCCAGGTCCCGTACCTCGCGGCGGCGCAGGCCGCGCAGTTGGCGCAGTCCGGCGACTGGGCGAAGGCGAAGAGCGCCGTCGCCACGGCCGTCGCGAAGGAGCCGAAGGACGGCATCCAGCACGAGCTGTCGATCTTGAAGGGCGAGATCGCGCTCGGCGAGAAGGATCACGCCACGGCGCTCGCCGCCTTCAGCGCGGCGCACGCGAGCGGCGGCTCGGCGCGGACGTTCTTCGGGATGGCCCGCGCGCACTACCTCGCCAAGGCGTTTCCGAAGGCGCGCGAGGCCGTCGACAACACGCTCAAGGCCACGCCCAACCACGCCGGCGCGCTGACGCTCCGCGCGCAGCTCGTCTGGGAGATGCAGCGCGACGACGTCCCGGCGGCGAAGGATCTCGAGACCGTCCTCGACGAGAAGAACCGGAAGAACCTCGGCACGGCGGAGCTCTCGTACGCGCTGTCCGCGAAGGGCTGGATCATGTTCGCGCGCGATCGCGCCGGCGAGGCTCGCACCTCGTTCGACGAGGCCGTCAAGGTCGACTCTCGAAACGTGAGCGCGCTCGTCGGCCAGGGGGAGGTGCTCTACGCGGACGGCCGACACACCGAGGCCCTCACGCGCTTCGACGAGGCCGCGACGAAAGACCCGTCCAGCATGGCGGCGGTCCTCGGCTCCGCGAAGACGAAGATCGCGCTCGAGCACCTCGCGGACGCGAAGGCGCAGCTCACGGTCGCCCGCCAGAAGTGGCCGAAGGAGATGAACGTCGCCCTCCTGCTCGCGCGCGCCGAGGAGGCGCTCGGCAACAAGAAGGCGGCCGAAGACCTCTACTCGACGGCGGTCGACCTCGCCGATCCGGAGAACCCCGACGCGATCCAGGCGTACGCCGCGTACGCGAAGTTCCTCGCGTCGCAGGGCAAGACGGCGGAGGCCGCGGCGAAGCTCGACGAGGCGCGGACGAAGCTCCCGGACACCGCGGCGCTCCATCGGGCCATCGGCGACGTGGCGGTGGCCCAGGGCCAGTTCGCCGAGGCGCTCGAGCACTTCGAGCTGGCGCTCCAGAAGAACCCGCACGATCTCGGTACGCGCTTCCGCCTCGGCGGCACGTACCGCAAGATGCACAAGCTCGATCTGGCCGCCAAGTCGCTCGACGAGGTCGCCGCGATCGACAAGGAGTATCCCGGCATCGCGCTCGAGCGCGGCCTCCTCTTCGAGGAGTCGGGCGACGTCCAGAAGGCGCTCGAGCAGTTCCAGAGCGCCTCGCAGAAGGCCCCCAACGACATCGACCTGATGCTCCGCGTGGGCGCCGCGTACGTGGCGATCGGCGAGGTCGACAAGGCCCTGCCGAACCTCATCAAGGTGAAGGACCAGCGCCCGAACAGCGCCGAGGCGAACCACTTCGTCGGCCGCGCGTACCTGAAGCAGGGCGGGCTCGAGGCGGCCGCGGCGATGCGCTACCTCCAGCGCGCCGTCGCGCTCGATCCGAACAAGGCGGAGTACCACCTCTACGTCGCGTGGGCGGCGAACGAGGCGACGCCCGCGCAGCTCGGTCTCGCGCGCACGCACATCGACAAGGCGCTCGCGCTCGACAAGCTGCTCGCCGACGCGTACTGGCAGCGCGGCGTCCTCCTCCGCAAGGAAGGGCAGGTCAATGACGCGATCAAGGACCTGAAGCGCGCCCTCGAGCTGAAGCCCGCGCGCCACGAGGCCCACGCGACGCTCGCAGAGGCCTACGAGGACAAGAACGACGTCGCCGCGGCCAGCGCCGAGTGGCAGCGGGCGATCGCCGGCGACGAGAAGCCGCCGTACTGGCGCTGGAAGTACGGCAAGATCCTCGCCGATCGGAACGCCTACGCCGAGGCGTCGCGGCACCTCGTCTACGCCGTCGGCCAAGGCCGCACGGCGCAGCCGCGCCCCGGGTGGCTCGGGCCGGCCGCGTTCGAGGCGGGCGAGGCGCTCTACAAGACCGGACAGAAGAAAGAGGCGTGCGAGCACTACCAGCTGTTCATGGAGCTCGCCGCGCCGACGTCGCCCGATCGTCGCGACGCGGTCAAGGCGATGAACGACCTCGGCTGCCCCTGGGAGGGGGGGCGCTAGGTGTTCGCGACGAGGTACGCGTAGACGAGCGCGGCGGCGCCGAGGGCGAGGGGGAGGAGCACGAGCGGCGAGAAGGGGCGCCGCTCGCGCGTCGCGACGAGCGCGCGGCTCGTGTGGTCGTCGGCCGTGGGGAGCGCTTTGGCGAGGGGACCGAGCGCGGGCAGCTCGACGTGACGCGCGACGGCGTCATCGGTGCTCGGCGCGTCGGGCGGAGAGCTGACCGACGGCGGCGGGAGCGTGGGCAGCGTCGCGCGCGCGGCGAGGAGGTCCTCGCGCGAGATGTCGACGGCCGGCGTGGGCACGCTCGAGCCCTCCGGCTCGGGCTTCGTCGCGCGCGTTGCGTCGGGCGCCGCGTGCGGAGGCGAATCGGCGTCGGCGCTGAGGCGCGCGAGCGCCGCGGCGAGCTGGAAGGGCCGGATCTTCGCGGTGGCGGCCGCGGGGGCCTCACGGCCCGCTCCGCTGCGAGCCGCGCGCAGCGACGCCGCGAGATCGAGCTCGTCTTCGCCCGCGGGAGGGGGCCGCGCGGTGCTTCGGGAGGCCTCGGCTTCCGGGCTCTCAGGCTTGGCGTCTCGACCCTCGGGTGCGCTGCTCACGGTGACCGCCTCACAGGTTAGGGCAAGCCCCGCCAAAAAGCACGATCGGGATAGTCGGGCGCGAGGGCGGAGGTCTATCCGGAGGCGAGGTGCGAGGCCATCCGCGCGAACGCCTCGACGTCGAGGGTCTCGCCGCGCGCGTCGAGCGAGATGCCCGCGCGCGCGGCGGCCTCCGCCACGCGCGGCGCCTCCGCCACGCGCGACCACGCGTTGCGGAGGGTCTTTCGGCGCGCGCCGAACGCGCCCTTCACGAGCGCGCGAAACGTCTCCGTCTCCTCGGCGAGGCGCGGTCGATGCGGCTCGAGCAGGACGACGGCGCTCGTCACGTCGGGGGCCGGGTGGAACGATCCGCGGGAGACGTCGAAGAGCTTGGTCACGCGGTAGGCCGCGCGGACGAAGACCGTCAGCGCGCCGTACGTCTTCGTCCCCGGCGACGCCGTGAGCCGGTCGGCTACCTCGAGCTGCACCATGAAGACGACGCGGTCGAGCGCGTCGGCGTGGGCGACGGCGCGCTCGAGCAGGCGCCCGGTGATCTGGTAGGGCAGATTGCCCGCGAGCACGCGCGGAGACGACGGATCCGCGTCGCCGAGGAGCTCGCGCGGGTCCACGGCTTGCGCGTCGCCCTCGACGATGCGTACGCGGCCGGCCTCGACGTGCGCCGCGAGCTCCTCGCCGAGCACCGGGACGAGATCGCGATCGCGCTCGACGGCGACCACCGAGCGAGCTCGTTCGGCGAGCGCGCGCGTCAGGACGCCGAGCCCCGCGCCGAGCTCGAGGACACGCGGCCTGCCGATCTCGCCCTCGGGGACGCACGCCCGCGCGATCGCGTCGACCACGTGCGGCGACACGAGGAAGTTCTGGCCGAAGCTCTTCTTCGGCGCGAGCCCGACACGCCGGAGGACGGCGCGCGCGTCCGTGCTCACCGTCGCGCCTCCGTCGCCGTCGCCTCGGCGATCGGCTCCGCCGCGTCGGACGCGTGCGCCTCGGTCACCGCGCGCCGCCGGACCTCGACGGGCTTCGACCGGACACCCATGCTGCGCATCGCGCGCTCGGCGCGCACCTGCGAGGCGCGCACGCGGAGGCGCACGGCGTCGCGGACCACGTCCGCGACCGCCTCGGGACCACCGGCGCGGACCTCGAGCGCAGGCTCGAAGGCCGGCATCGTCCAGCGCACCTCGACGTGACGCGCGCGAAGCTTCCGCACCGCGCGCTCGACCGAGGCGGGCGCGTCCCCCGGCGCGTCGCTCGCCGGTCCCGGCGGCGGAGCCCACACGTGCACGATGCTCGGCTTCTTCCGCTTCTCCCGCGCGATCTTCTCGAGCAGGCCCGCGAGCTGCGTCTCGGCCTTCTCGCGCTCCCCGTCGACACGCGGCGGCACCTCGATGCCGAACGCCGCGAGGTAGTGGCGGAGGCGCTGCTCGCGCGGGCTCGCGGCCTGCGGGAGGCGCGGCGCGAACGGCGCGCGGACGCGCATCGCCTCGGCGCGCGTCGCGAGCGAGTCCAGGTTGCCTCGCGGGACGTCGGCGAGCCCGCGCGGATCGAGCGGGCGGAGGTGCTCCGCCACGCGCGCCGCGAGCTCCACCTCGTCGAGCTCGCAGCGGTCCGCGTCGACGGCGCTCGCGGCGCTCGCGAGCGCCGCGACGATGCGCGAGGCCTGCAGCGGCCCCGACTCCGGCACGAGCCACGTCCGAATGCGAGACGCGAACACGACGAGGCCGACCTTGTCTCCGCGCCCGAGGTGACGCGCGGCGATGCCGGCGACCTCGTCGACGGCGACGTCGAGCGGCGCGTGGCCGCGCTCGCCCGCCCAGAGCTCCACGGACGCGTCGATGACGAGCCACGCGACGTCCCGCTCCTCGCGCTCCATCTCGCGGACGAGCAGCTGACCCCGCCGCGCGCTCGCCTTCCACGCGATCCGCTTGAAGGGATCGCCCGGCACGTGCTCGCGGAGCTCCTTCAGCGTCTCGCCCTCGCCCGCCAGCGGCGCGGGCCGGCCGACGGGGGCGAGCGCGCGGGCACGTCCGCCCCGCGCGCTCTGCAAGATCGCGAAGAGCGGCCGCGGCACCACCTCGACGCCGTGCGGGTTCGCGAACATCAGCGGCACCTCGTAGAGCCCCTCGCCGCCGAGCGGCGTCCCGCGCACCTCGAGCGCGATCCCGTGAACGCCCCAGCGCCCGACGCGCCGCGCGTTGACGCGCACCTCGAAGCGGACCTTGGACGCCGCGGGCAGGTCGAGGACCGGCGGGTGAATCGTCACGTCGAGCATGCTCGACGCGACGGGCCTGAGGCTCACGCCGCGCGCGTCGTCGAACCCGCGGTTCCTGAGCTCCGCCTCGAGCACGACCTCGCCGCCGCGCTCGAGCCGCGTCACGCGCCTCGTCATGGCCCACACCATCTCGAAGCCCGAGGCGCGGATGCGCGTGACCGTGGAGAGCGCGAGCGCGCGCCCGAGCGTGATCGCGAGGAGCATCGCTCCGCCGAACGCGACCGCCGCGCTCACCTTGGCGGCGACGCCCACCGCGACCATGGCGGCGCCCGCGAGAGCGACCTGGAACGTGGCGCGCGTCGGGTGAAGCTGCACGCGCGCGGACTCCGATCAGACCGCGCGGAACCCGCGCCGGTATCCGACCTTCTGCAGCGCGTCCTCGATGATCTGCTCGCGGGCGCGGTTGTCGGCCTCGACGTCGGCGACGAGCACCAGGCGGTGGCCGAGGACGGCCGCCGCGACGGCGCGGATGTCCTCGGGGACGACGTACGCGCGCGCGGCGAGCAGCGCGTGCGCCTTCGCCGCCTGGACGAGGCCGAGGGTCGCGCGCGGGCTCGCGCCGAGCGCGACCTTGGGATGCGTGCGGGTGTACCCGGTGATCGCCACCGCGTAGTCGTGGAGGTCGTCGTCGACGTGGACCCGGGAGCAGATGCCCTGGAGGGAGATCACGTCCGCCGGGTTCGACACGGCGCGCACCGCGGGCGCGTCGACGCCGTGGGTGCGGAGCATCTGCGACTCCTCCTTCGCCGTGGGGTAGCCCATCGCGACGCGCACGAGGAAGCGATCGATCTGCGCCTCGGGCAGCGGATACGTGCCCTCGAGGTCGATCGGGTTCTGCGTCGCGAGGACGAGGAAGGGCAGGGGCAGCTCGAAGCGATCGCCCTCGATCGTGACCTGGCGCTCCTGCATGGCCTCGAGGAGCGCCGACTGCGTCTTGGCGGGCGCGCGGTTGATCTCGTCGGCCAAGACGACGTTCGCGAAGATCGGCCCGGCGCGCAGGCTGAAGGTGCCGTCGCGCGGCGAGAGCACGTAGGTGCCGGTGATGTCGGCCGGGAGGAGATCGGGCGTGAACTGGATACGCCGAGCGGAGCAGCCGAGCGCGGTCGCGAAGGCCTTCACGAGCGTCGTCTTCGCGACGCCGGGGACACCCTCGAGCAGGACGTGGCCCCGCGCGAGCAGCGCCACCATCATCATGTCGAGCGCGCGGGGCGAGCCGACGTAGACGCGCTGGACCTCTCGGCGGAGCTCCTCGACGCGCTCCTTCGCGGCGGCGACTTCGGGTGCGCCCTGAGGCATCGGCTGCGTCGTCATCGCGGCTCCGCGCTCTCGGGCGAAGGAACGGCCGAGCCGACGGCGCGCGGTCGGCCGCCGGCAGCGCCGGCTTCGGCCGCGTCGAGGAGTTGCTTCACGGTGCGCGCGATGGACACGACCTCGTTGTCGCGAACCGACTGCACCATTCCTCCGCTGCGCTGGAAGACGACCATGGTCTCGACGTTCGACATTCGTAGCAGAAGGCGGCGAAGCGTGTGCACCCCTTCGGCGTCGAGCAGGCCGCGGGCGCCGATTTGAGCGAGGAGGTCCTGATGACCGGGAACCTTGGAGAGCCCGAGCAAGGTGGTGAGCTGCTCTTCGAGCGCGCTCTTCAACTCGAGCACCGCGAGCACGCGCGTCGTCTGCGGCGCGCCGATCACCGCCGCGTGGCCGGCCACTCCGCCCTGCGCGACGGCCGGGACGCGCCGGACGAACCTCGGGACGATGGGCTTGTGGAGGCGTCCGGCGCGCGAACCGACCCAGACGACGAGCGCGAGGCCGAGGGCGATCGAGGCCCCCCATGCGAGGATCGACGGCAGGCCTTCCTTGCGGGTCTGGTCGAACAGATCCTCGAGGTCGCGGAGCCACTCGGACACCGCGTGCCGATCCCCGCCGTACGAGCCCGTCTGTTCGAAGGCGCCTGCGGCGATGAACAGCCTGCCGCCGCGCTTGCCCCACGCGTCGCCGTCGACGGCGTAGCGCACGAGCCCGCGGGCGAACGTCTTGTTGCCCGAGTAGCGGAGCATCGAGTTCATCACGATCGACGGATCGCCGACCGCGAGCAGGCGCCCCTGGCCGACCGCGCCGGCGACCGCGACCGTCACGTCGGGCTCCCCGGCCGACGCGCGGATCTTGAGCACCGGCGAGAGGTCGGGGTGACCGAGACCGGTCGGGTGGTTCGTGACGACGCGGCTCACGTCGGCGACCACCGGATGCGCGCTCGCCGGCTCCGCGAGCGCGAGCTGGGGGTTGTGGCGGAGCGACTCCGCCGGACGGCGCGGGCTCGGCAGTCGCTTCATCCGGAACGCGGTGAGGAGCGACTCGCCGCGACCGAAGTCGTCGAGCAGGATCACGCGCCCGCCCGCGCGCATGAACTTCGTCAGCTCCTCGACGTCGAGCGAGCGCTCCGGGTAGAGCACGAGGAGGCCGTCCTCGGGCGTCAGCTCGGCGAAGTCGATCTGCGTCGTCGCGACCACGCGGGCGGCGCCGAGCTCGGCCCGCGCGAGGCGCACGAGCTCCGTGCCCCCCTCCCAGTCGCTGCCGGTGAGGTCGAACGGCGTCGCCGACACGACGCGAGGCACGAACAGGACCAACGCGAAGAACACGAACGCGACGCGCCCGAGCGCACGGCGCGCGGCGGCCGACCCCGCGCGCCTTCGCTGCACTGCATCAGAGGGTGACGATGCCAACGCTGCCAAGACGGATGCCAAGCGGACGCTCCACCTCCCGAACCATCGGGCTCTCGCCGGCTTGGCCGAGCGAGCCGAGGTCAGACCCCGCCGAACGGCCGAGCTTTTGGAGCGCGAGGAAGCCCGCGAGGAAGCAGGAGAGCCGGACGCGCGCGTCATCGCTCGTGTCGACAGTATCGGATAGCGGCGTCTCTGTTCCATAGTGGCCGCCTACTTGACCGATGGGACCGGGTTGCTAGCTTCCATGTGAGTAGTCCGGAGCTTGTTCCGCAGTTCCTTTTGGAGGAGGACTCAGGGATGCTCCCTCCGTTCATCATCGAGCAGATTCGCAAGCGCGAAGAAGAAGAGCGGAAGCGGTACGAGCAGCCGCAGCTGGATCTCCCGCTCGCGCCTCCGGGGCCGGCCAAGCGCCGCGACGAGAGCGACGAGACCGGCCAGCGCGGCGTGATCATCGTCGAGCTCTGAAGCGCGGCCGCGGCCCCGGCGCCCCAGAGGCGCGCGTGTGGCGACGCGACCCGCTCCCCCACGCGACCCGGCGCCCGCGCGGCTCCGGGCGCCGAGGCACCCGCGATGAGGGGCGCGCGCCGAGGCTCCTCCCTAAAGGCTGTACGAACCGGGCCCCCGCTGTACTAGGCTGCGCGCCCTATGGGCTTGCTTCGCGGGTGGCAGCGATCGGTCGCCGTCCTTCCCCTCCTCCTGATCGGGGTGGTGGCGGACAGCGGCTGCTACGACACCGGTGACGGGAGCGCTCCGCCGCTCGAGAGCTTTTACTTTCCGGTCGGACTGAAGGTCTCGCACGGCGGCACCGTCCTCTACGCGGTCAACTCGAACTTCGACCTCCAGTACAACGGCGGGACCCTCCAGGCGTACGACCTCCGCCTCATCCGGCAGCACGCGCTGCTGGCGATCGCCGATCCGACGAACCCGAACCTCCCGCTCATCCGCCCCGACTCGCCGGAGGGGTGCCCCGACTCGCCGCCGATCTTCAAGGAGGGCGAGCCCGGCCGGCAGCCGCTCGGCGAGACCTGCGCGCCGCCGGTCGACTCGAGGGCCTACTTCCGAGACTCCGCGGTCATCGGCGCGTTCGCCACCGACCTCCTGCTCTCGCAGCCTCCGCAGGCGCTTCGGGGCGACTTCATCGTCCCCGACGACCGCTGCGCGGCGCCGCCGTGCATCCAGAGCACGAAGGTCCACGCGGACGATCCGCTCGTGCCGCCGGGGAACTCGCGGTTCGACCGGCTCTTCACGCCCGTGCGCGGCAACGCGACGCTGACCTGGGCCTCGGTCGAGCGTGACAGCTTCGAGAGCACGCCGAGCGCCCAGGACACGAAGGAGTCCTACGCTCCGTTCCGGATCCAGTGCGGGCAGGGCGCCTCGAGGCGCTGCGACGCGACCCATCAGATCGGCGAGGACCCGAACGAGGAGGGCAACACACGGCACATCACGATGCCGGGCGAGCCCTTCGGCGTGACGATCAGCGACGACGGCGCGTCGCTGGTGCTCACCCACCAGAACGACACGAAGACGACGCTCTTCTCGACCGGTCTCTCGCGCACGCGCAACGACGACGAGCGTGACCGGCCGCTGCCGGCGATCCAGTTCATCACCGACCAGGTCCCGATCGGCGGCGTCGGCATCGCCGGGGTGCCGCACGATCCCGACGCGTTCCTCGGCGCGCTCAGCCTCCCGCGCCCGGCCTTCCTCGAGACGAGCCGCGCGGTCCCCGAGGTCAGCCTGCTCCGCCGGTACTCCGACGAAGAGGGGGGCGTCGGCCCGTCGGTCCCGCGCCCGTTCCTCGACGTCGAGACCGCGTTCCCGATCACGGTGAGCGCCGGCGGAAACGACTCGCGCGGCATCGTGATCGACCCGACGCCGCGCCTCTCGTGCAAGGCGCGCGTCGCGGCCGTCGGGCCCGGCCAGACGGTGGAGGAACGCGATCGCCAGATCCTCGCCTGCGCGCGCAAGCCCGCGCGCGCGTTCATCGCCAACCGCTCGCCGCCGGCGCTGCTCGTCGGCGACGTCGGCGTCATCGAGGGGGGCGACGGCGCGTACGATCCCGACCGCCTCACGCTCCATTCCTCGGTGCCGCTCTCCGCGGGCGCGTCGAAGGTCTACCTCGCGCCGATCGTCGACGTCGACGGCGCTTACGCGCTGCGTGTCTTCGTCGTCTGCTTCGATTCGGCGACGATCTACGTCTACGACCCGGACGCCGACGCGGTCGAGGCGGTCATCCGCGTCGCGCCGGGGCCGTTCGCCATGGCGTTCGATCCGTTCTCGCTCGAAGACGTCGCTACCCACGTCCAGGTCCCGTTCGACGAGCGCGATCGGGGCCTCGGCCTGCGCCGCTATCGCTTCGCGTACCTCGCGAGCTTCACGCAGTCGTTCGTGCAGCTGATCGATCTCGACAAGACCGCGCCTCCGACGTTCGAGCGGGTCGTCTACACGCTCGGCCGTCCGACCAACCCGAAGGGCTCGTGATGTCGAGAGCGCGCTCACCGTATGCCGTCGTCGCGCTCCTCGCGCTCACCGTCGCCTCGGCGGCGCTGTTCTTCGCGTGCTCCCAGACGCCGACGAGCGTGCCGATCCGCACGTTCGAGCGCGCCCAGAAGGTGGACGTGATCTGCCTTCGCGTGTTCGGCGCCGACGCACCCGAGCCGCTGAAGCAGGAGGAGTGCGCGCCGGTTCCGCCGAACGTGAACGGCGGCAACCTCCAGAACCAGCTCTTCGCGCTCGTGACGCAGACGAGCCGCGGAGAGGTCGCGGTCGTCGACCTCTCGGCCGGCGTCATCATCGACCAGAGCCAGGCCGTCCCCGGGCTGAACTTCCTGCCCGTCGGGGCGAACCCCACGGACATCGCCGCCACGCCCGACGGACGGATGGCGTTCGTCGCGTCCGCGGAGCCGAACAAGTTCGCCATCTACGGGATCCCCGGCCATCGCATCCTCGGCGACAAGGCGGGCCGTCGCGATCCCGAGGGCGCCGTGACGCTCTCGTCCTGGCCGGTCTGCGCGCTGCCGCAGCGCCCCGGCTCGCTCACGGTCGTGCCGCGCCGGACCTTGACCGTCACGCCCGACGGTGGCGCGGGCGCCGAGACCGGCACGACCGAGCTGCCGTACGAGCTCGTGGCCGTCCTCCCCGGCGATCGCACGAGCTCCGCGAAGGTCATCACGATCGATCCGCGTCCGTTCCTCCGGGCGTCGCCGCGCCTCGGAGACGACGGCAAGCCGCTCGACGACCTCGGCGAGGGCGCGCGCCTGGCGCCCGGACAGCTCCAGCCGTGCCCCATCACGGCGGCGATGGAGCTCGCCGGCGAGGCCGCGGTGCCCGACGCGTTCCGCGCGGGCGCGGTGTGGGACGACGGGGTCAAGTGGGTCGACGGCGGCGTGGACATCTCGTGCGACACACCGGCCGTGCTCGCAAGCTGCGGGCTCCGTCCCTGCAAGTGCAAGGACCCGACGACCGGCCTCGAGACCGGAGGCGTGGTCGACGGCGGCGCCGACGCCGGTCCGATCGCGACCCCTGCGTGCGAACCGGACGGCGGCGGCGGCGAAGAGGTGGAGCGCGCGCTCGATCTCGGCCCGCTCGATCCACCGCAGCCGGTGGCGATCGCGCGGGACGATCAGATGCTCTACGTCGCGGACAACGGCGTTCCGCTCATTCACGTGGTCGACCTCTCCGTGCCGGGCGCGCCGCGCGAGCTCCCGCCGTTCGTCGTGTCGAGCCTCGTCGAGCCGTCCCGGGCCGTGTCCATCCGCGACATCGCGGTCAGCCCGCCGACGCGTGAGTACAAGCGGTTCCTCTACGCGGTCGATCGCAAGGAGGGCTCGATCGCGGTCTTCGACGTGACCGATCCGGTGACGGCGGACCGCAGTCCGATGCGCCGGCCGCACGCGGAGCTGAACCCGTTCCAGCCTCCGGACCGCATCGCGTTCGCGGCGCCGGTCGTCGCCGTGGCCTTCGCGCGGCACGACTTTCCGCTCAAGCGCATCGACGGCGTCGCGCAGCCGAACGCGCGGACCGGCCTCCTCTGCAACCCCAACCCGAACGTCGATCCGGCGAGCGGCGAGGCGGCCGCGGACTACGGCGTCTTCTACCGCGCCGACTCGCGCAACGTCGACGTCGGGCTCGGCCCCGTCCGCCTCCGCGGCATCTTCGCGTTCGCCACGCTCTTGAACGGGCAGATCGTCGCGATCGACGTCGACGACTGGGACGCTCCGTGCCGGAGGCCGCAGGACCTCGCGACCGCTGCGGGGACGTCCGAGGGGCTCTCGTCGCTCCCCGCGCTCGCGGTCGCCCAGCCGGCTCCAGGGCCCGGCGACTTCGACCCGTATCACGCGCCGTTCGCGCCGCCGGAGAGCGTCTCGCAGGAGCTGTTCTTCCCCGTCTCGGCGCCGCACCGGATGCGCTCGAACTTCCTCCTCCGCGACGACTCGAGGAGCGGCAGGCACACGCCCTTCCTCCAGTCGACGCCCACCGTCACGTCGACGGGCGCCGTGACCCCGCCTCTCGTCGGACCGGGCAGCGAGTCGACGCCGAAGTTGCGCCCCACCGCCGCTCGGCCCGGAGGCCCCGCGGGCGGGACGGAGGACGTCGGCGTGCGCTTCTCGCTCGACACGCCCGACGTGCACTTCGATCAGGACTGGGTCGTCACGTACGAGGGCAAGCTTCCGGGGTTCGACGCGGTCCGGGCCACGCTCTCCACGAGCGACGGGTACTCGTCGCTCGTCCTGACGCAACCCCAGGCGCGGTTCTGCGCGCGAGGCGTCGAGGACTGGACCACCGGCGGTGAGCGCGCCAACGCGATCACCAACGCGCTGGCGAGCGCGGGCCGCGCCCCGTACCCCGAGCGGCTCGATCGCCGCATGGTCGACTACGTCCAGGTCACCGACGAGCTCTTGCCCGCGGCGGACGCCTTCTGGCGGCAGGCCGACGTCGCCGAGCCGAACAGCTGCTGGGACGATCGGCTCGTCCCCGCCAACCCCGGCGACGCGAATCAGGTGGAGGCCGCCGCCCGAGCGCGCTTCGAGGTGTGCTCGAACATCTTCGGGCCGGTCGACCAGCAGAGCCCGAACCGTGATTTTCCGATCCTCGAGGCGTACGAGGATCGCCTCGTCGTCGGTCGCTTCGCGACGCTCCCGAACGCGGGGTCGCGCGAGATCGTCTACTCCGACCCGTCGAACGCCGCCTACCTGAAGCTCCTCCGCTGCTGTTTCCACCACCAGGTGCGCTTCGAAGTGCGCGCGGCCTCGCAGTGGGTCACGGTCGGCTCGGGCGTCGGCATGCTCAGCCACGTCACGCGCGGCGAAGGCGGGCGCTGCGTCACGTCGTGCGACCCGCGCGAGTCGCTGATGAACGCGCGCGCGCCGTCGCTCCCGTTCGGCGCCGCGACCTTCGGGACGGCCGACTTCGCGCCCTTCCGTGACAGCCCGCTCGCGATGCGCAACCCGGCGTTCTCGTTCTTCATCCAGAACGGACAGAAGAGCGTGGAGGCCCAGCAGCAGCAGCAGAGCGGGCCGCAGACGCCGGATCAGCCGCCCCTGCGCGACATGGCCTTCCGGTTCCAGACGCGCGGGCAGTTCCAGCCGCTCCTCATCAACCTCGCGGCCTCCACCACGGCCGTGAACCCGCAGTCGATGCGTTTCATCGAGTCGCTCGGTCAGATCGCCGTCGTCGACGGCGCCTCGCAGGGGCTCGTGCTCATCGATCTCGCGGGCGTCACCATTGCGCGCGCGCCCTACTTCTGACAGACATTCGCGCGATGTCTCCGACGTTGGGGGGCTCGCGTCCCTCGAACCCGCCGAGCTCGGCCGCTCCTCGCGCGTCGTCGAAGGGCCACGGCGCCGACACGCCCGTGATGCGGCAGTTCCTCGCCGCCAAGGCGGCTTACCCCGACGCGATCCTCTTCTTCCGCCTCGGTGACTTCTACGAGCTCTTCTTCGACGACGCCGTCGTCGCCGCGAAGATCTGCGATCTGACGCTGACGAGCCGCAACAAGTCGGCAGACGACCCGATCCCGATGTGCGGCGCGCCGTACCACGCCGCGAGCGGCTACATCCAGAAGCTGCTCGACGCCGGCCACAAGGTGGCGATCTGCGAGCAGATGGCCGATCCGGCGACCGTGAAGGGGATCGTCCCGCGCGAGGTCGTGCGCGTGGCCACGCCTGCGCTCGCGTACGACGACGCGGGGCTCGACTCGAGGAAGAACCTCTTCCTCCTTGGCGTCGAGGTCCACGGCCAGCTCGACCGCGTGGGCGTCGCCGTCCTCGACTTCTCGACCGGCGAGCTCCTCGCGTGCGAGGCGGAGAGCGTCGAGGCCGCCCTCTCGGAGATCGTGCGCCTCGACCCGCGCGAGGTGCTCCTCGGGCTCGGCGCCGGCGCGCTCGGGACCGATCTCCGTACCGCGCTCCCGCGCGCCGCCGTGCGCGAAGAGACCTCCGCGCTCGACGTCGACGGCGCGATCGCCGTCCTCGACTCCGTGCTCGGCGCGGGGCAGGCGCGGAAGGCCTGCACGAGCGATCTCGCGCTCCGCGCCGCCGCGCGCTGCGTCGCGCTGGCGAAGGCGTGCGAGCCCGGCAAGAAGCTCCCGATCGCGCGCCTCGCGGAGTACCCGCTCGGCGACACGCTCGTGCTCGACGACGCCACCCAGCGCCACCTCGAGCTCGTGCGCACGATGGACGGCGAGACCAAGGGCTCGCTGCTCGATCAGATCGACGCGACCAAGACGTCACCAGGGGCGCGCCTCCTCCGGCGCCGCCTGCTCGCGCCGCGGACGCGTGTGGGCGAGATCCGGCGGCGACTCGACGGCGTCGAGCTCTTCGTGACGCAGCCTGGCCTCCGCGCCGACGTCCGCGCGCGCCTCGCGAGGGTGGCGGACGTCGAGCGCCTCGCGATGAAGCTCGCGGTCGATCGCGTCGGCCCGCGCGAGCTCGCGCAGCTCCGCGCGTCGCTCGCAGAGCTCCCGGCGATCGACGCGGCGCTCGCCGCCTGCCCCGATCCGATGACGCGCGAGGCGCTCGAGATCCCGCCGGACCCGGCCTCGGGCGAGCTCGGCGCGCGCGACGGCGCCGCGACGAAGGGCGCGAAGGGCCGCGCTCGCCCCGCCGCGGCGCGCTTCATCGACCGCTGCGAGGACCTCCACGCTGTGCTCGCCCGCGCGCTCGTCGAAGAGCCGCCCGTCCGCGCCAGCGAGGGCGGCGTCTTCCTCGACGGGTTCGACGCCGAGCTCGACGAGTCGCGCACGCTCGCGAAGGACGGCCAACGGCTCATCGTCGAGCTCGAGGCGCGCCTCCGCGAAGAGGCGCAGATCGCGTCGCTGAAGCTCCGGTACACGCGCGTCTTCGGCTGGTACGTCGAGGTGACGAAGAGCCACCTCGGCAAGGCGCCGAAGGCGTGGCGGCGCAAGCAGACCATCGCGACGGGCGAGCGCTTCACGTGCGACGAGCTCGAGGTGCTCGCCGACAAGCTCGCGCACGCCGAGGAGCGCCTCGCCTCGCGCGAGGCCGAGCTCTGGAGCGCGCTCGTGCGTGACCTCGGCGCGCACGTCGAGCGCCTCCGCTCCGTGTCGGCACGGCTGGCGGCGCTCGACGTCGCGAGCGCGCTCGCGGAGGTCGCCCATCGCGACGACTACGTGCGGCCCGAGGTCGACGAGTCGCTCGAGCTCTACCTCGAGGACGCGCGTCACCCCGTCGTCGAGCGCCTCGCCGCCGCTGGGCGCTTCGTTCCGAACGACGTCGAGCTCGACGCGGCGCCCGACGCAGCGGCCGATCGATCGCGCCTGTGGATCGTGACCGGCCCGAACATGGCGGGCAAATCGACCTTCATGCGCCAGGTCGCGCTCTCGGTGGTCCTCGCGCACGCCGGCTCGTTCGTGCCGGCGAAGCGCGCGCGCATCGGCGTCGTCGACCGCGTCCTCACGCGCGTCGGCGCGAGCGACAACCTCGCGCGCGGCGAGAGCACCTTCATGGTCGAGATGAAGGAGACGGCGAACATCGTCCGCCGCGCCACGCGGCGGTCGCTGGTCGTGCTCGACGAGATCGGCCGAGGCACGAGCACGTACGACGGACTCGCGATCGCCTGGGCGGTCGCCGAGCACCTCCACGACGTCTCGGGCTGCCGCGCGCTCTTCGCGACGCACTACCACGAGCTCACCGAGCTCGCGGCGAGCGCCGCGGGCGCCGAGAACTACAGCGTCAGCGCGCGCGAGCACGCCGGGAGCATCGTCTTTTTCCACAAGGTGCAGCGCGGGGCGGCCTCGCGGAGCTACGGCGTCGCGTGCGCGCGCCTCGCGGGGCTGCCCGAGCCCGTCCTCGCGCGCGCGAAGGCGATCCTCGACGACCTCGAGCGGAGCGCGTCGCTCCCGACCGGCAACGCCTCGCGCGCGCCTCGCTCCCGGAAGGGTGACGGGCAGCTCGGTCTCTTCGGTGCGGTCGACCGCACGGCCGCGAGCGCCCCCGCCGCGCCCGAGGCGAGCCCGGCGCTCGACATGCTCCGCGCCCTCGACGTCGAGCGCATCACGCCGATCGAGGCGCTCACGACCCTGGCGAAGCTGAAGGGGCTCGCCGGCGACGGCTCGTGACCGCGGCGAGCTCTGCCCCTGCCCGGAGCGAGGGACGCCACCTCGGCTACGCCCTCGTCGCGGCCGCCGCGACGGGCTGGGGCACGTGGCCGCTCATCTTGAGGCACGCCGTGATGCCCGCCACGCTCCAGGCGGCGATCATGATGGCCGTCGTGACCGCGGTGAGCCTGCCGGTCATGGTGAAGGATCGCGTGCGCGCGCGAGCGCGGCCGATCCACTGGGTCGGCGTCGCGTGGCTCGGCGTCGCCGACGCGCTCAACGTCGTCCTCTTCTTCGCCGCTTACCAGCGCACGTCGGTCGCAGTGGCGGTCCTCACGCACTACCTCACGCCGATCTTCGTCGCGCTGGCGGCGCCCGTCGTCCTCCGCGAGCGCCCGAGCTCCCGCACGTTCGGCGCCGTCGCCGTCTCGTTCGTCGGGCTCGCGCTCCTCCTCCGGCCGTGGAGCGAGGGCATGTCGCCGAGCGATGTCGCCGGCGCCGCGCTCGGCGCGGGCAGCGCGGTCTTCTATGCGTCGAACGTGCTCGTGAACAAGCGCCTCGCCCACGTGTTCTCGGCGAGCGAGCTGATGTTCTTCCACGGCCTCGTCGCCGTCCCGCTCTTGTGGGCGCTCGTCCCGGCCGGCGCGCTCGCCGGCGCCTCGACCTCGTCGATCGCGATCGTCGTCCTCGGTTCGCTCGGGCCGGGCGCCCTCGGCGGCCTCACGTTCGTGTGGGGCTTGCGGCGCGTCGCCGCGAGCCACGCGTCGATCCTGACCCTCCTCGAGCCCCTGGTGGCCGTCGTGATCGCCGCGCTGGTCCTCGGTCAGACGCTCGGCACGGCTCGGCTGCTCGGCGGAGGCCTTATCCTGGTCGGTGCAGTTCTCGTCATCGCCGCGCGCCCGTTGCGAGGCGCGGAGATCGAGTAGACTCTCGGGCGGTGAGTGTCCGCGACTCGCTCCTGTCTTCGGTAGCGCCGATCGCCGCCGGTGAGCTCCTCGTCGTCGCCGACGAGGCGACCCGGAAGCTCGTGACGCTCCAGATCAGCATGCTCGCGATGCAGGCCTCGCACGCGCTGAGCGGCGACCGTGCCGTCGCCATCGTCACCGAGAAGTCGACCTCGCTCGACTGCGTCATCGTCGACATCGGCCTCGCCGGGCTCGACGCCTGGGCGCTCCTGAAGAGGCTCCGGCAGGACGCCGAGACCGCGACGATCCCGGTGATGGCGATCCTCGGTCGACCGCCGAACGAGTCCGACATGCTGAAGCTGATCGAGGCGGGCGTGATGGATCACATCGTCAAGCCGCTCAGCCCGACGCTGCTCTGCGCCAAGATCAAGGCGGTGTCGGAGCGCTCCCGAATGCAGCGGGAGCTCAAGAACAAGCTGCGCTTCGCGCTCGAGTACTCCGCGCACGACGCGCTCACGGGCCTCTACAACCGGCGCTACTTCGAGCGGCGGTTGCGCGAGGAGTCGGCCCACGCCAAGCGGCACAAACGGCCGTTCTCGCTCATCGTCGTCGACCTCGATCACTTCAAGCTGATCAACGACACCTACGGTCACGAGGACGGCGACCGGGTGCTCTGCCACGTCGCGGATCTGCTCGGCGGCTCGCTCCGCGAGGACGACATCGCGTGCCGGTTCGGGGGCGAGGAGTTCGTCATCCTCCTCCGCGCCACGCCCGGACCGGCGGCGCGCGTCGTCGCTAACCGGCTCCGCGCCGAGGTCGCCGCCAAGGGCATCCCGCTCGGCGCGAAGGACGAGCTCCGCCACGTGACGCTGAGCGGCGGCGTGTCGGCGGCGGACGAGCGGAACGGCTACGACGTCGACAACATCGTCGACCGCGCCGACAAGGCGCTCTACCGCGCGAAGCGCGGAGGCCGTAACCGCGTCGAGATGGAGTGACCCGTCGCCGTGCGCCGCGGCGCGCGCGGCTCAGCGGCCGGACGGGCGCGGATCGAGGAACGTCGCGCCGTCGGGGGTGACGACGGCGTTGTCGTCGGAGAGGCCGATGTCGGGCGGTCCGAAGTGCCGCCCGTCGTGGAGGCCGAGCACCTCTTCGGCGACGTCCTGGTAGAGACGCCGCTTCGCCTCCGAGTCGAGCCAGATCGTGACCTTCCGGACGCGCGTGCCGCCGAGCATCGTGTGCCAGCGGAGCGTCGTCATCATCGCGTTGGCGCACATCTCGACGCCGACGCGAGCGGCGCCGGTGCCGAGGGCGGGCGCCGCGATCGACGCGCAGCCGTGCTCCTCCGCCAGGATGAGCGCGCGCGCGAACGCGCGGCCGACGCACGAGACCTCGTTCCACGCGCTGACGGCGTGGAAGACGTGGCCGGTCTGGAGCGCGCCCGCGCCCGTGCGGACGCAGCTCCCGAGAGGCTGCTGGCCGCCCGCCATCGCCTCGCGCTCGAGCTCGTCGCCGCCGCGGAGGCGCAGCGCCTCGCCGACGCCGGAGCGCATCCGCAGCTCGAAGTTCGCGCTGGAGACGATCGCGTCGGCGGTGGCGGCGGCGATGTCGCCCACCGCGAAGGAGAGCTCGAGCCGGCCGAAGAGCAGGGCGCTCGGCCCGACGCGGCTCACCGCGGGCTCGGGCGGCTCGAGCGCCTTGTTCAGCATCGCGAAGTGAGAGAGGGGCGCCAGGACGTCGGCGGGGCGATCGCGGACGTCCTTCGCGAGCATCCGCCGGATCACGTCCTGGAAGTAGGCCTCGGCCGGCGAGCTCGGCGGCGGGAGGCGCGGCGCCGCGTTCGCGTCGAGGATCTCGGCCACGCTCCCGAACGGAGGCTGGCCGTAGCGGAGATCGCACGCGGTCGCGCCGGCTCCCCAGACGTCGGTGAAGCGACCGACCTCGCCGTGCCGCAGCTGCTCCGGCGCCATGAAGGGGAGCGTGCCCGCGCTCTCGGGCGGGCTGCCGTCGCTGCGCGCGACGGCGATCCCGAAGTCGCCGAGGCGGATGCCCGACTGGGGCTCGCCGAAGACGTTCGACGGCTTGAGATCGCGGTGAATGACGCCCGCCTGATGCGCCGCACGGAGACCCGTGCAGATTTCACGCATCACGTGGCAGACGAGCCACAGCGGGAGGCCGATCCCGAGCGTGGCGCGGCGACGGCGATCGAGCTCGGCGAAGTCGAGGCCGTCGACGTACTCCTGGACGAGGAACGGCGTCGGGGCGGCGTCGTCCGGCTCCGACGCGACGCCGGGGATCTCCCCGGCGTCGAGCGCGCGGACGATGCGCGGGCTCGCGACCCGCGCCATCAGGCGAGCCTCCTGGAGGATGCGGGCCGCGGCGCCCTGCGTGTCGCTCGCGCGGAGGGCGCGGCGCAGCGTCTTGATGACGACCGGCGCCGCGAGCACCTCGTGCTTCGCGAGCCACACCTCGCTCATCCCCCCCTCGCCGAGGAGGCCCCAGACCTGGTAGCCGGGTACAGAGAGCTCCCGCATCGCCCGTGCCTCCCCCGAGCCGTTCAGCCGTTCGTGACGCGGTCAGCTCGCGGCTTTGACGTGGTCACCGTAGCTCTTGTCATCCATGAGCTCCGCGAGCGCGGCGGCGTCGGCCGCCTCGATGACGACCATCCAGGCCTTGCCGTACGGGTCCTCGTTGACGAGCTCCGGCGATCCGTCGAGGTCCTGGTTCACCTCGACGACCTTGCCGTCGATCGGCGCGTAGAGATCGCTCAGCGTCTTGACGCTCTCGATCGTCCCGAACGTCTTTCCCACGGAGAGCACGTCGCCGACCTTCACGTCGAGGCTCACGAGCGTGATGTCACCGAGCTGCTCGACCGCGAACGCGGTGATGCCGACGGTGACGCGGTTGCCATCGACCTTCGCCCACTCGTGGTCCTTCGTGTACTTGAGCCCAGCGGGGAATTCCATCTCGTCTTCTTCCTTGTTCGCGCGCGAGCGTCGCTCGCTGTTCGGTCGAGTCTCGTCCGGATCAGGATCGCTTGTAGAACGGCGTCTTGACGACGACCGCCTCGATGTTCTTGCCGCGGCAGTCGACGAGGAGCTTCGTTCCGATCGTCGCCATCGCGGTCGGCACGTACCCGAGGCCGATGTTCTTGCCCACCGTCGGGCCGGGGCTCCCGCTCGTGCAGACGCCGACCTCGTTGCCGTCGACGTCGCGGAGCGGGTAGCCGTGGCGGGCGATGCCGCGCCCCTCGACCTCGAAGCCGACGAGCTTCCGCGCGAGCGGCGCAGCCTTGATCGCGGCGAGGGCGTCCTTGCCGACGAACATCGCCTTGTCGAGCTTCACGACCCAGCCGAGGCCCGCTTCGATGGGGTTCGTCGTCTCGTCGATGTCGTTGCCGTAGAGCGAGAGCCGCGCCTCGAGGCGGAGCGTGTCGCGCGCGCCGAGGCCCGCGGGCTTGACGCCGAGCGGCGCGCCGAGCTCCATCAGCTGGTCCCACAGGGCAGGCGCGTCGTTCCACGCGCAGAAGATCTCGACGCCGTCCTCGCCGGTGTAGCCCGTGCGCGCGACCGTGCAGCGGACGTTGCCGACGACGGCGTCGCGGAAGCGGAAGCTCGGGAGGTCGCGCAGCTTCGCGGCGTCGGCCCCCGCCTTGTCGAGGATGTCGAAGGCCTTCGGGCCCTGGAGCGCGATGAGCGCGGTCTCGTCGCTCCGGTCGGCGAAGTCGCAGTGGTCCTTCGCGGCCTTCTCGAAGTGCGCCGCGATCTTCGCGTGGTTCGAGGCGTTGCAGACGATGAGCCACCGGTCCTGTGCTGCGCGATAGACGATGAGGTCGTCGAGGATCGTGCCCTGCTCGTTGCAGCAGGCGGTGTACATCGCCTGACCGTCGACGAGCTTCGAGGCGTCGTTGGTCACGAGGTAGTCGACGACGGCGGCGGCGTGCTCGCCCTTCATCTCGAGCTCGCCCATGTGAGAGACGTCGAAGAGGCCTGCGGCCGTGCGCACGGCCTGGTGCTCGTCGACGATGCCCGTGTACTGGATGGGCATCTCCCACCCGGCGAACGGGACCATCCGGCCCTTGGCGGCGACGTGACGAGCGTGGAGAGAGGTCTTGCGGGGGGCTGCCTCGGTCATGCGCCGGGCACCCTAGTACCTGGACGCCATTAATTCGACCGGTTCGTTCCGACCCCACGACAGGCGAGGGGTCGGAACGAACCTCCCGTCATCGCACAGCCTTGCGTTCGGGTGATGGTTTCTCTGGTCGTACCTCGACCCATCGAAATCGATGGGTCGAGGTACGACTACCGCGCGGGCGAAGTTCGTACCCCTTTCGGCCCGATCCGGGCCGTCGCTCGCTCACTCCTTCGCGGCGGAGATCCCGAGCACCTTGACGCAGTAGGACGCGCCGAAGAGCTGGCGGGCGAAGTTGCGGAGCGGTGCGGCGTCGGCCGCCTTCGTCCACGTCGCGCGGTACGCTTCGTTCGCGCCGTCCGCGAAGGCCGGGACCTTCATGCCCTCGGCGTAGAGGCCCATGGCGCGCTCGGCGTTCCACGCGAGGAACTCGCGCGTCAGCGGGTTCTTCGTGAAGTACGTCGGGTCGAGCTCGTCGACGGCGCGCCCAAACGCGAGCGCGTAGACGGTGAGCTCGAGCGTACCGCCGACGGCGTCGCGCGTGGTCGTGCCCCACAGGCCCTCCGCGACGAGACCGACGCCGACCTCGCTGCCGTTGGTGAAGCTCACCCATTCCTCGAGCACGAACGTCGGCGTGTCGTTCCAGTCCCGCGTCGGCGTGACGAGGTACGGCTGGTAGCGCGGGCCGCGGAGGCTCGCGGGGACGCGCGGCGCGACGTCCTCGAGGCGGATCGCCGGCTCCACGACGAGCGTCGCGCGGTCCTTCATCACGTAGAAGCCGTTCGCCGGCTTGCCCGTGACGTTGTAGGCGAAGCGAAGGTGGCTCGAGATCCCGAACGAGACCTGCTGGCCCCACGTGATGCGCTCGCTCGGGTAGTCGTACTGGCTGTACGTCGGATGGAGATGCCGGACGAGGTCCGTCAGCGCCGCGCCCCAGCTCGGGTGGGTCCCTTGCCGTTGTTCGGGGAAGGTGAAGAAGAGCACCTGCGATCCGGGCCACGGCGCGTCGGGTCCGGCGTCGGCGGCTCCGGCGCCCGCGTCCGCCACGCCGGACGCGCTCGTCGGCGCGCCGCCGTCGCCGCGAGGGCTCGGCTCGGTCGCGCTCGCGCCGCCGACGGGCGAGGGGATCGCCTGCGCGCTGTCTCCGCTGCACGCCGGCACGCCGAGCGTCGCGAAGGGGAGGGCGAGGAGGAACCGGAGGACGGGAGCGCGACCCATGCCCGTCAGCTAGCAATAAAACGATGGGGTTCCCATGCTGCGTGGCGGCCGCGGTCGACGGCGCCGCGGCGGCACATGCCTGCGTCCGCCCGCCCTCGCCCGTGCCGCCGGCGTCCGTTCGCGGTATGCTCACGCCGGTCATGGGAACGCCCTGGGATCGCGCTGCCGCTCGCTACCTCGAGGAATGGGTTCCGCGCTTCGTTCCCTACCACCTCGACCTCGTTCAGGAGCTCGCGCTCGCGCGCGGCCAGCGCGTCCTCGTCGCGAGCGCCGGGCCGGGCGCCGAGGTGCTCGCGGTCGCGCGCGCCGTCGGCGATCGCGGCCTCGTTCGCGCGACCGACGCGAGCGACGAGCTCGTCGGCATCTGCAGAGAGCAAGTGGCGAGGGCCGGCTTCCCGGCGGTGAACGTCGAGCGCGCCGATCTCGCGGACGTCGGCGACGGAAACTGGAACGCGATCGTCTGCTGCTTCGGGCTCTGGACGGCGCCCGATCGCACGGCGGTCCTCGCGAGCTGGGCGAAGGCGCTCGCCTCGCACGGCAAGGTCGGCGTGCTCACGTTCGGCCCGCCCGACGACAGCGATCCGTTCGAGATGCTCGCGCAGGCGCTCCGCGATCTCGAGCCGAACGCCTTGGCCGCACCCGCGAGCGTCGCGGCCGATCGCGACTCGATGACGAAGATGTTCGAGGACGGCGGCCTCTCGCTCGTCCGCCACACGGTGCTCCGTCACACGGTGAGCTTCCCGAGCGCCGAGGCGTTCGCGAACGCGATCCGCGAGGGACGCACGTGGCGGCGCGTCTGGGAGGAGCTCGGCCCGGAGCGGATGGGCCTGGTGACGGCGCGCTTCTACGATCGCGTGGGCGGACCGACGGCGCCCCTGAGCTTCGAGCCTGCCGTCACCCTCGCCATCGCGGCCCTCCCGGGCGCGGAGGTCGAGCTCATGTCGCGGCCGAGCGCGAAGGCGCCACCGCTGGCGAGCGCGCCTCCGCCGAAGCGCCCGTCGCGCCCGCCGCCGGACCCCTACAAGGACTGATCGCTCGCTCGCGCGCGTCGCTGCGGCGGGGGCCGATAGGGCTTTCCGTCCCGGCTCTGCCGCGCTATGTCAGAGCGCTCGTCAACACCTCAGGGAGCTCGCGAATGGCACGTTATCAGTTCACGTCGGAGTCGGTCACCGAGGGGCATCCGGACAAGCTTTGCGATCACGTCTCCGATGCGATCCTCGATGCGATCCTCACGCAGGACAAGTACGCGCGCGTCGCCTGCGAGTCCCTCGCGAAGACCGGCATGGTCGTCGTCGCCGGTGAGATCACGACGAGCGCGATCCTCGACTACCCGAAGATCATCCGCAAGACGGTGCGGGACATCGGGTACACGAGCTCCGAGATGGGCTTCGACGCCGACACCTGCGCGGTGATCACGGCCGTCGAGCAGCAGAGCCCGGACATCGCCCAGGGCGTGACCGAAGGCCAGGGCATGCACAAGGAGCAGGGCGCCGGCGACCAGGGGCTGATGTTCGGCTACGCCTGCGACGAGACCCCGAACCTCATGCCCGCGCCGATCGACTACGCGCACCAGCTCGCGCGCCAGCTCGCGGCGGTCCGCAAGTCGAAGAAGGTCGACTTCCTCCGCCCGGACGGCAAGACCCAGGTCACGCTCGAGTACGAGAACGACGTGCCCGTCCGCGTCGACGCGATCGTCGTCTCCACGCAGCACGACGAGGACGTGAAGTACAAGACGCTCCGCGAGGCCGTGGTCGACCTCGTGATCGACAAGGTCATCCCGAAGAAGCTCGTCGACAAGAGCACCAAGATCCACGTCAACCCGACGGGGCGCTTCGTCGTCGGCGGTCCGCAGGGCGACTGCGGTCTCACCGGTCGCAAGATCATCGTCGACACCTACGGCGGCATGGGCCGTCACGGCGGCGGCGCCTTCAGCGGCAAGGACCCGTCGAAGGTCGACCGCTCGGCTTGCTACTACGCGCGCTTCATCGCCAAGAACGTCGTCGCGGCCGGCCTCGCCAAGCGCTGCGAGGTGCAGATCGCCTACGCGATCGGCGTCGCGAAGCCCGTCGGCGTCCACGTGAACACGTTCGGCACCGGCAAGATCTCGGACGAGAAGCTCGAGGCGTACATCCTCGACAAGTTCGACATGCGTCCGAAGGCGCTCATCGACGAGCTCGGCCTCCTCGCGCCGCAGTACCTGGCGACCGCGGGCTACGGGCACTTCGGCCGCAGCGAGTTCTCCTGGGAGAAGACGCACCGCGCGGCGCAGCTCGCGGCCGACCTGCTCGGCGGCAAGGCGAGCGGCAAGAAGGTCGAGACGAAGAAGACCGCGCACGTGAACGGCAACGGCTCGAACGGCGTCAACGGCGCCCTCAACGGCCACGGCGCGACGAAGAAGGCCGGCAAGAAGGCCAAGAAGAAGGGCAAGAAGGGCGGCGCCCGCTTCGCCGAGGCGTGAGCGGCCGGCGGGCCACGGCCCGCCCGCGCTTCGAGGGCGTGATCCCCGCGGGGATCACGCCCTTTTTCGTGCGCGCGCGGCAGCGTTGACGAAGGCGTCGTCCGTGTGGGACAGCGGCTTCTTTCCGGCGACTTACACGGTGTCTCAACTGAATGACATCGCGACACGCGAGGAGCTTTCGAGGGGCCTCGGGTGTGTACTCCCGTCGCCCGGCTCGTCGGAGCTCGGTCGATGGAGGTTTGCCGTGGTTCGTAGGTCGCTTGGTCTCGGGGCGTTCGTGGTCGTGTCGGCGCTCGTCTTCGCGTGCGGGAGCTCCTCGACGAGGGACGGCTTCGGCGACGGCCCTGGCGCCGGCGGCGACGGCGCGGGGAACGGCGGAGACGATCGGACCGACTCGCTCGGCACCGACCCGACGCCGGAGCAGCCCAAGCCGCCGGAGGAGTGCCAGAAGATGGACATCCTCTTCGTCGTCGACGACTCGGGCTCGATGAAAGAGGAGCAGGCGAACCTCGCGACGAACTTCCCGAAGTTCGTGGCCAAGATCGACTCGTTCAAGACGAAGAGCGGCTCGAAGCTCGACTGGCGCATCGCCGTGACGACCACGGGCCGCGACGTCGCCTACAAGG
>JAHBWC010000045.1 GCA_019637225.1 Labilithrix sp.
ACGGAAAGCGTGCGCGGTGTTCTGACGCGCCCGATGCGTGCACCTCCCGAGAGACGAGGCGGGCAGGACGTTCATGCCCTCGGCGTGGATACGGAGACGCTCGTTGCGCCGCGCGGACCGCGTCGCGGGGCGTGCGAACGAAGGATTGGGAGCACAGTCATGAGAACAGTACGAGTGGCAAGCGCAGCTTGGGCGATCTCTGCGATCACCCTTGCCCTTCTGCTCGGCGCATGCGCTGGCGATGGCTCGAGTCCGTCGGACGACACGAGCCTGCCGAGCACCGAGCATGGCGGCGGCGTCGACGGCGGAGCCGACTCCGGCGCGTGCGCAGACGGGACCTGGAGCAACGCGGGCGCCTGCGTCGCGTGGTCGACGTGCGCGCCCGGCACCTACGTCAAGAGTCTCCCGTCGGCGACCGCCGATCGGGCGTGTGCGGGGTGCGAGAGCGGGACCTTCAGCACGAAGGCCAACGCAGAGAGCTGCACGCCTTGGAAGACCTGCGCGCCGGGCAACCACGTGAGTACCTCCGGAAGCGCCGTCACCGATCGGCAGTGCGCACCGTGCGACGAGGGCAGGTACACCTCCGCTCCGAACCAGACCAAGTGCCTTCCGTCCGACGCGTGCCCTGCGGGCACCGTGCGGACAGTAGTAGGGACGTCGACGTCGCCGTCCGTGTGCGCGGCATGTGAGGCGGGGACCCATTGCGCCGGAGGCGCGGCGCCCAAGGAGGCCTGCGCGAGCGGCACCTGGGACCACGACGGCAGCTCGGCGACGGCCTGCGCTCCGTGGACCGAATGCGCGGCTGGACAGGCGGTCACGACCAACGGAAGCGCCACCACGAACCGCACGTGTGCGGCGTGTGCGGGCGGGAGATTCAGCGCGACGACCAACGCGCCGAGCTGCGCGGCCTGGACCACCTGCGCGCCGGGCACCTACGTGAGCGTGACGAGTACGGCCTCCAGGGATCGCGAGTGTACGGCCTGCCCCGACGGCCTGACGACCACGACCACGAACGCCATCGCGTGCGCGGCGGAGCCCGCCCCTGTCGCCGCCGGGCTCGCCGCGGGGGCCGGTCACGCCTGCGCCCGCTTCATCGACGGCACCCTCCGCTGCTGGGGATCCAACTCGGACGGGGAGATCGGCGACGGAACGACGACGCGAAAGCTCACCCCCACCACCATCGAGCTCTCCGGCGTCGCGAGTCTCGCCGCGGGCGAGGATCACACGTGCGCCAGCCGCACGGACGGCACCGTGAGCTGCTGGGGAGACAACCTCTTCCACCAGCTGGGCGATGGGACCACGACGGCGCGGGTGACGCCCAATGCCGTCCCCGGCCTCGCCGGCGTCGCCGGCCTCTCTTCCGCGGGCATGTACCACACCTGCGCGCGCCTCGATGACGGCACCGTTCGGTGCTGGGGACGCAACAACCTCGGCCAGCTCGGCGACGGAACGACGACGAACAGGTCGACCCCCACCGCTATCCCTGATCTTTCCGGGGTCACTCAGCTCACGGCGGGGGCGTACCACACCTGCGCGCTGCTCACCGACGGCACCGTCCGCTGCTGGGGCTGGAACACCATCGGTCAGCTCGGCAACGGAACGACGACGAACAGGTCGACCCCCACCGCTGTCCCCGGCCTCGCCGGCGTCACCGAGCTCGCCGCGGGCGGCGAGCACACCTGCGCGCGCCTCACCGACGGCACCGTCCGCTGCTGGGGATCCAACAGCACTGGCCAGCTTGGCGACGGAACGACGACGTTCAAGTCGAGCCCAACCGCCGTCGCGGGCCTCGTAGGCGTCACGGGGCTCGCGGGGGCCGCCAGCGGCTATCACACGTGCGCGCGCCTCAGCGACGGCACTGTCCGCTGCTGGGGAGCCAACTACAACGGCGAGCTCGGCGACGGAACGACGACGAACAGAGCGACCCCCACCGACGTCCCCGGCATCGAAGGCGTCGTCACGGGGATCGTCGCGGGATCGAACTTCACCTGCGCCCTCGTCAACGACGGCTCTGCGCGCTGCTGGGGAGCCAACAACAGCGGTCAGGTCGGCGACGGAACGACGACGCGAAGGCTCTCGCCGACGCGCGTCTCCTGGTAGCGAGACCTGCGGAGAACCGAAACGACGGCTTCGTGCCGCGTCGGCGCTCGAGCAACGACAGCGGCACAGCGCGATGTGCCTCGGCTCAGTGCGGAGGGAAGAGCGCGGGCGCGCCACGGTTCTCCGTCGGCGGTGCCTCCACGCCGGGCGCGGCGACGACGGGATAGCCGCGACGGTGCCACTCGAGGATCCCTTCGTCGAGGATCGCGGAGTGACGGATGCCGCGCTTTCGCAGCACTGTCACGACGTCACCCGAGAGGTGATGCGGGCATGCGCAATAGGCGATGACCCACGTGCCGTCGTTCGGCACCTCGTCGAGACGTTTGAGGTCGTGATACGGGATCGACACCGCGCCCGGGATGTGGACGCGCATCCAGTCCGAAGGCGGGCGAGCGTCGATGATGACGAGTCGGCGCTTCTGCTCGAGCGCCTCTTTCACCTGCTCCACCGAGACGAACCTCTCGTCCGGAGTGCACGGTGGCTTGCCGGCGTCGGCCGTGTTCGGCGGGCAAGGCGTCGAGCGCGGCTTGAAGCTCGGCGGCTTGCCGTTCGGATGGATGACCATCGGCTCCTTGCCCGTCGGGGGCGCGAGCTCCTGCGGCGCCGGTGGTTTCGCGAGCGCACGGAGGTGAGCGATGACGTCGTCGATCTGCTCGTCCGTCAGCTTCCCTCGCCACGACTCCATCGGCGTGCCGGGCCGTCCCTCCGTGATCGCCCACGCCAGGAAGGCGTCGGAGGCCGACTCGAGAAAGCGCGGGTTTGCGAGGTGGACCGCGTTCCCCCGCGCCGTCGCGGTTCCATGACAGCGAGCACACTGCGCCGAATAGATGGGCGCCCCCCGCGTCGGGGCGCCGACCTTCCGCGCCGGGAGCGCGATCGGGGCCGGTCCGTGCGCGCGCAGCCAACCGGCGATTCGCGCGATGGCCTCGGAGGAGAGCGGGCCGCCGTGAACGCTGCCGTACGCCGCCATCGCGGTCCCAGGTCGTCCATCGGCGATCGACCGCTTCAGCTGCTCGTCGGTCACGCTCTCGAGGAACGTGCGATTGACGAGTGACGGCGCGTTGTCCGCCCTGTAGCCGGTCGCGTCTTCGCCGTGACAGACGGCGCACAGCCGTCCGTAGAGCGCCGCTCCGTCGAGCGAGGCGAGCGCAGCGTCCCCGGAGTTGGCAGCGTCGAGCGCCGCGTCGGTCGAAGGTCGTGTCGGCTCGCGCTTGCAGGCGGCGAGGCAGGACAAGAGGACCAGGCTCCAGAAGCGCATCGGCAGAGGGCCGAATAGCACATCGGCGCGACGCACCAGAACGGCAGCGTCCTCGGCGAGTCGCCCGACCTCGGAGCTGCTCGACCGCGCCGAGCTCGGGTGGGCGGAGCTGAGCCGGGAACTGGAACGGCGCGTGGATGCAGCGGGTCATGCAACCCGCGCCCGAATCGACCCGCGCCACGATCTCGGAGCCCGTCTCGATCGGCCGGCTGCCGGTCATCGACTACGACACGGACGAGTTCCGCGAGCACTCGGTTCAGGTGCTCGCGCTCGCGTGCGAGCGTGGACCCCTCTGCCGCGTGCTCCCGCGCGACATCCCCGGCGTGCTCCGCTTCCGGGACGTCGACGCGGTGCTTCGCGACCCGCTGACCTTCTCTTCGAAGGTGAACCTCATCGTGCTGCCGCCGGACGTCGCCGCGCTCGGCACGCTCATCGGCGAGGATCCCCCGGACCACACGCGGCTCCGCGCGCTGCTCGGGCAGAGCTTCACCCCCGCGCGGCTCGACGAGACGATGGCGCCGCGGGTCCTCGCGATCGCGCGTGAGCTCGTGCGGGGCATCCTCGATCGCGGGAGCGAGCTCGATCTCGTGCGCGACTTCGCGGTTCCGTTCCCCGTCACGGTCATCGCCGAGCTCCTCGGCGTCGATCCCGCGCGTCGCGCAGACTTCAAGCGCTGGTCGGACGAGGTCGTCTCCGGCCTCATGGTGCCGTTCTTGCCGGAGGGCCCGGAGAAGGAGCGACGCATGGCGGTGCTCGTCCAGGCGCTTCGCGATCTCGATGCGTACCTCCTCGACTCGATCGCCGCGCTCCGCGCGCGCCCGCGCGACAATCTCCTCTCGTTCATGGTCAACGCCTCCGAGGGCTCCGAGCGCCTGAGCGCGGGCGAGGTGCTGAGCCTCGCGAAGCTCCTCTTGATCGCCGGCAACGAGACGACGACGCGGCTCATCGGGCTGATGATGAACCAGCTCCTCGCGAACCCCGCGGCGATGAAGGAGGTGAGCGAGACGCCGGGCCTCCTCCCGAACGCCGTCGAGGAGGCCGCGCGCCTCGAAGGCCCGGTCTTCGACCGCGTTCGCCGGACGACGCGGCCGTGCACCGTCGCCGGTCTCTCCCTCCCCGCAGGCGCGTTCATCGACTGCGTGCTCGGCGCCGCGAACCTCGACGCGCGCGTCTTCGCCGATCCGACGCGGTTCGACATCCACCGCAAGATCCCGCGCCACCTCGGCTTCGGCACGGGCATCCACCAGTGCCTCGGCGCGCCGCTCGCGCGGATGGAGATGCGGATCGCGTTCGAGGAGCTCCTCGAGCACATGACCGACATCGAGCCGACCGCGCCGCCCGTCCGAAGCCGCGTGGGCCTCGCCCGCGGCTTCGACGCGATGCCGATCCGGTACCGCGTTCGCCGGACGCGCGTCCCGGCGGCCGCGAAGCGCGCGCTCGACGAGGTCGCGGTCGCCGACAAGATCGCCGCGCGGTCGGACGCGGAGCTCGGTCTCGACAAGCGCGAGCGCGAGACCGTCCGCGTGGCGCGCGTCCGCGACCTCGCCGAGAACATCAAGATGTTCCGCTTCGTGCATCCGGCCGGGGGCCTGCTCACGCGCTTCACCGCGGGCAGCCACATCGTCATCCACATGCGCGACGGTGATGTCGTCCACCGCAACCCCTACTCGCTCCTCAACTGCGAGTACGGCAACGGTCAGACGTACATCATCGCGGTCGCCCTCGATCCTGCAGGGAAGGGCGGCTCTCGCTTCATGCACGAGAAGGTGAAGGCCGGGATGGAGCTCGAGATCTCCGTCCCCGCCAATGACTTCCCGATCGAGGGTCGCGCGAAGCGGCACTTGCTCGTCGCCGGCGGCATCGGCATCACGCCGATCTTCGCGCAGCGTCTCGAGCTCCGCGGGCGCCGTCAGCTCTGTGAGCTCCACTACACGTTCAAGTGCGCCGGCGGCGCGGCGCTCGCCGATCTCCTCGAGATCGAGAGCGATCCGAACGTCCACTTCTACGACAACTCCCGTGGTCAACGGCTCGACGTCACGGCGCTCCTCCGCGCGCAGCCCGATCCTCGCGAGACCGCGGTCTACGTCTGCGGTCCGGAGAGGCTGATGAGCGAGGTCATCGAGGTCGCGCTGCGCCTCGGCTGGCCGAAGGAGCTCGTGCGCTTCGAACGCTTCGGTGCCCCACGGCACGTGAACGACGCGCCGTTCACGGTCGTGTGCGAGCGCTCCGGAAGGGAGATCGTCGTCGGCGCCAAGGAGACGCTCCTCGAGGCGCTCGAGCGCTCGGGCCTCGTCGTGCCGTACTCGTGTCGCGCCGGCAGCTGCGGCGCCTGCGAGCTCACGGTGCTCGCGGGCGCGATCGACCACCGCGACTCGGTGCTCACGGACGAGGAGAAGGCCGAGGGGAAGAAGATCCTCGCGTGCGTGTCGCGCGGGAAGACGAGGCTCTTGCTGGCGATCTGACGGGGGGCGCGGCGTCAGCGGTCGACCGCGCCTGGCCTCGGCGGCGTTTTTCCAGCAACCGCGGCGCCCTCTGGCCGAAGGGGGGTGATGCGCAATCTCCTCCCGATGTGTCTCACGTTCGTCCTGTCGCTCGGCGGTTGCGCCGCCGATGCGAACGCGCCGAGCGTCGAGGAGTGTTCACCGGGAGCCGCCCCTCCGGGAGCCGCCCCTCCGGGGACCGCCCCGCCGACGTCCGCCGGGTCGAGCGCCGCCGGATCGTCCGAGCCGACGGACGGCGGCGCACGCGCGTTCGCGCCGCAGGAAGGCCGCTGGCGCTACTGTCTCTACTTCAACCCGTCGACCGACGGTGACGTCTACACGCTGTCGGTCGATGGCGAGGATGTCGTCCTGTCCCTCGATAAGGATCGAGGCAAGCCGGAGAGCGAGCGCAAGGTATTCCGGGGGCTCCTCGATCGAGAGACGCGCCGGTGGCTCGGGACCTATGCCCCTGCGGGGACCTCGTACAAGTACAGCCTCGATGTCACCTTCAATCCGGCTGGGACTCGCTTCACCGGAGCTGAGTTTGGTGGTGGGTACCACGCTCTCGGAGGCGTCGAGGACGGAGACTTCAGCTGCACGAAGGATCGCTGACGGCAGTCGAGCCGAGGCGGCACGGCTGCGTGCCGCGCGGGAAGACGAGGCTGGTCCTCGCGACTTGACGTGATCCGCCCGCGGGCTCCTAGCGCGCGGGCGGGCGCTTCTTCCGACCGCGCTCGCCGACTTCGAGTCGCGAGAGGACCTGGGCGGCGCGGGTGCGCGCGTCGCCGTGGACGGTGAGCACGTCCGCCTCGAATCCGAGCGAATCGTCCAGGAGCAGCTCGCGGAGCTTGTCGTCGACGGCGGATCGGAGCTCGCGATCTTCGTGGGACGGCACGGGGATGCGATCGACCTCTTCGATCGGGACGAACACCACGAGATCGAGCGTCTGCATCGCGTCCCGTGTCCGTTCGAGCCACTCCTCCGGATCGAAGCTCGCGGCGTCCTCGTGCGTGAGGAGGTACGCGAGGACGTCGGCGGGGCACCTGTCGAAGAGCACCTTCGGTTGACCTTCTTCGAGCGCGTCGAGCGAGCGCTCGAGCTGAGCCTCGAAGTCTTCGCGCGAAGGGGGATCGCCACACTCGTAGCCGTCCTCTTCCAGCAGGTAGTAGGGCTCTTCGACCGTCGCGTACCGAGGGAGCGCGTCGGCGATCTCCTCGACGAGCGTGGACTTCCCGACGCGATGCGAGCCAGAGAAGGCGATGCGCATGGGCGGCTAGCTGGTGGTCGTCGATGCGGAGCGCGGCGTCTCAGCGGTTCCGGCCGCGGCCGCGCTGCAGGCCGTGCGGGCGGCGGTAGACCGAGACGATCGGGACGCCGTCGTGCGTGAGCACGTACTCGGGCGCGGCGGTGCCGTATTCGGTCCAGATGTTGTAGTCGACCTCGTTGATGTGCTGCTCGTGGTGCACGATCGAGATCTCGGCCTCGGCCGGGCTTCCGACGCCGCGGAGCCACGGCGGGATGCGCTTCTCGTCGATCATGCGCTGCCACGACTGCCAGGCCGTATCCATGATGTAGACGGTGTCGCCGGGCTTCGTGTTCTCGCGGAACCACGGGTCGAGGCTCTGCGTGGTGAAGCCCCAGAACTGGCGGTTCAGCCCGAGGTCCGCTCCGCCGGCGGTGCCGCCGAAGAGCGGGACGTAGGCGGAGAGACCGAACGGGTGCGAGTGGCGCGTCACCGCGAACGGCGCGAGGAACGTGATCGCGCCGACGAACGCGAGCACCCAGCTCCGCTTCGTCGCGTCGAGCGTCGTCTTGTCGCGTAGCGCGGCCTCGATGCGCGTCGCGACGAGATCGAAGCCGCGTCCGGCGAAGAGCGCGAGCGCGGGGTACGCGGTGATCCAGTGCTTCGTGCCGCCGAAGATCGGCGTCCGCGGGAGGAGGAAGACGGCGAGCGGGACGGCGAGGGAGAGGAAGAGGAGCGCGTCCGTGTGCATCGGATCGCTCGACGGCGCCGTCTTCGGCCACGGGAGCGTGCGCTCGAACGTCTGGCTGAACCACGACGCGAAGCGCGCGACGAGGACGCGCGCGCGATCGAACGCGCCGATCGCGAAGAGGACGAGCGTGACGGTGGGCACGGTCGCCGCGATCATCACCGGCATGTAGCTCTTCGGCGACGGCGGGCCGAAGTAGGTCACGCCCAAGAATTCGATGTTGTAGTAGTCGTGATGAAGGTGGAAGTTCACGTACTCCTGGATGCGCGGGAGCGTGTCGTTCCAGAGCCAGGGCCAGAGCGCTAGGAACACCGCCGGCCCTATCGTCGCCATCGCGATCAGCGTCGCGGGGACCGGGAGCCGCGCGGTCTTGGACGTCTCGGACGCCATCGCGCGGCCATGCACGAGGATGGCGTGCGGGAGGAAGACGGCCGGCAGCATCCACGCGTTGTGCTTCGTCTCGAGCGTGAGGCCGTACATCACGCCCGCGGCGAGCGCCCAGCCGAGGCCGCCCTTCTTCTCGGCGCACCAGTACGTGAAGATGCACGTGATCCACATCGCCATGATGGGCACGTCGAAGCACGCGAGGTGCGCGTGGTAGAAGACGTTGGGCATCAGGCCGAGCGCGACGGCCGCGATGATCCCGGCGCGCCGCGAGAAGGCGCGCGCGCCGAAGACGTAGGTCACGCCGAGCGCGAGGCCCATCGAGAGCATCCCGGGGAAGCGGAACGCCGTGCTCGGGTCGTCGAAGATCTTCCACTTCTGCCAGAAGAAGTGATGCGAGAGCGCGAAGAGGCTCTTCATCAGCGACGGGTGCTCGTGGTTCGCCGCCCAGATCTGATCGATGACGGGTCGCTCGAACGCCTTTCCCGGCGTCGAGAAGAGGACCTTGAACCAGCGCTCGTACTCGCCGGACGCCGAGAAGTAGAAGCCCTCGTCGCGCGAGAAGCCGAGGCTCCGCGCCGTGCCGAGGAGCCACGCGACGTAGATGAGCGCGATGCCGGCGCCGATCAGCGGATCGACGTTGCGCTTCGCCCAGGCGCTCGCGCGCGCGGCGAGGGGCGCGTCGCCTGCGTCCGACTTCGCGTCCGCCTTCTTCGCGTCCGCGTCGCCCTTCGCGTCCGCCTTCCTCGCGTCCGCCTTCTTTGCGTTCGCGTCGTCCGCCTTCGCGTCGTCGCTCTTCGCCTCGTCGCCCGTCGCCTTTGCGTCCGCGTCGCCGGCCTTCGTCGCGACCGCCGGCGCCTTCGGCGTCTCCTTCAGGTTCGGATCCGTCTCCTTCACCCGCGCGTCGACCGCCTTCGCCTTCGCGGCGACCATCGCGGGGTTCAGGCGCTGCGTCTCCTCCGCCGGCTCCTCGCCGGTGACCTTCTCGTCGACCTTGCTCATCGAGCGGCCTCACGGCGCGTCGTCGCCTCGAAGCAGAACTGCCGCTGCGACGACGGAGCGATCTCGGCGACGAGGTCGCCCTTCTTGCCGTCGAGCTCCGGGGTCGGCAGCTCGAACCCGACCCAGCCGGCGCCGACCTTGTGGTGGTGCGTCCCGATCGGCCTGTCGAACGCGGAGAACGTGACGGCGACCTTGTCGGGCGTCGGCGTGCGCTCGACGAGCCACTGGATCCCGGAGTGTCCGTGGAGGCTCGAGCCGAACGCGACGTTCGCGAACTTCATCCGCAGGCTCGCGCCCTGCATCGGCGTCGCGTAGAGGCAGAGGTGTGGATGGTGGTCGAGCCCATGGAGGACGGCCACGCCGACGTGCCCTCCCGCACAGACGAACCGATCCGCCGGGACGAGCAGGCCCTGCGGAACCACCGTGCTGCCGCCCTGGCTGCTGCCACGCTGGAACGCGCACGGCTGCTCGACGCCGTCGTCGACGCGCGTGACCGTGAGGCGCTCGGGGGTCGCGAGATCGAGCACGTCGTCGATCACCGGAGTCGTCGCGGGGTTCTCGAACAGCGTCACCGTGACGGCGCCGTGCTTCGTCTCCCTCAGCTTCTTCCAGCTCGCCAGCGTGGCGTCGTGCGCGCCGCGGATCGAGACCTCGAACGCGCGCGGGAAGCGCCGCTCGTCCGATCGCCCTTCGCGCTTCATCGTCGCGAGCTCGCCGAACGTGCGCCGCCCGAGCGGGTCCGCCCAGAACGGCTCGAACACGATGAGGTCGTCCTTCTGCACGTCCGCCTTCACGGCGTCGCGCGCCGCCGCCCAGTCGGACTCGGGCACGACGTCGCTCGACGTCTGCTTGACGTGCAAGGCGAGCTCCGCGATCGCGACGAGCGGCACTGCGCAGAGGAGCCACCCCGCGAGCGCCAGACGCGAGCGGTCTCTCGGTTTCGACGCGTCGGCCAAAGCGGGGGGAGCTTAGCTCATTCCACGAGGGGCGAGACACGCGCTTCGCGGGCAGTAGGCTCGAGGCGCCCGAGGCTCGCGTGGGTGCGAGGCTCAGGTCGGGGGTGACAGCAAACACGGCCTGTACTAGTACCCGGCCCGATGGCGAGGACGAGAACGGGTGGTGGCGGCGAGGCCGTGATCGGCCGGTCCACGCGCGTGCGCGGTCGCGTTTCGGGCGACGGCGACCTGCGCCTCGAAGGCACCGTCGAGGGAGACATCTCCCTCCGCGGCGACCTGACGATCGCGGACGGCGCGAAGGCCGCCTCGAACGTCGAGGCTCGAGCGGTGACCGTGGGCGGCGAGCTCGAGGGCGACGTGCGCGCCGAGGGCGTCGTCCACCTCGAGTCAGGCGCGCGCGTCCGGGGCGACATCCAGGGCGAGTCGGTCGCCATCGACGAGGGCGCCGAGTTCAACGGTCGTCTCATGGCCGAATTCGAGCTCCCGGCGGAGCTCGGCGGCGCGAGCGGCGGACGGCGTCGCTGAGCCAGCGAGCGCGAAAGAAGCGGAGGATTCCATGGCGAGCACGGTCATCGGCGCAGGCATCACCATCGAGGGCGAGGTCACGAGCGACGAGGACGTCGTCGTCCAGGGCACCGTTCGCGGCAAGCTCGTCGCGAAGGACGCCGTGAGCGTCGAGCAGGGCGGGGCGGTCGAGGCAGACATCGCGGGCGGACCGGTCGCGGTCGCCGGCACCGTCACCGGCAACATCACCTCGAGCGATCGCGTCGATCTCCAGAACGGCGCCAAGGTCATCGGCAACGTGAAGGCGACGCGCATCACGATCGCGGACGGCGCCCAGTTCAAGGGCAACGTCGACATGGACGTGTGACATGGCGAACTCGACCGTCATCGGCCGGGCGTCGTTCATCCGCGGTCGCGTGAGCGGCGACGGCGACCTCGAGATCGCCGGGCGCGTGGAAGGCGACGTCGCCGTCACCGGCGAGGTCGTCGTCGACACGAGCGGGCTCGTCGCGGCGAACGTCTCGGCCGCGCGCATCGTCGTTCGTGGCGCGGTGAAGGGCGACCTCGTCGCCGATCAGGTGCTCCTCGTCGAGGCCGGCGCCCGCGTCGTCGGCGATCTCCGCGCGCCTCGCATCGCGATCGCTCCGGGCGGCCTCGTGCGCGGTCACGTCCAGACGGGCGCGGCCGGTCCGGCGCGTCCGCGCGCGGCGGTCGCGCCGGCGCGCGCCGTCGCGACCGAGACGAAGGCTCGTCCCGTCGTCGCGCCGCCGGTCGTGCGCGCGGTGAAGGCTGCTCCTCCGCCGCCGCCGGCGAAGGTCGTCGCCACGAAGACGAACCCCAAGCCCGCGGCGCCTGCGCGTCCGGGCCCGCCGCCGCCCGTGGTGCCCGTCCTCAAGAAGGGCACGAAGGCCGTCCAGAAGAAGCGCGGTTGATCGCATGGTCGACGCGCGCGCTCGCCTCCTCGAGCTGCTCCGCGACCGCTCCTTCGCGAAGAAGAAGGTGACGCTCGCGTCCGGCAAGGAGAGCAATTTCTTCATCGACTGCAAGCAGACGGTGCTCACGGCCGAAGGCCACGTGCTGGCCGGAGCCCTCATGCTGGACGCTGCGCTCACCGCAGGCAGCTTCGATGCCATCGCCGGCGTCGAGCTCGGCGGCTGTCCGCTCGCCAGCGCAGCCTCGCTCACGAGCTTCCAGCGGGGCGCCCCGAAGGACGCGGTCTACGTCCGCAAGGACGCAAAGGACCACGGGAGCAAGCGCCAGCTCGAGGGCGACACGCGTCTGCCCCCGAACGCGTCGCTCGTCATTCTCGAGGACGTGACGACGACCGGTGGCTCGACGCTCAAGGCCGTCGAGAAGCTCCGCGCCGCGGGCTACCGCGTCGAGAGCGTCGTCACCCTCGTCGATCGGCTCGAGGGCGGACGCGAAGCGATCGAGGCGGCGGGCCTCCGCTTCAGTGCAATCTACACGCGACGCGACTTCATCGCCGACTGACCCGGCCGCTCAGGGCGCGAGGCCGCTCAGCCCGACGCCGCTCAGGGCGCGAGGCCGGCGTTCAGGAGATCGCTGATCCCGGAGACGTCGCCGCCGCCGCCGCCCTTCGACTCTCTCGAGGACGACGTGCGCGGAAGCGGCGCATCGTCGGAGTCGACGCTGCCGCTGTTGGGCATCGCCTTCGGACCGGCCGAAGGCGCGGGGGCGTTCCGCCGGGCGATGACGCCGGCGCGTTGACCGCGCGGAGCGGGCGCAGGCGCCGGAGCGGCCGCGCGGGGCTGCGGGGCCGGCGCGACGGCGACCGGTTGCGGAGCGGGCGCCGGAACGAGCGCGACGACGACGGGCTGCGGGTAGGCCGCCGGCGCGGCGGTCATCACGGGCGCGGTCATCATCGGCGCGGTCATCGCGGGAGCCGCGACCATGACGGGCGGCTGAGGAGCCGGCGCCTGCGGGATCGGCTCCTGGATGACGGGGGGCGGAGCCGGCTGCTGAACGACCGGCGGCGGCGCGGCCACGACCGGCTGCGGCTGCGCTTGAACGGGCGGCGGCGCCGCGGCGACCGGGGCCTGCTCCTGCGCCGGGAGCTGCGCGGGCGGCGGGAACGCGATCTCTTCCTTCTTGCCGAGGCGCGGGACGAAGCCCGTCGCGAAGAAGGCGAAGAAGATCCCGAACGCCGCGCCGAACACGAACCAGGCGAAGCGCCCGACCTTCGAGCCCTGCGGGGCGGCCTCGACCGCGGTCATCTGCAGCTGGTGACCGACCGGCTGCGCGTAGCGTCCCGCCGTGACCGGACGGATGTGCATCTGCTGTGCGGGCACGTGCATCGCGCGCGGCGACGGAGCCTGCACCGGCTGTCCGTACGGAACGCCCATCATCGGCGTGCCGGTCGGGCTCGCGTGCTGCGGAGCCGGGAACGCCTCGGGCAACGGAGACTCGTACGCCCGCATCGGCGCGACGACGGAGCCCGGCGTACGGATCGGCTGAACGCCCATCACGAAGCCGGCGGGTACCTTCATGTCGTGCGGGACCGCGGGCGCCTGCGGGATGGGCTCGTAGCTGTCCTCGCGACGCGGCTCGGCCTGGTAGCTATCGTCGCGACGCGGCGCGGCCTGGTAGCTGTCGTCGCGACGCGCCTTCGGGTGGCTGCCCTCGCGACGCGGCTCGGGCTGGTAGCTGTCGTCGCGACGCGCGCGCTGCGCGTGGCTGTCGTCGCGGCGCAGCTCCGGTCGATACGTCTCGTCCCGACGCGAAGCCTTGTAGCTCTCCTGACGATCGGGGTAGCTGTCGTCGCGGCGCGCTCCGGGGTAGTTCGCCTCGTAAGCCGCGGCGTCGTAGTTGGGAACGGGCGCGGCGTCTTTGCGAGGACGCTGCCGCGGTCCCGAGTCTTCGCCCGCGCCCGTGCCGGGGTACGGGTTCGTGTTGTACTTCGGCGGCGGCGCCGGCTCGCTGTACTCCTCGCGGTAGCGCTCGCCGCTCTCGCGCCGCTCGCGCGGCTCGGGGAACGCGGGCGCTGCGTCGTGCGCGAAGCCCTGTCGGTTCTGCGTCTCGGGATCCCGCTCCGCGAACTCGGCCTCGTACTCGTCGTAGGGACGCGCCGCCTCGAGTGAGGGGAGCGACTCGTACGGCACGTCGAGCGGCTCGGCGCGTCGGGGCTCGACATGCCGCGGAGCCTGGTAGCGCGACGCCATGATGAGACCGTCGTCGAGCGGACGCGCCTGCGTCTCGTCATCGAAGCGCGGGCCGTCGTACTGCGACGGGAGCGCGCGCGCGATCTCGTGCACGCGCTCGCGCGCGGCGGCCATCGTCGGCGGATCCTGGTAGGACGCCGTCGAGGTCTCGAACTCGTCGTGCTCGATCGCCTCGCCGTGCGGAGCCGGGTGCCGAACACCGGACGAGACACGACGGGGCGGAGACGGCGGGGGCGGGGGCGCCGTCGGCTTCACCGGGCGGATCGTCGGGCGCGCCGAGACCTCTCGACCTCCCAGGGTCGCCGGTCGAAACTTCGGAAGCATCCCGCGGTTCGCCATGTCGGTGTTCCTTCCACTCCGGCACCGTGCCGCGTGGAGGGGGGTGAGCTAGAGATGGTACTGCATCTTCCATGCTCGATGCATAGGCTGGTCGAGGTCACCATCCCTCATGGAACAGGCCTTCCCCGTGAGGAGCACGGATCGAAATGGATCCACCCCTGGGTCCATCTTGACCCCCCCAGGGGCCCCACCGTGCGCGACGCGATGGAGACGGGCGCGCCGCTCATTTCGAGCATGGGTCGCGTTTTGGCAGGGGGGGATGCTCCTTTGTGCGCGCGGGCGTGGTAGAAATCGCCTTCGTGGACGCCAAGCGGATCGACGTCCTCTCGGACTCGACGGGAGAGACGGCAGAGAAGGTCGTGCGGGCAGCCATGCTGCAGTTCCCGCACTCGGGCGGGCAGCTCCGCCTCCACACGCGCGTGCGAACGAAGGAGGCGGCTCGGCCGATCCTCGAGCGCGCCGCGCGTGAAGGCGCGCTCGTCGTTTTCACGGTCGTGAGCCCCGAGCTGCGCGAGTTCATCCACGCGTCGAGCTACGAGCTCCGCGTCGAGGCGCTCGACCTCATCGGCTCGCTCATCGGGAAGCTCACGGTCTATCTCGACCGCCAGCCGATCAACATGCCGAGCGGAATGCTCCCGCTCTCCGACGAGTACTTCCGTCGGATCGAAGCGGTCGAGTTCACCGTGAAGAGCGACGACGGCAAGGAGCCGCGCAACTTCAAGAAGGCCGACCTCGTCCTCGTCGGCGTGAGCCGCACGTCGAAGACGCCGCTGTCGACGTTGCTCGCGCAGCGCGGGCTCAAGGTCGCGAACCTCCCGCTCGTGCTCGGCGTGCCGACGCCTCCCGAGCTCGAAGAGGCGAACCAGGAGCGCATCGTCGGCCTCACGATCGGCCTCGACCCGCTCGTCGAGATCCGCAAGGCGCGCTTGAAGCAGCTCGGCATGAGCGTCGACGCGAACTACGGCCTCAAGGATCAGGTGAAGGCCGAGCTCGAGTACGCGCGGACGATCTTCGCGGAGCACGCCCAGTGGCCCGTCATCGACGTCACGGGCCGCGCGATCGAAGAGACCGCCGTGATCATCCTCGAGTCGCTCAAGGAGCGCGACGAGGCGAAGCACATCGCCAAGCAAATCGTCTGATCGTCGCGCAGCCCCGCGCCCGGGGCCTCGGCTGACGGCTCCGAACCCCGTGGATCGGCGCGCCTTTCTCGGCCGCTTACGCCCAGCTTCCCCTGGCCGTGCGTGCTGCTAAGCAGTGGCGACCGATGAAGGTGCTCGTCGTCGAAGACGACAAGAAGCTCGCTCGCTTCCTTGCGCAGGCGCTGACCGAGGAGGGGTACGTGGTCGACACGTGCAGCCGCGGTCGCGACGCGCTCGTGCAGGCGAGCCACATCGGCTACTCGCTCATCGTCCTCGACTGGATGCTGCCCGACCTCGACGGCGTCACCGTCTGCCGGCAGCTCCGCAGGACGGCGAGCAAGGTTCCGATCCTCATGCTCACCGCGCGCGGTGAGGTCGGCGAGCGCGTGACGGGGCTCGACGCGGGCGCGGACGACTACATGACGAAGCCGTTCGAGCTCGAGGAGCTGCTCGCGCGCGTCCGCGCCGCGATCCGTCGCGGCCAGTCGGAGCCGCAGAAGCTCCGCGTGGGCGCGCTCACGCTCGACTTCGTCGAGCGCATCGTGCACGTCGACGGCAAGCGGCTCGACCTCACGCCGCGCGAGTACTCGCTCCTCGCGCTTTTCGCCAAGAACGCCGGCCGCGTCGTCCCGCGCAGCGAGATCCTGAGCCAGGTCTGGGAGACCCTCCGCGACCCTGGCAGCAACGTCATCGAGGTCAACGTCAAGAACGTGCGCGACAAGCTCGGCGAAGCGGGGCCCACGATCGAGACCGTCCGCGGCGTCGGCTACCGGATGCTCTTGATCGAAGGCAAGGCGTGAAGCTTCGCCATCGGCTGGCGCTCTACTTCGCGCTCGGCTCGAGCGCTCTGCTCATCACGTCGCGGCTGGTGACGCTCGCCTCCTTCCGGCGCGTCCAGGAGTACGAGCTCGATCGCGGCCTCAAGGTGCGGGCGCGGGAGGAGGGGAGCGCCATCGCGCTCCTCGGTCGCAAGGCGCTCGAGGCAGAGTACGACGCGACGGGCGACGATCCCGATCCGCTCGAGCAGCTCGTCACGTACGGCGCGCTCTACCGCGCCGACGGCTCGCTCGTCGCCGACACGCCCTCGTTCGCGAACGCACCGTCCCCGAGCGAGCTCGGGATCGCGGTCGAGCCGACCGCCCGCCACGGCGACTGCTTCGACTTCGAGTTCCGCGGGTCGACGCTGCGCGGCGTGATCGTCGAGGTCCGGGGCGCCAAGGAGAAGGAGTACCTCCTCGTCGCCGCCTCGCGCCGGGACATGGACGCCGACGCCAGGCAGCTGCTCGAGGTGGGCTGGTGGGTGCTCGCCGTCGCCGCGCCGGCGAGCCTCGTGATCGGCTGGTGGTTCGGACGGCGCACGACGCGCGGGATCGAGGCCCTCGCCACCTCCGCGCGTCGCGTCGCCGCGGGAGAGCTCGACGTGCGCTTCGAGGCGGGTGGAGGTGGAGGGCGCGACGAGGAGGTCGCCGCGCTCGCGGCCGCGATGGGCGAGATGGACGGACGGCTGAAGACGCTCGTCGAGACCGAACGACGCTTCGCGTCCCACGCGGCGCACGAGCTCCGGTCGCCGCTGGCCGTGCTCCGCGGCGAGCTCGAGCTCGCGCTCCGCCGACCCCGTCAGGGGAGCGAGTACGAGGCGTTCCTCCGCGACGCGCTCGACGACACCAAGCGCCTCGCGAACCTCGCGGAGAACCTGCTCGTCGTCGCGCGCTCCGGCACTCGGGGTGCGAGCCCGCCACCCGAGGCGCTCTACGTGCGCGAGCTCGTTCAGGAGGCGATCTCGTCGTCGCGCGCACGCACGCCGGAGGCGCCGCGCGTCGCGGTCGAAGGCGACGACGCCTGCGTCCGCGGAGTGCGGGGAGACCTCGTGCGCATGATCCGGAACCTCGTCGACAACGCGATCGACCACGGCGCGGGCGACGCTCCGGTGCTCCTGCGCCTGACCTCGACGGAGGCGAGGGCCGGAATCATCGTCGAGAACGACGGCCCGGGCGTCGCCGAGGAAGATCGGGATCGCATCTTCGAGCACTTCCATCGCGGCGCCGACGCCCGCGCTATCTCGGGAGCCGGCCTCGGGCTCGGCATCGCGCGCGAGGTGGCGGTGCGACACGGCGGCGAGCTGACCCTCGATTCCATCGCGAATCCGACGCGGTTCATCGTGCGCCTGCCGCTCGCCACGGCCGTCGCGGGAGCCGAGCGCGATACATGAAGACATATTCATCTTCGTTTCAGGCATCCCGGTCCGCCTCGCCGTAAGGAACTGCTGGTCCCAAGGAAAGCGGGCGACGGATTCGCCCCGAGGAGCATGAAGCGCTCGCCGGCGATTCCGTAGCGAGCATCACGATCCGCGATCGGAGGCCTGTGAAGCCATCGAGTGCCGGGGGGGCCTCCTGGTCGCGGTGATGCGAGAGCGCCGTCAGTGATCGGACCGAGGACGTCGAACGAAGAGGCCCCCTGCGCAGCGTGAGGCGCGGGCCGTCGCGAGGACGTCCAACCGACACTGACGGCGCTCGAGCGCCGAAGAAGACGCGGCGCCTTCGTGAGCTCGGTGCTCAGTCGCAGTTGCAGACGGAAGCGCAGGCCTCGCCGCCGCCGCAGTCGGTCATGCACTGGCGGTCGCACGCGGGGTTGCCGCCGGACGAGCTCGCGCCGCTCGACGGCGCGCTCGGCTCCGTGCAGCGTCCCTCGGCGACCTGCACGCAGATGCCCTGCTCGGTCTGGTTGGCGAGCAGCTGCGCGGCCTCGGCGCAGGTCGCGAAGATGCCCATCGGGCAGATCGCGCCGCCGCACGCGCAGACGAGGTCGACGACGGAGCCTCGGATGCGGAACCCGCAGCTCGGCATCGCCTGCGTGTCGACCACGACGTCGGGGCACTGGCTGGTCGCGAGGCAGAGCTCGACGCCCGTGCTCTGCTCGAAGCCGCATCCGCCGCCGGCGACCGCCGGCGCGGCGTCGCCTCCGGCTCCGGCGTCGGCGGCGGCGCTCGCTCCCGTGTCCGACCCGTCGCCACCCGGGTTCATGTTCTCGCAGCCGAGCGCGAGGAGTGCGGCGGTGAGCGAGGACAGCCCGACGGCTAGGGCGAGGCGCATGGGCCGACCCTAAGGGAGAGCACCGCCGGCGGGCCAAGTTCTCGGCGGCCGGCGTTCCCGGCGCCGGCCCGTAGAGGCTCTCTACAGCCTCGCCAAGGTCGGCTAGGTTCTCTCCCATGACGTTCGACGCCTACGCTCCGACGGTCGATGCCAAGACGGCCGCCCTGGCACGGCTCATCGGCGCGCTCGCCGAGGACGCGATCTTCGGCCTGTCGACCGGCGGCGGCCCCGGCGTGCTCGAGGGGCTCGGGCGCCGTCGCGGTGAGGCCTACCAGGCGATCCTCGGAGGCCACCGCCTCAACACGATGTCGAACGAGCTCGAGCACTGGCTCGTCGAGATGACGCGCGCGGTTGCGCCGATCTTCCCGCCGGTGTGGATGCCGATGGGCGACGTGCTCCGCGAGAAGGTGACGCTCGAGGCCGGCGCGCGCGGCCTCCGCTCCTTCTTCTCGTCGAAGCCGAGCGACAAGGACGTGCTCCGCGTGAAGCGCCTCGGCACGCTCGCCACGCGCGTGCTCCGCGCGGTGTACGCCGCCGACGGACCGCTCGATCCCGAGGAGCAGCGCACCATCGCCGGCCTCGTCGCCTCGCTCGGCTTGCCCGACGAGGACGCGCAGCCGCTCTACGCCGAGGCGCCGATCGCGGTCGAGCAGCTCGACGTCTACGGCGACGTCGAGCCCGGCTTCGCCAAGGCGCTCCTCCGCGGTGCGTGGCTCGCCGCGGCGTGGGACGCGATCGATCCGCGCGAAGAGCACGTCATCCGCGTCGTCTCGAACAAGCTGAACTTCGCCGCGATGGAGCTCGAGGTGCTGCGCAACGACGTCGTCGCGAAGCTCGAGGCGCGGCGCTCGACGGGGCAGGCGGCGGTCGACGCCATCCGCTTCGTGCTCTCCGATCGCATGCCCGGCCACGGCGTCACCCTCGCCGCGAAGACCGGGACGTTCATGATCCCGAAGCGCTTCCGCGACGAGGTCATGGCGCAGGTCGGCCACGGCGCGAAGGTCACGCTCGCGCGGCGCTACACGCAGCTCTCGGCCGAAGACAAGAACATGGTCCTCGGCGTCGCGTGGGCCGCCGCGCTCTACGAGGATCCGTCCGTCGGGCGTCGTGCGCTCCTCCGTGCGCGCCACGATCGCATCGCCCAGGACCTCGGCGAGGAGGGCGCGAAGGCGCGCCTCGCGGTCGACGAGTGGGTGAACGAGGTCCTCGCGCCGGCCGCGTTCCCGATGGGAGCGGACTGAGCGAGAGGCGTCCTCGAGCCGCGACCGAGGGCTCGGCGAGCGCCGCGCCGCATTGACGACGACCCTGGCGACGACGTACCGGAGAACGTGATGGAAAAGACGCTCGGTTTCATCGGCGGCGGCAACATGGCCGCGGCGCTCGTGAAGGGGCTCCTGCACTCGAAGGTCGTCCCGCCCGAGCGGGTGATCGTCAGCGACGTGAAGGAGGAGCGGCTCCGAGAGCTCCGCGACAAGCACGGCATCCGGACGACGACGGACAACCTCGAGCTCGTGCGCGGCGCGGACGTGGTCGTCCTCTCGGTGAAGCCTCAGGTCATCGACAAGGTGCTCGGCGCCATCGGCAAGGCCGTCCGCCCCGAGCAGCTCGTCGTCTCCGTCGCGGCGGGTGTCCCGGTCGCGGCGATGGAGGCGCGCCTGCCCGACGGCGCGCGCGTCGTGCGCACGATGCCGAACACGCCCGCGACCGTGGACGCGGGCGCGACCGCGATCGCGCCGGGCACGCACGCGACCGAGGCGGACCTCGAGATCGCCCACCAGCTCTTCGCGGCCGTCGGGCGCGTCGTCACGCTCGACGAGTCGCTCCTCGACGCGGTGACCGGGCTCTCCGGGAGCGGACCCGCGTACGTGATGCTCATGATCGAGGCGCTCGCCGACGGCGGGGTGAAGGTCGGGCTGCATCGCGACACCGCGCTCTTGCTCGCGGCGCAGACCGTCTACGGCTCGGCGAAGCTCCTGCTCGACACGGGCGAGCACCCCGGTCGCTTGAAGGACATGGTGACGAGCCCCGGCGGAACGGCGATCGCCGGCCTGCACACGCTCGAGTCGGGCGGCCTCCGCCGCACGTTGATCGACGCCGTCGAGGCCGCGACGACGCGCTCCGCCACGCTTGGCGAGCAGATGGCGGCGAAGCTCCGCGAGAAGTAGCCGCGCGCCGGGCGCGCTCAGCGCTTCGGGATGATCTCGGTGTAGGTCACGAACGCGATCAGCGTGAGGAACATCAAGAGGCCGATCGCGTGGACCTTCGCCTCGACCTTCGCGTCGGCGCGCCGGCGCGAGGCGGCCTCGAACAGGAGGAAGAGGAGGCGCCCGCCGTCGAGCGCGGGCAGCGGCAGCAGGTTGAAGCCGCCGAGGTAGGCGCTGAGCGCGCCGAGCAGCTTCAGGTAGACGTGCGCGCCGCTCTTCGCCGCCGACGCCGTCTCCTTGACGATGCCGACCGGACCGGCGAGCTCGGGCTTCTCCTTGCCCGCGATCATGCGGGCGATGCCCTTCACCAGGTTGTAGACTACCTTCGGCGGCTCGGTGACGCTGAGGACCGCGGCCTGTCCGGCGGTGACCGGTTGCCATGCGGTGTACGGGCCGATGAGGATCTTGCCCTTCGTGTCGCCCTCGGCGGCGAGCGGCGTCGGGAACACGTGGAGGCGCTCGTCGCCGCGCGCGATCTCGACGTCGACCTTCTCGCCAGGGTGCGCGCCGACGACCTGCTTCAGGTGCTCCCAGTCGCGGATGCCCTCGCCGTTCACCGCGACGATGCGGTCGCCCTTCTGGACGCCCGCCTGCGCGGCCGGGCCCTCCGGGGCGATGTTCACGCGCATGCTCGTCTCGTCGACGATCTGGTTGCCGCCGAGGAGGAAGCCGAAGAACATCAGCACGGACGCGAAGAGGTAGTTCGCGAGCGGACCGGCGGCGATCGCGACGATGCGAGCCCAGAGCGAGGCGTTCGCGTAGCTCTCCGGATCGTTCGGATCGTTCTCCTCGTACGGGTTCATCCCGGCGATCTGCACGTAGGCAAGGAACGGGATGATGGCGACCTGGAACGTCGTCGGGCTTCCCTTCGGCCGGTGCTTCCACAGCGTCGGTCCGAAGCCGATCGAGAACTTCGTCACGCGCATGCCGAACCGGCGCGCCGCGAGGTAGTGCCCGCCTTCGTGGACCACCATCAACACCGCAAGCCCGAGGATGGCGATCAGGGCGTACGCAACGGACATGTTCGGAGCTTAGCTCGCTTTTGCGAACACGTCCTCTCCCCGCCGGTCGCCCGCGCGCCCACGGCGCCGGCCCTCTTCTGCGTGAACGCGCGGACGGCCGCGCTTGATCGCGCGGACGTCGCGTGGAGGGGCATGGTAGAGCGGCCGCATGTCCGGAGCCGCACGTCGAACGCGTCGCGCTTCCCGGGCCGGTCGCCGGCGCGCGGCGTCGGTCCTCGCGCTGTTCACGACGGTGGCCGCCCCGGCGCGCGCCGATGACGCGCCGGCGCACGCCGACGACGCGCCGAGCGCGCCTGCGCCGGCTGCGCCCGACGAGGGCGAAGACGAGGTGTGGGTTCGGGGGCGGCAGGCTGGTGGCTTCGTGTCGCGCGCGAGCCTCGCGGACTCGCCGCGAGAGGTCACGGACGCCGCGAGCCTCGTCGAGCCGCTCCCCGGCGTTCACGTGCGCCGCCTCGGCGCAGACGACTCCTTCGCGTCGATGTCGATCCGCGGCTCGAGCTCGTCGCAGGTCGCGGTCTTCCTCGCGGGCGTCCCACTCTCGGGCGGCGCGGATCCCTCGCTCGACCTCGCCACGCTCCCGCTCTGGCCCGGCGCGCAGGCGCGCGTCCACCGCACGTTCGCGCCGGCGGCCCTCGGGCGAGGATCGCTCGGCGGCACGCTCGTGCTCGACCCGCCGTCGCCGCGTGCGGCCCCGCGCACCGAGGTGTGGGCCGCGGCGGGCTCGTTCGGCGCGCGCCGCCTGCGCGTTGGCGACGTGCGCGGCGACGCCGACGGCGTGCGCGTCGCTACCGGCGTGAGCGCGTCGAGATCGGACGACGATTTCTCGTTCGTCGATGCCGCGCAGAGCGAGGCGGCAGGGCGCGAGGTCTTCACCACGCGGCGAAACGCGGGCCACGCGGCCGCCGCGGGCCTCGCGTCGGTCGGCATCCCGGTGCGTCTCGGCCCCGCGTCGCGCGGCGCGCTGACGATGACGACGCTCGCGCAGACGAGGCGGCAGGAGCTGCCCGGCTCGGTGCGCTTCACGACCCCGCACCAGCGGCTCGACAGCTCGCGCCTCGTCTCGGCGCTCGAGCTCACGATCCCCGCCAGCCGTCGTGGCGTATTCGTGACGCGCGCATGGGGCCGCCGCGAGGGCCTCTCGCTGCACGACGATGCACGGAGCGCGCGGGCGTTCGGCTCGCCGGCGTCGACCGACGACGCGATCGTCGCCGCCGGCGGCAGCACAGGCTGGCGCGGGAGCCTCCTCGAGGACACGACGCTCGAGGTCCGCCTCGACGGCAGCGGTGAACGCTTCGCGCCCGGAACGTGGACGGAGGCGGTCGCGCCGCCCGCCGCTCGCCGTGCCAACGCGGGCGTCGCGATCGACGCGAGCGCGCTGCTCGGCGGTCGAGTGACGCTCGCGGCGAGCGCTCGCGGCGACACGTGGATCGACGCGTCGGAGGTCGGTCCTACGAAGAGCGAGCAGAGGCCGACGGGCAACGTCGGCCTCGAGCTCCCCGTCGGTCCGGCGATCGTCGCCTCGCACGCCGGCTTCGTCGCGCGTCCGCCGAGCTTCGTCGAGCGCTACGGCAACCGCGGCGCTTTCCTCGGCGAGCCCGCGCTCCGTCCCGAGTCCGCGTTCACCGTCGACGCCGGCGCGCGCGCGTCGCGCCGCCTCGGCCCCGTCCGCCTCCACGCGGAGGCCGCGGGCTTCGCGACGTGGGCGGAGGACCTCATCACGTTCGTCTACGTCGGCTTCCAGCGTCAGGCGAAGGCGACGAACATCGGGCGCGCGCGCGTCCTCGGGATCGAGGCCCAGGCGCGCGCGTCGGCGTTCGGCTTCGACGCGCGCGTCTCGCACACCGCGCTCGCGACCGCGAACGGCAGCGAGTGCGAGTACGTCGCGCGGCGCTGCGAGCGCCCGCCGCTCGTCGGTCGGCCGGCGCACGATCTGGTCGCGGACCTCGCGTGGGAGCATGGACCGCTGAGGCTCCGCTACGGCGTCGACCTCGTCAGCGGGATCCGCGCCGACGCGACCGGGAAGATCGAGGTGCCCGCTCGCGTGCTCCACGGCGCCGGCGTTCGGCTCGCGGTCCCGCGCGCGCCCGGCCTCTCGGTGACGCTCGACGTCCGGAACCTGTTCGATCTGCGCGCCGCGGAGTACGCCGCCGTGCCGATCGGAGGCGTGCCGCGGACCTATCCTGGCCCGATCGGCGACCTGTTCGACTACCCGATCCCTGGCCGTCGCGTCTTGCTCAGCCTGCGCTTCGCGACGGACGGAGGGAGGTGAGGATCACGAGACGGAGGAGGAGACCCAGGGCTCTTCTTTCATGGCCGGCGCGTTCAACCACCTACAACGCCTCCACGCCCGTCTCGCGCCCGTCTCAATCTCCCGCGGAGGCGCACAACCGCAGAAATGCAGGGCTCTTTTCGCTGCGGCCGAGCGGCCCGGCAGAGCCCCGGCGACCGGTTTCATTGGAAGCTTTCCGTGCTACGGTCCGCGCCCGTCCATGAGCCAGTCCACTCCCCAGCCGAACCCGCAAAACCCCAACGCCGCCGGTGGCCCCCCCGAGGGTGAGGGCGCCATCGCCCTCCAGGGCGGCGCGGCCATCCTCGCGCCCATCACGGCGTTCCCGAACGGCGTTCCGGGCAACGCGATGGTCCTCATCCCGCTCGGCCCGAACGGCCAGCCGGTCGAGAAGCAGGTCGTCGACGGTCCGGTCGCGGTGACGATGGAGCAGGTCTGGAAGCTGCTCGGCTTCAACGGCCCCGCGGTTCAGGTCCAGGACGACCAGGGCAGGCCGATCGCGATCGGTCTCGAGGACCTGCTCTCGGGGCTCGAGAAGCACTGGAAGGAGAGCGCCGACGACCTCGATCGCGGCCGCATCTACGCCCAGGAGCTCATGAAGTACAACCGCCACGACAAGGCGGAGGCCGTGCTCGCGAAGATCGTCGCGCGCGGTGGCGACGGCAACGACTGGCTCGGGCTCGGCGTCTCGCAGCTCGCGCAGGAGAAGCTCGACAAGGCCGAGGGCACGCTGAAGGGCGCCCAGAACCTGATGAAGGACAACCCGTACCCGAGCCTCCACCTCGCCAAGCTGTTCAAGGCGAAGAAGGACGGGAAGGCCGAGCGCGAGTCCGTCGAGCGCGCGATCCAGATCCAGCCGGGCAACGTCGACGCCTGGGCCTACCTCTTCAACTTCATCAAGGAGAGCGAGAGCGAGGACAAGGCCATCGCGGCGATCGAAGAGCTCGCGAACGCGCCCGTCAACGCGAAGACCGCCGCGCCCTTCGTCGCGCTCCAGGGCTTCTACGCCAACGACGAGGCGACGCGCGACAAGGCGATCGGCTTCGCGAAGAAGGCCGTCGACCGGAACCCCACCGATCCCATCCCGCTCATCGTGCTGTCGGCCCTCTACGGCCAGGCGGGCAAGATCGACGAGGTCGTGAAGCTCCTCGCCCCGCACGAGGCGCTGATGAAGGAAGATGTGCGTCTCGCGCACAACTACTTCGAGGCTCTCTTCCAGTCGAAGGACATGGCGAAGATCACGGCGCTCCTGAACAAGCTCGCGACCTCGTCGAACAAGGAAGTGAAGCAGTTCGCGATCGAGCGGAGCCGCGCCATCGCCCAGATGCTGCAGCAGCAGCAGCAGGCGCTCCAGGCCGCGGCGGCGGCCAAGTAGCGCGCCGCGCAGAGCGGTTGCTATCATCCGCAAATCGTGTCGGATCCCAACGTCCGCGTCGTCGGGAGGTATGCCCTCTACGGTGCCATCGCGGCCGGTGGCATGGCGACCGTCCATCTCGGGCGTCTCCTCGGTCCGGTAGGGTTCTCGCGGACCGTCGCGATCAAGCGGCTCCACGCGCAGTTCGCGTCGGACCCCGAGTTCGTCTCGATGTTCCTCGACGAGGCGCGCCTCGCCGCGCGCATCCGTCACCCGAACGTCGTCCCGACGCTCGACGTCGTCGCGACGGGGGGCGAGCTCTTCCTCGTCATGGACTACGTCCCCGGCGAGTCGGTCGCTCGCCTCTCGCGCGTCTTGCGCGAGCGCCGGCAGACGCTGCCGGTCCGCATCCTCTCCTCGACGATCGCCGGCGTCCTCCACGGGCTCCACGCGGCGCACGAGGCGAAGGACGAGCGCGGTCATCCGCTCGGCATCGTCCATCGCGACGTCTCCCCTCAGAACGTGCTCCTCGGGACCGACGGCGTGCCGCGCGTGCTCGACTTCGGCGTCGCGAAGGCGGCGGGCCGCGTCCAGACGACGAGGGAAGGCCAGATCAAGGGCAAGCTCTCGTACATGCCGCCCGAGCAGCTCCGCGGCGCGGCGGTGAGCCGGCAGACGGACATCTACGCCGTCGGCGTCATGCTCTGGGAGCTCGTCACCGGACAGCGTCTCTTCTCCGGCGACAACGAGGGCGCCATCGTCGCCAAGGTGCTCGAGGGCCGCATCGAGCAGCCGAGCCGCGTGCTCGCGCAGTCCCGCCGGCTGACGCCCGACCCGGAGACGATGCGCGCCTTCGAGGCGCTCGACGCCACGATCCTTCGCGCGCTCAGCATGCAGCCCGACGCGCGCTTCGCGACGGCGCGCGAGATGGCGATCGAGATCGAGCGCACCTGCCCGCCCGCGACCACGTCCGAGTGCGGCGACTGGCTCGAGGTGGTGGCGCGCGACGTCTTGAGCTCGCGCGCGGCGCTGGTCGCGGAGATCGAGAGCAGCGCGTCGATGACCGTCGGCGGTCACGAGAGCCACGTCATGTCGGTGCTGAACGCGAAGGCGACGCTCGGGCCCGGCTCGTCGCCGAGCGGCCCCCCTTCCGCTCCGACCCTCGGGCCGACGCGGCACGGCGCGCCCACCCCGTACCCGTCCTACCCCGGGCCGTTCGACGGCCCGCCCGTCACGCAGCCGTCTTCGATCTCGGTGTCGAGCCCGATGGGGACAGCGCACCACGACCCGGGCAACCGCCGCGGCGTCGTGGCGGCGCTCGTCGGGATCATGCTCGGCGCGAGCGTCCTCGCGAGCGCGCTCGTCTATCGCAACGCGAAGCAGACCGCCGCGGCGACCCAGGCCGATCCGAGCGACCCTTCTGCCGTCGTGGCGGAGCAGACCGGCACCACGACGCCGCCGGTCGCCACCGCGGTCGCTCCGCCGACGGCGCCGCTCACGGTCACCGCGCCCGTCGTCGAGATCGCGGACGCAGGCGCGCCGAGCGCTCCGGTCAAGGCCGCGGCCGGCGCCGGCAGGCCGAAGAGCGGCGGTGCGAAGGCGCCGGTGCCCACCGCGGCGCCGCCGGTCGACGACTGCACGCCGCCGTACTGGTTCGACAGCTCCGGAGTGAAGAAGTACAAACCGCAGTGCCTCGGCGGCAAATGACCTAGCATGAGGCCATGCCGCGCCGGCGTGGCGTCTCGCTCTTCCTCCTCGTGGCCGTGCTGCTCGGCGTGACTCCGCGTACGGCCCGAGCGGACGAGAAGCAGGTGTGCGTGACCGCCTCGGAGAAGGCGCAGCAGCTCCGCAACGCCGGGCACCTGTCCGAGGCCCGCGAGCAGCTCGCCATCTGCGGTCGCAACGAGTGTCCCAAGCTCGTGCAGCAAGACTGCACCGAGTGGATGAAGGACGTGCTCGGGATGCTCCCCAGCGTCGTCCCCGGGGCGAAAGACGAGCAGGGCCGTGACCTCGTCGACGTGCGGGTGTCGATCGACGGGAAGGTCGCGACCGAGTCGCTCGACGGCAAGCCCGTCTCGGTCGACCCCGGCGTCCACACCTTCCGCTTCGAAACGGCCGGCGCGCCGGCGGTCGAGGAGCAGGTGGTCGTTCGGCAGGGAGAGAAGAACCGGATCCTCACGGTCACGTTCGCCTCGTCCGAGCCGGCCGCCGACAAGGACGCGAGGTCGCCGAAGCCGACGAAGGACGCCGGAGAGGGGGAACCGCCGATCGCGGCGTACGTCACGGGCGGCCTCGGCCTCCTCGCGCTCGGCGCGGCGCTCTACATCAACCTCGACGCGAGCGCCGACGCACGCGAGCTTCGCAAGACGTGCGCGCCGCGATGCGAGCAGAGCCAGGTCGACGACGTCGAGAACCGTTACGTCATCGCCGGAGTCACCGCCGGCCTCGGCGGCGCCGCGGTCATCGCCGCGGTCGTGCTCTACCTCACCCACGAACGGGGCGCGAGGTCGAGCGCGTCGCGGCTCGTGCCGACCATCGCTCCTTCCGCGCGCGGAGCCGTCGCCGTCGCCGGGTTCCAGTTCTGATGAAGACCACGCCGCTCGGGCTGCATCGATGGATCGCCTGCGGCTTCGCGCTCGCCGCGCTCCTCGCGTCGGCCCACGCGTCGGCCGACGTCCAGGCGTGCCTCTCCGCGTCGGAGAAGGGCCAGCGCGCGCGGACGGCGGGCAGGCTGCGCGAGGCGCGCGAGCAGTTCATCGTCTGCGAAGCCGAGGGGTGCCCCGCGATCGTCCGCCGCGACTGCGCGCAGTGGAACTCGGAGCTCGCCCAGACGCTCCCCACCGTCGTCTTCGGCGCCCGCGATCGGGAGGGCCGCGACCTCTTCGACGTGACCGTCTCGATGGACGGCGAGACGATCGTGAGCAAGCTCGACGGAAAGTCGATCACGGTCGATCCGGGCAAGCACACGTTCCGCTTCGAGGCGCCGGGCTTCGAGGCCGTCTCCGAGACCGCGCTGATCAAGGAGGGCGAGCGCGCGCGCGTCCTCGGTGTCACGTTCGGCGGCGGCGCCGTCCACAATCCGCCGTCCGACGACACGGCGAAGGGCGGACACACGCCGTATCCGTGGATCGTCGTGGGGCTCGGCGCGGCCGGCGTCGCGACCGGCGCAGTGATCGCGCTGACCGCGCCCGATCTGCCTACGGGCTGCAACCAGGGCACGCAGACCTGCGCGCCGATCTCCGGCGAGTCTCGAGAAGACTTCTCCCGCCGGCAGGAGACCGCGGGGCGCTCGGACTCGCAGCCGGTCCTTGGGTGGATCGTCGCCGGCGCGGGCGCCGCGTTCATCGCCGGCGGTCTCCTCTGGCATTTCCTCGAGCCGACGGGCGACGAGAAGACCTCGTCGCGGATCCGCTTCACGCCGTGGACGACAGGCCAGAGCTCCGGCGCCGCGCTCGACGCTCGCTTCTGAGCGCGAGCCCGCGCGCCTCAGGCCCGCCGACCCCGTCGCCCGAGGAGCAGGAGGAAGAGCGTGCCGCCGATGAGCGCGGTCACCGCGCCGACGGGCGGCTCGGTGTGGAGGAAGCGGAACGCCGCGCGGCTCACGAGGTCGCAGAGCACGAGCGCGGCGCCGCCGAAGCCGAGCGAGGCGGGCATCAGCCGTCGCGCGTCCGGGCCGACGAGCCGGCGAAGCGCGTGCGGGACGAGAAGCCCGACGAAGCCGATGAGGCCGGTCACGCTGACGATCGCGCCGACGACGAGCGAGCTCGCGAGGTAGGTGCGCCGCTCGACGGCGCGAACGGAGACGCCGAGGTGCTCGGCGGCGGAGTCGCCGAGCGAGAGCACGTTCAGGCGCGCCGCGTCGCGGAGGAGGACGGCCGCGCCGAGCGCCACGTAGGCCGTCATCGCGACGAGCGAAGCGCGCGACGGTACGTCGAGGAAGCCGGTGAGCCAGAACAAAAGCTCCTGCGCCTTCGACTGCGTGACCAGCGTCTTGACGAAGGTGATCGCCGCGGACGCGATGGCGTTCACGACGATCCCCGCGAGGAGCACGCTCGCGCCGCGCGAGTCGGGCGCGACCGAGGCGAGCGTGTGGACGAGCGCCGTGGCGCCCATGCCGCCCACGAGCGCGAAGAGCGGCACGACCGAGGCGCCGAGCGAGGTCGCGCTCGAGACGCCGACGAGGATCGCGACCGTCGCGCCCACGGCCGATCCGCCCGACACGCCGAGGACGTACGGCTCCGCGAGCGGGTTACGCAGCAAAGCCTGGAGCGCGACGCCGACGATCGAGAGCCCGGCCCCGGCGACGGCGCCGAGGAGCACGCGCGGCAGGCGGACGTCGACCACGATGGCGCGATCGAGCGAGTCTGCTTCCGCGATCGCGCGGGCGAGCGACACCGGCTCGGTGCCGAACGCCACGCCGAGCACGATCGCGAGGGCGAGCGCGACGGCCGAGAGGACGACGACGCCGTACGTCCGCGTCATTGCCTCGTCAGGCGTTCCGCTCGTGGAGGATGTAGAGCCCCGTGAGCGTGAGGTCGTCGTCGACGTCCTGGATGGTGCGTGACAGCGGGGCGATCAAGCGCGCGAGACCGCCGGTCGCGACGACGGCGCAGCTCGGGAAGGCCATCTCCTCGACGAGCCGATCGACGAGCCCGTCGACGAGGCCGACGTAGCCGAAGACGATCCCCGACTGCATCGAGTGCTGCGTGTTGCGGCCCACGACCTTCGGCGGTCGCTGGATCTCGACGCGCGGGAGCTTCGCCGCGCGGGCGAAGAGCGCGTCGGCGCTGATCTGGATGCCGGGCGCGATGACACCGCCCATGTACTCGCCCTTCGGCGTGACGCAGTCGAAGGTCGTGGCGGTGCCGAAGTCGACGACGATGAGCCCGCCGCGGAAGCGCTCGTACGCCGCGACGGCGTTGACGATGCGATCGGCGCCGACCTCGCGGGGGTTGTCGTAGAGGATCGACATGCCGGTCTTGATCCCCGGCCCCACCACGAGCGCCTCGCGGCCGAACGCGCGACGGACGAGGTCGACCATCGGCTCGGTGAGGGCCGGGACGACGCTCGCGATGATCGCCGACGTGACGTCCGAGGCCGCGACGTCGCGCATCTCGAGGAGCTGGCGAACGACGACCGCGTACTCGTCGGCGGTGCGCCCGCGGCTGGACTCGACGCGGAACTGGTGGACGAGCCGCGGCCCGTCGAACAGCCCGTAGACGATGTTCGTGTTGCCGACGTCGATCACGAGGAGCATGGCGGGCGCAGCTTATCGCACCTCGACCCGCGTCGTTCACTCGATCACGCGCGCGTCGGTGATCACGTCGCCTTGCGCCACGCTCGCCCAGTCGCCCTCGGCGCGGCCGATGCGGGCGTACTCGCCGTCGAGGTGAGGCGTGCGCGAGAGCGTGACGAAGAACTGGCTCGATCCGGTGTCGCGACCGGCGAGCGCCATCCCGACGTCGAGCCGATTGAACGCGACCGGCGAGGTCTCGCAGCGGAGCGACGTGCCCGAGCCGCCGAAGCCGTCGCCGTCGGGATCGCCGAGCTGAACCACGAACCCCGGCACCACCCGATGGACGACGACGCCCTTGTAGAAGCCCGAGCGCGCGAGCGACGCGATGCGCGTGGTCGTGATCGGCGAGAGCTCGGGCTCGAGGATGACCGTGAGCTCGCCGGCGTCCGTCGTGAGGACGATCTTCGTCGGCTTCGCGAGCGTGGCGCCGAGCTCCGCCGCGGCCGTCACCTGGCGCTCGGGCGCGTCGCACGCCGTGACCGGCGCGCCGAGCGTGCGGAGGGCCTTCTGCGCGCGCTCGCGCAACACCGGGTTCGCGTCACTGCACGCGAGCGTCGCGATCTCCTTGGCCTGCGGATGGCGCACGCTCGCGGCCGCCTCGACGAGGGCGATCCGCGTCTCGAAGCGGTCCTCGGGCCACTTCTCGGCGATCGCCGCCGAGAGCGCCTTCGCCACGACGGGCGCCAGCTCCTGCGCGGGCGTCGAGGTCGGCGGCGGGGACTTCGGATCGAGCGCGGCGCGCTTCTCGCTCTCGGCGAGCACCATCGCGCGCTCTGGGTGGGCGTGGAGCATCTCGGCGGCCGTGGCGACGAGCCCGGCCCGCTTCGACGTCAGCGCGTCGGCGATCACGCTCGCGCCGGCGTCGCCGATCTCCGGATGCGACGCGAGCGCCTCGACGACGTCCTCTCGGACACGGAGGTGGTCGCTCTTCGCGAAGGCGCGGAAGGCCGCGAGGCGGCTCGGCGTGACGGGGCGCCGGAGGAGAGACGCGAGGCGCGCGCGCTGCGAGGCCTCGCTCGACTCGGCGTCGCACTTTCGGAGGATGTCGGCGTCGTACGCGCCGCGCGCGAGCGCGAGCGCCGCCGAGCAGCGGATCTCGGCGAGCCGGCGCGCGAATCCCGGCTTCGGCTGCGTCGGCGGCGCCAGCGACGCCAGGACCGAGAGCGACGGCTCGGCCTTCTTCGGCGCCTCGGCGCCGAGCTGCCCCAGAAGCGTGTAAAGTACATTGAAGGCCGAGCCGGCGAGGCTCGCGATCGCGATCGGATCCTTGGCGTCCGGCGTGAGCTCGGCGATCGCGCCGGCGATCGCCGCCTGACCGGCGTCGCCGAGCGCGCCGAGCGCGCGCGCGGCCTCGGCGCGCTCGCCCTCGTCGTAGCCCTTCGCGTCGACCACGACGCGCGCGAGGTCGGGTGCGATCTCCTTCGGGCTCTCCTTGCCCGCGCGTCCGAGCGCGCGGATCGCGTGGATGCGCGCGGCGCCCGGCCGTCCGAGCGCCAGCCTCGCGACCTCGGCGACCCGCGGCGAGTACGCCTCGCCGGGGTCGGCGCGCCCGAGCGCGTAGAGCGCGAGGTCGTGCGGGCTCGTCCGATCGCCCGCGGCGTCGAGCAGCGCGGTCATCGCGTCGGCGCCGAGCTGCTTTCTGCGCGTCGCGAGATCGCCGAGGCCGAGCAGCGCGGGATCGAGCCAGACCGCGCCCCGCGCGGCCCCCGGCTCGGACGCGCGGCCGAGCGGGCTGGCCGTCCGCACGAACGCGACGAGCACCTGCTCCGAGAGCGGGCCCGCGCATCGGCCGATCGCCCGCGCGATCGCGCTGCGGGGCTCGAGCTCGAGCGCGCCGCGCGCGTCGTTCGGGCGGCGCGTGCCCGCGTCGACGAGGCTGGCCGCGCGCGCCGCGAGGGCGCGGACGTGCGCGTCCTCGCGTCCCTTGCACGTGTAGCCGAGCCCGTAGGCTGCCCACGCGACCGTCTCGGGATCCTCGTCCGCGAGGTGGCCGAGCAGGCCCTCGACGCTCTCGGTGTCCGCGATACGCGCGAGGGCGCGCGCGCTCCGCCGCCGCGCGGCGACGTCGTGGCTGGTGCGGATCTCGGGCGGGACGTCCTTCGCGCGCCGCGCGTCCTCCGCGCGCGCGACGACGGCGTCGTCGAAGGAGGCGACGACGGCGGCGTCGGCCGAGGTGTCCGCCGGGGCGCTCCCCGAGCGCGAGCAGCTCGTCGCGAGCGAGCACGCGATCGCCGCGGCGATCGCCGCGAGCCGAGAACGCCTCATCGGAGCGAGTCCTTCCAGAGCGACACCCGCTCGCGCGCGGTCCACCACCCGCGCGCGATCAGCGTGGCGTGGGGTGGAGGCGCGCCGACGCCGTCGACCACGCCGAGCCCGGCGCGCTCGAACAGCTTCTTCGCCCGCGGGAGGTGCCACGAGCACGTGACCACGACGACCTCGCGGAGCCCGCGTTCGGTGAGGAGCCGCGCGGCCTCGACGGCGTTCTCGAACGTGTCGCGCGACACGCGCTCGCGGAGGATGGCGTCTCTCGGGACGCCGCCGTCCTCGAGCATCCGAGCCAGCTCGTCGGCTTCGACCCGCCCGTTCCAGTCCCGCCCGCCACAAGCGACGACGAGGCGCGCGCCGCGCGCGACGAAGACGTCCCGCGCCACCCGCGCTCGACGGGCGAGCGCCGCGCTCCCCGGCCGGCACCCGAGTACGCAAACGACGCCGGTCATGGGTGGAGCAATCGAGGGAGCATCGGAGTCGCGCCGCCGCTCGACGGCCGGACGACGCCGCGTCTTCATACCCGACGGCGACCGTCGACGCGACGCTCGTGATGGGGGCAGGCGTCCGGCCGGGCCGCGGGCCCAGCCGGCCCTTGACCGTGCTTGCGGCTCCTCGTATCCCTTGAGCTCGAGACGGAGGGAGATGCGCATCACCTTTTGGGGTGTCCGCGGGAGCATCCCGTGCCCGGGGCCCGACACCGTAGGCGTGGGCGGCAACACGAGCTGCGTCGAGGTCCGGGCCGGCAAGGCCTTCCTCGTCTTCGACGGCGGCACGGGGCTTCGCATGCTGGGCAAGCGCGTGCTGAAGGAGATGCCGTTCACGGCGCATCTCTTCTTCAGCCACGTCCACTGGGACCACATCCAGGGCTTTCCGTTCTTCGATCCGGCGTTCGTGCCCGGCAACGTGATTCACCTCTACGGCGGCAACAACGTCTCGCGCACGCTCGAGGAGACGCTCGCGGGGCAGATGGACCACCCGAGCTTCCCCGTGCACCTCACGGAGATGGGCGCACAGATGGTCTTCCACGGCGTCAGCGATCGCTTGCCGGTCGAGGTCGACGCCGGCGACGGCCAGAAGGCCGTGATCCGCGCCGCTCCGGGCAACCACCCGAACGGCGTCTGGGCCTACCGCGTCGACTACGCGGGGCGCAGCGTCGTCTACGCGACCGACACCGAGCACTACGCCGTCGTCGACCCCAAGCTCACGAAGCTCGCGCAGGGCGCCGACGTCCTCATCTACGACTCGCAGTACACGCCCGAGGAGTACGCCGGGCAGACCGGCGGCGGACCGAAGCTCGGCTGGGGGCACAGCACCTTCGAGGAGGCGGTGAAGCTCGCGAAGGCGGCGAACGTCGGGCGGCTCGTCCTCTACCACCACGATCCGATGCAGAGCGACGCGGCGGTGGCGGAGAAGGAGAAGCGCGCGCGGGCCCTCTTCCCGAACGCCGAGGCCGCGCGCGAGGGGCTCGTCATCGAGCTCTGACGCGCCTCCGTCCGGCGTACCGCGTCTGCGGACGCAGACGCGTCGTGTCGTGCCGCGTAGTCGCACTCGTCGTCGGATCGCGAAAGCGTTGCGCAGGCGGCGCGCTCCTCCGGCCGACGTTGCGCGCCGATTGCGCCGGCGTGTCGAGAGGCGCGTGAAAACGCGGCAAATCGGGCTCCTCACGGTCACGACACGATGGCATCGAGCATGCATGGCTTGGCCGTGGAGCAAGCGCCTGCGTCCCGCGGGTGCGCTCCCCGACCACGAGGAGGACGGTATGGGCAGCGGCAAGGCTCGCGAGCTCGACGGTGGATCCATGCATGCCTATCGGCGGAGCCTGGCGAACGTCCAGGTGCTCGACCGCGAGACGGAACGCGATCTCGCGCGCCGGTGGATCGCGGGCGACAAGCGCGCCGGGCGGAAGATCGTCGAGGCGTGCCTGCCGTTCGTCGTGTCCATCGCGGTCGAGTATCGCCGTTGGGGTGTCCCGCTCGAGGACATCGTCCAGCAGGGCAACGTCGGGCTGCTCAAGGCCGCGCAGAAGTTCGACCCCTCCCGCGACTGTCGCCTCGCGACGTACGCGGCCTACTGGATCCGCGCCGAGATCCGCGAGTACGTCGTCCGTGCGTTCCGCGTCGTCCGGCTCGGTACGACCAAGGGCGAGCGCCGCGCCCTCCGCATGTACCGCAAGACGAAGCTCACCGACCCCGCGGCCCTGGCAGAGGCCTCGGGCCTCTCGGAGGAGCGCGTGCGGCTCTTGCTCCCGCTGCTCGCGTCGCGCGAGATGAGCCTCGACGCGAGCACGAGCGATTCTGGTCCGGCGACCGAGCGCCTCCCGGGGACGACGCCGACGCCGGAAGAAGAAGCGGCGCGCTCGGAGGCGAGGACCCGAGCGGGACACGCCGTGCACCGCGCGGTCGGCCGGCTCGACGATCGCGAGCGGATGATCGTCCAGGAGCGCCTCATGAACGAAGAGCCGCCGACGCTGCAAGAGCTCGGCGCCCGCCTCGGGGTCAGCAAGGAGCGCGTGCGCCAGCTCGAGGAGCGCGCGCGGTCGAAGCTGCGCGGTGAGCTCGCCGAGCTCGCCGATCTCGTGGCCTGATCCGACGGTCCGCCCCGTTTCTTCGCGGCTCATCCGGCGGCCTGCTACCCTTCGATCTCCGGATCATGCGGAAGGCGGGTTTCGTCGTAGCGGCGCTCGTGCCGGCCTGCGTCGTGGGCTGGGCGATCGTGCACGCGCCGTCGCCGCCGCCTGCGATCGAGGTGCCGCCGCTCCCCGCGGCGAGCGCGCCGGCGCCGCCGGTCTCGTCGCCGTCGATGGACGACAACCACGATGACGAACGCTCGTACGTCTTTCGCATTCCGTCGGGAGAGCCGACCTCGCTCTCGTGCGACGAGGCTCGCACGATCGTCGAGCAGGTCCGCGCCGGCCTCGCGTACGCACCCGAGTCGGTGAAGGCGTCCGCGTTCGCGGCGTCGGCGGCGGACTGGCTCGATCCCCACGGCCTCTTGACCCTCGCGAAGGACGCACCTTCTGCGCAGTCGCTCCAGAAGGCCGCGCCCGACCTGCTCGCCGACATCGAAGGGAGGCGCCAGCGTTCGTGCGCCTCCGCGACGACACCGGGGTCGGTGCTCGAGTCGTGGGTCGGCGAGCTTCGCGAGGCCTTCGACAAGGGGCGCCGCGCGCCGGGGATGACCGTCGCGACGGCGGCCGCGCTCGAGCCGATGCCCCCGCCCGGGAGCGCGCGCGAGACCGCCGAGGAGCTCGGCCGGCGCGCGGGCGCCTTCGAGGCCGCCTACGGCAAGGAGGGCAAGCGCTACGCCGACGAGGCGCGGCGGCGGTTCTTTCCACCGCTCGACAAGGCCGGGTGGTCGCGCGTCGTCCTCGCGTCAGCCGTGCGCGCGTACGTCCCGCTCGTCGACCCGCACGGCGAGTGGGCGCCGTTCGACGAGGAGTCCCGCATCTACGAGGTCGACCTCGCGTCGCGTCCGCCGTCCCGCCTCTGGGGCCGCGCGCTGCTCACGGCCGTCGGCGTTCGAGTGACCGAGTCGGCCACGCCGCCGCTCGCGATCGACGACGTCGTCCTGTCCGTCGCGAACGTCGCGACCGCGGGCCTGCCGCTCGAGCAGGTCGACCAGCTCGGCTTCGCGGCGAGCGACGCGAAGGCGCCGCTGTCGGCCGTGGTCCTCCGCGGGGGCAAGATCGTGCTCCTCGAGGTGGGGCAGGGAGACGACCCCGGGCCTCCGATGCGCGCCACCGGCGATCTGCCGGTCGAACGCGTCGCGTTCGGCGAGGGCGACGCGGTGATCGTCTCGGTGAAGGACGTGCGCGACGACCTCGGCGAGGACCTCGCGACGATCATCGCCTCGGAGCGAGAGCGTGGGCCGCGGAAGCTCTCCGGCGTGGTGCTCGACCTCCGCGGCAACGGCGGCGGATCGACCGACGGCGCGCTCGGCGCGCTCGCGCTCTTCTTGCCGGGTGCGCCGCTCTTCGCGATGAAGCGTCGCGACGGCACGGTGGAGATCGATCGCGCGCCGGTCCCGCGCGATCGCGACCGCTGGACGGGGCCGCTCGCGACGTTCGTCGACGGGACGACGGCGAGCGCCGCCGAGATGATCGCGGGCGCGCTCGCCGCGTACCGGCGCGCGCCGAGCGTCGGCTCGACCACGTTCGGCAAGGGCTGCGCGCAGGAGTACGTGGACGACGACGCGCACGCCGGCGTGCTCAGGCTCACCACGCTCGTCTACGCGCTCCCCGACGGGACGCCGGTGCAGCGCGTCGGTCTCGTCCCGCAGATCCGCTTTCCGTTCGCGCCGCAGGGCGAGCCGGGCGCGGCGGAGGAGCGCGAGGCGAAGCTCGCTCACTCCGCGCCCCCGTGGCGCGGCCCCGACGTGCGCGATTCGTCCGTGGCGGGCGCGCGCGAGGACGCCGCCTGGTCGGCGCACGGAGGCAACGTCGGCCCCTGCCAGGACGCCGAGACGTGCAAGGCCCTCCGCCTCCTCGGCGGCTCGAAGCGCACGCCGATCGCGAAGCACTGACGCGAGGCTCATCCAGCCGGCGTCGGTGGACGCGCTCTCGCTCTCGGTGACGCGCGTGCCGAGGTCAGTCGAAGAGGCCGCGGGCGGTCGCCATGTCGAGCGCCTTCTGAAGCGCGTCGTAGCCCGGGGCGAGCCCTTCGGCCAGGTCGTCGCCGCCGAAGACGTCGCGGATCAGCCCCGGCGTGGTCGTGTCCGAGCAGGCGTCCTTGAAGGCGCTGAAGGCCTTGTCGCGGATGCGATCGGCGACTTCGGCGCGCACCGCGAGGACGTCCGGCGGGATCGCCCCGAACGTGGCGAGGACGCGGACGTCGGCTCCGTCGATCTCCGACCACGCGCCGGCCGAGACGTTTCCCTTCTCGTCGGCTTGCGCGTACGTGCCCGCCACGTCGCACGCGCCTTCGAGCAGCGCCTCGATCGCGCTCCGGTGCGATCCGTGGAAGGTCTCGGTGCGAAAGAGCGTGCGAGGGTCCACGCCGAGGATCGCGAGCTTCACGCGCGGGAGCACGAAGCCCGCGGCGCTCCAGCGGTCCACCCAGCCGGCGCGCGTGCCGCGAAGTGCGTCGATCGAGCGGATCTTCGAGCTGGCGCGCACGATGAGCGCGGCCTCGTATGCGGAGGCGCCGCCTCGGAGGATGCTCCCGAGAGGCGTCACGACTTCGCCGAGGCGCACGTAGACGATCGGAGGAAGCCACGCGACGTCGGTCCGGCCCTCGCGGACGTCGGCGGCGAGCGCTTCGTAGGACGCGGCGTCCCGGCGCTCGATCGGGAGACCGATGCGCTCACTCATCCAGCTCGCGAGCCGGTCGACGCGCTCGCCCAGGCCGCCCTGGGCGGAGGGAACGACGAGACCGAACACGATCTTGGACAGGCTCGCGGAGCTCATGAGGCGGCGACCGGCCATCGTACTACGACCTCTTGCGCTTGGCTCCGGCCTCGCTCGCGCTCCCGCGTCGCGCTCGCTCCGCGCCTCACCAGACGAGGTCGTAGGCCATCTTCAGAACGAGCACCGTCACCACGCCGAGCACCACGGCGCGCACGAACCCGTCGCCGCGCCGGAGCGCGAGTCGCGCGCCGACGAACGCGCCCGCCGCGTTCGCCGCGGCCATCGGCGCGGCGACCCGCCACAGGACCGCGCCCTTCAGCGAGAACAGGAGAAGGGCCGCGAGGTTCGACGCGAGGTTCACCACCTTGGCGTTGCCCGACGCGCGCGTGACGGTGTCGCCGAACACCATGACGAACGCGACGATGAGCATCGACCCGACGCCGGGACCGAAGAAGCCGTCGTAGAAGCCGAGCGCGAACGCGATCGGACCGAGCGCGAGCATCGCCCAGGGCCGCGCGTGGCCGGTCTTCGGCTTCCGCGGGTACGCGACGATCCCGGCGGCGGCGAGCAGGAGGACGAGGACGACGGGCTTGAGCGGCTCCGGCTTCACGAGCAAGAGGACGCGGGCGCCCGCGAGCGATCCGATGAAGCCGCACGCGAACGCGAGCGGCACGCGCGCGCGATCGATGCCCCCCTTCGTCCAGAAGGAGGCGAACGACGAGACGGCGCCGAACGACGCCTGCCCCTTGTTGGTGGCGAGCGCGACGGGCACCGGCAGCCCCGCCGCGAGCAGGACCGGGACCGTGACGAGCCCGCCTCCGCCGGCGATCGCGTCGACGAGGCCGGCGCCGAACGCGGCCAGCGCCAGGAGCGCGATGGTCCACGGCTCGAGCGGAGTCACGGTGTCGCGGTCGCGCTCGGGACGGGCTTCGGCGCCGGGGGCGGCGCGAGCTCGCGCAACATGGCGAGGTCGAGCGGAGAGACGAGCGCGCCGTCGTGCCAGAGCCCGAGCTCCGCGCGGACGGCGTGGTACGGGACCGCGACGTCGCCGTCCTCGTTCTTGCCGAAGAGCGCCTCCATCACCTCGGCGATCTTCACGCCGCCCTCGCCGGTGATGCTCACGTCGACGAGCAGCGGGACGAGATCGCCGGCGACGCGCGCGTCGTCGAGGAACGCGGCCGCGCGCGCGTCGACCGGCGCGAGCGCGCGCAAGAAGCGCCGAGCGTCGACCGCCTTCGCGAGCCCGCGCTCGAAGCGGCGAACGAGGCGGATCTCCGGCGCGGCGAGCACGCGCTCGACCTCGGCGACGAGTCGGGATTCGCCGCCGAGCGCGTCGAGCGCGCGGCGCGGGATGCCGACGGCGTAGCGTGCTCCGTCGATCGCCTTCGCGAGGCCGCGATCGGCCGCGCCGAGCGAGGTCCCCGCCTTCCAGACGAGCCCCTCGGGGGAGGAGCGCGTGAGCTCGGCCGCGAGCTCCGCGGGATCCGCGTCGACGGTGAGCTTCACGTCGAGGATCTCGGCGAGGCTCGCGACGCCGAGCGACAGCGCCGGGGAGAACGTCATGTCGGGCTTCGGGTGGAAGCCGGACGTGTAGTAGAGCGGGACGCCCTTGCGCCGGAAGGACCGGGGAAGCGCGCGGATCAAGTCGAGGTGCGAGAGGTAGGCCATCGGCCCGACCTTCGCGTAGACGAAGCGCGTGCGCCGCGGCTCGCCTTGCACGATCCGCGGCGGCGGCGCAGGCCCCTTCTTCTTCGGCGGCGCGGGCGCGGGAGCGGGCGCGCTCGCGTCGAGCGCCGGATCGGACGCGCGCGCCGGCGAGGCGGCCTGTTCGGCGTTCCCGGCGCTCTCCGCGTCGGGCGCGGGGCTCGGCGGCGACTCCTTCACGCGCGGGCTCTTCGCGCCGAGGCGCGTCAGGTAGACGAGGCGCTCGCTCCGCATCGCCGAGAGATCGCAGGCGACGCCGCAGTCGTAGCAGACGAGCTTCTTCGGGTCCTTCGTGGCGTCTTCGAGGTTCGTGTGGTGCACGAACGCGCCGGCGGCCTTCCCGCACGGTGGGCTGAGGCGGCTCTTCACCGCCTTCCGGTACTCGCGGAGGAGGAAGCCATCCTCGAGGCCGACGTCGATGTGGCTCCACGGCAGACGCGCGCTCACCGGGATCGTCCCGAGGTAGTCCGCCGGCGCGATGCCCTCGGCGCGGAAGGCCTCCTCCCAGACGCCGATCTCGAGCTGGTCTTCCCACGAGTCGAAGCGCGCGCCGTTCGCGTAGGCGCGGAGCAAGACGCGTCCGAGCTTGCGGTCGCCGCGCGCGAACACGCCTTCGAGCCAGCTCGTACGGCTGTCGTGCATCCGGAGGTCGACGCCCTTCGCCGTCTTGACCTCCTCGAGCAGCCAGCGCTGCTTCTCGACGACGCTCGCCTCCACGTCCATCGCGCACCACTGGAAGGGCGTGTGCGGCTTCGGCACGTGGGTCGAAACGCTCACCGTGACCTTCGGCGGTCCGGCGTTGTTCTTCTCCTTGCGAACGCGCTTGCCGACCTCGCGGGCGCGCTTGCCGACCTTGACGATCTCGCGGACGTCGCTCTCCTCCTCCGTGGGGAGGCCGATCATGAAGTAGAGCTTCATGCTGTCCCAGCCGCGCGAGAAGATGCGCTCGGCGGTCGTCATGAGCTGCTCTTCGGTGACGTTCTTGTTCACCACGTCGCGCATCCGCTGGCTGCCCGCCTCGGGCGCGAACGTGACGCCGCTCGCGCGGACCTTGCGCATGTCGTCGAGGACGTCCTCGCTGAGCCCGTAGGCGCGGAGCGACGAGACGCCGAGCGACACCTTCTCGGGCGCGAGCTTCTCGGTGACCTTCTGGATCAACGGCGCGATGCAGGAGTAGTCCGCGGTCGACAGCGACGTCAGGCTGACGCCGTCGTAGCCGGAGTCCTTCACGGCCTTCACGAGCGTGTCGACGATCTGCGCGGGATCGCGCTCGCGGACGGGGCGGTAGATCATCCCCGCCTGACAGAAGCGGCAGCCCTCGGTGCAGCCGCGCGCGATCTCGATCGACATCCGGTCGAAGATCGCCTCCGGCCCGCCGACGGGGCCGTCGTGTGGGAAGGGGAAGCGGTTCAGGTCGTCGAGCATGTTGCGCCGCACGGGCAGCGCGAGCCCCGCGGCCTCGGGCCGGTCGACGACCTCGAGCCCGGTGTCGGGATCGATCGCGACCGCGTAGAGCGACGGGACGTAGACGCCGGAGAGGCGCGCGATGGCGAGGAGGCGCTCGCGCCGGCGGACGCCCTTCTTCTTGAGGTCGGTCCAGAGGAGCGCGAGGTCGGTCGTGCGCTCCTCGCCGTCGCCGATCACGACCGCGTCGATGATGGTCGCGAGCGGCTCGGGGTGCGTCGCGGTCGGTCCACCGGCGATCACGAGCGGGTCGTCCTCGCCGCGCTCCGCCGAGAGGAGCGGCACGCCGCCGAGGTCGAGCATGGTCAGGATGTTCGTGTAGGTCAGCTCGAACTGGAGCGAGAAGCCGACGACGTCGAAGTCGACGAGCGGGCGCGCGCTCTCGAGGGAGACGAGCGGCAGCTTGCGCTTGCGGAGCTCCTTCTCCATGTCGACCCACGGCGCGTAGCAGCGCTCGCCGACGGTCCGCGGGTCGTCGTTCAAGATCTTGTAGAGGATCTTGAAGCCGAGGTGGCTCATGCCGATGTCGTAGACGTCGGGGAAGGCGAGGCAGACGCGCGCCTCGGCGGCGTCCCAGTCCTTCTTGACGGCGCCGTACTCGCCGCCGAGGTAGCGCGCCGGCTTCTCGACACGGTGGACGAACTCCGCGTACGGATGAGGCGAGGAAGGCACAGCCATCGTGGGCCGCTCTCTAGCGCGAATCACGCCGGGGCGCTCGTTCCGTGCGCGCGCGCCGGTTCAGGCGGTCTTCTGCGCGAGGGCGACGCCCGGCTCGCCGCCGGCGCGGGCGGTCAGGGCCGGACGCAGCGACCGCCCTGCTTGCCGTACTTCGTCATGACGTTGAGGTTGTGGCCCTGGCGCGAAGGCCCGTGCCCCTCGAACGACGCGCCGACCCAGGCGACGCGCGCCCAGCCGTTGTGGTTCGCGTCGTCGTAGCACCGGCCGTCGGCGCCGCAGAAGCCGGTCCCGCCGGACGACGACGCGCACTGGCCGGTCGTCTGATTGAGGTCGGTGCACGGCCAGCCGTCGCCGACGACCTCCATGACGTTGCCGAGCACGTCGAAGTAGCCGTCGTTGGCGCCGGGACCGATGGCTCGGAAGTCGTTTCGCATCCGTCCCGGCGCGGCCACGGCGTACGCCTGGTCGTTCGTGTTGGCGGCGGCCGGCATCGGGTAGACGTACCGGGCCTGGAAGATCGACGGCGAATTCGGGAACGGGTTGTAGTTGGTCGTGTTCTGGTCGTAGGCGTTGAGGTTGTAGCCGCCGGCCGCCGTGCGCATCGGGACGAGGAACTCGTCGGTCTTCCAGCTGTAGGCTTGCCGGTTCGCGGCGCCCGCCACGGTGTCGAGGTACGACGGCGCGGCGCCCCACGGATGATTCGCCGGTCCCCATGCCCCCGCCGTGCCGCCGAGCTCCGCTTGGGTCGGGAGGCGCCCGCCGTCCCACGCGCAGAACGCGGCGAGCAGCGGCTGCGTCACGCAGTTGAGGCTCTTCACGTCGAGGTCTTCTTTGGTGAAGACCCGCGCCATCGCCCCGAACTGGTTCGTCTGGGTCGCGCTCGGCCAGTGGTAGGTGGGGTGCCCGTTCTGCCCGTCGCCGGTGTTCAGCCAGCAGCCCTGCCCGCAGTTGTTGCAGGGACGGTCCTGCATGAAGACGGTGTTGCCGAGGTGCTGGTAGACGCCGAACTGCTGCGAGCGGTTCGAGCAGCCCGAGCCGTTGGACTCGCACTGGACGATCGTCTGCGCCGGCGTCGAGAGCCCGGTCGGCAGGTACTTCACCATGCCGTCGGGGATCTGCTGGGTGATCGCGCGGTGTGTGTTCACCCAGCCCTGGACGTCGTTGTTCACGGCGCGGATGAACTCGCGCATGCGTCCCGCCGTGATCTCGTACTTGTCGACCTTGATCGTCGAGCCCGGGAGCGCGACCGACGCGCAGCACGACTCGTGGCTCGCGGCCGCCTGTCCGACCTCGCGCGCCCCGCACGTGTCGCCGCCCTCGTGCACGCGGCACGAAGGAGCGAGGACGCAGCGGTTCGCGTAGCCGCAGGTGGCGCCGGGGGCCGCGCAGTCGCCGTCGAGCCCGCAGAGCTTTCCGGGGGCGCAGCGCGGGGCGTTGGTCGGCGCGCCGCCGCCGCAGTCGACGTCCGTCTCGTTGCCGTTCTTGAGACCGTCGGAGCTCGAGGGCGGATCGCACGTCTTCGGTGCCGTCGCGCTGCAGCGGACGTTGTTGCAGTCGCCGTCGCCGGCGCAGCCCTGCCCCGGCGGGCACTTCTTCGGCGTCGTCGGCCCGCCGCAGTCGATGCCGGTCTCGTCGCCGTTCTTGACGCCGTCGTTGTCGGTCGGCGCGAGGCACTTCTTCGAGCCGGCGTCGCACACGCCGCTGGTGCAGTCGGCGGGCTTCGCGCAGCCCTTCCCGTCGGCGCACGCCGGGGCCTTCGTGCCGCCGCAGTCCGTGTCGGTCTCGTCGCCGTTCTTCACCTTGTCGGTGGGCGAGGGCACCTGGCACACGCCGCCGGTGCAGACACCGCTCGTGCAGTCCTCGCCGATGAGGCAGCCTTTCCCGTCGGCGCACGCCGGGGCTTTCGTGCCGCCGCAGTCGATGTCGGTCTCGTCGCCGTTCTTGATCCCGTCGTTCGGCGCGACCGCCCGACACGTGCCCTCCCGGCAGAGCGCGGTCTGGCAGTCCGGCGCGCCTTCGCACGCCTCGCCGACCGCGCACGGCGTGGTCAACCTTCCGCATCCCGCCGATCCGTCCGGGGCGGTGCTCGCGTCGCCGCCGTCGGCGCGGGGGGCGCCGTCCTCACCGGCGTCGCCGCCATCGACGCCGCTGTCGTCGTCGTCCGCCGTCGGATCCGAGCTGCAAGCCGTCACCACCACCGCGAGTGCCGCGGCCACGAGCAGACGCTTCATGACGATCACCATCGAGTGGCAGGCAGAATCTCAGTGTCGGGCCGCGTCGTCAGCGCGTCCAGCGAAACGAAGCGGTCCAGGGGGCCCGAGCCGGGGCGGTGGGGAGACCGGCGCCGGTGGCGGCGGCGCTCGCCGATGTGGGACGGCCGGTCCGCCGGGCCCGCCAGGCGGCGTCGGTGAGGGCGGGGCGGACGGCGTGGAGGACGCCCGGCGGGCGGTCGAATCCCTCGACGATCTCGTGGTGAGCGAGGTGCGCGCCGACGACGAGGACCGGCTCGTCGCGCGTCGGATCCCGCGCGAGCATCAGCGCCGGCTCGAGGTCGCCGGTGGCGGTGGCGAGCAGCCGGCGGCTCTTCGGATCGGAGTAGACCACGGCGACGACCGGCCCCACCTCTTCCGAGGCGTCGTCTTCGAGCTTGGCGATCCGCGCCGGGAGCGAGGCGAGGGCCGCGGCCTCCTCTGCCGAGAGGGCCTCGTCGCTCGCGTTCCGCTCGGCTCCCTTGAGCGCCGCGCGGAGGAGGTCTTCGACCTCCACGAGCGTCGTCGTGGCGCTCCGCGAGGCGCTGTCACCGAGCGCCTCGATTCCGCGCCGCGCCTGGCGAACGACGGACACGAGGCGGCTGACGACGTCGGGGAGCGGCTCGACGAACACGGGGAGCGCCGCGCCGGAGACGTGAAGCTCCGTCGCCGGCGCCGGCGGAACCGGCCGAGCGCGCGCCATCGCCTGCCCGACGTGACGCACGAGCGTCCAGGAGGCGAGGAGCGACTCGACGCGCATCCGGTCGGCCGCGGTCGTCCGCGCGATGCCGGCCTCCGGCTCCGCGTTCGCCCAGGCGATGAGCGCGTCGACGAGCGATCCGTGGACCGACGCGTGGAGCGCGGCGCTCTGCTCGAGGGCCGCGCGCGAGCGGCGGAGGCCCGAGAGCGTCGCGTCGTACCCGTCGAAGGCGTCCGCGTTCGACTCGCGGAGGAGCGACCGCGCCTCGGGGGCGCCGAGCCACGCGGCCACGTCGAGCGTCGACGGCACGACGCGGTAGCCGCCGCGCAGGCGGTCGACCTCCGACGCGGCCGCGGCCTCGCGCGCGAGCCCGACCGACGCGCCGACGAGCGACTGGAGCACGAGCGAGTCGGCAGCGGCGTGACCGCCGAAGAGGCGGACGTTCACGCCGCCGCGCGGAGCGGCGACGACGCTCGACGCCGCGGCGTGGCCGACCTGCCCCGAGCCGTCGAAGAGGAGCGGCGCGCGTCCGGCGAGCGCACGCGCGCGGAGCTGGTCGACGCGGACGACGTTCGAGATGTTCTCGGCCTTCCGGAGATCGACGCCTGCCGCCTCGGCGAGGTCGTCGAGCTCGGCGAGCGAGAGGTCGTCGGGCGGTCCCCAGACGAACGAGAGCAGGCGCGACACACGCGTGTACGCCGCGTTGATCCGCTCGTCGACGTCGCGGTTGCAGAGGCGCGCCAGAAGCATCGCCGCGCGCGCGTTCGTCCTCGCGCCGTAGACGCTCGAGGCTCCGCCCGTCGTCTCGCTCCGCGCGACGAGGGTGAGCGGCGCGGCCGCGAGCCACGCGAGCGCGCGGAAGGTGCCTGGCCGCGCGGCCGTGCTCGGGGCGGCGAACCGCGCGTAGTCGATCGTGACGCCGAAGAGCGGGCTCCGCGCCGCGCCGGCGTGCCCCTCGACGTGTCCGCGCTCCTCGGCGACGACCTTCGCGAGGTCGGGCGGGACCGCGTAGGGCGTCGTCGCCGCGAGCGCGCGCGCGACGCTCACGACCCCGCGAGCGAGGCGGTAGGCGTCGGCGAGCCCCGTCTTGGCGCCGGCCTTCTCGATCGCGAGCCGCGCGTCGAGCTTCTGGAGGAGCGCGTCGACGGCCGGCGCGAGCTCGAGCTCCTCGACTCGTGCGAGCGCCTGGGTGAGCCCCACGTGGACGAGCGCGAAGAGCGCGTCGATCGTGACGACGTGGGGGATTCGTTGCTCGCGGAGGTGGCTGTAGAACGCACCGATCGAGCGGCCGCGCTTCTCCTGATCGGCCGGCGGCTGGGGGCTGCCAGGCTCCGCGGCGAGGACGAGCACCCCGTCGCGGCCGAGGCGCGCGCGCGCCTCGGGCCCGAGCGCGTCCCAGATCCGCGCGGAGCCCTCGAGCCGCGCGATGCCGCTCTCCGCGACGGGCAGCCTTAGCTCCGTCCGCGCGGGCGTCCGGACCTCGACGTCGACCGGCTCCCAGAACCAGTCGGGCTGCGGCGGAGCTCGCCGGGCGCGCGCCTTCGGCTCGGGCAGGCGCGGCGCGGGCGCTGACGCCGAGGAGACGGCAGAGCGGGCGCGCGGGGGCGTCGCGCAGGACATCGCGAGCAGGGCGGCGGCGATCGCCCAGCGGCCCGAGCGGATCGCGCGCCGGCGCGCGGCGCCGTCCGACGCTTGGAGTTCCCCTGCCACGATGGCCCGAGAGGATACTACGCGGCCGCCGCCGCGGGGAGCACACCGGCGAGGCCCAGAGAGGCGCGCTATGGTGGACGGAGCGATCGTGATCGGGAAGAAGAAGCGCAAGGTGACGGAGGCGCGCGCGCCGCAACGGATCAGCTATCCGGTCGCGGTGCTCGTCCGGATGTTCGTGATCGGCTCGGTCGCGGTCATCGCCTCGGTGTGGGCGATCTGGCGGCACTACGCCGTGCCGCGCCCGCCGATGGTCGTGCCCGCCACGCTCGCGCCCTCGCCGTCGGAGATCGAGATCGACACGTCGCCGTGAGCGCGAGGGTCGATCCCACCGCGGCCGGGAGCGCCGGAGCCCACCGTGCGCTCGTCAGAACTCGGTCGTGAAGGAGTCGCGCCGCCGGCTCGGCGGCCACGTGACCGCGCGCACCGCGCGCTGGGCGCACTTGACGATCCGCGCGGACGTCTTCGCCTCGGCGCGGCGCGTGGCGTTCGATATCCGCTTCACCGACCTCGGGTGCTCGAAGGCGACGACCACCGTGACGCCGATCGCGCGGCCGTTCTGCACCGCGGTCTTGATCGTCACCTTCGCGTTCGACGGCACGCGGCAGCGGCCGAGCACGCCGCGCATCGGTCCCGTGAGCTGCCCGTCCGTGAGCTGCACGCGATCGTCGTGCACGTCGATCGGCTCCGGGACGGAGATCGCCTCCTCGTAGCTTGCCGTCGAGGGAGCCCGCGTCTCCTCCGGCCTCGGGATGAAGGGCGTCGACGCGTCGAACGGCTCTTCGTCCGCCGCGCTGACGCTGTCGTCGTCGGTCTCCGGCGGCGCAGCCGGGGGAGCCGGCGCGCTCCCGCACGCGACGACCGCAGCGCCGACGAGCCATCCGAGCCACCCCACGAGCCGCACGCCGCCGATCGTACCGGGCTCTTCGCGCGCGCGCTCGCGGATCGTTCCGACCGAGACCGCCGGCGCGAATGCCCGGCGGACGGCACGGTCGCGCTCCGCGGCGCCTGGGTCGCTGGCTACTTGAGCGGAACCGAGCGGGTGAAGCGGAGCGCCGCCCCGTCGAAACGCGCGACGCGCTCTGCCGCGAACGCCGCCGCGATGCACATCGCCTGCGGCGAGCCGTGTCCCGCGTGCGCCGTGCCGACCTGGGCGCTCACCTGTCCATCCGGCGCGACCGTGACGGTCACGTAGGCGTTCGGCTGCTTCGCGGTCGCGTCCTTGCACGCGGCCGCCCTCTTCACGCCCGCGTCGAGCGCGCGCGAGAGCGCGGCGGGGTCCGGCGCGGGATCGCGCCCGTCGAGCAGCTCGGGCTGGTACGACGCGATCACCTTCTTCAGGCCTTCGGCGAAGGTGTCCATCGTCCCGTCGAGCGATCGTCGCATCCAGAAGCCGATGACCGACTTGGTGACGTTGCCGTTGACGCCGCCGTCGAGCGCGTTGTCGTAGAAGAAGCGGTCTCCCGCACGGGCTTTGTCGCAATAGAACGGGTTCATGAAGAAGAACCAGCGCTCGTAGTAGTCCTTCGGGAGCGCACGCCGCGCGATGGCCGCGGCGTAGGCGTTCTTCTCCCGGTCGAAGCAGCCCTGCTCGCGTCGGGCCTTCTCCAGGGTCCTCCAGAACACCTCGGCCAGCGGCTTCAGGTGCGCGTCGTAGCTCGGCTGCGTCGCCTTGCGCGCCGCGCTGTCGCGAGGGCTCGGCGACGCGTTGTCGACGAGCCAGCGGACGAACGCGGGGTTGTAGTGGCCGAACGCGTTCTTCGCGTCGAGCGTGAGGTCGTCCTCCTTGTGCGGACCGGAGGAAAAGACGTTCACGCCGGCGAGCGCGCGCACGGCGGCGAGCGTGACGCGGGACGGCCGATGGCACCAGAAGTTCTGGATGCCGCCGTTGGGGAAGTAGTCGAAGTCGGCGCACTGGGTCTGCCGCGACCACTCCTGGAGCGCCGTCTCCGAGAGCGTCGGCGGAGCCTCGGGGGCGGATGGAGCCTCCGGTGGCTCCGCGCTCGCGGCGGGCTGGCCGGTGCCGCTCGGCGCGACGTCGACCGCGACGGGCGGGACGGCGACGATCGGCGGGGGCGCAGGCGAGCCGCATGCTGCGAGCGACGAGAGCACCGAGGCGAGGAGCGTGCGCTGCGCGGACGTCATCGAGTCGAGGCTACAACACAAACCGAGCGCGTCGGCGGCGCTCTCCCACGTGCGCCGCGGCGGCACGCCGTCCTTCTTCGCGCCTCGGCTGATCGAGCGACGACGCCTGGGCCCGATCGAGGCCGCGCTCTCCGTGGAGCGGCGGTTGCAACCGTCGCGCGGCGGAAGGAGTGGACCATGAAGCACCTACGCACAGGCGTCGCAGTCGTGGGCGTGGCTACCGCCATCTCGGCAGCGTGTCACTCGGCTTCGGACGGGACGGCTGACCAAGACGCGCCGATCGACACGGCTCGCAAGCCGAACATCGTCTTCATCATGGCGGACGACGTCGGCTGGTTCAACATCGGCGCCTACCACCAGGGGATGATGGCGGGGCGCACGCCCCATATCGATCGGCTCGCCGCCGAGGGGATGAGGTTCACGGACTACTACGCGGAGCCGAGCTGCACCGCCGGACGCGCCAACTTCATCACCGGTGAGCTTCCGATCCGGACGGGCCTCACGACGGTCGGCCAGGCCGGCGCGGAGCTGGGCATTCCGGACCAGGCCGTCACGATCGCCACGGCGCTCAAGTCGATGGGCTACGCGACCGGTCAGTTCGGTAAGAACCACCTCGGCGACCTCAACCGGTATCTGCCCACGGTCCACGGGTTCGACGAGTTCTTCGGCTACCTCTACCACCTCGACGCGATGGAGGATCCGTACTGGCACAGCTACCCGCAGGACCTGAAGGACAAGGTCGGTCCGCGGAACGTCCTTCACAGCTGGGCCCTCGAGCGCGACGACGAGACAGAGGAGCCGCGCTGGGGCAAGGTCGGCAAGCAGCGCATCGAGGACGCCGGGCCGCTTCCGCCGGAGCGGATGAAGACCGTCGACAAGGAGATCCTCGACCACTCCGTCGCCTTCATGCGGCAGTCGAAGGAGGCCGGCAAGCCGTTCTTCCTCTACCTCAACCCGACGCGCATGCACGTCTACACGCACCTCGCGAAGGACTACGCGAACAAGCGGACGTCGGAGAACTCCTGGTACACGTACGAGGCCGGGATGGCGCAGCTCGACGACATCGTCGGCAGCGTCGTCGACGAGGTCGAGAAGCTCGGCGTCGCCGACGACACGATCCTCGTCTTCACGACGGACAACGGCGCGGAGGTCTTCACGTGGCCGGACGGCGGCCTCACGCCGTTCGCCGGCGCGAAGGGCACGGTGCTCGAGGGCGGCATGCGCGTCCCGATGATCGTGAAGTGGCCGGGCAGGGTGCCGGCCGGCAAGGTCGAGAACGCGGTCATGTCGGGCCTCGACTGGTTTCCCACGCTCGTCTCCGCGGCGGGCAATCCGAACATCGCGGAGGAGCTGCGTCGCGGCAAGAAGCTCGGGGACACGACCTACAAGGTTCACCTCGACGGCTACGATCAGACCGACCTCCTGACGGGAGCGGGACCGACGAAGCGAGACAAGGTCTGGTACTTCGCCGAGGGCTCGATCGGAGCGGTCCGCATCGGCGACTGGAAGTTCCGCTTCATCGATCAGCCTGGCGGCTGGGGCGGCCCGACGGAGCAGCTCAAGGTGCCGAGCATCTCCAACTTGCGGCTCGACCCGTTCGAGCGCACCGACCCGAAGAACGCGCCGCCCGCGCTCATGGACTTCATCGGCCACGAGTTCTGGCGCTTCGTCTTCGTCCAGCAGGAGGTGGAGACCTTCGCGAAGACCTTCGAGGAGTTTCCGCCGATGCAGCGCGGCGCCGCCTTCAACGTCGACAAGATCAAGGACCAGGTCAGGGCCGCGATCGCGAGCAGCGCGAGCGACTGAGCGCGCGGGTCGCGCTGTCGGTCGAGGAGCTGGCTCGGTACGGGGTCGCGGTCGATCGCGCAGCGCGACCGACCGCGACGGCGCCGTTGCCTCGGCGCGCCACGCGCGATCGCCTGCGCGCCCGCGTGGAGGGCTGCCGGACTACTTGGCGAGGCGGTACACGCCGCCGCTCGTGGCTCCGTCGAGCCAGTACATGCCGTCGGCGGCGGCGACGAGCGCTTCGGGCTGTGCGACGTCGGCGACGAGCTCACACGCCGTGCCCTCGCAGAGAGCCTTGGACGGATCGACGCGGCGGATCGAGGTCTTGGTCGCGCCGGTGGTGCCGGTGTTGGACCAGTAGACGAGCCCGTTCATGACCGCGATCCCGGTCGGCGCGTCCTGATCGATCGCGATGTTCGTCGAGGCGCCGCCGGTCTTCGGCGCCTTCCGGATCCCCGTCGACTCCGTCCAGTACACGAAGTCCGCGTCCACCGCGATACCGCCCGAGGGACTCGCGCCGCCCGAGGTCACGGGCGTCGTGCAGGTCGAGCCCTCGACGCACACGGGGGCGTTGAACGCGGCCTTGAAGATGCCCGACTTCTCCGAGGCCCAGTAGACGTGGGTCGCGTCCGCCGCGATCCCGCCCTTCCCGTAGAACGTCGTCGCGGGGGCCGCGTACGTGGCGATGGCCGACGTGGTGCCGTCGGCATCGGCCATGTACACGTGCGTCGTCGGCTGGGTGGTGGCAAAGGCGTTGGTCCAGAAGAGCTTCCCGCCGGCATGGGTGAGGTGACCGTTCTGGCCCGATCCGGCGGGGCCACCGCTGAGGAAGGTCATCGTCCCGCCGGCGACGGCGCGGCGGCCAATACTGCTCCCCGCCTGGTTGATCCACCAGACCGTGGTGCCGTCGCTGACGGGCGCGACCGGACCGCGGAACGCTGCGGTCCCGCCCATTCCGTCGCCCAGCGTCGCGCCGGCGAACTCGAACGGGCAGGGCGACGCGGGAGTGCACTTGCCGTCGTGCTGCACACGAAGGATCGAGGGCGCGAAGGTCGTGACGTAGATGCTCTTCGCGTCGACGGCGAGACCACGCGGCGAGGTCACGCTCGCGACCTGGAACGGCTCGCACTTGCCGTCGGTGCACTTGCCGCCGAGGCACGAGTGTCCGCATGCCCCGCAGTGCTCGGAGGTCTTCGAGAGGTCGGTCTCGCAGCCGGTGTCGGTCGACGTCACGCAGTGAGCGAAGCCCGTGTTGCACGTGAAGACGCACGAGCCCGCTTCGCACTTGCTCGCGGCGCTGGTGTTTGCGCTTCCACACGCCTTGCCGCACTCGCCGCAGTTCGCCGGATCGCTCGACGAACGTGCCTCGCACCCGTTCGCGGGATTCCCGTCGCAGTCCGAGAAGCCGGCGTTGCACGTGAACGAGCAGGCCCCGGCCGCGCACGCCGGCGCGGCGTTGGTCGCCGCCGCGCACGGCGTGCAGTCCGGCGATGCGCAGCCTGCGTTGGGATCGTCCTTCGATGCGCACGTGCCGCTGCAGGACTTCTGCGCGTCGGTGCACGCGCCCGAGCCGCCCTCCGGGCTCGTCGACACGTTGTCGACCGGCTCGTCACCGACGCACGCGACGATCATCGCAGCCAAGAGGAACCCCGAAACGAAGAGGGCGCGCGCGACCTTCATGCCGCCGATGGTATCCGCGTATGGCGCGTCGGCTAGGCTCTCCGCGAAGCGCGGGGGGAAGTCCCCGTCTTGGTAAGCGAAAGCGACGCTCCGCGCGGGACGCTTCGACCGCTCGTGGTAACGTGGCCGCGCCTTGAACCCCAGCGTTCGAATTGCGTTGGTGGCGGCCCTCGCTGTGACCGGTCTCGGCGCAGCGATCGTCGTCTCTCGCCGCGGCGATGACCGGCCCCCGGCGTTCGCCGGGACTTGCGACGAGGCTCACCCGTGCGCGTCCGGCACGGCGACCGCGTCGGCGCCGGCGTCGAGCTCGTCGATGCCGAGCCGGTCGCTGGTCGACCTTCCTTCGACGAATCGATTCACGGTCACGGCGTTCGACGAAGGGTTGCCCACGGCTGGCCAGTGGCGGAACGGCTTCGACGTCGCCGACCTGAACGGCGACGGTGAGCTCGACCTCGTGCACGGCCCGGCGCGCAAGACGTTCCCGCTCCGGCCGGTCGTCTACCTCGGCGACGGCCAAGGTCATTGGCGCGCGTGGAAAGAGGCGACGTTTCCGCCCGTCGGCTTCGACTACGGCGACGTGCACGCGGCGGACCTCGACGGTGACGGTGTGCTGGACCTCGCCTTCGCGGTGCACTTGAAGGGCGTCGCAGCGCTTCGTCACGACGGCCGCGGGCACTTTTCCTCCCTCGGGCGCGGGCTCGATCTCGAGGTCGGAGCCCCCTTCGGCTCGCGCACGCTCCTCACGACCGACTGGGGCGACGACGGCCGCCAGGCGATCCTCGCGCTGAGCGACGGCCCGAGACCGCCGTCGAGATCGGAGCGCGGCTCCGCTTCGCTCGGGGTTCGTCTCCTCACGATGACAGGTCCGAACGGCCCCGGCGACGCGCCTGGCGAGTGGAAGCTCGATGCGCTCGCGACGACCGCCCTCGAGCGCATGTTCGGAGACTCGCTCGCGCTGGGGGACATCGACGGCGACGGGAAGAAGGATCTGGCCGTCGGGTCGAACACCCTCGGCGAGACGCGCGTGCTCTTCCGGCGGGCATCCGGCGCGTTCGTCCCGGTGCCTCTCGACGGGCTGCGCGCGCGCAGCCTCGTCCGGTCGGTGGCGCTCGCGGACATCGACGGCGATTCACGCGACGATCTGGTCGTGGCCTACGCGAACAGCGAAGGCGAAACCTGGTTCGTCGGCGTCGATGTGTTCTTCAACCACAAGGGCACATTCGAGCGCCGCGAGATCGCGCGCGAGGAGTCGCGCAACGACTATTCGGCCGTCGCCGTGTGCAACTTCGACGGCTCCCGCGCGGGCCGCAGCCTGGCGGTCGCGCGCGACGACGGCACCATCTCGCTCTTCGCCGCGGACGGCCATGGCTTCCTGACGCGAGACCTCCGCGTGCCGAACACCGGCCGTGAAGGTTGCCGAGGCTACCGAGTGCGCTGCGTCGATCTGAATCGTGACGGCAAGGACGAGATCGTCGCCTCGTTCGCCGGCGAGAGCGACGGCCTGAGCGACAGCGACGCTTGCGCCTCACAAGGCGCGCTCAAGGTCTGGGCGCTCGGCGCGGCGCGCTGACTCATTTCGATTGTGGCGGCGCGCACGCCCGACGTACGGTGGATGATTCCATGCGTTCGCGTTTCGACTCGATCGGTTCGTCGCAGTTCACCGTTGCTCGAAGTGCCCTGGCCGTCGCCATCGCCGCCGTCGCCCTGTTCGCGCCGGCGCGCGCATCCGCGCAGAGCTACGACTGCGCCCAGTCGCCGCTCGCGACCAACTGCAACGCGCTCGTGCCGGACAACCAGACCGTCACCTCGTCGCTCACCGTCCTGCCCGGCGCGTGCGACCCGCAAGCGACCATCGTGGCGACGGGCGTGCGCGTGAAGCTCTCGCACCAATGGGTCGGGGACCTGACCCTGAGCCTCATCCATCCCGACGGAACGGCCGTCATGCTGCTCATGAGGCCCGGCATCGCCACCGGCAATCCCCACGGCTGCGCCGGCGAGGACGTCGACGCCCATTTCAGCGACGGCGCCACCACGCTCGGCACTGGCCAGTGCAACGAGAAGTTCCCGGCCATCTCCGGCAGCCTCTTGCCGATCAATCCGCTCTCCAGCTTGAACGGCAAGTTCCGCAACGGAACGTGGAGCTTGCGCGTCGTCGACGGCGCCGGATTCGGCCTCGGGGCGATCGAGAGCTGGGCGCTCGATCTGCCCTGCACCTTGCCGCTCGTCACGGCCTCCGCGAGCCAGCCGACGGCGGTCGTGGGAGGTCAGCGCGGCCAGTTCACCTTCGCTCGCGCCGGCGAGCCGGTCGGCGCGCTGGCTGTAAAGTACACGGTCTCCGGGACGGCTCCCGCGAGCGCGTTCGCGCCGCTCGACGGCCTCGTCACGATTCCGGACGGGGCGGCCTCCGTCACCGTCGACGTGGTCCCGACCAAGGACGCGCCGGGCGGCAGCACGGTCGTCGCGACGGTCGCGCCGAGCGTCGTCTACGCGGTCGGCTCTCCCAGCACCGGAACGGTCACCATCGCCGCCAACGCGTGTGGCAACGGGAAGGTCGACCCGGGCGAGCAGTGCGATGAGGGCGGCGACAACGGCACCGCCGGCGGCAAGTGCGCCAAGGACTGCACGCTCGCGAAGGTGAACGAGAACGACGGAGGCACCTCCGGCAGCAGCGGGCCGGCCGCCGACAGCAGCTGCGGCTGCAAGGTGCGCGGTGGGAACGAGTCCGCAGGCGTCTTCGGGCTCGTCCTCGGCGTCGTCGGGTTCGTCGGCCTGATCATGCGCCGTCGTCGTTCGGAGAAGACCATGACGAAGGGCTTTTGGACCAAGCTGTTCGCGCTGCCCTTCGGTGCGGGCGCTCTCCTCGCTGCGAGTCCGGCCGAGGCGGCCATCGGCACGCTCGACAACGTCCCTGCCGCCACGCTGCTTTATCCGTACTTCGAGGTGGACACCGGCGCCGGCAAGAACGACACGATCATCACCGTCCAGAACTCGAACGCGTCGGCAGCGCTGACGAACATAACGATCTGGAGCGAGATGGGCGTGCCCGTCCATCACTTCCACGTGTACCTCACCGGCTACGACGTGCAGTCGATCAGCCTGCGCGACCTCTTCGTCAACGGCAGGGTCCCGCGGACGGCGACCGCCGGTCAGGATCCGACGGACGCGATCAGCCCGAAGGGAACGCGCTCGCAGGACATCAACTACGCGTCGTGCACCGGCGTGTTGCCGACGGCGAACCTCACGACCGGCGCCATCGCGGGCCTGAAGGCGGCCCTGACCGGGAAGTCCTCGACGACGCTCGGGAACAAGTGCGCGGGGCCCGACCACGGCGACACGATCGCCCGCGGCTACGTCACGATCGACACCGTGAACAACTGCACGGCGCGCGTTCCTTCGATGGCCGGCTACTTCGGCGCGGGCGGAACCGGGGACGCGACGAACCAGAACTACCTGCTCGGCGACTTCTTCTTCATCGACGCCGCGACCTCGCACGTCCAGGCGCAGCCCGCCGTCCACATCGAGGCGAGCGAGTCGGACGCGCGCACGTCGACCGCGGGGCGCTACACCTTCTACGGGCGCTACGTGGGCTGGGACGCCGCCGACAACCGCGAGCCCCTCTCGACGGAGTGGGAGATCCCTTTCACCACGCAGGAGACCGACGTAATCGTCTGGCGAGACTCGCGCGTCAGCCAGGAAGCCTTCACGTGCGGCACGCAGCCGAGCACCTATCCCCTCGGCAGCGAAGGCCTCATGGCGTTCGACATGCAAGAGGGGGTGACCGAGCTTACGGCGACGCAGCCCTTCAAGACCGACCTGACGCGCGCGCGCGTCGGCGGCAGCGCGATCCCCGTCACGTCCAAGAACGGCGCCCTCGTCTTTTCGAGCAACATGGCGCCGTCGGCGGGTGGGGCCCCGTCCGATCCGGCCGCGGCGCAGTCGTACGCCATGGCCATCCACTACCCTGGCTCTCGCAGCGGCAAGCTCACGAAGTTCGGAACGAACCTCACGGCGATCGCCCTCGACAGCGCGACACGAGCGCAACACACGATGCCGCCCAGCGAGTGGTGGTTTGACGGCAACACTCTTCACCCGGCCAAGTCGCTGGCGATTGGGGTCTCGGACGTGTCCCCGGCGGCGACGTTGCTCTCCCCGCACTTCGAGGTCGACACGGTCGATCCGAGCGGCGTCAACACGCAGATTCGCCTGGTCAACCTGTTCGCGTCGTCGCTGCTCGTCCACGTGACCTTGTGGACCGACTACGGCATCCCCACGCACCGATTCAACGTCTACTTGACCGGCTACGACTCTTCGGTCGTCGACCTGCGGTGGCTCTTCCAGAAGGGAATCGTCGACCTCACGGCGAGCGCGGGGCAGGACCCCGCCCGCACCATCTCGCCACAAGGGCCCTATTCGCAGCACATCAACTTCGCGAGCTGCCACGGGCAGCTCCCCCCGAAGCGCCTCTCCGCCGCCGACATCGCGGATCTCGTGAGCGCGCACACCGGGAAGGCAACGCCCGTGCGCTTCGGCGGCAAGTGCGCCGGCGCCCCGCACGGGGACGCCATCGCGCGTGGCTACGTCACGTTCGACACGGTGAACAACTGCACGCTGCGAGTCCCCGGCGACCCTGGCTACTTCGCACACGGCGGCGGCGGTGACGCGACGAACCAGAACAACCTCTCCGGGACGTACACGATCCTCGACCGCAACCAGCAGGTGTCGGTCGCCGACACGCTGGTGCACGTCCAGGCGAGCGCCACCGATCCGGCGACGGCGACGGCGGGCAATCCGACGTTCTACGGCAAGTTCGTCTCGTGGTCCGCGAGCGACAACCGTGAGCCGCTCGGCACCGCGTGGCAGGCGCGCTTCATCAACAACGTCGCGCCGAGCAGCCTCTTCGGCGCATTCGCCGACGGGAAGACGAACTTCGTCGTCTGGCGCGAGTCGCCCGCGGTGCTCTCGGCCTTCACCTGCGGGTCCGTGCCGACCGGCTTCCCGCTGCCGCTCCGAGAAGTCCTCCAGTTCGACGAGCAGGAGCAGGTGACGGCGCTCGCGACGAACCTCGGCACCTTCCCGCTCGTATCGCAGCGCGTGGCGATCTCCCATCCGTCGCTCGCGGCCGCGTACGCGTCCGGGTTCATCAGCGCCGATCTCCGCGCGCCTTCCGGCGCGCAGGGCGGTCCGCCGAGCGATCCCTCGCGGAGGGGGTCGTTCGTCGCGGCGACTCACTACGCGAAGGCCGCGGGCTACCAGGTGCTGCTCGGCGGGTTGCAGGTCCAGTAGGGAGCGCGCCGGCGGGCGGGACCTCGTCGCAGCCGAAGAGGACGCCGCCGCATACTCATGCGGCAGACGAGGCGCACGAGCGGAGTAGTCTCCTTCGTTCGTCATGCCCTTCGTACGCCTTCGCTCGTTCTTCATCGCCGCTTCGATCGCCTGCGCCTCGATGGGCTGCAGCAGCGAGGACGACTCGAGCGGCTCGTCGAGCTCCGGTGGATCGTCTGGCGGCTCGTCGAGCTCCGGTGGATCGTCCAGCTCGGGTAGCTCGGGTAGCTCGGACACGCTCGACGTGATCGACGGCATCTCGATGCCCGTCACGCTGGAGCTGTGCGGCCAGATCACGCCGGGCGTCTCCGCGAACGACGTCGAGTTCACGTGGACCGGCGCGCCGTCGGAGGCGACGCAGTACGCCGTGCGCCTCGCGAAGGGACCGGCGGGCAGCGACGAGCTCCCGAGTGAGAAGATGGTGGAGCGCGTTCAGGCCGAGGCTGTCCTCAAGGCCGGCGAGAAGGTCTCGGGTACTGCGTACCGGATCGACGTCTACGCGCTGAAGGAGCGGACGCCGCTCTGCGTGCTGAGCGGCTTCAACATGGTGACTGCTCCCTGATTCACGCCCGTCGAGCGGCGCGAAGCGCCGGGCGGCGCTAGGCGCGGGCCGCCCGTACGACGAGCTCACGCCGGGACCGGGTCTGTGTCTTCCTCAGCAATGACGCGACCTGGTTGGCGATCGTGCGCACGGAGCGCGAGCGCATCGCGGCGATCTCCTTGTTCGAGAGGCCGCGCTGGAGCAGCTCGAGGACATCGCTCTCTGCATCGGTGAGCGCGATGTCGGCGAAGCGTGCGCGGGGGTCACGCGAGAGCATGGCAGCGAGGCGGACGAGATCCATGCGCGACGACACGCCGACCTTCGCCGCCGCGCTCGCCATGCGCATCGACACGATGGACGGCGAGACGCCGAGCGCGTACGCGATGAGCTTCGTCGGATGGCCGCGCGCCGCCAGCGAGACGACGTCCACCTCGGCCGGGGCGAGCGCGCGGAACGGCTGCGTGGGGGCCGGGTTCTCGACGAAGAGGTACCGCTTCTTCGTCCCCGAGCGGCGCTCGACGAGGCTGAGCTGTCCGGAGACGAGGGCGGGCCAGAGGGTGAGCGCCTCCGCGCCGTCGCGCTCCCGCCGAGCGCGGGTGACACTCAAGGCGTGAGCCGCGAGCACGTCGGCAGGGGGCGCATCCTCGCTTCGCTCGATCACGCGGCCGTCGACGTCGAGCACCGCCTTGAGCACCTCCGGACGCCGGCGAAGGCGGTAGCTCGTCTCGATGTGCAGCGCGATGCGCGCGAGGAGGCTCCGGTCGTAGCGGGGCAGGTGGATCTCGCGATCGTACGCGGCGTAGAGAACCACCACGACGCCCGGCTCGGGATACGCGAAGACCCCCAGCAGGTCGTGCGCGTCGAGCAGTCCGCGAGCCTCCACGGCTCGGGCCTCGATCTCTGGCGAGAGCGTTCGCTCGATCTCGCGATAGGTGCGGACGGTCGTCGGCGGATAGTAGAGCGTGCGGAAGCCGGAGACACCGTACCGCGAGAGCGCCGCGTCTCGCGTCGCGGCAACGACGGGGTACGTCGTCGCGAGCGCGGCGCTCCACGCCGAATCGCAGGCTGGCGAGTGCTCGACGAGGACGAGGCTCGGCTCATGATCCGTCGCGAAGAGACCCTTCGCCGCGCCGACGAGTCGCCTCGCCCAGACCTCGTCGTCGCGAGCTTCCTCCTGCGCCGCCTCGACGACTCCTGCCCAGTCAGCGCCACGGCGAAGAACGCTGTCCACTCGCTGCCCCCTTCCTCATCGGCTCCACGCGACTCGGCCCCGCTTCATCTCTCGCGAGAGATGTCGATCCGGAGCCCATTGGCGCCAGAGCCGACGCCCCGCACCGTCCCCCCCGCGTACCAGAAGGGGCGGATGCGCCTCCATAGGCATTATTTCTGCCGCCCGCCCGTGACGACGCCGTCGTCGAGGCTCGGCCCCCTCCGCCTCAGCCTCATCGCGAAGCGGGCGCGGGTCGTCAGCCGTCGTCGGCGGCGGGCTCCGGCGTCGGATCGTCGAGGTCTTCCGCGCGCTTTGGTCCGACGAGGAGGTAGGCGACGATCTCCGCGGCGGCGGCCAGCAGGAAGCCGGGCACCAGCATCACGAGGATGAAGCGCACGACGACGAGCGCGATCGCGAGTCCGGCCGCGCCCGCCGGGGGAGGCGCGTTGCCGGCGCCGAGCAGCACGTGCGCGACGTGCCCGTGCGCGGCCGCGCGCAGGAGCACGTGGTGGAGCGCGAGGCACGCGAACGAGAGCGCCGTCAGCACGGCCGGCCGCAGGTTCGCGCGGAGAGACGCCTTCACGTGAGCCTCCCCGCGCGCGGCGCGGTGAGCATCGCGAACAGGATCGCGTCGCCGATGGGCCCGCCGGTCGCGTAGGTGAGCGTCCCGTCCTCGTCGAGCGGCGCGCCGAAGAGCTGCGCGGTCGCGTAGAGCGCGGTGAAGGTCTCGCGATCGCCGTGGACGCGGCTCGCGCCGAGGGCGAAGCCGCTCGCCGACACGCCGAAGCCAAGGAACACCGGGCCCGAGTCGACGTCGCCGCGTCCGCCCCGCTTGCCGGGCGGGTACTCCATCATGCCGCCGAAGCCGAGCACCGTGCGGAACTGGGACTTCTCGAGCGCGTGGAACAGCGAGCGCGACGTCGGCTCGTCGGCGAACGAGAGGAAGTACGCGGCGAGCGCCGTCCCCGAGGCGCGCGCGGCGTCTCGCGGCGCGGCGTCGGCGACGGTGACCGCCTGGACGAGCAGCCCGGTGGCGGGATCGACGCCGCTTCGCTGCACGGCCGCGAGCCCGCGACGGAGCGCAGGCGACGGCGCTCCGCCGGTCGCCCGCGTGTGCAGCGCGAGCGCGGCGAGCGCGGCGGTGTTGTCGACGGGGTAGACCTCGCCGGGATAGGTCTCGACGAAGCCCGTGGGTGACGCCTCGATGCGCCGCTCGAGCGCCCGCGCGATCGCCTCCTCGCGATCGACGAACCTGGAAGACGGCCGGAGCATCCGGTGGAGCGAGAGCGCGAGGCCGGAGTAGCCGAGGTACGCGACATGGCCGCGGTCCTCGGGGGAGCCCGGCGCCGCGTCGACGGAGGCGAGGGCGTCGTTGCCCCACGCCTTGTCCTCGAAGACGCGCACTCGCGGCTCCAGCATCGCGTCGAGGCACGTCTCCATCCGCGCGATGCTCTCGTCGCGCGCCTGCCCGCTCCGCTCCCACGCGACCTGCCCGAAGCCCATCGCCGACATCATGAACGTCGCGAAGAGCCACTCGCCGTCGAAGCGCGACGACCCCGTCGCGAACGTCGCCGGCGCGAGCTCCGACGGCGACGACGTCCAGCGCGCGAGCCCCGCCGCGAGCAGGTCGGTCTTGGCCGGGTCGCCGTCGAACCACCTCGACGCGTCGCGCTCCATCACCCGATGCGGCACCGTCGCGAAGCCGAGCACGAACGCGAGGAGCGCCACGAGCGCGCGCGTCGAGCCCGGCTTCTGCGCTGCCTCCTCGGCCATGCCCCATTGGACGACGAACCACCGGAAATGACGAGTCTCTCACCGCTCCGGCGCGACCGCTCGACGCCGTCGCGCGACGGATCGGCGTTTGCGCTCGCGCTCTACCGTCGCGCCCGGCCGGGCCGGGACAATAAAACATAGACGTACCAGTCTGGTGGGCGGACGCCCCACACCTCCTCGCCTCGTCCGCGCGCGGGAGCGCGTGGAGCCCTCGAAACGCCGTCGAAACCGCGTGGATGGACGGCCGTGATCCAGGGCGATCGAGGTGGAACGGTCATTGAAGAGACCACGATCGATGTCGTCGCAGCTCACTCGTCTCCTCCGCCTCGCGGCGCTGATCCTCGCCGGCAGTCTCCTGCTCATCGCGTGCATGGCGCCCGAGGTGCCGGACTTCTCCCCGCCGACCGGCGGAAAGAAGACGAAGCGAGCTCCGACGACGGGGGCGGACGCGGGGACGCCGGAGGCCGACAACACGGATCCGGCGCCGGGCACGCCTGCGGTCGAGGCGCCGACGCTTACGGCGGTCACGCCCGACGCGGTGACGCTCGGCGGGTCGCCGGGCGGAGTCGCGCTCACCCTCACCGGATCGCGCTTCGTCGCCGGCTGCACGGTCAACCTCGCGGGCGCGAGCCTCGAGGCGACGCTCACGAGCCCGACCGAGCTCACAGTGCAGGTGCCCGGAGCGCAGCTCACGACCGCGGGCATGCTGCAGCTCTCGGTGGTGTCGCCGTCGGCGGGGCAGTCGAACGCGCTCACGTTCACCGTCGCCAACCCGACCAGCGTCTCGATCGCGAGCCTCTCGCCGGCGACGGCGCTCGTCGGGACGGCCACCGTGGCCCTCACGGTCACGGGGACCGGCTTCATCACGACCTCGATCGTGCGCTTCAACGGCGCCGCGCTGCCGACGACGTTCCGCTCCGCGACCGAGCTCGGCGCGACGATCCCGGCGGCCGCGCTCGCCGATGCGGGGCGCTTCGGCGTCACGGTCACGAACGGCGCGGACGTCGTCAGCCTGCCGTCGTCGTTCGAGGTGACCAACCCGACGCCGGCGCTCACGACGATCACGCCGAGGAGCGTCGCGGCGGGCACGGCGGCGACCGTCGTGACGCTCGACGGCAGCGGCTTCACGCGCGGGTCGGAGGTCCTCGCGGGACAGACGCCGCTCGCGACGACCTTCGTGAGCGCCGAGCGGCTCCGCGCGACGCTCCCCGCGTCGCTCCTCACCACGGCCGGGACGCTCACGCTCCGCGTGCAGACGGCGACGCCCGGCGGCGGCGCCTCGGGCACGCAGACGTTCACCATCACCGGCGCGCAGGCAGCCTGCACGTACACCTGCGCCGAGTACGGCTACGCGCCCGGCGAGTGCTACGAGGGCTGGGCGTGCAACGCTGCCACCGGGTGCCTCCAGCAACAGAGCTGCGGCGGCGGCGCGGCCGCGACCTGCGTGTATCGCTGCTCCGACTACGGCTACGCGCCGGGGCAATGCGCCAACGGTTGGCTCTGCCTCGCGAGCGGCCAGTACGCCGGCTGCCTCGGACAGACCACCTGCAACTGACGCGTAGGGCGCGCACCGACGCGCCTCGCGGGCGTGGACCGACGTGTCGCGCGGAGCGCGGCGCGGGACCGACGTGTCTCGCGGGGCACTCCGCGGCCGTCGCGCGTGACGGCGGCCCTCCGAGTGCGCGACAATCCGAGCGGAGCAGATGCCCAGCCTCCGTATCGTCTCGGTCAACGACGTCTATTCGCTCGAGAACCTCCCGCGGCTCAGGGGCCTCGTCGACCACTACCGGGCGCAGAAGGACTGCGACGCGCTCCTCGTCGTGCTCGCCGGGGACTTCCTCGCGCCGAGCCTCCTGTCGAGCATGGACGCGGGGAGGGGCATGGTCGACTGCCTCAACGCGGTCGGCGTCACGCATGTCATCCTCGGCAACCACGAGGACGACCTTCCGCCGGGCGAGCTCCGGCACCGCCTGAAGGAGCTCCGGCCCGTGTGCATCGGCACCAACGTCCTCTCCGGGCTCGATCTCCCGCGCCACGACATCATCGCCGTCGGGCCGCTGAAGGTCGGGCTCGTCGGCGTGGTGATGGCCGATCCGTCGGTCTATCGCGGCGCGCCGTTCGGCGACGTGGAGCTCGCGCGCGCGAACGACGCCGCGATCGCGGAGGCCGCGAGCCTCGTCGCGGCCGGCGCCGCCGGCGTCGTCGCGATCACGCACCAGGCGATCGCGGACGATCGCGCGCTCGCGGTCGCGCAGAGGACGCCGCCGCTCCTCGCGATCATCGGCGGCCACGATCACACGCCGATGCTCGTCGACGTCGAGGGCACGTGGATCGTCAAGGCCGGCTCCGAGGCCGTGCACGTCGCCGTCACCGACGTCGTCTGGGCCTCGGCGCGCGCCGCGCCGGTCGTGACGACGCGGCTCGAGGACGTGGCGGGCTACCCGGAGGACGCCTCGCTCCGGGCCCGCGTCGACAGGCACATGGCGGCGGTGCGTGAGCTCTCGGCGGCGACGCTGCTCTACCTCGAGCCGAACGCCGCCCTGTCCTCCAAGGGCACGCGCTCGAGGCAGACGAGCATGGGCGCGCTCATCTGTTCGCGGCTCCGCGACTGCCTCGGCGCCGAGGCGTGCCTCTTCAACGGCGGCGGGATCCGCGCGTCGCGCGACTACACCGAGCGCTTCACCTACGGCGACGTCGAGACCGAAGTGCCCTTCGACAACGCGATCGTCGTCGTGCCGCTGCCGGGCGTCGTGATCCGCGACGCGGTCGCCGCGTCGCGCGCCAAGGCTCCGGTCGAGTCGGGGGCCTTCCTCCAGGTCGACGACCGCATGACGGTCTCGGACGGGCCGGAGCACACGGTCCTCGCGATCGACGGCGCGCCGCTCGAGCTCGAGCGCGAATATCACGTCGCGATCGTGCGCCAGCTGCTCTTCGGGCTCGACCGCGTCGAGCCGCTCGTCCGCTGGGCCGAGGCGAACCCGTCGCTCGTGCCGCCCGCCGACAGCGGACGGGAGCCGAAGATGGTGCTCGTGCAGTCGTTCGCGCTCGGCATCTGGCGCGACCTCGGCGGCTTCGACGCGGTGGACGCCGACGGCGACGATCAGGTGACGCCCTCGGAGATCGCGGCCGCGATGGCGAAGCGCCACCCGTCGCAGGCGCCCTCGCGGGTGCTCGCGGACATCCTCGTCGGCGCGATCGACACCGACGCCGATCGCATCATCTCGCGCGCCGACGCGGCGGCGCTGCGCGAGCCCGGCCGGCCTCCGCGCGTGTCGCCGCCGCTCGGCGAGCCTCCCCCCGAGCGCACGGAGGAGTGACGGGGCGCGCCCACCTCGAGCGCGAGGAGCGCGGCTCGGCCTCGCCGCGCGCGCGTGGCGCGCGGTAGGCTCTCGGGGTGTTCCGCCTGTTCAAGCGCTGGCTCGGACGCTCCGCGGAGGATCGCCCGTTCCCTCCGGAGTGGACGGACGTGCTCGATCGGAACGTCCCGCTCGTTCAGGCTCTGCCGGAGGACGATCGGCGAGAGCTCGAGCGGCTCATCCTCGCGTTCATCGACGACAAGACGTTCGAGGGCGCGGGCGGCTTCGAGGTGAGCGACGAGGTCCGCGTCACGATCGCGGCGCAGGCGTGCGTGCTCCTCCTTCACCGCGACACGGAGATCTACCCCGAGCTCGACACGGTGCTGGTCTATCCGAGCACCTACGTCGCGAAGACGAAGACCCACGACGGGCCCGTCGTCATCGAAGGCGACGTGCCGCGCCTCGGCGAGTCCTGGGAGCGCGGCCTCGTGGTCCTGGCGTGGGACGCGGTCCGCCGCGGCACGGC
>JAHBWC010000046.1 GCA_019637225.1 Labilithrix sp.
GCTACGGCGGACCGCCGGGTGGCGGATTCGGCGGTCCCCCGCCGCAGGGCTTCGGACCTCCGGGCGGCTTCCCTCCGCCGGGCGGCCCCATGATGCCGGGCGCCGGCGGGGACGTGAACACGACCCTGCCGCTCGTGCTCAGCATCGTGCAGCTCGTCGTCTGCTGTAACCTCCTCTTCGGCGGCATCGGCCTCCTGTTCGCCATCCAGGCCGGCACGGCCAAGAAGACGGGCGATCTCCAGACCGCGCGCGCCAAGGCCAAGACGGCGATGATCGTCATCATCGTCGGCGCCGTGCTCGAGACGATCGGCGTCGGTATCAACATCCTCGTCAGCGCGATGCACTGAGTCGCCGCGCGGCGCGCGGCGGGGAGCGCGCCTCGTGATCGAGAGGGAGAGCCGAGACCCGGCTCTCCCTCTTTCGTTTCAGGCCGCGGAGCGCGTGCGTGTCATGGTCGGGGCGTCGCCACGCTGCAGTCGAGCGCCTGACGCCACTCGATCCCCTCGCTGACGCCGACGCGGGCGAACACCCCACCCCGCGCGACGAGCCACGTCGCGAACGTCACCTGCTCGTAGCCGCCGCCCCCCTGCGGCGCGCGCAGCGTCGCGGCGGGCACGGCGACCTCGAAGCCTTCGAGGCAGACGCGCTTCGGCGTCCAGCGGACGCGCGCAATCATCGGCGCGTCCTCGACGCGCAGCTCGGGGGTCGTGACGCGGATCCACGGCGCGGACGTCTGCAGCGTCGCGCGGTAGCCGCCCGGCTCCGCCTTGCAGGCAGGATCGTCCGCGAGCCGGAGCTCCGACCACGGCGCGAGCGCCACGGGGGGCATCGACGGGACGACGACGAACGCCGGATCGAGCGCCGATGGCGGGTCGCTGCCGCTCGGGGTGCGGAGGACCGCCAGCTCGCCCTTCGGACCGACGGCGAGCGCGTCGGGGTTGGCGGGGTAGTAGGCCTCGTTGCCGACGGCGCCGACGTCGAAGAGGTCCACGGCTCCGCCGGGTCCGACCTTGAACACGTGACCGGCGCCGCTCGCCTCGACCTCGAGGAACGCGATCTCGTCCTGCGGCAGCGCCGCGCCCGAGATGACGCTCGCGCCGTTCTGCGACGACCGGATCGCGACGCGCACGCGCTCGCCTCGCGCGATCGAGAGCAGCCCGTGCTCCACGTTGTGGAGCGCGATGTCCGACGGCGCGGACGGGTCCGACGGCGTGATCGGGACGACCACGCCGCTCTCGGTGAAGTCCTCGGCGAGGATCTCGTCCGTCGTCATGCCCGCGCGGCGCCCCGCGGCGACCACGTCGCTCATCGCGACGCTCGTGCGCACGATCTTCCCGAGCGGATCGAACGGCGGGACGTACGAGAGCCCGCGGCGGAGCGCCATCGCGTTCTTGTTCGGTCCGGTCACCGTGATGACGTCGCCGTCGCTCGACGTCCCGAAGCCCGAGAGCAGCGCGCGGAGCGACGGCGTCGCCTCGGAGTCGTTCGTGGCCTCGTGGATCGGGCTCACGATCCCGCGCGGGATCGGGCTCCGCAGGTAGCCCCAGTCGTTGCGGTCGTTCGCGACCGGGAGGCGAACGGCGCCGAGGCCGAGGTCCTCGGGGGAGTCGTTGGTGCGCGGCTGCACCGTCGAGCCGACCGCTCCCCTCGGACGACACGACAGCTCGAGCGCGCGCACGCGACGAACCTCGGGCGCCGCGGGCGCGAGCGTCTTCGGCGCGTCGACCCGGGGCGGACGAAGCGACCAGCCGACGCGGTAGAACGCGCCGAGGTCGCACCCCGCCGACGTGCAGCTCACGAGGTCGACGGCGTCGGCGCCCGACGGCGGGGCGGCCACCTCGGCCCAGGAGACGCCGTGATCGGCCGACTGGTAGAGGCGGCCGTCCTTCGAGCGCCCGAGGCCCATCGCGCCCACGAAGACGACCTCGAACGCGTAGGGCGAGCGCGTCAGCCTGCCGTCCTCGGAGATCTCGAAGCTCTCGCCGGCCCGCTGCCACCCCCGCAGCGTGTTGCCCGCGCCGAACGACCAGCTCGTGTCGACGATGCCCGCGGCGCCGAGCGCGCTCCGCTTGTGGCGGATGACGCGACCGCCCTTCGCGAGGTGGGTCGGGTACGTCGAGCCGCGACCGACGAGCGCGAGGGCCTCGCCGGCGATGGGCTGGAACCTCGCCGACCGCGGGTCGTAGATGCCACCGTTCGGCTCGGCGACGACGGCAACGACGTGCCCGTCGGAGCGCGGCACCCAGCGCGCGACGTTGATGTCCTGCGCGCCCGCGTCGGCGGAGAGCGCCGCGAGGTCGTGCTCCTCCCACAGGCCGCTCGGCAGGCGGACGCAGACCACCGGCACTCCCGTCGGGCTCGGCGGTACGCCCTGACACGATCCGGCGTAGGCGAGACCGCCGTCGCCGTCGGCGTAAAACTGCCCTCCGCTCACGAAGGTCTGCTCGACGCTCGGCGGCTCCGACGCGAGCGTCCGCGACACGACGAACGCGCTCCCGCCCGCGCTCCGCGCGACGCACGCGAAGAGGACGTCGCCGGCGACGGGGACGGCCTCGCACTGCGCGTCGGGAGGGAGCCGTCCGGGGACGACCGACAGGACCTCGCCGGTGTGCACGTCGAGCCGGACGACGTCGCCCGAGTCGACGACGATCGCGGTCGACTCGTCCACGGCCGCGCCGGCCTGGAAGGCCACGCGGAGCGGGTACTCGCTGCCGCGCCAGCGCGGATCCTTCGGGCGCAGCTCCGGCGCCGCGTCGGGCGGCGCCCGGTCGAACCAGGAGAGGCGCCCGTCGAGCTCGAGCCGGGAAGCGCCGGATCCCGAGTCGAACAGCCAGACGTCGCCGGCGACGATCGCGACCTTGGCGGGCGTGCCCTTCACCTGCGCCGTCGCGTCGATCCAGCGGGCGCCGTGATCGGTGCTCGTGAACACCGCGCCCTGATCGCCCAGCGCGATGGCGCGGCCGTCGTCGAGCGCCTGCACGTCGGCGACGCCGAGCGGCACGATGGGAGCGCGCTCGCCGCCAGGGAGCCGGAGCGCCCACCGCTCGCCGTTGCGCGTCCGGACCACGACCGCCTTCGGCGCGAACACGATCGACTCGATCGGATCGGGGACGCGCGCGAGCGGGACGAGCTTCGCGTCGAACGCGTCGGCCCGGTAGAGGGCGTTCGCCGTCCAGAAGAGAAAGCCTCCGCCGAACCGGCTCGGGAGCGCAGAGGCGCCGGCGATCGGCTCGGAGGTCGCGTCGGGCGCGACGAGCGGCTCCCCTGCCCGCGCGACCACGATGCGCCGCCTGTCGACGACGAGGCCGTGGACGCCGGGCGCGCCGAGCGCGAGCGCCGGCACGCCCGCGCGCGCAGGCGACGGATCGGCGACGAGGTACTGCTGGCGACCGAGCGAAGACGAGCGCGCCTCGGGCCTCGCCTCGCTCGCGGCCTCCGGGCCGACGGGCGCACGGCGCTCCTCGTGGACGCAAGCCACGACCGCGAGGGCGATCGTCACGAAGGTCGCAGTTCGAGCGCGCATGCGGGGCCGTCCAGTACGCGACTCTCGTCATAGCGGATCCTTGGCCGGCAGAGCAGAGCCAGGGGGCCGGCCCCCGGACGGGCTCGAGGCTAAGTGTTTAGGCCTGCGCGGGATGCGTCGCTTCGACGCCCCGTGCCGCGGGCGCGCCGCGGAGCCCGCGGTGGACGAGGTAGGCGAGCACGGCGAGCGAGCCGAGCGGAAGGGACAGGACGTACGGCAGCGCGGGGATGCCGTGCCGCCTCGCGTCGCGGCGGATCCACGAGCCGATGAGGAACATCGCGATCGTGAGGTCGAGCAGCATCTGCATCCCCCACGGCTCCCGCAGCGCGAGCGGCACGAAGCCGACGACGCCGTTCTCCGCGGCGACGATGGTGCTGAAGACGGCGAACGGGGCCAGGACCAACGCAGGGACGATCTTCTTCATGAGCGGACTCTGAAGGCGGGAGGTCATGCAGGCCATGACCTCGGAGGTCATGTTCTCGGGGCGGCGTGCGGGTACTCTGCCTTTCGTGCCCATCGCATCGATCAAGACCGAGGCATCCGCGTTCGGCGCCGTCCTCCGCCGGCACCGGGCCGCTCGCGGCGTCAGCCAGGAGAGGCTCGCGCGCGACGCCGAGATCTCGACGCGCCACCTGAGCTGCCTCGAGACCGGCCGCGCGGCGCCGAGCAAGACGATGGTCCTCGTGCTCGGCTCGGCGCTCGATCTGCCGCTCCGCGAGCGCAACGCGCTGCTCGAGGCGGCGGGCTTCGTTGCCGCCTACCGCGACCTGCCGCTCGAGGCGCCGGAGGCGGCGGCGCTCCGGCGCGCGATCGATCTCATGCTCGACGGCATCGAGCCGAACGGCGCGATCGCGTGCGACCGGACCTGGAACCTGCTCCAGATGAACCAGGCCGCGACGCGGCTCTTCGCGGCGTTCGTCGATCTGGCCGCCGCGCCGCCCGAGGTCATGAGGAACGTCCTCGTGGCCACGCTCCACCCTCTGGGGCTCCGCCCGGCGATCGTGAACTTCACCGAGGTGGCCGCCATGGCGCTCGATCGCGCGCGGCGCGAGGCGGCGGCGTTCTCCGACGATCCGGAGGTCGCGCGCATACGCGCCGCGGTCGCCGCGATCCCCGACCTCCCCGCGCCGGAGACGCCGCGCGGAGCCGAAGGGCCGTTCATCACGGTGCACCTCCGGAGAAACGGCGTCGAGGCGAGGCTCTTCACGACCATCGCGACCATCGGCACGCCGACCGACGCGACCGCCGAGGACATCCGCATCGAGACGTACTTCCCGGCCGACGAGGCCACCGCCGCGTGGATGCGCGCGCTCGCCCGCCCGGCGTGACCCTGGCCCGACCGGCCGCGACGACGAGCGCCCCGCGCTCCGCTTCACGACCAGTTGGCGCTTGAACGCCCCGCGCTCCGGCGAAAGAATGTGCGCCATGCAACATGGCTGGCAGAGCCCGCCGCCAGCGGCTCCGCAGTGGGGTTACCCGGCGCCCGGCGGACACGGGCCGATGCAGGGGTCGACGGTCGCGCGGGTTCCCCTGATGCCGGGCGAGCGAGTCATCTACTTCCGCAAACCCGATCAGGGCATGGCCCGCCTCGGGTACATCCTCGCCGGAGTCGTCCTCCTGCCCGTGCTCCTCGGGATCTACCTCCTCTACCTCGGCATCTTCTACGAGGAGAAGACGAACCACTACTACGTGGTCACGACGCTCCGGATCTTCACCGTCAACGCCCGCGGCACGATCCTGGAGCAGATCGGGATCCCGGAGATCACCGATCTGGTGCATCGCATGGGCGCAGGCAAGAACGCGCTCGTCCTCCACTCGCCGCGCGCGTTCATCATGTTTCGCAGGGAGGAGCAGCACGACATCCCGAGGCTCAAGCCGCTGCTGGCGAGCCTGCGGGACCCGCATTTCTTGCAGCAAGCCCCGTCGGTCCAGTTCGAGCCCTGAGCGCTGTTCCGCGCGTCGACGGCGCGGGCGTCGACGGCTCCCTCAGAGCGTGTCCTTGGCTCGCGAAGAGTCGACGTCCCGCGGGACGTCGGCGCGGAGGCCGAGGACGGCGAGGTAGGCCGCGCGCACGTCCCGCGTCACGGCGCGGTAGCGCTCGACCAGCGCCTCCGACGCCGTGCCGGACGGCGTGTTGGCGCCGTCGCGGACGCCCATGCGGCGCGCGAGCGCGGCGAGCCCCGGAGCCCCCTCCTCGATCAGGTTCGCGCTCGTCCCGTGCACCACGCGCAGCGCCTGCTCGAGCCGCCGCAGCATCGCGTAGCCCTCGCGGAGGACGGCAGCGAGGGACGGATCGAGGTAGCCGCAGGCCTCGAGCGCGCCGATGCCCGCCTCCGTGTCCGTCGTCCGCACGCGCGGGTCCGCCCCGTACTTCATCTGCAGCCACTGGACGGCGAACTCGACGTCGACGATCCCGCCGCGCCCGAGCTTCACGTCGTGCCGGCGCGGCCCCTCCTTCGCGAGCTCGCGCTCCATCCGCATCCGGAGGTGGTGCATGCTCGCCGCCTCGGGCGCGCCGCGCTCGTAGGCGACGCGCGAGGCGAGCGCGATGACCTTTCGACCGAGCTCGACGTCGCCGGCGCACGCCCGCGCCTTCACGAGCGCCTGCCGCTCCCAGTCCGCCGACCGGCGGAGGTCCTCCGCGACCGCCTCGGACGACGTCGTCGGATCGCCCTCGCGCGCGCGCGGATCGGTCCCGTCGCGCGAGAGGCCGTGGTAGCGCGCGAAGGCGTCGAGGCTCACGACGAGCAGGCCGTGGCTGCCCGACGGACGCAGGCGCGTGTCGAGCTCGTAGCCGGGGCCGTCGCCGTGCGGCGTGCTCACGAGCGAGAGCACGCGCTGCGCTGCGCGGACGTACTTCTCCGCGAGCTCGTCTTCCCTCCCCGGCGCGTCGTAGACGAAGAAGATGTCGAGGTCCGAGCCGTAGCCGATCTCACGGCCCCCGAGCTTTCCCATCGCGATCACGACGAGGCCGCCGTCGAGCCCGCGCTCCGCCAGCGCGCGACGGGTCGCGTGCTCGAGCGTGGCGTCGGCGAGCGCGCTCAGCACGAGCGTCGCGTCGCGCGTCTTGAGCTCGCCGGCGAGCTCGGCGAGGCCGACCTCCATCGTCACGCGCGCCTTCGCGTGGCGGAGCGCCCCGACGAAGGCCTCCTCTTGATCCACCCGCTCGTCGGCGAGGCGGCGCGCGACCGGAGCTCGCGGCGCGGTCGCCGCGGCGCTCGACGGCTCGCTCGACGGCTCGGGCGCCGTCGCCTCGAGGATCTCGGCCTCCACGTCGCTCCGCGTGATCTCGGGGGTCGGCGGGACCTTCGTGAAGACGACGCTGTCGACGAGCTCCGGCCGGTAGACGAGCGCCTCGCCGAGGAACGAGCTCGCGCCGAAGAGGCCGACGAGACGCCGCAGCACCTGCGTGTCCTCGCCCATCGCGCGCGCGTACACGCTCGGGGTGAGGAGGCGCGAGAAGAACGACGCGAGAAGGCGCGCGGCCTGCTCGGGATCGGCCGCGTCGGAGAGCGCCTCGAGCAGCGCCACGGCGAGGCCGGGGTGCCTGTCGCGCGTGCTCGCGCCCAGCGGGAAGTCGGGTCTCCGCGCGAGCGCGAGCAAGTGACGGGCGAGATCGGCCGGCGCGGTCGTCACGAAGTCGAGGCCGCCCGCGCCCTCGGTGATCGCGGTGAGGACGATCACCTCCTCGCCCGAGTCGATCGCCGTGAGGAGCGGCTCGAGGCGCTCGACGCCGGACTCGTCGCCTCCCCACGAGCCGCGCGCCCCGGCGGAGGCCTCCTTCGTGAGCGAAGCGAGCCGCGCGGCGACGCGGCGGCGGATCTTGTCGATCTCACGCTCGAGCTCGTGACCGGAGGTGTGCCCGAGCGAGCGCGCGACGGTCTCGAGCATCTCGCCGCGCGGGAGCTGATGGGTCTGGATCCCGGTCGCGAACTGCACGCGGTGCTCGAGGCGGCGGAGGGCGAGGTACGCGGCCTCGACCTCGCGGCTCTCGCGATCGGTCACGAGCCCGCGCGAGCGGAGCCGGCGGAGCGCCTCGAGCGTGTTCGTGTCACGGAGGCTCGGCTCGCGGCCGCCCCAGACGAGCTGGAGGGACTGGACGAAGAACTCGGCCTCGCGGATCCCGCCCGTCCCGAGCTTGAGGTCGCGCTCGGGGTCCTCCGACAGCTCGGCGCGCGCGCGCTGGACGAGCTGCGCCATCTCGCGGGCGATGCGCGGGTCGATCGCCTTGCGCCACACGAACGGCGCGAGCGCCTCGATCACGCGCGCGCCGAAGCCGGGGTGCCCGGCGACGGGACGGGCCCGGACGAGCGCCGCGCGCTCCCAGGTGCGCCCCCACGTCTCGTAGTAGCGCTCGGCGGCGGCGAGCGCGTTGACGAGCGGCCCGCGCGAGCCCTCCGGCCGGAGGCGGAGATCGACGCGCCAGCAGGTCCCCTCGTCCGTGACGTCGTCGAGCGTCGCGGTGAACCGCTGCGTGATCCGCGTGAAGTGCTCGTGGAGGGTCTGCTCGACGACGACGCCGTCCTTGACGACCTCGCCCTCGTCCGTCTCGTAGAACGGCAGGAGGTCGACGTCGCTCCCGCAGTTGAGCTCGCGGCCACCGAGCTTGCCCATGCCGAGCACGGTGAACGCGCAGCGCTCACCCGAAGAGGTCATCGGCGCGCCGAAGCGCGCCTCCGCCCAGCGCTGCGCCTCCGCGAGCGCGAGCTCGATGCAGACCTGCGCGAGGTCCGACAGCTCACGCGCGGTGACGTCGACGTCACCGGCCTCGCGCGCGCGGAGCTCGCGGGCCGCGACGCGCAGCCGCTCGCGCTGCGCGAAGAGCCGGAGGCCGCGCCGGACCTCGTCGTGGTCGTTGAGGTCGTGGACGAAGCCCGCGGCGAGCCGCCGGAAGGCGCGGAGGTCCTTGGCGATGCGGAGCCGCCCCTTGCCGATCGCGACCACGTCCTCGGGTCGGTGGAGGATCTGCGCGCGGAGGCCGGGGTAGGCCGTCATGAGCGCGGCCGCGAGCTCGACGGTGGCGTCGTCGAAGGTCAGCCCTCGCCCTCTCGCCGCCTCGGCCCAGGCGGCCGCGACGCTACCGCTGTCGCCTTGGCCAGACGTGGGCGCGCGTTTCATCGAGGCGCCGATCTTAGCTCAGGGCCCGTCGTCGACCGCGCCCCAGATCGGCGGACGAGCGTCTTCGAGCACGTCGCCGGTGTCCGCGTCGACGACCCAGCGGAAGAAATGGAACTGCGGCGGGCTGGCCGCCCCGGAGGCGTCGACGCCGCCGAGGTCGTCGTCGAGCGCGACCGGCTTCGCGATCTCGATGAAGTAGGCGAGGCGGTAGGTGAGCCACGCGAGCGCCGGCCCCGTAGCGACGTGGATGACGAGCTGTACGTGGGTGACGTCGTCGGCGCGGACCTGGCCGAGCGGGATGCGCGGAAGCTCGCGAACAGGACGAGGCGGCCCGCCGAGCGCACGCGCGTCGAGCGCGAACAGCCGGCGGCCGACGAGCTTCGCGAGGAGACGCGGATCGTCCTCCGACAGCGCGGGCCGGGTGTCGATCGTCAGGTGCGGATGGATCCGCGACAGGTTGACGAACGAGCTCACCTCGCCGTCGTCGTCGACGAACACCTCGACGTCGGCGGCGTTGTCGATCTCCTTGAAGGCCTCGTACCCCTTGCTCGCGAACGATGCGTCGAAGCGGACCGCCCACGCGGCGCGCGGCGGGGCGTGGTCGGCCGGCTCGACGGCGCGGACGCGCTCGGCCAGCGCCGGCACGACGTGGCGCGGGAGCCCGAGGAGGTCCGCGTTCCGCTTGACGAAGGCGCGCGCACTTTCGGCGGCCGCGGCGCCGGAGAGCGCGCCGCCCTCACGCGGCGCCCGCACGGTGATCTCGCGCCGCGCCCTCCGGAGGAAGCCGGCGAAGGGATCGACGACGGTGAGGCTCCCGCTGAGGGCCTCTTCGTTCACGATCCAGCGCGAGCCCAGCGGCGCCGGGTTGCGGTCGCGGAGGCGATCGACGAGCGCGCGCCGCGCGGGCGTCGTCATCGCGTGGACGACGTCGACGTGGCGCGGCCGCGCGGTCACGCCGGCGACGGGCCGCGCTCGACCCGCGGTCGCACCGCACCCGACCGTCGCGGTCGCGAGCGCGGCGACGACCACGCGGACGAACCCGCTCAGACGCTCGGCCCCCACAGCCTGAACATCATGATCACGGTCCAGTCGAAGAGCACGTGCGAAAAGACGCTGGGCAAGAGCCGCTCGAACCTCCGGGCCATGCCACCCCACACGAGCCCGCAGCCGAGGGCGGCGAGGACGATGACGGGGTTCGGCCCGGCGACGGGGTCGCGGAGCGCCCAGATCGTCGGGGCGTGAGCGACGGCGTAGAGCACGGCCGCCCAGACCCACGCCCGGTGCGAGCCGATCTGCTCCTCGAGCAGCGAGACCACGAGGCCGCGCCAGACGAGCTCTTCGGCGATCGCGATGACGATGATCGCGACGACCACCACCCCGACGTTCTTCCGGAGCGCCGTCGGATCGCCGAGCTGCAGGTAGAGTCGCGCGAGCCAGCTGGCGCGGATCGACTCGGGCGGCGCGACGACCCGGGTGAAGGCGTAGGCCGCGCCGAAGAGGACCGCGGCGCCGGCGAACCCTCGGCTGAAGTCGCCGCTCTTCACGGAGACCCAGCTCTTCAGGATGCCGTCGTGCCTCGCCCGGAGGACGCCGAGCACCGCGAGCGCGACCGTCGGGACGGCCATGACGAGGAAGAAGCTCGAGGTGCCGGCGCGGGAAAGCTCGAACGCGAAGTGCGAGGCCACGGCGACGGTGGCGACGATTGCGGCGAGGTAGGCGACGTTTCGCACGACGCGAGGCTTCTAACACGGCGCGGTGTTCGCTCGCGAGCGGGGAACGAGCGGGAGCGTGATGCGTCCCGGCGCCCGGCTCAGGGGGCGAAGTGGTAGCCGACGCTTAGGCCGAGCGCGAAGTGCATCGCCTGGTGCGCGCTCGCGATGTCGCCGTCGACCGACCCGCCGACCGAGCTGTACTCGACCTTCTTGAACTGGCCGAGGTCGGCGCCGAAGCGGAGGTCGAGCGCCGTGGTCGCGGCCTTGTCGGACGCGGCGCCCATCGGGAAGCGGTAGCCGGCGCCGACCTTGAAGTCGACGGGCGCCGAGACCTTGAGCGCCTCGGGGCTGTCGCCGCTGTCGCTCTTGGTGCTCCCGCCGTAGGTCGTGAAGAGCGCGAGGCCACCCTCGACGTACGCGCCGCGGCTGCGATCCTTGAACGCGTACTGGGCGACGACGGGGATCTGGTAGGCGTACCCGTTCGAGCACGTGCCCGCGCAGCCCTCGATGAGCGCGCCGTAGCCGCCCTGAAGGCCCGCCATGATCCCGAACTGCGGCGTGAGGTAGCCGCCGAGCTTGACGTCGAAGGTCACGAGCGCGGACGCGATGTCGATCCCCTCGACGGCCTCACCGCCGAGGAAGCCGGCGCCGCTGCCGATCGTGAGGACGAAGCCCGTGCCGGCCGTCGGCGGCTCGTCGCTCGCGGGCGCCGCGGCGCTCTTGTCCTTGCTCGGCGGCGCCTCGACGACCGGCGCCGGCGCGGGCGCCGCAGGCTCGGCCGGGGGCAGCTCGGGCAAGGGCTCGGCCGCGGCGACGAGCACGGGCTCCGGCGCCTTCTCCTTCCCCTTCTTCGTCTTGGCGGGCCCCTTCGCGAGCGCGACGGAGCCGGTGGTGAGGGTCAGGAGGACGGCGGCGAGGGTAACGGTGCGCATGGTGTCCGCCTGTCGGCCCCCCACCGACGAGGTTGCTCGAAAAGCGACGTCGAGCGTCGAGGCGGCCGGTTCGCACAGGGCAACGACGATCCCACGCCCCGGGCGAAATCGTGCGCACCCGTCGGCTCGAGCGGCCGACAGGCCGCACGGAGGCGATCATGAGCGAAGTCAGTGGAATCGGGGCGCGACGGCACTTCTCGGCAGAGGAAGAGGAGGCGCTCCGCCGAGACGAGTCGACGAGCAGCATCGTGAAACGTGACGCGAAGACGAATGTGGAGATCTACGGAACGGACCGCTCCTGGGTCGCCACGAAGCACCATCAACAGAGCCCGTGTCATGACCCCGTCGCGAGCGCGCTCGAAATCGGTCACGCCGGCGTCGAGGGACTCGAGATCGCTGGCCTCGTTCACCTCGGCGTAGCCGGAGCCGTCGGCGGCCCGCTCGTCGGCCTCGCGCTCGGGACCTACACGCTCGCCGAGGCCCACGTAAAAGCAGACGAGCAGGCACGCGCGCTCGCGAAGGACAACGCTCACGTCGCGTTGATCGGCGCGCTCGACCTCCCCACGTCCTACAAGGCCGCGCGCCTGGACGGCGAGTACAAGCACGTCGCGAGGGGAGCGAACACCCCTGCGTTCAAGATGACGGAGGCTGTTCTCGCCGACAAGAAGGGCAGGGCGACGCTCCAGCTCCATGCGGACCGTGGAATGCACGCGGCGCGCGACCTGACGCGCTCTGGCGTAACCGCCGAGCAGTACTTGAAGCAACATCCGAAGATCGCCGACACCTACGCTCGGGACGCCGCGTTTCGCGAGGGGTTCGACGCCTACCTCCACGCGGCCGCCGCTCTCGCTCCCGCAGAGATGAAAGCGTTCGAGGCGAAGAGCGCCGAGCGAGACGGATGGTACGCGCAGAGCCAGATAAGCTTCCGGGTGTGAAGCGGGAGCGAGCAGTGGCGGCGTCGCCCTATCGCGCCGCGGGGGCACGTCTCGAGGCCCCGCGGCCGCTCGAGCCGGAGGACGAGATGCGCCTCGCGCTCGACGCACCGGAGTGGCCTCGCGGAGCGCGCAAGCTCGCCCTCTACGGCGTGACGCTCCTCGGGCTCGCGATGGTGATCTTCGCCGCGTCCGCCGGCTCGGTGACGAACATCGTCCTCGCGTGCGCGCTGGCATCACGTCTCTTCCTACCGATGGCGAGCTTGCTCGTGCGCGGGGTGAGACGCCGGCGGCACATCGCTCGACTTCGCTCGGAGGGCTACGACGTCGACGGTGTCCCCCTTCGACTCCGCGTCCCCGTTGACGGCGACGCGGACGCCGCCCTGGAGACTCGAGTCCGCGTCGCCTTTGACGACGGCGAGCACGACGACGCCTCGAGGCGCGACGACGCGAACGCCTGCTCCTCTGCGAGTATTGCGAGCGTCCAGGCGGCTCGTGCGGAGATCAGAACGGAGGGGCCTCCGGTGCGGTCGTCGGATCGGGGGTCGTCGGGCGGCGGGTGAGGCGCTCGGCGATCTTGGCCTTGAGCGCGAGGAGGCGGTCCTTGTGCGCCCAGAAGAGGAGCGCCACGAGGGCGAGCCAGACCGCGTGCAGGCCGGCGATGAAGGTGTTCGTCACGTAGACGATGCGCGGCGTGAAGGGGCGCTCGCTCGACACGAGCTGGCGGCTCGCCTGGACGTAGCGCTCCGACGTCGGGAACGAGAGCGAGACGGGCGTGATGTCCGTCTTCGGGTCGCCCGAGAACATCGGCTGCGATCCGCCGGGCGCCTCCGGGCGCGGCAGATCGGGACGCTCGACGAACATCTCGTGCGCCGGCTCGACGGTCGCGTCCGACGAGAGCGCGAAGCGCCCGCCGAGGAGCGCGACCACCGTGAGCACGCCCGAAGCGACGAGCAGCCACGTGCCGCGAACGAAGCGTGACGCGAGGAAGACCGCGCCGGCGAGGAAGAGCCCCGAGGTCGCGATGACGAAGCCCTCGCGCGAGACGAACCAGAGCCCCGCGGTGCACAGGCCGGCGATCGCGCGGGTCTTCGTCGTCCGGAAGCCGAAGCACGCGAGCGCGATGCCGAGCACGATCGCGACGAGGTCGCCGCGCGCGAAGGCCCAGCGGACGCGGTCGCCGCCGAGCACCGCGATCGGGCGGACGAACTCCGGGAGGCCCACGGTCGTCTCCGCCGAGCTCGTCGCGAGCGGATGGGTCGTCGACGGGATCGTGACGGCTCCGGCGATCGGCCAGAGGCTCGCCTCGTTCAGCGACTGGACGCGGAGCTGGTGCGTCCCGCCGCGCACCGGCACGAGGACCTCCTTCGCGCCCGCCTCGGTGTGGAGGATGCGCTGCGCGTTCTGGTCGGTCGAGAGGTACATGGCCTTGCCCGCCGGCGTGAGCATCAGGTGATCGAGGCCGTTGTTGTCGTAGCTGATGGTCTCGTCGCTGATGAGCTCGCCTCGCCCGGTGATGGCGACGAAGCGGCGATGCGTCCGCGCGACGGCGGCGAGGACGTCGCCGCGGACGAGGGAGCGCGCGTCGACCTCGAGCGCCTGCCCCTTCTGCACGAGGTACACGCGCGCTCCGGGGAACGTCGGTGGGATCGGCGACTGCGAGGTCTCGACGAGCTTCGCCTCGCCGCCCGCCTCGACGCGGTGCTCGGGATCGGCCTCGACGAGCCACCACTCGTACGCCGAGCGGCCGTCCGGCGAGAACGTCTTGAGGCTCCCGACCGACGACGGCGGGAGCGTCCCCGCGATCGTGATCTCGGCCTCGTGGCCGCCCGTCGGGAGGAGGAGCTCCTCGCCTTCGACGGTCCACCCGGTCGACCCCTGCACGTCGCTCACCTTCTCGCCGTAGCGAAGCGGCAGGCGGATCGTCCCGAGATCGGTGCTCTGCGACGCGGTGAGCTTGTAGCTGAAGCCCGTCTCCCTCCCGAAGCGAAGCGCGCGCGCCAACCGGAAGATCGGCGGCGCCGTGGGCTTCGCTTCGCCCGCGGTCATCGGATCGAAGTGCAGCACCGCGCCCGTGACGCCGCTGAGGCGCTCGCCCTCGATGAGGCGTCCGCTCGTGAGGAGCGCGTCGACCGCGACCACGGGGCCGGGCACCGCGAGCATCTGGTCGGATCCCACCGTGATGCGTCCGCGGATCGTGAACGAGCGCGCGGACGTGAACACGTGGTAGCGATCGCCGTCGAAGCCGATCGCCGCCGGCGCTCCGTCGATCGTGACGTCGTCGAGGCGGACCTGCCCCGGCGGGCCGAAAAGCGGCACCTTGATCTGCTCGTTCGCGCGCACGCCTCCCTTCAGCTCGAAGGTCATCGACGTGCTCACGGATCCTCGCAGGACCAGCGTCGAGAGGAGGTAGCAGTCCTCCGTGCACGGCTCGGGCGGCGGCGCGGGCTCCGGCTTGTCGCCGGCCGGAACGCCCGAGTAGAGGACGCCGATCGGGTGATGCTGCCCGCGCGCCTCGCCGGGCGCGGCGGCGAGCGCGGCGAGCGCGGCGAGCGCGGCGACGGCGCGCTTGCCCGGCAGGCGGGCGAGCCGCGAGAGACGCTTCGAGAACGAACAGGCGCGCTCGCCTTCGTGGGCTGACGACATGGAATGGACCTCGTAGGCGCGCGGCGCGCGCGCGACGGCGTCGCCTCGGCGAGCGTTCGCCGGGCGACGAGATGCGGCACGCGAGCGGAGCGGAGTGGACGGATCGGGACGAGCGGGAGCGGAGCCGGCGCGCCGATCTCGGTCGTCGGCCCACGCGTCGAGTTCGACCGCGGCCTTCCGAATTTGTTCCGCGCGGTCGCGATCCCGACGCCGCCCTCCACGGGCGGCGGCCCGCGGCGTCGGCAGGGCGCGCCCGCCGTGGGGCTCGCGGACGCTCTCGAAGAATTTTACCAGGGTAATATTGACTTCAAATATTACCCTGGCAATATTGCCCCCTCATGGAACTCGAACGGACTTTCACGGCTTTTTCGGGACACCGCCGCATCGCCTCGGGCGCCGTCCGGGAGACGCTGCTCGAGACGAAGGCCTGGCTCGACCGCGGGGAAGCCGACCCGCTCCTCATCTTCGAGGACGCGACCGGCAGCCCCGTCGACTTCGATCTGCGCGGCACGCCCGAGGAGGCGCTCGAGCGCCTCTCGTCGCATCCGCTCGTCGGCGGAGAAGCGGACGAAGCACCGCCGCGCCGCGCGGGGCCGGGACGCCCCAAGCTCGGCGTCGTCTCGCGCGAGGTGTCGCTCCTGCCCCGGCACTGGGCGTGGCTCGAGGATCAGCGCGGCGGGATCTCGGTCGCGCTGCGGGCGCTCATCGACGAGGCGCGCAAGCGCGGGCAGTCGCGTCAGCTCGCGCGCAAAGCGCGCGAGGCGGCCGGCAAGTTCATGTGGACGATCGCCGGCGATCTCCCGGGCTTCGAGGAAGCCTCGCGCGCGCTCTACGCGCGGGACGACGCGAGGCTCGGCGCGCTGACGCGATCGTGGCCGAAGGACATCGCGGCGCACGTCGCCGCGCTCGTCGCCCACGCCAAGCGGCTCGAGGAGGAGGCCGCGCTCGAGGAGCGTCGCGCGACGCCGACCGCCGCGACGTGAACGCGTCCGCGCTCGAGGAGCGTCGCGCGACGCCGACCGCCGCGACGTGAACGCGTCGCCGCGACGTCGCGGTGGACCGTCCGCGCGCGTGCGCATCGAACGCTGCGTAAGATGATTACGACAGGCCGCAGCGTGTCCTGAAAACGTGCCGACGACGCGGCGAAAGCCGTTTCGCCGGCTGGTTCGCGATCGATCGTCTGCTATGAGACCGCCGCCTCGCGAGGCGAGCCGTCGGCATCGGGGGAGCCTTCGGGATCGTGTCTCGCAGCGAGGCAGGAGGACGAATGAAGCTCGCCCACTTCTCTCTGCTCGGCTCGCTGCTCGCCGCCGCCGCCGTCGTCGCCTGCGGGGACGCCGGTCTCGACGGCGAAGGCGAGTCGACGTCGTCCGCCGAGCCCGAGCCGGAGATCGCCACGAGCGCCGTCGGCAGCGTCGTCGCCGATCTCCGCGCGGACACCAACCGCGACGGCGTCATCAGCTTCACCGATCCGACCGACGACGTCGGCGAAGACGTCTGGAACGCCGACCACGGCGCCGTGTTCCTCGCCAACATCGACGACGATCAGGAGCGCTGCTCGATCGACCTCGACGACGTCGATCTCCCGAAGTGCAACGACGCCGCCGACGAGATCGTCAACGGCGCGGACGACGCCCTCGACCTCGCCCGGCTGAAGACCAGGCCGTGGCCGGCCGCGCCCTCCGACGCAGCCGGACGCGTCACCTTCACCGCGCCCGACAGGGTGCGGCTCTTCAAGGTCGCCGGCTCGCAGTTCAGGGCGATCCAGAGCGGCGCGGCGCTCTCGCTCGCCGAGATCCGGAGCGGCGTCGAGCTCGCGATCGAGGGCAAGGACATCGTCAGGAACCCCGCCGTGTGGAACGGGTTCGTCGACGTCACGCTGACGGTCCGCGCCGAAGGCAACACCGGATCGGACACGGTCCGGATGCGCGTCGCGCCGGTCATCACCTTCCACCACGCACTCACCGCGGAGCAGACGTGGGTCTCGCGCTTCAACGCCGCCGGCAACGTCGCGATGCGGAACGACCTCGCGACGGCGGCGGCGGCGGCGGGCGTCCCCGCTCCGAGGCACATCAACACGAGCGATCCGTGGACGCAGGACTTCTTCGAGCCCGCGTTCATGTCGATGCCGGCGCCGAACGGCAAGCAGCACGTCATCCGGGTGAACCTCCGCTCGGCGAACGTCGAGTCGAGCGATCGGCGGAACCCGCTCCGCGACGCAGGCCGCGTCGTCTTCGCCCTTCGCGGCAAGGACGTCGCCGGCATCCAGGAGTACGACCCGCAGCGAAACGGAGCTCACGACACGCTCAACTCGTTCGGCAACCTCGAGACGGTGCCGCCGTACACGCACGCGGGCAAGAGCTACCCGATGGGCCGGGTGATCCGCGGGAGCGTCCCCAGCTTCTTCACCGACAAGGTCTTCACACGGACGATGGAGGCTCAGCGCGTCCAGCCTCCGATCTACGTCGACACCTCGTGGCTGCTCGTCGCCCACATCGACGAGACGATCTCGTTCGTCAAGGCGAACACGCGCCGCGGGTGGGTCCTCCTCGTGAACGACGCGAACCTCGCGCGGACGATGCTCGTCCAGCAGTCGAACGCGGGCCGCGGCAACGTACCGATGCACGTCGGCAAGTTCTGGTCGAGCGGCGCGTCGGCCCGCGCGACCATCGATCAGGTGCTCGCCGATCCGGACGTCATGTCCGCGAGCGCCGAGGCGGTCTTCGAGGTGAACGCGCAGCTCGCCATCATCAAGGCGGAGACCGGCCTCACCGACGCCGAGATCGTCCGGGTCCCGTTCCTCCACATGACCGTGGACGGCCACTCGGTCGCGTACCAGCCGGGGATGGTCAACGGGCTCTACATCGCCGACGGGCACTTCGTCGCGCCCGACCCGCACGGCCCGGTGATCGGCGGCAAGGACATCTTCAAGACGGCGATGCAGAACGCCCTCGCGCCGGTCGGCGTCACCGTCCACTTCGCCGAGGACTGGGACACCTACCACCGCAACCTGGGCGAGGTGCACTGCGGCACCAACGCGACCCGGCGGATCCCGACCGCCAAGTGGTGGGAGTCGGGCCGCTGACGCGGGGGCGGCCCCGCCCGCGGGGCGCCGCGCAAGTGCTGGGAATTTCGTCGTCGATGCATCCTCCACGCACCGGGGGGCCCTCGGAGCCTCCCGAGAGAAGCTGAAAAGCCTCAGGAGCGGCTGGCACATCGACCGAGAGCGCGCTAGCACTGCGTCGCTCGAACCGACGTGGACGAGTCCAGCGCGGCTGGACGGCGCGCCGCGGGCCCCGAGCACTCGGCGGAAGGCGAAGCTCATTGAACTTCGGTAGCGACGAACGGGTCCGAAACGCATTCCGCGCGACGCTGCTCGACGAGCCGTCGAGCGCGGGCGTCCTTGGGACGCAGGAGATCGACGCGGCCGACGTCCTCGAGGTGACCGACCTCGCGCACGCGATCGCCAAGGCCGAAGAGGTCATTCGCGCCCGGAGCAGCCGCGCCCTCGGCGGCGGCCCCGACTCGTCGGCCGAGCCGTTCGATCGCGCCGGGGACATCTTCGACAAGCTCGTCGCCACCGACGACGCGGTCGGTCCCGCCGTTCACGCGCCGTATCGCCCCACGCCGTTGCCGCCCCGGACGTCGCCGATCCCGCTGCCGCCCGGCGTCCTTCGCCCGGCCACGCTGCTCCGCGCGCCCGAGGCCGTGACCGCGACGCCGATCCCGGTCGCCGTGACGCCGACCCCCGTGACGGCTCCGGTGGCGCCGGTCTCCGCCGCGCCGGCGCTCACGCCCGCGCCGCTGCCGAGCTCGCCGGGCGCGACGCAGCCGCTCGCGGCGCTCGCGATCCCCCCCGCGCCGCGCACGGCGCCGATCCTCATCCTCGACGAGGACGCGTTTTACCATCCGGCCGGCCGCATCCGCTCGTTCGCCGACGCGACGCTCGACGGCTACCGCCCCGAGCCCACGTTGATGGTGCGGATCCGCGAGCGTCGCCACACGCTCTCGCTGGGCGTCGGCCTCGTGCTCGTCCCGCTGGCGTTGCTCGCCATCTTCGCGGTCGCGGTCGGGTTCGGTCGCGCGAGCGCCGCGCATGACGGCGAGGTCGTGACGGCGAAGGCGCCCACCGTCGCCGTGACCGCCGCCGCCGCGCCGAAGCCGACGGCCGCGGTCGCGTCGCCCGCGACGACGGCCACCATGAGCACGACGACCGCGACGCCGGTCGAGACGCGCGCGACGCCCGCGTCGGAGGTCCCCGTCTTCGACGTGAACAGCCTGAAGAGCGCGCCCCCGGCCGGAAAAACGCGCCGCTAAGGCCGCGCGCCCCGCCCGGCGCGCTCGGCTCGGGAGAGCCCCGCCGCGCGAGCGCCGTCCGCCCGCGCTCGGCCTGCGGCTCCGAAGGTCACGTTTGACGCCCGCCCCGTTGGGGGGTATGCCACGGGTCGCGAGCTCAGGTGGGTGCCCCCCGAGCGCTCGAGGCGCTTCGAGTCCGGGCGAGTTTGGCGGGCCGCCGCTCGGTGTTCGCAGGGAATCCGAAAATCAGTGCCGCATGCTGCGGGGGCGTGGGCGGATCGAACGCATGAAGCGTCACTCCGCGAGCCCCGAGAGCGCGTCAGGCACCTCCAGCAAGAGATACCGAACATGACGTTCACGGAAGCCGCAGCCGAAGTGCTGCGCATCGCCGGCAAGCCCCTCCACTACAAGGAGATCACGGAGCTCGCCATCGAGCAGAACCTCCTCTCCCACGTGGGCAAGAGCCCCGAGGTGACGATGGGAGCCCGCCTCGCCGCGCTCCTCAAGAAAGAGGACAAGGAGAACCCCATCGTCCGCGTGAAGCCCGGCGTCTTCGCCCTCCGCGAGTGGGACGGAAAGAAGAAGAAGCGGGGCGCGAGCGTCGACGAGGCTCCGGCGGAGTCGGAGGAGAGCGCCGCGGTCGAGGTCAACGCGCTCGAGCTCGAGGCCGCCGCGCGTGGCGCCGCGCCGGACGCGGGCGACGACGAGGACGACGAGCCGATCGAGGTCTCGGGCGAAGACGCGCTCCGCGCCGATCTCGCCGCCAGCGGCGCCGAGATGTTCGACGACGAGGACGACGACGATCAGCCCATCCTCTCGTCGCCCAGCAGCGCCGAGGCGACGCGGGCGCAGGACGCGCGCGCAGGAGTCGCGGGTGGTGAGGACGGCGGGCGCCGTCGTCGCCGCCGCCGCCGCCGCCGTGGCGGTCGAGGCGAGGGCGAGGGCGATCGCGCCTCCGGACCGCGCGTCGAGGTCATCAGCCCGACCGCGATCGTGTCCGTCGACGTCGACTCGTCGATCGACACCTCGCGCGATCCGCTCGCGCCCGCGCCGCGCCCGATGATCCGCGACCGCCACCAGATCATGGCCGGCGGGGCGCCGACCGGAATCGACCTCCCGGCCGGAGAGCAGGAAGAGCTCTCGGGTCGCGAGCTCGCCGACGCGACGGTGATGATCCTCTCGAGCTTCGATCGCACGCAGGGCCCCGTCCAGGTGCGCTCGGTCGTCGACGCCCTCCTTCGCCGTGGCCGCCTCGCGGGCGACACGATGATGGCGTCGGCGCAGCTCACCGCCTCGCTCCGCGCGGACAACCTCCGTCGCAACGCGAACGGCCAGCGCCCGCGCTTCCGCTTCGCCGGAGCCGGCGGCCGCCAGGACGGCGCGCGCATCGCGCTCACCGACTGGACGCTCTCGTCGGACCTCGTGCGCCTCGAGCTCGACGCGATCTCCGCGATCGAGCGCTACCGCGAGGCCGCGCGCCGCACGATGCTCCGCAAGCTCCAGGAGCTCCCCGGTCACGCGCTCATCGAGCTCGTGCTCCTCGGCCTCGAGCGCGTCGGCATGACGAACGTGCGCACGATCCGTCGCGCGGGCGCTCCCGGCGGCGAGGCGCACTTCGCCGCGCTCCACCGCAACGGCACCGACGAGATCCGCACCGCCATCGTCGTCCGCAAGGACGGCCGCGAGGTCGGTCGCGAGCGCGTCAGCGATCTCCGCGGTGCGCTGCACCACTACGGCCCGGCCTCGGCGGGCTGGCTCATCACGACCGGTCAGGTGCTGAGCGGCGCTCGCGAAGAGGCCGGCGCGCCGGCGGCGCCCATCGCGCTCTTCGACGGCGTCTCGCTCTGCCGCCTGCTCGAGGAGAACGACGTCGGCGTCATTCGCACGCACCTCACGACGGCGATCCCGGACCTGGAGCTCTACGAGACCCTCCGCGGAGGCTGACCGTGACGGACGCTCGGTGTCGCTTGACGAGGGGACGACGGCACCGACGGCACGGGCTCGTGGCCTCGACGTGTGGGCTCGCGCTGCTGACGACCTCGGTCGCCAGCACGGGAGCCCCCACGAAGGAGCGCGAGCCCGAGCTCCCGCCGGCGCAGGTCGCGTTCAAGGTGACGCCGGACTCGAACGGCGGGCCGTGGCAGCTCCGCATCGAGAACGTCGGTGAGGGTCCGGTCCGCGTCCCGGCCGATCCGCGCCTGCTCATCCTCGAGCTGACGCCCACGCCGGACGCCGCGACCGCGACCAAGGACAAGAAGGCCACGGCGGCGCCGCGCTGCATCTTGCCGGCGGACGCGCGTCCGGCGACCGACGACGGGAGCGATCTCGTGATCCCGCCGAAGCGCTCGTGGTCCGCCACGTTCGATCCGCTGTTTTACTGCTTCGGCGCGCGCGAGCGCGCCGCGCTCGTGGCCGGCACTGCGGTGAAGGCGCGCTTCGGCTGGCCCGCTCCCGCGCCGCGCGCCGGGGCGAAGCCCGCCGCGAAGGCGCCGTCGCCGCCGTTCGCGGTCACGCCCGTGGGCGCGTCGGTAGGCAAGGTCGCGCCCGCGAAGGCGCTCGAAGCCGACGCCTTCTTGCTCACCGCGCCGGTGATCGTCGCCAGGCCCGGCGGCGAGACGGCGTGGGGCGGCGACGTCTCCGCGAAGGACAAGGAGAGCGACGCGGCTCCGAGCGGCGTGACGCTGTCGATCCCCGAGGCGCTCGACGCGGCGCGCGGCGGCGAGCTCGCGACGACCGTGACGCTCACGAACGGGACCGATCGCCCGATCACCCTGCTCTACCGCCCCGACATGCTCCAGTTCGCGGTGAGCGGCCCTGGCGGCAGCGTCTCGTGCGGCCTGCCGCGGAGCGTGGCCGCGCCGATCCGCGAGCTCTTCATCACCGTCCCCGTGAAGGGAAAGACGACGACGTCGGTGCTCCTGACGACGACGTGTCCGGCAGGGACCTTCGACGAGCCCGGTATTTACCGCGTGACGCCGCGGCTCGACACGACGGGCGCCTCGGGCCGCTCGATCGGCCTCCGCACGTGGGACGGCCTGGCCGCCGGGAAGGCTCCGCTGCTCGTTCGGGTACGTTCGCCGCGCAATCCCGCGCTCCCGCCCCGACCGACGCTAGACTGAAGGCGGGCCGAGGCCTGCCATGCAGCGAGAAGAGCTTCCATTCGTCGCGACGGGGGAAGACGAGGTCGAGCTCACCGTCGTCGACCTCGGCGTCGCGCGCGCGCTCTGGGAGGGCGTGCCGAGCGCGCGGCTCCTCGCCCGCATCCGGCTGCACCGCGACGAGCGCGACCTCGTCGATCTCGATCAACGCGCGAGCGGAGTCGACTTCGACGACGCATCCTGGGACATCACCCTCGCGCGGCTCCTCGCGGCGGCGCCCGCCTCGCTCGAGCGCCTGAAGCGCGCCGTCGCCCGCCACGCGCGCGCGGCCTCCGACGAGGGCTCGCTCGCGGCCAGCGAGACGACCATCGCGACGCTCGTCCACGCCCACCTCTCGGGCTCCGACGTCGACGCCTCGCCGGCCGAGGGCGCGAACGAGGCCGGCGCGATCGAGGACTCCGTCCGCGTCGCCTGCGCGCGCTTCGACGAGCGCCTCGGGCGCACCTCCGGCGGCCGCACCGGCGTCTACTTCGAGGCGTGCCTCGAGCTCGCCCGGCGCGGCGCGGCGCCGCCGTGGCCGCTCGACGCGCTCCGCTCCGCCCTCGGCGGCCTCGCGGCGATGAAGGACGCGGCCATCCACGACAGCGGCGGCTACCCGGATCTCGACGCGCTCCCGACGACGCTGACGGGATCGAGCGCGACGCTCTACCCGTGGGCCGACGACGGCGACGTCCTCGTCGCCGATCGCCGAGCGTGTCTCCTCGATCGGGCGAGCGTCGAGCGCGTCGTCCAGGTCCCCGAGCGCGACCTCGCCGCGCTGGTCGCGCGCGCGGCGGCGCGTTACCCCGGTATCCCGATCGCGAAGATCGTCGCCGAGGTCTCCACCTGCCTCACGAAGCACGGCGCGCTCCTCCTCGTCGCGACGCGCGAGCCTCGCTCGCAGCGGGAGGCGCCGCGGCTCCCGCCGGCGTCGTGGGCGCCCGCCGACCTCGACGCGCCCGAGACGGCGCTCACGCTGGCGTCGGCGCTCGAGCGCGGGTCCCTCACGGCGCCGCGCGCCCGCGCCGTTCTCCTCCGCGGGGGTGACCTCGCGCTCGACGCGATCGGCAAGGAGATGCTCAACGTCGCCGCGCACCCCTTCGCGAGCGCCGTCTTCGCGGAGCTGCTCGCTCCGTTCGCGCGCGAGCGTGACGTCGTCCGCCTGGTGACCTACTTCGCGATCGCGCCCGATCCGCGCGCCGCCGCGCGCGCGCTCGACCTGTGCAGCGCGCGAGAGGTCGTCTCGGCCGTGCTCGAGGCGTGGCTCACCACGATGCTGCCCGCCGACGGCGCGCTCGCCGAGCCCGGCGTCGATCCCGACACCTCCGCGAGCGCGCGCGTCGCGTCGTGCATCGAGGCGCTTCGTCCCTACCCGGCGCTCTATCAGGTCGTCGAGCCGCTGCTCTCGCGCCTGAGCGAGCTGCCGGCGAGCGTCTAGCGTCCCCGCTGCTCCCGCGGAGCCGGCGCGTCACGCGTCGGGCGCGTCACGCGTCGGGCGCGTCACACGTCGGACGCGAGCGTCGTCCGCGTCAGCGTCGTGTCGAGCGTGACTCCGTCGATCGTCACGTAGAGCGCGCCGTCGGTGCGCGTGAGCTCGAGTCGCGCGCGTCGTCCGACCTTCGCGGCGAGGGCGTCGAGGAACGACGGATCGATCGCCCACACGTCGATGGCCTCGGCCTTGTGGACGTTCTGTCCCTCGGTCTGACGACGGAGCTGCGCGAGATCGTGCGTGTAGACGGCCACGCGCGCGGACTTCGACGCTTTGTGGAGGCGCTCCGCGGAAGGCGCGCCGATGTCGATCCACCACACGAGGAGCCCCGTCGCGTCGCGGATCGCGATCGGCGCCTCGTCGGTCGACGAGAGACCGCCCTTGCTGAACGCGATCCCCTCCTCGTAAGCGAGGCAATAGGCGAGCGTCCGCGTGAGGAGCCAGCGCGTGGTCTCGGACGGATGCTGCGCCACACGGAAGTCGAGGGTCGCGTAGACGTTGCGATCGACGTCGGAGAGCGAGACCTCGAAGTGATGAACCGTCGCCGTCAGCGCCATGCGCGCGAGACTACCTCAGGCGCCACCAGCCGGTCAGGAGACCAAAGCGACGCTTCGTCCTCCTCTCGTAAGAAGCCGAAGGCGGGAGCAGCGGACTTTGGGCGCAAGTGAGCGCCGCTTTAGCCGTCGCCTGGTTCGCCCTGCGAGGCCGTGCTACTCGACCGTGATGCTCGAGCAGCTCTGGATCGACGTCGAGCGTGCCATCGTCGCGGCGTCACTCGGTGAGCTCACACCCGAAGACGCGCGTGAGCGGATGTGCGGCGCGCTCTCGAAGCAACTCGGCGTGAGCTGCGTGCTCGTCGAGGGTCACCACCCGAGCGGAGAGGACGGCGTGATGCGCGCCCTCATCGGAAGCTCGGTCGACGGGACAGCCACGACGTTGATCGTCTCGAGGACGGACGCGCTCGAGACCGCTGCGCTCGCGCGGCTCGCGCGGCTGTTCGATCTGCTCCTCGAGAGCACGAACCCGGCCGCGAGGAGCGCGAGCGCCCTCCATCGACTGCGCAACGACCTGGCCGCGGTGCAAGTGAACGTGGAGTTCGTCGAGATGGTGATGTCGGACGCCGAGGCCGAGCCGACGCCGGAGCGACGCGGCGAGGTGATGACCGCGCTCGCCCACGCCGCGAGGGTGTGTCGCGCGCTGTCGAGGTCGCTGCGTCCGCTCGCCCCTTCCGCCTAGGGCAGAACCTCCGCCGAGCGCTCCTCGCGCGCGGACCTCAGGAGGTCCGCGACGGGTCCTTCTCTTCCTCGACTTCGCCCGCCAGCCGCAGCGTGACGAGCTCCGCGAGGATCGCCGCCGGATCGGCCGCTCTCCCCGGCTCGCTGTACGAGAGCTCGGCGACGCGCTCCTCCCCCGCGCGGAAGACGACCACCTCCATGCCGTCGTCGCGGAGACTCTTCGCCTCCACGTAGTCCATGACCGTGCGCGTCCGCATCCCGTTGACCGAGAGGAGGATGTCACCGTAGCGAACCCCCGCGCGCGCGGCTGGCGTTCCCTCGAGCGCGCCGAGGACCGGCAGCCCCTCGAGCGCCTTGGCGAGATCGAACAGCGGTTTGCGCGCGATCATCCGAGGCCTCCTCCAGTCTGTCCCGACCTCTTCGCCGGCGCACGCACAATCCCTCGTGCGCCGGGGTGCCGGAGCGGAGGCAGCTCCGCTCCGGTGGACGGAGTCCACGGAGGTGACGGGCGCTTCAGACCTGGAGTTCCTTCTCCACGTCGGCGAGCGCGATGCGCGCCATCGCGAGGTTCGAGCGCTGGCGATCGAGCGCGAGGTAGAAGAAGATCGTGGAGCGCGCGCGGAGGGGGCGGATCAGGTGGTACTGCTTGCCGAGCGTGATGAGGATGTCCTCGATGCCGTCCTTCAGCGCGAGGTTGCCCATCGTCTTGCGCTTCGCGCGGACGACCTCCGTGTTGCCCGCGGCCGCGACCTCCAGGTTGATGCCTCCTCCTCCTTCCGAGCCGAGGAGCATGCCGCTCTCGGAGTCGACCAGCGCCGCGCCGACGAATCCGTCGATCTGATTGAGCTTCGTGAGACTGTCCTTGATGTTCATGGTGACCTCCGGTGGCTGCACATGCCGTGGTGATGGGTATGTCGTCGATGAGATGCCCTGAGGGCTGCTCTCGTCCGTGAGCTGATCGAAGAAGGCGTCGACGTCGCTCTCGGGTGGAGGCGGCGCCTGGGACTGGGTCCAGCCCTTCGTGGTCGAGTGAGGCTCGTCGCGGCGGCGACGCTCGTCGATGCGGCGGCAGCTCTCCATGAGGAGCTCCTGCCAGTCGGATTGAATGGAGCGCTCCGGCGCCTTCGCGCCGATCCGCATGCGGAACTCGCCTCCGCTCCACATCATGATCTGGTAAAAAGCGTCGTCACCGCGCGCGTCCACCGTGGCCGCGTGGAGGATCGCTCCGCGGTCGAACCACAGGCGCCCTTCGCCCGAGTGGTGGTCGACGACCAGCATTCCGGTCGCGCTCGAGAGCACGTAGAGCTGCACGATGTCCGGCAGCGTCTGCACGGAGATCGCGCCCGAGAAGCCGACCGGCCGAGCCGCGAGCGACTCGTCGACGAGCTCGAGGAATCGCTCGAACTCGAAGGGCTTCTCGATGAAGCCCGTGTAGGGCGCTCCGACGATGCGCTGGATGTCCGCCGTCTGGAACGCCGTCATGACGACGACCGACAGCTCGGGCTGCTCGAGGCGCGCGGCGAGGATCAGATCGATGCCGCTCATGCCGGGCATGCGAACGTCGGCGACGAGCAGATCGACCTGACCCTTGCGCAGCCGTTCGAGCGCGGCCTCGGCCGTGTTCTCCGTGTCGACGATCCAACTTGGACGAGCGCGCCCGAGCCGGTTCGAGAGAGACCATGCGAGGACCTCCTCGTCGTCGACGAGGACGATCCTGCGTGAGTCCGCCGTCATCGTCATCGCGCTCGACGCGAAGCACCCCGTGTGCCATCGCGAAACGCGCGTCTCCGCGGATCGTGGGCTTCGCGCGTGACCGCCTGCCGTGTCCCGATTCTGCACAAGGCGTCCAGCGCATGGACGAGCGACCGGTCGCGGGCCCGCCGTGCGCCGCGCCCGCCGCCACCGCTACCGCGGATCGCCGCGCGCGCTCCGCGTGGAACGCTCGTTGCGAGGGACACCGACTCGAGCCGGCCCGACGGTGGGCGCGCTCGAGAGGACACGATGGCCTACCTCAACGTCCGCGAGCGTAAGATCGAGACGAAGATCGCGTACGTCGGCCCCGGCCTCGCCGGCAAGACGACCAGCCTTCATCGCATCAAGAGCGACGAGGCGCGAGGACGAGCCGGCGACGTCGCGCTCGAGGGCGACACGCTCTCGCTCGAATGGCGCCCTCTCCAGATGGACCGGTTCAACGACTGCGACCTCGCGGTGAAGCTCGTCGCCTCGAAAGGAGCGATCTCGACCGATCGGCTGGACGGGCTGCTCGAAGACGCCGACGGCGTCGTCGTGGTCGTCGACGCGACGCCGTCCGCTCAAGAGGAGAATCGACGCGCCGTGATGCTCGTGCGCGAGGCGCTCTCGCGAACGAGCGCCCCGTCGGTGCCCGTCGTCGTGCAGCTGAACAAGAGCGACCTCGCGGACGCGCTCCCCGCCAGCGAGGTCGCCAGGGCAATCGCGGTGAGTGAGGACGACGCCGAGCGCGAGTGGCCCGTGGTCACGGCTTCGGCGGTGCGCGGCGAGGGCGTCGTCGAGGCGCTCGAGATCGCGCTCGCCAGCGTCATCGAGGCGATGAAGGCGAAGGCCCAGGCCGGCTCGACCGCCGCGATCGCGCCTAAGATCGAGCACAATCCGCTGCTCGGCGCGCTCCGCGACATCCTTCGCGAGACGGTGTCGGAGCACATGGCCGCGGTGAGGCACGAGATCGCGGAGGCCGTGACCGCGAAGCTCGGACAGGCGCACGACGCGATCGAGGAGCTCCGCGCGGAGATGCGGATGCTCGCGAAGGAGAGAGAGAGAGCGGTCGAGGCCCAAGCGGCCGCGATCACGGAGCTCGCGCGCCTGGTCGCGGAGGTCCACGCTGCGTCGCTCCAGGGTTGCACGCTCGAGGACCTCGCCGCGAGCGAGGCGCGCCTCAGGGACGGCATGGCCTCGCAGTCGCGGGTCGATCGCGAGCACATCACATCCGTCGCCTCGGTGCTCCGGAGGAGCGTCGAGACCATCGCGGTGGACGTGAAGAAGCAGGACACGCTCGAGCGACAGACGCGACTCTTGACGGAGCTCGGCGCGCTTCAGGCGAAGGTCGACGCGCTGTCGGCCGCGGTCGAGCCCGCCGCCGTCGCCGTCAGGGGCGTACCGGCTCAGATCGGCGCGCTGGAAAAGGTCGTGGAGCGCGGCCTCCACGGCACGCTCGTGCCGCGGCTCGCGAAGCTCGAGGACTCGGTGCAAGTCATGCACGTCGACTCGAGCGAATCGTTCCAGCGCACCGACGCACGCACGAGCGAGATTCAGGGTGGCCTGAACGAGCTCCTCGAAGAGCTCAGGCGCCGCAAGAAGGGCTGGTTCAGCTGACCGAACGGCTGAACGCGAACGACAACCGGAGGAGAGACATCCATGGCCAACGACAAGGAAGTGACCGAAGTCTTCGAGCACTTCGCCAATGACATTCCCGGCTTCATCGGGGCATCGCTCGTCGACCTCGACTCGGGCATGACGCTCGCCGTGAAGGCGAGTCGACCGGACTTCGATCTGGCCGTCGCGAGCGCCTACAACAGCGAGCTCGTGAAGCAGAAGATGAAGATCATGAAGGCTCTCAACCTCAAGACCAACCTCGAGGACATGATCCTCACGCTCGGTGACCAGATCCATTTCTTGAGGATCGTCTCGCCCACGATGTTCATCTATCTCGCCGCCGAGCGCTCGGTCGCGAACATCGCGATCGTCCGCACGGTCGTCAACAAGCACGCCGCGCGCGTGATGGACTGACGGAGCCGGTCGTGAACCTCGACGGCATCATGGAAGATGCGCTGAAAGGGGGCCCTGACGCCGTCGCGATCGCGTGCGCGGACGTGCGCGCCGGTTTCGTGCTCGGGGCCTCGGCTCGCGGCGACGCCGAGCGCGATGCGGCGACCAGCGCGGCGGCGTGCGCCGCGCAGCTCTGCGCGACGCCACGGCTCGGCGCCGATCCCGACTGTGACGAGGACGTCGACGGAACGAGCGCGCTCGTCGTCTCCTCGAGCTGGATCCACGCGTACGCCCGCGTCGCTCGGAAGCCGGAGCTCGTCATCGTCGGCGTTGCTCGAGGCGACGCCAACGTCGCCCTCCTCCTCGACTGGGTGAAACGCGTCGCGGGTGGGCTCGAGGCCGTGGCGTGACGGCGCCGGTCTCCTCCCGAGAGACCGGCCTCCAGTTCGCGGTGCGCAACGCCGTCGACGTCTGCGCGTTCGTCGATCGTCTCTCCCACGACGCCGCGGGCGAGATCCTCGTCGCGCGCGAGGGCACCTTGGCCCGCGGTGCCGTCTTCGTCGAGGGTGGACGGGTGTGCTGGGCCGCGGCGCGCGGCCTCGCGCCCCGACTCACCGAGCTGCTGATCAGGTCGTCGGGCGTCGACGCCGAGACCATGGAATCGAACTTTCGTCACTGCAAGCTCGCGGGAGTCCCGCTCGGCGAGCTGCTCGTCGCGCGCGGGCTCGTGCGCGACGCCGAGCTTCGCGCCGCGCTCCTCCAGCACACGATCGAGTCGATGGACGCACTGTGCCACGAGGACGCTTCGGCCTCCTGGCGTCCCCGTCCCGGCGGGTACAGCCCACGGTTCACGTTCACGACCTCCGAGGTCCTCGCCCGTTCGCTGGGGCACGCGCACCGCGGGCTCGCGGCCGCCTCCGATCGCGCGCTCGACGTCTTCTCGAACGCTCCTCCGGGCGAGTGGGGCGCTGCGTTCATCCGGGGCGGGGCATTCGCTGCGCCGTCGCCGATCGCCGCGCGCGGCTTCCTGCCCGAGACGGCGGCCGCCGTGCTGCGCGTAGGCAAGTGGGCGGCATCGGCGCTCGATGTCGCGGCCACGTTCCAGAGCGAGGACGCCTTTCTCACGGCGATGGAGGCCGGCGGATCCTCGCTCGTCGCCTGGCGCCACGACCAGACGATCATCGCCGGTCGCGTGTGGGCGCAGGGCCCCGCGCGCATCCTCAACCACCGCGCGACGCTGCGACGGCGCGCGCGAACGGCTTCCCAGGACTGAGCGGTCCGAAGCCGAGCGTGAGGCTCCCAAGACCGAGGCGTGAAGATGGCTGTCTTCGATCCGTCGGAACAGAGAATATGCGTGCGCGTCGTCTACGACGGCGCCGCGGGCGCCGGCAAGACGACCAACCTGAGGCAGCTCGGAGGTCATTTCGCCGCGCAGCGGACGACGGAGGTCTCGTCCCCCGCCGAGCTCCGTGGACGCACGCTCTACTTCGACTGGCTGCAGATCGCTGCAGGCGCAGTCTGCGGCTTCCCGCTCATCTGTCAGGTCATCAGCGTTCCGGGCCAGGCCGCCTTCACGGCGCGTCGCCGTCACTTGCTCGCCGCCGCAGACGTCGTCGTCTTCGTCTGCGACAGCTCGCGGAGCGCGGTGCGACGCGCGCTCGATGCCCTCCTGCTCGCAGACGAGCTGATCCTGCCCACGGGCGAGCCCATGCCGGTCGTGATCCAGGCGAACAAGCAGGACCGGGTCGACGCGATCGACGGCAAGGCGCTGCTCGCGGCCGTACAGCGCCCCTCCGTCCACGTCGTGGAGGCGATCGCGACGGAGGGCATCGGCGTCCTCGACACGTTCGTCTCCGCCGTCAGGACGGCGGCGCGGGCCATCCAGGGTCGCGTCGATCGCGATGAGCTGCGCATCCCCGTGCGGCGCGCGGAGGACGAGCACCAGCTGCTCGCGCAGGTGGCGTCGGTCCCCATCGATCGCTACGGCGCCGCCGAGCTCTTGCTCGAAGAGGCGAGCGCCGCGTGCCTCATGGAGGTCGAGCCGAGGCCCCAGGCGATCGTCGTGGAGCCTACCGACGAGCGCCGGAGGCCCGCCGAGTCGGGGAGCGTCGACGTGGCGCCGCTGCCGAACGCCGAGGTCCCCACCGGATTCATCTGGCCAGCGCACACCGGGCGCGCGATGTTGCGCACCCTCGGCCTCGACGAGGTGGTCACCGTGGGGCCGACCGGGGTAAGCCACGCCACCGAAGGGCACGTCCTGTCGACGTCGCTCGAGTCGTGCTTCGCCGACCCCGACGCCGCGCGACAAGCGCTCGTCCGCGCGGCGCGGGAACGAACGCAGCTCGAGTCGCTCCTCGTGAGCGACACCGTTCTGGTCGTGCAGCCCGCGGAGAGCGGCTCGTTTTGGCTCTGGACGGTCACTCCGCGAACCGATCTCGTCGCGAAGTGGCTCGCCCACGATCGTCCCACGCGGACCGAGCTGCTCGGCTCGGCGATCGTGAGCGCGGTGTCGGTCGCGCTGCGTCACGGGCTCGCGTTCACGCCGAGCATCCACGCGTTCGGGGTGCAGCGAGGCAGCGTTCGGTACGCGGGCGCGACCGCCGCCACGGAGGCGCGGGTCGAGTCGGCGATCGCCCTGCTCCTCGGAGCGATCGCCGACGTCTCGAAGATCGACGACGCCGACGTGGACCTCTTCGTCGAGGTGCTCGAGCGCAGGATCGAGACCCAGCTGAGCGCCGACGAGATCGCCGCGATCGCCGGCGACTGTCCTCCAGCGGCCGGCCTCGACGGGGCGAGGGCCCGCCTCATCCGTACGATCCGACGCGTCGGCGAGGCAGCATGATGCGGTGGACGACCGACCACCCACGCCTCGTCGCGGCGATCCGTCGCGCGTCCGACGCTCGGCGTCCGTCGACCGCCGCCGTGCAGGCCGTCAACAGCTCGACAGAGGCGCTGGCGGAGAGGATGCTCGCGCGTGAAGCGTTCCACCACGCCGTCCTCGACGGCATCGAGATGGGCATCGTCACGACGGACCCTTCGGGGACGATCACCTTCGTCAACCGTACCGGCCGCGATCTGTTGCACCTGAGCGAGGCGAGCGGCGGTGACGTGCGCGGCATCCTCGGTCTCCGACGCTCGCCCGAGGAGCTCTTGCAGGCCACGCCGAAGCTCGCCTACGTGCTCACCACGCTGGCCGGCCACGAGATCGACCTCGAGCTCTCCGTGAGCCGCGCCGACGGACGGGGCGGCGAGGCGGGCTACTTCTTCATCTTCCGTGACATGCGCGAGGAGAAGACGCGCTCGGCGGAGCGCGAGCGCTTCGAGCGACTCGTCGCCATCGGCACGATGGTGGCGGGCTTCGCGCACGAGGTGCGCAATCCGGTCGCCGCCCTTCGCTCCCTCGCGGAGTCTCTCGCCGAGGAGCTGTCGGACGCGAAGGTGACGGTGCCGCACGTCAGCCGGATGCTCCAGGTCCTCGAGCGGATCGAGCGACTGGTGCGTACGTCGCTCCAGTTCGGCCGGCCGGCAGCGCCGCGACGCACGCGAAAGCGCCCGTGGACGCTGGTCGCCGAGGCCCTCGGCGAGACCGGTGTCCGAACGCGCGCGCTGGGTGGAGAGATTCGGCTCGACATCGGACCCGAGCTCCCCGACGTCTTCGTCGACGATACGCAGCTCGTCCAGGTGCTCGTCATCCTGATCGACAACGCCCTCGACTCGACCGGTTCACCGGGCGGCGTGCTGGTACGCGTGGTGCGCGGACACTCGACGCGCGACGCGCTACCCCTCGCGCAGGATCGAGCGAAGGACGACAGCCCGCCACCGAACAGGCCCGTCGTGCGCTTCGAGGTTCGCGACAACGGTCCCGGAGTCCCCGCGGAGATCCTCGGACGCATCTTCGACCCCTTCTTCACGACGAAGGCCTCCGGGACGGGACTCGGCCTGTCGATCGCTCAGCACATCGTGAGCGAAAACGGCGGATCGCTCGAGGTGAGCTCGCCACGTGGAGGCCCGACGACCTTCGCGGTCGTCATCCCGGCGAGCTGAGCCGACGAGGCGACGAGCGCCTCAGCCGCCGCTGGAGCTCGACGGCGGCGCGGACGTCCGCGCCCGAGCCGGGAGCGGGATCCGGTAGTTTTTGATCTTCTGATAGAGCGTGCTGCGAGGGATTCCGAGGCGGCGCGCGGCGTCCTTCACGCGGCCGTTCTCCGCCGCGAGGACCCGCGCGATGTGCTCGCGCTCGACCTCTTCGAGTGTTCCGGACGGCACGGGCTCGGACGCGGGCGCCGCCTCGAGCGCGCTCGACGACGTCCGCGCGTCGCCGTCGAAGCGCACGTTGTCCGCGGTGATGACCTCCCCTCGACGAAGGATGAGCGCGCGGCGGAGCACGTTCTTGAGCTCGCGGATGTTCCCCGGCCACGGGTGCGCCTCGATCTTGTCCCACGCCTCGCGGGTGAGCGACATGTTCGGTGCGCCTTCCTGGGCGAGCACGTGCTCGACGAGCGGCACGAGGTCGGCGGTGCGCTCACGAAGCGAGGGGACGCGAAGCGTGACGGTGCTGATGCGGTAGAAGAGGTCCGCGCGGAAGGTCCTCTGCTCGACGGCGGTGAGGAGCTCGTGGTGCGTTGCGGCGACGAGCCGCACGTCGGCGCTGCGCTCGCGCACGTCGCCCATCCGCCGGAACCGCTTCTCTTCGAGCACCTTCAGGATCTTCGGCTGCACCTGGACGTCGATGTCGCCGATCTCGTCGAGGAAGAGCGTCCCGCCGTTCGCGGCGTCGAAGAGCCCCTGCTTCGAGGCGAGCGCGCCCGTGAAGGCGCCGCGCTCGTGCCCGAACAGCTCACTCTCGAAGAACTCGCGGCTGAGCCCGGCGCAGTTGACGTCCACGAACGGCCCGGAGCTCCGAGCGCCGAGCTGGTGGATGCGCCGCGCGAGGTGGGTCTTGCCGGTCCCGGTCTCGCCGAGCACGAGCACCGTGCAGTCGGAGTCGCGGAGCCCCTCGATCTCGTCCTCCAGCCGGCGCATCACGTCCGAGGCCGGGAGGAATCGGTCCGCGAGCGGCGCGAGGTGGTCGACCCGAGCGCGGCGCCGCTCGCCGGACACGTTCCGCTGCGGCTCCCGCCTCAGCGCGTGGTCGACGCACCCGATGAGGCGCGCCATCTCCACCGGCTTGGTGAAGAACTCCGCGGCCCCGAGCTTCACCGTCCGCACGGCGACGTCGATCGTGGCGAAGCCGGTCATGACGTAGACAGGTACGGTCGAATCGACGGCGCGCAGGCGCGGCAGCAAGCTGACCGCGTCGCCGTCGGGAAGCCGCAGGTCCGTGATCACGATGTCCGGACGCAGCGCGAAGAGCTCGATCGCGTCCTCGCAGCTCGCGGCCTCGAGCACGTCGTAACGCCGGGCGCGCAGCGAGGCCGCGATGCCATGGCGCTCTGCCGGGTCGTCCTCGACGAGGAGGACACGACCCGCTGAGACCGAACGTTCGACTGCCCAACCCATGAGGCCAACGCTCACTATAACTCGAGAGCACCTCGGGCCTCGACCGGTTCTTGCTGCGGCGGAGGCAGATGCGAGAGCGATCCGCGCTCGCGACGACGGATTCTCGCGAATACGAAGCGCGTTCCGCGAGCGCGGAGAGACTTGTCCAGATTCTGGACTGACGTCGTTCGATGACAGCTGAGCTGCGGACGCGCTTCGCAGACTCGACCGTGCAGTCGGCGGGAGGCTCTCGGTGACGGGTGCGCTAGCATCGCGCCGATGCTCGCCGTGACCTCGAGCGGGCATCCTCCCTCTCGTGCCTTCGATGGGCCGTGAGGCGGCGCTGCCCTCTCTCCGCGGTCGATGACGAGCAACACGCAGCACCTGCATTCTCCGGTCGGGGTGATCTCCGGTGTCGACGACGAGATCACGTCCGCCGACGACACGTTCCTCCAGATGCTCGGGTACAGCCGGGAGGAGTTCGAACGCGACGGGCTCGACTGGCGGAAGCTCACGCCGCCGCAGTACGCCGTTCGCGACGATGCCCAGATGCGCCGCGCGCTCGAGAGTCTCTCGTCCGGAGGATTCACCGAGCCGTACCAGAAGGCGTTCATCCGCAAGGACGGCACGCTCGTGCCCGTGCTCGCCCTCGGCGCCTACGTCGACGGCTCGAAGAGCGCGTGGCTCGGCTACGTCGTCGACCTCTCGTCACCGCCCGGGCTCGCGTCACCGCCCGAGCCCGTCGCGCGGATCGGGCAGCCGCGACCCGAGGAGTTCTACGCGCGCCTGCTTCGCGAGCTCGTGCGCGAGCGGACCCGCATGGTGGCGATGCTCGACAACACCCACGCGCTCATCTGGGGCGTGGACAACGAGGGGCGCCTCCTCGCGGCCAACGCCGCGTTCCAGGCGGCGCAGCGGATCGTCACAGGTCGCGACGTCTCGGTCGGCGAGACGCTGCTCGGTCCGCCGCACCTCCCGCCCGAAGTGGTCGAAGTCTGGCGATCCGGGCTCGCCCAGGCGCTGGCGGGAGAGCGCGTCTCGAAGCGGGGCATCCTCGCCACGCCCGAACGACAGCTTCACTTCGACAGCGTGTTCTCGCCCATCGTCGATCACCAACAGGGCGTCGCGGGTGTCGCGGTGGTCGCGCACGACGTGAGCGAGCGCGTTCAGGTCGAGGACGCGCTTCGAAAGAGCGAAGCGCGCTTTCGAACCCTCGCCGCCGCTTCACCGACCGGAGTCTTCCTGACCGACGCGACCGGCTCGGTCCTCTACGTGAACCCTCGAATCGCGCGCATCTGGGCCATGGACCCGGAAGAGATGTTCGGCCGCGGATGGACACGTCGAATCCATCCGGACGATCGCGATCGCGTCGAGCGCGAGACGCAGCTCGACGCCCCCGAGGACCGCGACTACGAGCAAGAGTACCGGCTGCTCCTCCCCGACGGGTCGGAGCGGCACGTCCACGCGTGGATCGCGCCCGTCCGCGAGGGCGCGAGCATCACCGGCTTCGTCGGCTGCGTCCAGGACGAGACCGAGCGCCATGCCGTCGCCCTCCAGACGCGACAGCGCGAGAAGATGGAGTCGCTCGGCCGTCTCGCCGGGGGCATCGCGCACGACTTCAACAACATGCTCGCGGTCGTCTTCTCGCACGTCGAGAGCGCGATGGAGGAGACGCGCCCCGACGCGAGCTTGCGATCGAGCCTCGAGGAGATCCTCGTCGCGGCTCGGCGCGCCCGTGACCTCGTGCGCCAGATCCTCACCTTCAGTCGGAGATCCGACCGGTCGCTGGCGCTCGTCGACCTTCGTGCCGTCGTCCTCGAGGGGCTCCGGCTCCTTCGCTCGACGCTCCCGGCGACGATCGCGCTCGCGACGAAGACGCCGTCGGTCCCGGTCGTCGTCCGCGGCGACGCGACGGGCCTGCAGCAGATCCTGGTGAACCTGTGCACGAACTCGGCCCGCGCGATGAGCAATCGAGGGACCATCTCGGTCCGACTCGACGCTGTCGGCTGCCCGCCGGACGGAAACGCGGTCCTCACCGTCTCCGACACCGGGTGCGGGATGACCCCCAAGGTCCAGGCGCGCATCTTCGAGCCCTTCTTCACGACGAGCAGCGTCGGCCAGGGCACGGGAATGGGACTCGCTGTCGTCCACGGCGTCGTCACGGCTCACGGCGGAACCATCGACGTCTCGAGCGCGCCGAAGAAGGGAGCGACCTTCCGTGTGTCGATCCCACTGGTCCGCGGCGTCGTGAACAAGAGCGCACCGCCGCCCCCCTCACCTTCCGTCGCGCGCAAGGGGCGCGTCCTGCTCGTCGAGGACGACCGCGGCGTCGCGCACGGCGCGACGGCGCTCCTGAAGCGCTCCGGCTACGACGTCACGCACGCCGCCAACGGCATCGAAGCGCTCCGGGTCTTCTCGGCCGCCCCCGCGGCGATCGACGTCGTCTTGAGCGATCTCGCGATGCCGGACCTCGCCGGCGACAAGCTTGCACAGACGATCCACATCGTGCGGCCCTCGTTGCCCATCGTGCTGATGACCGGCTTCAGCGAGCTCTTGAACACCGACGACCTCCGCGATCTCGGAGTGATCGCGACCCTCGCGAAGCCGTGGACCTCGAACGAGCTCCTCACCTGCATCCAGGAGGCCCTCGAGGGTGTCCCGGAGACGGAGGGCGACGGGTGCGCCGATCCGGGAGAGGCGCCGCGAGACGATCCCTCTTCGTGATCGGCCACGTGTCCCTCGAGGTTCGACCGCCGCGCTAGGACGCGCGCGCCGGGCTTGGTATTGCGGTAGCCGTGAAGGTTCCTGCGCTCTCCCCCGGAAGGTGGCTTCTGGTCGGAGCGGTCGGCTGCCTGCTCGCTGCCGTCCTGACGGTGTTCGCGGCCACGCGCGCGCCGTGGCTCGGCCTCACGCTCGCGCCGCCGTCGACGGAGGGTGAGGCCGGCGTGCGGATCGTGTCGGCGCGCGGCCCGTCGGCGGAGGTGCCCGCCGGCACGACGCTCGTCTCCGTCGCCGTCGAAGGAGGACCGTCGGTCGAGCTCGAGCGCACCGACCTGATCGAGGAGCCGGACTACTTCGATCGGTACGCCGACATGGCCAGGTTCTTCCACCGGCAGTCGGAGCTCGTGGAGGTGCTCCGGCACCCTCGCGTCGTGCTCGCCCTCCGGTACGACGGCGGCCCGACCGAGTCGTTCGTCGTGGAGCCCGCCGCGCGCCGTCCGCTCTCGGCGTTGCCGGGCGTCTTCTGGTTCCAGCTCTCGGCGGGGAGCATCGGCTTCTTCGTCTCGCTCTGGGTCTTCGTGCTCCGGCCGCGTGTCGTCGGCGTCCAGATGTTCGCCCTCGCGGGAGCGATGATCCTCGGCTTCACGGCGCCCGCCGCGATCTACAGCACGCGCGAGCTCGCCATCGACGGCGGGCTCTTCCGTCTCCTGTCGTCGATGAACCACCTCGGGGCGAACGTCTTCGGGATCGGGCTCGTCGGCATCTTCGTGGTGTTCCCGGCGCCGCTCGCGAGGCCTCGCGCGCTCTGGCTCCTCCCGGCCGTCTTCATCCCCTGGTTCGTCCTCGACGCCACGTGGCTGGCGCGCGACCAGAGCTGGGGCTCGCGCGCGCCGATCGTGCTCGAGCTCTTGCTCGCGGTCGCCTTCGCCGTCGTCCAGTGGCGACGCGCGCGCAGCGATCCGAGGGCGCGCGCGTCGCTCCGCTGGTTCGGCGTCTGCGTCCTGACCGGCGCCGGCCTCTTCGTGGTGAGCGTCGTCGGCACGTCTCTCCTCGGGATGTTCCCGCCCATCCCGCAGGGATATTCGTTCGGCTTCTTCCTGCTGATGCACGTCGGCCTCGCGCTCGGCCTGCGGCAGACGCGGCTCTTCGAGCTCGACGAGCTCGCCTACGTCGTCCTCTTCTGGGTCGTCGGCGCGCTCGCGCTGGTCGGGCTCGACGCCGCGCTCCTTCTCCTCCTCGACACGAACCGCCTGCTCTCGTCCGCGCTGGCGCTGTTCGTGCTCGGCCTCGCGTACCTGCCCGTGCGCTCGTGGGTGTGGTCGAGGGCGCTCTCGCGGCGCACCGTCGACGAGGAGCGGCTCTTCCGGAGCGTCCTCGACGTCGTCTTCGCCGCGATCCCGGAGGACCGGGTCCGCCGCTACCGTGAGCTTTTCGACGCGCTCTTCTCGCCTCTCGAGATCGAGCCGGCGGGCGAGGGTGAGGTCCGCGAGGTCGCGGTGACGGACGGCGGCCTCCGCATGATCGTTCCCGCCGTCAGCTCGCTCCCGGCCCTGCGCCTCGCGTTCCCGTGGCGCGGGCGCGGCCTCTTCGGCGAGCGGCACGCCAAGCTGACGGTGTTGCTCCTCGAGCTCGCCGAGCACGCGGAGAACGCACGCAGCGCCTTCGACCGGGGCGTGCGCGAAGAGCGCGCGCGTGTGGCGCGCGATCTCCACGACGACGTCGGCGCCGCGCTCACCACCGCGCTCTACCACGAGGATCCCGACGAGATCCGCCAGACCGTGCGCCTCGCGATCGGGGAGATGCGCTCGATGGTCGATCAGCTCACGGGCTCGAGACCGCGGCTCTCCGACATTCTGGGTAACCTTCGACACGAGACGACCCAGCGCCTCGCGGCCGCGCGCATTGCGCCGAAGTGGCCGCTGCTCGACTTCGGCGACGCGACGATGCACCCGGCGGTCGCCCGCAACTTCACCTCGATGGTGCGCGAGATCGTCTCGAACGTCGTGCGCCACGCCGGCGCGAGCACGCTGACCGTCGAGGTCCGCCGCGACGGCGAGGAGTTCGTCGCGACGCTCACGGACGACGGGAGCGGCTTCGACGTCGACGCGCCCGGCGAAGGCAACGGCCTCCGCAACCTGCGTCGCCGCGCCAAGGACGTCGGTGGCACGATCCGGTTCGCGCGGCGCGACCTCGGTACCGAGGTGACGATCGCGCTACCTCTCGACGTCTAGGGGGCGTCTCTACTCCGGTCGAGGTGATCAGAAGAGAGAGCGGGCACGGGCACGGGCACGGGCACGGGCACGTGGGAGAGGAGACGAGAGGCGCGTCGTGTTGTGTGGCGGCTTTGCTGTGCACATCGCACGCGCGATCCAGGCAAGACACTGCGCAACTACGCGGCGGTCGTCGCGCGCGCGCTGCTGTGGCTCAGAAACTGATCGAGGACCATCTCCTCGCTTCGGCCCATCGCGCCAAAGGTTGCCTCTGCTCGTGACGCAAGCGAGCTCCCTCTCGTCTCCCACGTGCCCGTGCCCGTGCCCGTGCCCGTGCCCGATCTCATCTCGGGCATCCATCGCGACAGCAAAGGGGTAGCGCGCTCTAGGCGACGTCGCACGACATCCGCTCGCGCGCGTGCCCGAGCTGGCATCGCGGTTGCTCGAGCATCGAGCCGAGGTGCTCCCATGCTTCCCCGCCGTTCGCCGGTCGCGTCCACGATCGTCATCGCCAGCGCCGCCTCGCCCGTACGCCTGGCCGCCACCGAGTTCGTTCGCGGAACGACGTTCGGGTGGGGCAAGCGCGAGCTCGCGGCGTGGCTCGTGTGTCACTACGCCCCGTGCCTCGCGTCCGACGCGGTCGTTCATCCCGACGGCGCGGGCCCTAGGTCGACGACGCACTCGGGGCCCCTCTCCACCACGTCGGCGCACCTCGACGGCGACCGCGTCGAGCGCTTGATCCTCGAGGCGCGCTCGAGCGTCCTCCGCCTCCTCGCGGATCTCGCGTGGCCGTCGCAGGCGGCCGTCAGGGCACGGAGCGCGATCGCCGCCGGCTTCGTGATCGAGACGCGCGCTCCGCGCGCCGAGAGCGTCTGGGCACCCGTCGGGCGCAAGAGGATGCGCCTCGCCGACCGCGTCGCCTCGCTCTTCATCGCAGACGCGATCGACAACCCGCACGACTACCGCGGGCTCTCGCTCTGCCGCGCCTGCGGCGAGGTCGGCTTCGGCGGCGACGCCGCGCACGAGCCGTCGTGCGAACGGGCACGCCACGTCGCCTGACGGCCACGTGGCCGTTCGTGACGGGCGAGGCGAACCGGCACACACGGACCGGACGCGACGCAGCGGGCCGGAGGCGCGATCGGACGCGACGCCACGCGGCGGACCGATCGCGCGATCGCCGGCGACGCGCGGCGGGCCGGACGCGTCAGACGCGCGGCGCGCCCGACGACGTCACGCGAGCTTCTTCTCGAGGAGCTCCTTGACGAGCTTCGCGTTCGCCCGGCCGCCCGACTTCTTCATCACCATGCCGACGAGCGCACCGACGACGTTCACGTTGCCGGCCTTGTAGCGACCGACCGCGTCCGCGTTGTCGGCGAGGACCTGCTCGACGATGGGCCCGAGCGCGTCGGCGCTCGCGATCTGCGCGAGCCCCTTGTCCGCGACGATCGCTCGGGGCGACTTGCCCGAGGCGAGCATCGCGGCGAGCACCTCCTTGGTCTGCGCGCTGCCGATCGTCCCGTCCTTGACGAGATCGGCGAGCTCGACGAGCGCGGGCCCGTCGAACGGCACCGCCTCGAGGCGCTTCGAGCGGAGCTCGCCGAGCACGTCGTTGGCGAGGAGCGTCGCGACGGCCTTCGCGAGCTCCTTGCCCTTCGGCGCTTCGGTCGCGCCGGCGAAGAGCGCCGCGAGGAGCGCCTCCTGCGCGATCACGCGAGCGGTCTCGGGCGGGAGGCCGTGTGCGTCGCGGAGGGCGATCGCCTCCGGCGACAGCTCGACCGGCGCCGCCTCGACGGGCGCGGCGGGCTTCTTCTCCCGCTTCTCCTTCTTCGAGTCCGGGGTCTTCGGCGCCGCGGGCTCGGCCCTCGCGACCACCTTCTGCCACGAGTCCTTGAGCGCCACGGTGCGGCTGAGGACGATCGCGCCGGGCGCGGTGTCCTCGTCGACGACGAAGAACCCGACGCGCTCGAGCTGGAAGCGCTCGCCCACGGTCGCCGCCGCGAGGCTCGGCTCGGCCTTTCCGACGAGCACGGCGAGCGACGCGGGGTTGAGCTCGGTGAGGTAGTCGGCGTCTCCCTCTCCAGGGTTCTCGGAGACGAACAGCCGATCGTAGAGGCGCACCTCGACGTCGGCGGCGCGCTCGGCCGACACCCAGTGGAGCGTCCCGTCGACGCGCTCGCCCGCCGGCGCGTTGCCGCCCCGCGTCGCCGGATCGTGCGTGCAGTGGACGCGCACGATCGCGCCCGTCTCGTCCTTGTCCACGCTCGTGCACGTGACGATGTACGCGTGGCGGAGGCGCACCCTGCGTCCAGGCGCGAGCCGGTGCCAGCCCTTCGGCGGCGCCTCGGCGAAGTCCTCGCGATCGATGAAGACGCGGCGCGAGAACGCGAGCTTCCGGCTGCCCGTCCGCGCGACGTCGGCGGCGGGCTCGGTGCCGGGCGGCCAGTAGGGCGCGTCGATCTCCTCGAGCTCGCCCTCCGGAAAGCTGTCGATGACGACCTCGAGCGGACGGAGGACGGCCATCACGCGCGGCGACCGCCGATCGAGGTCCTCGCGCACCGTGTGCTCGAGCAGCGCGATGTCGACCGTCGAGATGTTCTTCGCGACGCCGACGCGCCCGATGAACTCGCGGATTGCCTCCGGCGTGTAGCCGCGGCGACGGAGGCCCGCGATCGTGGGCATCCGCGGGTCGTCCCAGCCGCGGACGTGCTTGCCCTCGACGAGCTGGAGGAGCTTCCGCTTGCTCATCACCATGTACGTGATGTTCAGGCGGGCGAACTCGGTCTGCCGCGGGACGTGCGGGACCTCGGTCGCCTGGATGACCCAGTCGTAGAGCTCGCGCGCGCTCTCGAACTCGAGCGTGCAGAGCGAGTGCGTCACGCCCTCGAAGGAGTCCTCGAGGCAGTGCGCGTAGTCGTAGAGCGGGTAGATGCACCACGTGTTCTCGGTGCGGTAGTGGTGCGCGTGCTTGATGCGGACGAGCGGCGGATCGCGCATCTTCATGTTCGGCGACGTCATGTCGATCCGCGCGCGGAGGACCTTCGCGCCGTCGGCGAACTCGCCGGCGCGCATCCGACGGAAGAGATCGAGGTTCTCCTCGACGCTGCGCGCCCGGTACGGACTCTCCTTGCCGTGCTCGGTGATCGTGCCGCGGTACTCCTTCGAGAAGGTCTCCTCGGGCAGATCGCAGACGTACGCCCGGCCGCGCTCGATGAGCTTCTCGCCGAGGTAGTAGAAGCGCTCGAAGTAGTCCGACGCGTAATAGAGGTGCTCGCCCCAGTCGAAGCCCAGCCAGCGCACGTCGCGCTTGATCGCCTCGACGTACTCCATGTCCTCCGTCGTCGGGTTCGTGTCGTCCATCCGGAGGTGGCAGCGCCCACCCATCTCCTTGGCGATCCCGAAGTCGATGCAGATCGCCTTGGCGTGTCCGATGTGGAGGTAGCCGTTGGGCTCGGGCGGGAAGCGCGTGACGACCTGACCGCCGTGCCTCTTGGCCGCGACGTCGGCGCGGATCATCTCGCGGATGAAGTCGGTGGGCTCCGGCCTTCGCGTCTCGCCGTCGGACATGGCACCCGAAGCTAGTAGAACCGGGCCGTTTTCGCGAGGGTCGTCCACACGCGCCCCGAGGAGCGCCGCTGTGCCGCGTCGGCCTTGGCTCCCGGCCGCGGCGCCGTCATCCGGGCTCGCTCGCCCGCGCCGGGTCGCGCACAGCGCTCCGGCGGCCGTCCGCGCAGCGTCGTGAGCCGTGTCGCGACCGGCCGCGGAGCCGCCGGATCCGCGGGACGCGATCGACGTCCACGGCCCCACACCGCCCTCGGTGGTTGCACGTTACATGAAAGCGCCCAGGCCCTGGCGAAGCGTCGTTCAACCTGACACTTATCTCGTAATTCCAACACGTTAGTACCTGGTCCGTTCGGGATCCGCCGCTAGAGTTTTCTGGCTGGGCGGGAATCGAAACGCTGGAGGTCTGCGATGTCACGGATGGGCTCTTTGAAGGTGATGCTGAGCGCTTCCTCGATGGTGGTGGCGACCCTTCTCTTCGCAGGCTGCGGATCCAGCGGTGAGAGCACCTTCGGCGGCGGAGGCGACGGCGACGGCGACGGCAGCGGCAGCGGCGGACCGAGCTTCGGCGACGGCAACGGCGACGGCACGGGTGGTGACGGCAAGGGCAAGGGCAACGGCAACGGCGGAGCCGGCAACGTCGGCAACGTCGATCCGAGCTCCGCGTGCGCGACGGCGAGCGACGGCGCCGAGCTCCCGCCGATCAGCCTGGTCTTCATGATCGATCGGTCGGGGAGCATGTCGCGCGACAACAACGCGTCCACCCTCGAAGTGCGCTGGAACCCGGTCAAGGACGGCCTCGGCGCCTTCTTCGGCGACCCGGCGTCGAGGAACATCAGCGCGTCGCTCGCCTTCTTCCCGATCCGGAACGGCAACACGACGACGTGCAGCTCGACGGACTACCAGTCGGCGGTCGTCGGCATGACCCAGCTACCGAACGGCGGCGCGTTCTCGTCGGCCTTCAGCGAGGCCCCCGCAGGCAACACGCCGACGGTGCCCGCGCTGCAGGGCGCGCTCGACGCGGCGCGCGCGGTGAAGGCGAGCGGCAAGAACGTCGCCGTGGTGCTCGCGACCGACGGACAGCCGAACGGCTGCAGCTCGAACACGTCGGGCGTCGAGACGGTCGCCGCCGCGGGCGCCACCGACGGCATCAAGACGTACGTCATCGGCGTCGGCCCGAGCACGGGCAACCTGAACAGCTTCGCCGCCAGCGGCGGAACGGCCGCGGCCATCATGATCCCGACGAACGACGCCGCGCAGGTCAGCGCGGACCTGCAGAAGGCGATCGGCCAGATCGCGAGCTCGCTCCTCGGGTGCAGCTACGGCCTGCCTGCGCCCCCGACGGGACAGACGCTCGACGTCAACGCGGTGAACGTGAACTACACCCCGCCGGGAGGCGCGTCGAAGACGCTCGGCTACAGCGCCGACTGCAAGGACAAGAAGGGCTGGCGCTACGACAGCGTCACGGCGCCGAAGGAGATCATCCTCTGCGCGGACAGCTGCACGACCGCGAAGGCCGAGGCCGGCGCGAAGCTCGACATCATCTTCGGCTGCGCGACCGCGGTCCCGCCGGGCGAGATCGATCCGGACGGCAACATCCGCTGATCGGCGGGGCGGCCGAGCCGCCTCCGCCGGCGACCGACGTCAGACCGGGATGACGCCCCGCTTCTTCGCGGGGCGCTCGACCTTCTTGTGCCGCGCGAGCTCGAGCCCCCACGCGATCGCGCGGCGCGTGTCGCGAGGATCGATGACCTCGTCGACGAGGCCCCAGCCCGCGACCTTGTAGACGTCGATGTTCTTCTGGATCTGATCGACGATCATCTTCTTCGCCTCCGGCGGCGGCTCCTCCGCGCCGAAGAGCTTCCGCGCGGCGATGCCGACCATGCCTTCGGCGCCCATCACGGAGATCTCGCCGGTCGGCCACGACACGATGAGGTCCGGCTCGTACGCGCGCCCGCACATCACGTAGTAGCCCGCGCCGTAGGCCTTGCGGACGACGCAGGTGATCTTCGGCACCGTGGCGGCGCTCATCACGTGAAGGAGCTTCGCGCCGTGGCGGATGATGCCCGCGTGCTCGACCTTCGAGCCGACCATGAAGCCGGGCACGTCCTGGAGGAAGACGAGCGGCACGTTGAACGCGTCGCAGATCTGGATGAAGCGCGCCGCCTTGTCGGCCGAGTCGTTCTCGAGGATGCCGCCGAGCCAGTTGGGCTGGTTCGCGACGATGCCGACGCTCTTGCCGCCGATGCGCGCGAGGCACGTGATGATGCTCCGGCCGAAGCGCGGCTTGATGTCGAGGATGTCGCCGTGGTCGACGATCGCGCGGATCAGCTTGTACATGTCGTACGGCTTGCGCGTCGACTCGGGCAAGAGGTCGAGCAGCGACTCCTCGCGGCGATCGATCGGATCGGTGACGGGCAAGTCCGGCGGGCTCTCGTCGCAGCTCGACGGGAAGAACGAGAGGTACTTCTTCGTCGCCTGGATCGCGGCGGCGTCGCTCTCGTACTCGCCGTCGCCGACGCCGCTCGTCTCGGAGTGCACCTTCGAGCCGCCGAGCTCCTGCTCGCCGATGTCCTGACCGGTGACGGCCTTGACGAGCGGCGGCCCGCCGAGCGCGAGCGAGCCGACGTTCTTCACCATCGGCACGAAGTCGGCGAGGCCCGGGATGTACGCGGTGCCGGCGGCGCCGGGGCCGACCATCGCCGCGACCTGCGGGACGACGCCGCTCATCACGACCTGCTCGCGGAAGAGGTGCCCCGAGCCGGCGAAGAGCGAGATCATGTCGGCGTGGGCGGCGCCCGGATCGATGCGCGCGCCGGCGGAGTCGACGAGCCACACCATCGGCCAGCGGCCGCGGAGGCTCATCTGGCGGAGGCGCGTCACCTTCTCCTCGCCGGTGTAGCCGATGCTGCCGCCCTTCACCGTGAAGTCGTAAGCGGCGCAGCAGACCATCCGCCCGTCGACCTTGCCGAACGCCGTCACGACGGCGTCCGCCGGCGGCTTGTCCGATCCGTCCGGCCCGGCGGCGAGCCCCATCTGCGTGCCGTGCGCGCCGAGCTCGAAGAAGACGCCGTCGTCGAACAGCGAAGCGACGCGCTCGCGCGCGGTCATCTTGCCGCGATCGTGCTGCTTCTTGATCTTGTCCGGACCGCCCATCTCGCGAATCTTCGCGCGGCGGGCCTCGAGGTCGGCGACGAGCTCTCGCATGTTCGGCATGGCCAAGATACTTCGCACACGAAACATTCCGTGGCAAGCGTGACCTCCGCGCCTCGGGAGGCCGCCGCTTGCGACACGTCGGCTCCTCTGCCAACGTCCGCGCGCGATGACCGACCTCTACTTGATGTCGCCGCCGGGGACCGACTGGCAGATCCGCGGGCGCGCCAACTTCCGAAGCCGCGAAGCCGAGCCGGTCGACGCGGCGAAGGCGCGGCTCGAGTGGCTCGGCCTCGCCGAGGCGATCGAGCGGACCGGCGCGACGGTCATCGTCCAGCCGCCCGCGCCCGGACTGACGGGGATGCCGTACGCCGCCGAGTGCGGCCACGTCGTCCGCGCCGCGGACGGGCGCGCGCGCTTCCTCCTGCCGCGCATGTTCGCCGAGCACAGGAAGGGTGAGGCCGCGCACTGGGCGAAGCTCGCCGAGAAGCTCGGGTGGGAGGTCGTCGACCTCGGCGCCGGCACGTGGGAAGCGCAAGGCGACGTCGCCGTCTTCGACGGCGTCACGATGCTCTTCTTCGGCGGCCGCACCGATCGCGCGGGCTTCGAGCGCGCGCGCGAGCACTTCACCGGCGAGGTCCTCCCCGTCGAGGTCCGCGAGCCCGCGTTCCACGGGAACATGGCGCTCCTGCCGCTGCCCGCCGGCGATCGCGTCCTCGTGTGCCCCGAGGTGCTCGTCGGCGACTCGCTCGCGCGGCTCGAAGCGCGCTTCGGGCGCGAGCGCCTCGTTCACGTGACCGAGGCCGAGATCCGGAGCTACGCGACGAACGGCCTGCCCGTCGGCAAGACGCTGCTCGCCCCGAGCCTCGTCCCGCCGCGAATCCGCGAGCTCGTCGCGAGCTTCGGCGTCGAAGTCGTTCTCCTGAAGATGGACGAGGTCTGCGGCAAGGCGGGCGGCGCGTCCCGCTGCCTCGTGTGCCACGTGCCGGACCCGCCCGAGACCCACGTCCCCGACGAGCATCGCCTGGCGACCTTCGCCGCCGCGATCCGCGAGGTCGGATGACGACGACGCTCGACGCTCTCGCGAGAGACTTCTTCGCGCGCCACCCCGAGCTCACGCTCGCCGCGCTCGGCGCGCGGGACAACGCCGCGGCCCTCGACACGAGCCCGTTCGGCGTGAAGGTCGACTACCGCGCGGCCGAGCAGCATCCCGATCTCGTCGAGCGGTACCGCGCCGCCAACGCGCACGCGTTCCCGGGCGAGCTCACGCTCCCCGGCTGGGTGCTCAGCGATCTCTACCTCTTGCCCGGCGCGATCGGCCTGCTCCTCTGCCGCGCGTCCTTGCTCGACGTCCCCACCCGCAAGCGCCTCGGGCTCGCGCCCGACGACGAGGCGATCGCCGCGGCCTACCTCGCGGCGCCCACGGTCATGCCGCGCGCGTTCGTCGGCGTCTCGCTCCTCAGCCTGGTGCCGAAGATCGTCGCCGGCGCGTGGGTCAAGGCGCTCACGCTCCGCATGCTCGGCGCGGAGAGGCTCCGCGGCGTCGCGCAGTGGGCGAACCCGAGCGTCCGCGTCCACACGCGCATGGGCCCAATCCGCGTCGTCTCGGCGGTGCCCGGCACCCACGAGTTTCGCGCGAAGAGCTTCGTCTACGAGAGCGATCTCTCCGACGAGGCGCGCTGGACCGCCGCGATGGCCCGGCGCGCCTCGCCGATGCCCGCGACCAAGATCCGCGCGACCGACGAGGCCGCGCTCGGCGCGCTGCTCACCCGCGCCGAGGCCGGCGAGCGGATCTACCTCGTGCCGCCCGGCCTCGACGCGAGCGGTCACCTGCTCGTGCACGTCGACGAGGCCCGCGCGCTCGGGGGCGGCCCCGCGAGCGTCGACGCCGCCGCTACGGAACGCGCCTGACACGTGTCCGCCCCGACCGACGCCGCGTCAGGCCGAGCGCCATGGGCTTGCCCATCGGAGGCCGGACGCGGATAGTAAGGTGTGGTGTCCTCGTTCAAGCTCTGGCCGGCGCTCGCCGGGCTCGCCGCGGCCGTGTCGGCGACCTCCCTCTCCGCGGCGACGTTGACCGCGTGCGGCGATGACGGCGCGCCGCCCGAGGTCGAAGGAGAGGACGCCGCGCTCGACACCGGCGCCGAGCCGCCCCCTCCCCCGCCCGCGTCCGAGGGCGGCAGCGCGAACACGCCGCCGAAGATCGAGGTCGACTGCCCCGTCGGCACCGCCGTCGAGATCGAGGACAACGGCACGACCGCCACGGCGAACGAGCTCGACGGGGAGCTGTCGTTCTGCGGCGCGATCTCGCCCGGCTCCGACGTCGACTACTCGACGTTCACCACGCCCGCGGGCAAGAAGCTCGAGCTCTTCCAGGGCGTGATCGAGGGCGCCGTCGACTTCGACCTCATCGTGAACGGCAAGACGCTCCGGCCCGGCGAGGTGAAGAAGTTCGAGGCCGGCAAGTACCTGATCAAGGCCTACACGACGGATCAGAAGCCGGGGAAATACCGCTACCGGATCCAGTTCGCGCCCTGACCGAAGCGCCGCGCGGCGCTTTCGATCAACGCCCCTTCCAGACCGGCGCGCGCTTCTCCATGAAGGCCATGAGCCCCTCGCGCGCGTCCTCCGTCGCGAGGCACTCGCCGAGCTTTCCGCGGAGGAGCGGCAGCGCCGAGGCGAGGTCCATGTCGTCCTGCTCGGCGAACGCGCGGAGGCCGAGCGCGAGCGTCTTCGGGCTCTTCGACGCGAGCGCGTCGCAGAGCCGGCTCATCGCCCCGTCGAGGTCCGCCGACGCGACGACCTCGTTGACGATCCCGAGCGCGCGCGCCTCCGGGGCGTCGAGCTTCTTGCCGAGGAGCATCATGTCGAGGAGCGCCCGGCGCGGGACGAGCCGCGCGAGCACCGCCATGATCATCATCGGGAAGAGCCCGACGTCGATCTCCGGCGTCCCCAGCTTCGCCGTGCTGTCGGCGATCGCGAACGTCGACGCCGCGACGAGGCCGAGGCCGCCGCCCATCGCGTGACCGTTCACGCGCGCGACGATCGGTTTTTCGGCGCGGACCATCGCGAGCAGGAGATCGGCGTAGTCGCCCTTCGGCGGGAGCTCCGGCCCATCGGACGCCCCGCCGCTCATCGAGCCGAAGTCGCCGCCCGCGCAGAACGCCTTGCCCTCGCCCGTGAGGACGATGACCCGGACGTCGTCGTCCTCGTGCGCGTCGGCGAGCGCCCAGAGGAGCTCGTTGACCATCTGCGGCCCGATCGCGTTGCGGCGCTCGGGGTTGTAGAGCGTGATCGTCCGGACGGCCCCGGCGTCCGCCGTCCGGAGCTTCGCCCAGAGGCGCGTGGCAGGCTTGGTCTTGCTCATCCGCGATGCTCCGTCTCCGCGACCCGCGTCAGGACGCCAGCGTCGCCTGCGCCGCCGTCGCCGCGCCCGGCTTGACCTGATCGAGCGCGAGGATCTGCTTCGCTTGCTCCACCGTCGCGACCTTGCGGCCGCAGTCGCGCACCATCCGCGCGGCGACCTCGATGAGATCGCCGTTCGACCGCGCCATCTCGCCGCTCGGCAAGTACAGGTTGTCCTCGAGCCCCGCGCGGATGTTGCCGCCGAGCGCGAGCGCCGCGCCGATCATGCGCCAGCCGCTCTTCGAGATGCCGATCACCTCCCACTCGCTGCCGGGCGGCATGATCTTCGTCTGGAGCTGGAGGCTCTCGACGAGCGGCGGGATCCCGCCGAGCACGTTGACGATGAACGAGAACTGCAGCGGCTTCTTCAGCACGCCCATGTCGAGCAGCGGCCAGATCCCGTGGGTGTGCCCGGTGTCGAAGCACTCGAGCTCCGGCTTCACGCCGGCGGCGTTCATCGCCTCGAGCAGCTTGATGATCTTCGCGTACGTGTTCGGGAACACCATGTCGAAGACGAACGACTTCTTGTTCTCGGAGTACTTCGAGTAGTTCATCGTGCCCATGTTGAGGGCGGCGATGTGCGGCCGGCTCTCGCCGATGTACGCGCACTGCTCGGAGACGTCCTCGAGGACCGTGCCCGTCGAGAAGTTCAGGAGGATCGGGCAGCGCTTGGTCACCTCCTCCTTGATGCGCGCGAAGACCTTCGGGTCGAAGGTCGGCGTGCCGTCGTCGCGCCGCGCGTGGATGTGCACGACCGCGGCGCCGGCGTCGTAGGCGCGCTTGCACTCGTCGCCGATCTCCTCCGGCGTGTAAGGGATCCCAGGGCACTGCTTGCGGTTCGCGAGCACGCCCGTGACGGCGCAGGTGATCACGCAGAGGTCCGGATCGCGCACGAAGGTCTGGCTCATCATCGTCTCCTGTTCATCCCTTGCCGGGATCGCCGGCGGTCTCGCGCCGCACCGTCTGCTGCACCCGGCGCGCCACCTTGCCGAGGATCTTCACGAGGTCGCGCACCTCGGTGGCGCTGAGGCTCTCGAGCGCGCCGCGGAAGATCTCCATCGGCTCGATCGGGATCTCCTCGGCGAGGCGGCGCCCCTTCGTCGTCAGCCGGATGTAGACGACGCGACGGTCCTCCTTGGAGCGCTCGCGCGTGACGAGGTTCTCGCGCTCCATGCGGTCGATGATCCCCGTCACGGTGCTGTTCTGCGCCCGGATGCGCTCCGACAGCTCGGAGAGCGACAGATCGCCGATCTGCTCGAGCATCTTCACGACGGTGAGCTGCGGTCCGGTGAGGTCGGCGCGACGCGCGAGCTCCTTCGTGAGGCGGCGGCTCTCCGTGTAGAGGTAGATGATGGCCTCGAGGACCTGGTCGACATCACTCTTGAATTCCGGGCTGACGGGCGGCGGCGGCATTATTTAGCGTGCGAAATATCCGCTCTTTCAAGGTCGCCGTCAACAGCGCCCCGCCGGGCGAAGCAGAGAGCCGTCGCGGCGGCATCTCCCCGAAGGTCGGCTACGCTTCACGGGAGTCATGGACGTCCTCGTCACGCCGAGGTTGATCCTCGAGCCGATCACGCTGCCGCTCGTCGAGGCGACGTTCCGCGGGGACCGCGCGGCGATCGAAGAGCTCGTGCACGCGAAGGTCCCCGACGCGTGGCCGGGCCGTGCGCTGGTCGAGCGCGCGTTCAGCGCGTCGCTCGAGCACATCCGCGCCGATCCCGCGACGCGCCTCTGGGGCGACCGCCTCATCATCACGAAGAGCGACGTCGACGGAGCGCGGATCGTCGTCGGCAGCGTCATCTTCCACGGCAAGCCCGAGGGCGGCGTGGCCGAGGTCGGCTACGGCGTGGAGGAGCGATGGCAGCGCCACGGCTTCGCGTCCGAGGCCACGAAGGTCTGCGTCGAGTGGGCGCTCGCGCAGCCGGGGATCGCCGGGGTGACGGCGACGACGCCGCCCTGGCACACCGCCTCGATCCGCGTCCTCGAGCGATCGGGCCTTCTGCGCGTGGGGATCGAAGAGCACGAGGCGCTCGGCGAGGTCCTCCGGTTCGAGCGCCGGCGCTGATCGACGGCGCGCGGTCGCGCTTCGGTCCGTGCTCGACCGTGCTCGATCCGTTCTGCGCCCGCGGGGCAGGAGTCGTGACAGATCGCGTCCTGGCGTTGTAAAGCCTTTAAGCGATGCACGCCGTACGCCGCACCCTCGCCGCCGCGCCGCTCCTCCTCCTCCTCGGTGCCTCGGCGCTCCCGGCCCGTGGCGACGACGCGAAGAAGGAAAAGCCGCCGGAGGCGAAGGAGACGAAGGAGGCGAAGGCGGAGGCCGCACCCCCGAAGGATCCCGCTCCCGCGGCGCCGGGCAAGCTGACCGTCACGCTCGCGGACGGCAAGACCGCGCACTGCCGCGAGCAGAGCGCGCAGCCGTTCCTGATTCGCGGCAACTGGTTCCCGCGCACGAGCGACGCCGACAAGCTCAAGGAAGGGCGGAAGCTCCTCGAGGAAGCCATCAAGTACCGGACCGAGAAGTACGGCTACTTCGAGGGCTTCGGGAACCCGAAGTCGAACCCGCACCCGCCGAAGTACTACGCGAAGTCGACGTCGTTCATGGGGATGAGCGTCCAGGTCCACTCGAAGATCATCCCGGCGCTCAAGTGCGTCGAGGCCTCGCTGAAGGCCGGACCCGCGGGCGAGGCGTACAAGCCGCGCGCGATGGGCGGCATTCGCTTCCACAACACCTACCGCGGCGTCGAGATCTCGAACCACGTCTACGGGATCGCCATCGACATCGAGCCCGACAAGAACACGTGCTGCGGCTGCGTCGCGCCGTGGAACAACCACCCGCTCTGCAAGCAGAAGGACAAGACGGTCTGGGACCGCATGGTCATGCCGCGCTCGTGGGTGGAGACGTTCGAGAAGTACGGCTTCTACTGGCTCGGCCACGACGTCCTGCAGGACACCATGCACTTCGAGTTCCTCGGCGATCCGGACAAGATCACCGAGCCGGCCGCCGACGTCGTCACGAAGTGACCCGGCCGGCGCGGGCGCCGCGACGCGAGACGGTCCCGCTCGGCGGCGGCGTGGCCGCGAAGCTCGGGCTTGCGCCGCGCCGCGGAATGCCTATAAGTCCGCGCACGAGGCCCCTTTCGTCATGAGCGCACACGAGTATTCCATCCCGGTGAGTGAGCTCGACGCGGGCGGCAAGGAGTACCGCTTCCCGGTACGGGCCGCGTGGGTCCGCGGCGCTCTCGAGGGTCACGAGGCCACGACCGCCGGCACCGACGGCGCGCTCGTCGTCCGCGCGTCGAAGAGCGGCCACGACGTCGTCGTGCACGGGACGCTCGACGTCGGGCTGACGATGCCGTGCGCGCGCTGCCTCGAGCCCGCGAGCCTCACCGTCCACTCCGACCTCGGCGTGCTCTACGTGCCGGCTTCGCGGCTCTCCGGCGAGGCCGACGGCGAGGGCGAGCTGACCGACGAAGAGGCCGACACCCTGCCCTTCGAGGGAGAGACCGTGGCCCTCGACGACCTCGTCCGGGACGAGCTCGTCCTCGAGATCCCCATGATCCCCTTGTGCTCGGAGGCTTGCCCAGGTATGTCCCCCGCCCCTGATGTGGAAAGGGCGGGCGACAAGCCCATCGACCCGCGGCTCGCGCCGCTGCTCGACTTCGCGGCGCGAAAGCCGAAGTGAAGAGCCCTCCCAAGCACGCACCTGACCTCGAAGAAGAAGTCCGAAGGAGTTAGCCGTGGCCGTCCCGAAGAGGCGAACCAGCCGATCGAAGCGCAACATGCGTCGCGCCAACCACGACAAGGTGACGCCCGTGCAGCTCATCGCTTGCCCGAACTGCGGCGAGCCGGTGACGCCCCACCGCGCGTGCGGATCCTGCGGCCACTACAAGGGCCGCGAGGTCAAGGCGACCAAGAAGACCGCCGCGAAGGCCTGACGGCCCCGCGGCTGGTCTCGAGACGCTCGACCCGGCGCCCCCCGGTCGGAGGCGCTCGCCCGCGGCCAGCGCGCCGCGAGCGCGTCGTCGCGCGCTTCGCCTGCGGATCCGCGGGCGAAATCGCGCGGGCCGCGCGCTCGGGGCCGGCGCGCGGCGAGGGCGCAAGCTCGCGAGAAACTGCGCTATGCTGGGGAGGATGACCTTCCGCAGACTCGGCGCGGCCGCGCTGCTCGGCACGCTCGTGACGAGCGCGCTGCCGGCGTGCTCCGCGACAGCGAACGTCGGCGACGTGTGGATGTCGCTCGACGAGGACGGCGCGCGCCGCCGCAGCGTCTTTTTCACGGACTCCTCCGGCATCACGTGCGTCGCGGAGGTCGGTGTCGGTCGCCCGGACGTGACCGTCGAGATCCTCATCCGGCAGATCCGCGGCGCGCCGCTCGGGACCGACGACTTCGAGCCCATCGACGTCGTGGTCGTCGCCACGGACATCCGCCCGACCATCACGAAGGATAGGCCTGCGACCGTCAGCCTCACGCTGATCCCCACGTCGCTCGACGAAGAGGGCCGGCTGAAGGAAGACCAGGAGGCGCCGTTCAGCCCCGGCAGCTACATCTGCGAGGTCATGCTGGACGGCGTGTTGCAGAAGAGCGTCGCCTTCAACGTCGACTACCCGCCCTGTCCGACGACGGTCATCCTGGAGAGCCGGCCGTGCCTCGGCTTCTACATGCTCGACCGCGAGTGCCCGGCGAGCGGCGCGACCGGTCAAGCCGAACCCACGTGCACGTGCGAAGCGAAGGGGTGGAACTGCCAATGAGCCGACCGTCCGCCACGCCGAAGCCCTCCCGACGGGTCCGGAAGCGCCGCCGCGTCGCGTTCAGCGCGGGCATGGCCGCGATGCTCGTGACGGCCGCGGCCGCCGTGGCGCTCGGCTCGGGCTGCATCTTCGACGAGGGCGGCTACGAGGGCGGCGGCCGTCGCACGACCGCGCCCACGTCGACGGAGACGACGACGAGCGCACCGAACCCGCCCGCGACCTCGACGCCCACCGGCACGACCCCGACCTCGACGCCCGACACGGGCTCGCCGCAACAAGACTCCGGCTCGCTCGACAACTGATTCGGGCCCTCGAACGCGCCCGGAGCCGCGCCCCCGGCTCGCCGCCGGGAGCCGCGCGCTCACTTCCGCAGATCGCCCGGCCGGAGATCGGGGATCGACACGAAGCCGTTCCCCGAGACCTTCCAGAGGATGACCTCGAGGGCCGTGTCGCCCTGGTCGTCGATGTCGAAGGTCCCCGACGCGCCGGTGTAGTCGATGTCGCGGCCGCTCCGGACGGCGTTGAGCGCCTCCGCGAGCTGGCCCGGTCCGTAGGAGTCCCCCGGCGGCGAGGAGACCTCGTAGAGCGCGTCCCGGATCGCGACGCGATTGTCGAGGTTGCCCGCCTTCTCGATCGCGAGCGCGAGGAGGATGACCGAGTCGTAGATCTGCGGGATCGGCGACGGGAGGTTGCCCGCGTCGGCGGCGGGCGGGAACTGCGACCGGTAGAGCGCGTTGAAGCGCGCCCACTCGGGGCTCGTGTCGCGCTCCTGGTTGCAGGCCGCGCCGAGGACGCCGTCGACCTTCGACAGCTCGTTCGTGTTCTTCGCGTCGACGCGGCCCGCCTCGATGAACCCCTGCTGGTAGAAGCGGATGAACCCGAAGGTCGCGAAGCTCGTCGGCGAGAACGCGCCCTGGCCCTCCGTCGCGCTGCGGAACTCGCGCATGTACTTGCCGCCGTCGGCGGCGAACATGAGCAGCGTCTGGCACTCGACCTCGCCGGCCTCCGCGGCCTTGATCACGCTCGCGGCCTCCGCCGCGTAGGTGGCGGCCCCCGGCTTGATGATGAAGTCCTTGAGGACGCCGCCGAACCGCGAGTACTCCGCCCGGAGCGACTCGATCGTCGCGCTCCCCTTGCCTGGAGCGTCTTCGGCGAAGAGCACCGCCATCTTCGTGCAGGCCCGGAACGGAGGCTGGGACCCGGCGTCGGCGACGGGCGCCGGCTCTTCGCCGCCGTCGGCGTCGGCGTCGGCCGCTCCCGAGTCCTTCGGCTCGGGCTCGCTCGGCGAGACGACGCCGGGCGGCGCGAAGGAGCCGCCGAGCGCGTAGCGGGCGATCGCGCGCGCCTGGTACTCGACCGCGCACGAGGTGCGGAACAGGTAGCGGTCCTTCCCGTCCTGGAGCAGCGGCACCTCGGGTGACGTCGCGAAGGGCGTGAGGATCGGGATGCGCGCGTCCCTGAACGCCGCGTGCATGTTCTTGAGGGCGTCGGTGGTGCTCGGACCGACGAAGCCCGCCACGCCGCGCTCGATGAAGTCCGCCGCGATGGGCCCGATGAGCGAGCCGTCGCCTCCGTCGTCGCGGATGTCGAGCACGACGCGCCGCCCGAGGACGCCGCCGACGGCGTTGAGCTGCTGCTCGGCGACGCGGAGCACGCGCTGCGAGCCCGCGCCGAAGTCCTTCTGCTTCGTCAGGTCGACGGTCGCGCCGATCACGATCGGCGGGTCGGCGACGACCACCTTCGGCTCGGTGCAGGCCTGGTTCGATCCGAAGGCCAGGAGCCCGATCGGGATCGCGACGAGCGCGAGGGCGACCGCCGAGAGGCCTCTCGGCCTGCCACCCAGCAGCGACCAGCGGGACGAACACGAGGTGGGGCCAGCCATTTCGCTTGGGCGTCATGGTAGCATTTCCCGACCGATGCGCGCCTTCCCCCACCCGCGCTCGCCCCTTGGCTCGGGGCGCGCTCTCGTCCTCGCCGCGCTCGCCGTGCTCGCCCCGACGGCGGCGGGGTGCGCGAAGGAGGCGGAGGCGAGCGTCCAGCTCGAGGTCGTCTTCCCGTCGACGGCGATGGCGATCGCGTCGAGCGACGTGAAGTTCGTCGTCTACGACGATCCGGCCCCCGGCGGATGCCAGCGCATCTACTTGAAGCGAATCACCAACCAGACCGATCTCCCGCCGGTCGTGCTCGACCCGCCCTCGGTTCCGGTCTGCGACATCGCCTTCGGGCTCGCGCCGCCGCTGGTGCTCCCGCTCGGCAAGCACTCGATCCTCGCGATCGCCTCGCGCGGCGCCGACGATCTGCTCGTGGGCTGCTCGGATGTCGCCGTCTCGGCCGAGGGAGGCGTGGCGGTCATCAACCTCGCGCTCCCGAGCGCCACCCCGGTGCCTCCGCTCAGCACGTGCCCTTCCCTCCGCGACGCCTGCGACGACCGCTGCCGGTGAGCGCCGGGCTGCCGCCGGCGCGCGCGGCAGCGTTTCGCGCTCGCCGCCGGCGCTTGGCGGGGCCCCCAACCTGCGCTATCTCGCGCGCCGATGATGCTCGCGTGGTTGTTTCCCGGCCAGGGCTCGCAGTCGGTCGGAATGGGACGAGATCTCGTCGAGGCGTCGCGCGCCGCGAAGGACGTGTTCGACCGCGCCGACGCCGCGCTCGGCGAGCCGCTCTCGAAGCTGATCCTCGAGGGGCCCGAGGCCGACCTCACGCTCACCGCGAACGCGCAGCCCGCGATCGTGACGACGAGCATCGCGGCCCTGGCGGCCGTCCGCGAGCGCTACCCCGACCTCGAGGCGCCGCGCTTCGCCGCCGGGCACTCGCTCGGCGAGTACTCGGCGCTCGTCGCCGCCGGCGCGCTCACGCTCGAGGACGCCGTGCGCATCGTCCGCGCCCGCGGCCGCGCGATGCAGGACGCGGTCCCGCCCGGCGTCGGCGCGATGGCCGCGATCATGGGGCTCGAGGCCGGCCGTCTCGAGGAGCTCTGCAAGGAAGTCGAGGCCGAAAAGGACGAGGCCGGCGCGCCGCTCGGCGTCGTGTCGTGCGCGAACTTCAACGCGCCGGGGCAGATCGTGATCGCCGGCTCCGCGAAGGCGGTCGCGCGCGTGTCGGTGCGCGCCGGCGACGAGAAGGGCAAGGCGATCCCGCTCAAGGTGAGCGCGCCCTTCCACTGCGCGCTGATGAGGCCCGCCGGCGCGGTCGTCGCCGCCGAGCTCGAGAAGGTCGACGTGAAGCCGCTCGCGTTCCCGGTGGTGGCGAACGTCGACGCGCGGCCCAACACCGATCCCGCGCGCGTGAAGGAGCTGCTCGTCCGGCAGGTCGACGGCGCGGTGCGCTGGGAGCAGGCCGTGCGGCTGATGCACCTCGAAGGCATCACGCACGCGATCGAGATCGGTCCGGGCAAGGTGCTCGCCGGCCTCGGCAAGCGCATCGCCAAGGAGATGAAGATCGCGAGCGTGGGTGACGTCACGAGCCTCGACGGGCTCGGCGCGTTCCTCGCGCCCCCGGCTTCCTGAGGAGACCCGCAATGTTCAAGCTCGATGGAAAAGTTGCCCTCGTCACCGGCGGCTCGCGCGGCATCGGCCGGGCGTGCTGCGAGGCGCTCGCCGAGCACGGCGCGACCGTGATCGTGAACTACGTGAAGGGCGAGGCCGCTGCGCGCGAGGTCGCGGACGCGATCGTGAAGGCCGGCGGCAAGGCCGAGATCAGCGGCTTCGACGTCGCCGATCCGAAGGCGTGCGAGGCGGCGATCGAGGACATCACCAAGCGCCACGGTCGCCTCGACGTGCTCGTCGCGAACGCCGGCATCTCGATCGACGGGCTGCTCCTCCGGCTGAAGGACGAGGACCTCGACCGGCTCTGGCAGGTCAACGTGAAGGGCGCCCTCGCCTGCGCCAAGGCCGCGGTGAAGACGATGATGCGTGCGAAGACCGGCCGCATCGTCTTCATGTCGAGCGTCGTCGGCGAGATGGGCAACGTCGGCCAGACGGCCTACGCCGCGTCGAAGGCCGCCCTCATCGGCGCGGCCAAGTCGATCGGCCGCGAGTACGCCACGCGCAACATCACCGTGAACGTCATCGCGCCGGGCTTCATCGACACGGACATGACCAGCACGATGACCGACGCGATGAAGGAGCAGCTCGTGAAGGTCGTGCCGCTCGGCCGCACCGGCACGGCGCGCGAGATCGCCGGCGCGTGCGTCTACCTCGCCAGCGACGAGGCCGCCTACGTCACCGGTCAGGTCCTCCGCGTCAACGGGGGCATGTACGTCTGACGCGCTCTAACGCGCGACGTCGTAGGCGCGCGCCGGGCCGCGGGGCTCCGCGGCGGGGCCCGAAGCTCGAACCCCGAGCTTGCGTGGTTGCGGTCCCCGGCAAGGCTGTGTAGAAAGCGCCCACGAAGCTCCCTCGACCCACGCTGCGGACCGCCGCAGGCTGGGCGCTGAACCGAACGTAGAAATCGACGAGGCATAAGGAAAATGGCCCAGGACATCGCGAGCGAGGTCAAGCGCATCATCAAGGAGCAGCTGGACGTCGAGGAGAAGGACATCAAGCCCGAGTCCACGTTCATCGAGGACCTCGGCGCGGACTCCCTCGGTCTGGTCGAGCTCGTCCTCGCGTTCGAGGAGGCCTTCGAGATCGACATTCCGGACGAGGACACCGAGAAGATCCGCACCGTCCAGGACGCGATCGACTACATCGAGAAGCACGCGAAGAAGTAAGGCTGCCGCCGTCGGCCTCGCCTTCTCTTCCGCCGACCGCCCTGCGGTCGGGTTCTTCGCAATCGCAGAGGATCCACGAACGAGAGGACCGAGGACTGATCATGCATCGCGTCGTCATCACGGGTATCGGGCTCGTCACTCCGGTCGCCATCGGCCGCGCGGAGTCCTGGGAGGCTCTGCTCGCAGGCAAGAGCGGCGCAGGTCCCATCACCCTGTTCGACGCGTCCGCCTTCCGCGTCCGCCTCGCCGCCGAGGTGAAGGGCTGGGACGGGACGCGCTTCGTCGAGAAGAAGAAGCTGAAGGAGATGGACCGCTTCATCGAGTTCGCGTGCGGCGCGGCTCAGATGGCGATCCAGGAAGCTCAGCTGGAGCTCACCGACGAGGAGCGCGACGAGGCGGGCTGCTTCATCGGCGTCGGCCTCGGCGGCCTCGCCACGCTCGAGCGGACGAAGCAGACGATCATCGACAAGGGCCCGCAGAAGGTCAGCCCGTACTCGATCCCCGGCATCATCGCGAACCTCGCCGCCGGCCAGGTCTCGATGATGCACGGGCTCAAGGGCCCGAGCTACTGCACCACGAGCGCGTGCTCGAGCGGCGCGCACGCCCTCGGCGAGGCCTTCGAGTGGATCCGGCGCGGACGCGCCCAGGTGATGGTCACCGGCGGGGCCGAAGCCACCGTCACACCGGTCGGCATCGGCGGCTTCGAGGCCATGTACGCCCTGTCCCGCCGCAACGAGGAGCCCGAGAAGGCGAGCCGTCCGTTCGACAAGGGCCGCGACGGCTTCGTCTGCGGCGAAGGCGCGGGCGTGCTCGTCCTCGAGACGCTCGAGCGCGCGACGAAGCGCGGCGCGAAGATCTACGCCGAGGTGACGGGCTACGGCGCCTCGAGCGACGCGAACCACCTCACGCAGCCCGCGCCGCACGGCGAGGGCGCCCAGCGCTCGATGCGGATGGCGCTGAAGGACGCGGGCCTCTCGCCCGACCAGATCGACTACCTCAACGCGCACGGGACCTCGACGCCGGTAGGCGACATCGCCGAGACCGAGGCGATGATCGAGGTCTTCAAGGCCCACGCGACCGACAAGAAGCTCTGGGTGAGCTCGACCAAGTCGATGATGGGTCACCTCCTCGGCGCGGCCGGCGCCGTCGAGAGCGCGATCTGCGCGCTCGCGATCTCGGAGGGCAAGATCCCGCCGACGATCAACCTGACCGATCCCGATCCCGCCTGCCCGCTCGACTACGTGCCGCTCACGGCGCGCGAGCGCCCGATCAAGCACGCGCTGAACAACTCGTTCGGCTTCGGCGGCACCAACTGCTCGCTCGTCTTCTCCCGGTACGAGGGCTGAGTCGTCGTGCGCATCGGCATCGCCTCCGATCACGGTGGGTTCCGGCTCAAGTCGGAGCTCGTGCCCGTGCTGCGCGAGCGCCCCGGCGCCGAGGTCCTCGACCTCGGCACGACCTCGGACGCGAGCACCGACTACCCCGACTACGCTCACCGGCTCGCGACCGCGATCCTCGAGGGCAAGCTCGACCGCGGGATCCTCGTGTGCGGAACCGGCGTCGGGATGTCGATCGCCGCCAACCGCCACGCGGGCATCCGCTGCGTCGTGTGCTCCGACACCTACACGGCGCGGCTCTCGCGGCAGCACAACGACACGAACATCCTCGCGCTCGGCGAGCGCGTCGTCGGCAAGGGCCTCGCGCTCGACATCGTCGCCGCGTGGCTCGACGAAGCCGCCGACATGGATCCCCGCCACGCCCGCCGTCGCGAGAAGATCGAACCGAACCGGGGCGGAGCCCCGTGAACATGTGTCCAAGGTCGCGAGCGACCGTGGCGAGGCCAAGGTCGAGCCCATCGTGAAGTGTCCCTTCTGCGGCCAACTCGAGAGCAAGGTCACCGACTCGCGCGCCGGTACGGCCGGTGACGTCATCCGTCGCCGCCGCGAGTGCGAGACCTGCGCGCGGCGCTTCACCACCTACGAGCGCGTGGAAGAGGTCGTCCCGCTCGTCGTGAAGAAGGACGGCCGCCGCGAGACCTTCGAGCGGCAGAAGGCGCTGTCCGGTCTCCGCCGCGCCTGCGACAAGCGGGCCGTCCCGCTCGAGCGCATCGAGCAGATCGTCGACGCCATCGAGCGCGAGCTCATCGATTCGGGGGAGAAAGAGATCCCCTCCGAGAAGGTCGGAGAGCGGGTGATGCGGCACCTCCGCGAGGTCGATCCCGTGGCCTACGTTCGGTTCGCGAGCGTGTACCGGCAGTTCAAGGACATCGACGAGCTCCGCTCGGAGATCGATCAGCTCTCGAGCGGGCGCTCCGTGCTGACGCGCCCCGAGGCCGCGAACGACAAGACCGCGAGCGAAGACAACGGCGAGGGCGCGCAGCCATGACCGACGCCGAGCAGAAGTCGAAGCGACCGTCCCAGCTGCCGCCGCCGGCGTCGGCAGACCCGCAGACGCTCGAGGACGAGCGCTGGATGGATCTGGCCCTCGTCCACGCCAAGAGCGGACGCCCTTCGCCGAACCCGCACGTCGGCGCCGTGGTCGTGAAGAACAACGAGCTCGTCGCGACCGGCCACCACGAGCGCGCGGGCACCGAGCACGCGGAGACCTCGGCCGTCCGCGCCGCCGGCGAGCGCGCGGCGGGCGGCACGCTCTACGTCACGCTCGAGCCCTGCAACCACCACGGGCGCACGCCGCCCTGCACCGACGTCATCATCGCGGCGAAGATCGCGCGCGTCGTCGTCGGCTGCCGCGACCCCAACCCTCACGTCGACGGCGGCGGCATCGAGGCGCTGAAGGCCGCGGGCGTCGAGGTCGCGCTCGGCGTCCGCGAAGCGCAGTGCCGGACCCAGATCCTGCCGTGGACGAAGCACGTCACGACGGGGCTGCCGTACGTGTCGCTCAAGCTCGCGCTCTCGCTCGACGGCCGCATCGCCACGCGCTCGGGCGCGTCGAAGTGGGTGACCGGACCGGACGCCCGCGCGAAGGTCCACCTCCTCAGGTCGCGCTCCGACGCGGTCGCGGTCGGGATCGGCACGGCCGTCGCCGACGATCCGCACCTCACCGTGCGCGACGCGCCCGGCGAGAGCCCGCTCCGCGTCGTGCTCGACACGAACCTCCGCCTCGTCCCCGAGTCCCGCCTCGCGCAGACGGCGCGCGAGATCCCGACGCTCGTGCTCTGCGGTCCCGACGCGAGCTCCGAGGCCGAGGATGCCCTGACCAACCTCGGCGTCGAGTGCATCCGGATGCCGCTCTCGGCGGAGGGCCGCCTCGACGTCGTCGCCGCGCTCCGCATGCTCGCCCAGCGCGGCGTCGTCACGATGCTCGTCGAGGGCGGCGCGGAGCTCGCGGGCAGCTTCCTCGCGGGTCGGCTCGCGGATGAGCTCCACGCATTCCTCGCGCCGATCCTGCTCGGTCCGCGCGGGCGGCCGGGCGCGGTCGACTGGGCCGGGCCTGACACGCCGCAGCAGGCGCCGCGAATCGCCGCGCCGTCGTGGGAGCTCGTCGGCGAGGACGCGTACGTCCACGGCCGCATCGTCTACCCGGACTGACGGCCGCCCGGAGCGATCGGCCGAGAGCGCCCACCCGCCGCGGTGTCCTCCGCGCCGCGGCTTCCGCCGTGACCCACTCGCGCCGCACCGGTTTGCGGGTTAGGCTCTCGGGGAGTCATGATTCGCACCATCCTCCACTACCCGGACAAGCGCCTGCGCGAGCGCGGCGAGCGGGTCGAGGCCATCACGCCCGAAATCCAGAAGCTCGTCGATGACATGGCCGAGACCATGTACGCGGCCCCCGGCGTCGGCCTCGCGGCGACGCAGATCGGCGAGGCGCTCCAGCTCTTCATCGTCGACGTCGCCGAGGAGAACGCGCCGAGCGATCTCCGCGTCTTCATCAACCCGGAGATCCTCGAGCGCGAGGGGGAGATCGCCTGGCAGGAGGGCTGCCTCAGCTTCCCCGGCGTCCAGGAAGAGGTCGACCGCGCGGCGCACGTGCGCGTCCGGGCGCAGGACCGTGCCGGCGCGTGGTTCGAGCTCGAGGCCGAGGGCCTGCTCGCCGTCGCGATCCAGCACGAGTACGACCACCTCCAGGGCGTCTTGATGATCGACCACATGGGCCCGCTCAAGAAGCGCCTCACCCACCGCAAGATGGTGAAGCGCGCCGAGGAGCAGGCCTCGACCTGAGGTCGTCGGCGCGGCGACGCGCCGGCCGAAGATGAGGGCGCGGCGACGCGCCGGCCGGAGATGAGGGCGCGGCGACGCGCCGGCCGGAGATGAGGGCGCGGCGACGCGCCGACCGGACTCAGCGCCCCGATCGCTTGAAGAGCGACGCGTCGAGCTTCATGCCGCGCGCGGCGAGCTCGTTGGCGATGCGCGGGACCACACCCGTCGCGCTGAAGCTGCCCTCGCCGCCCGCGGGGTCGGCGTTGAAGACGAACAGGTCGCGCGCGACGATGCCCTTGGCGTCCGCGCCGCCGAGCTCGGCGATGCGCGTCACGCGGAGGCGGCCATCCGGGAAGGCGCCGATCTCGACCGCGATGTCGAAGGCCTCGCCCACGACCTCGCGCATCCCCTCGAGCGAGAGCCCGGGGCGGTAGAGGACGAGCTGCGCCACGAGGCGCCCGATGCCCTGACGGAGCGTCGGCGCGACGAGCGCCGCGAGCACGCCGTCGCTGCCCTCCGCCATCGCGTCGACGGTCGCCGCCGCCACGCCGCCCGCGAGCTGCGTGACGATGAGCCGATCGGCGCGGAGCTTCGAGCCGGCGCGCACGCACTCCTCGCCGAGCTTCCGCGTGTCGCCGAGCGAGAGGTTCGCGGCGTGCGCGTTGCCGACGCCGATCTCCTCGACGTCCTGGACGACGACGACGCGCTCGCCGCCTGCGCCGCCGGCCGCCGCGAGCGCCGCGAGCAGCGGCAGCGGCGAGCTGCCGGAGACGAGGACGTTGGCGCGCGCCGCGACGCAGGCCTCGAGGAACTGCGCCATCGCCTTCGACACCGAGCCGGCGCGCGTGAGCTCCTCGAGCGTCGCCTCGACGCGACGCCGCTTGCGGATGGAGACCACGTGGTTCGCCGCGGCCGGGGGCGCGATCGCGACGAGCGCGGCGCGCGGGAGTCGCCGCTCGACGACGGTCTCGCCCGGCCTCCAGGGATCGCCGCTCTGCTGCGCGAGGCGCGCGATGACCCGGTAGAGCGCCTCCTCGCTGCTGAACGCGGTGGGCTCGGCGCCGACGCTCGCGCCCCCGCGGATCGTGAAGAGCTGATCGAAGCGGACGCAGTGGATCTCGGAGACCTCTTCGTCCTCGAGGAGCGGGCCGAACGCGCCGAGACCGACGAGCTCACGGTGCGCGTCGCGCACGACGGCGTCGAGGTCGATCCCCTCGGGGGCGTCGCCCTCCTCGCGCATCGCGTTCGCCTGATCGCGCGCGGCGCGCTCGATCTGCTGGGTGAATGCGTCTGACACCGTCGGGCTCGCGCGGAGCGGCGAGAGATCGACCGCGTCGGCGATGCGATCGAGGAGCGTCATGAGCGCGAGCCGGCGGCCGGCCTGGGCGGGCGTCTCCTTCGGCGGCACGCGCGGCGGCGGCGCCGTGG
>JAHBWC010000047.1 GCA_019637225.1 Labilithrix sp.
GACGCTCCACGCTTGGCAGAAGCTCGCGAGCATCATCACGCGCGCCGAGACCCAGTGGGGCGACGCCGATCACGGCATGTGGGAGCCGCGGCACGGCGTCCGCCACAACGTCCACTCGAAGCTGATGAACTGGCTCGCGTTCGATCGCGGCGGCCACCTCGCGACCTCGTTCGGACGCAAAGACCTCGCCGAGCGATGGGCGCGCTCTGCCGCCGAGGTCCACGCCGACATCTGCGCGCGCGGCATGGATCGGACGCGCCGCCACTTCGTCAGCGTCTACGGCGAGGACCGCCCCGACGCGGCCCTCCTCCTCCTGCCGACGGCGGGCTTCCTCCCGGACGACGATCCCCGGATCGAAGCGACCGTCTCGTGGGTCCGCCGAGAGCTCGCCGACGGCCCCTTCGTCTACCGCTACCACGACGCCGACGGCGTGGGCGGCCCCGAGGGCGCGTTCGTCCTCTGCGGCTTCTGGCTCGTCGAGGCGCTCGCGCTCCTCGGCCGCCTCGACGAAGCGCGCGAGATCTTCGTCGCGCACGCCGACGCCGCGAATCACCTCGGGCTCCTCGCCGAGGAGATCGTGCCGAGCGACCGCACGCTGCTCGGCAACTTCCCGCAGGCGTTCAGCCACCTCGGCCTCATCAACGCGGCGCTGCGCATCGACCTCGGTCTGCGCCTCCGCGACGAGGGCTCCTCACGCGCGCCTCACCTGGTGGGCTCGATCACGCGACGGGCGTGATCCGCGCGCGCGACGCGAGTGCGGGCGACCCCCCAAAAAAGGACAGCCCCGAGATCCGAAGATCCGGGGCCGTCAAGATGGGGCGCGCGAGGCGCCGTGGGGCGCGGTCTACTTGCCGCCGGGCTTGCCGCCGACCTTGGCCTTCTTGTCGCCCTGGTGCCCGTGGAAGGTGCGCGTCGGGGCGAACTCGCCGAGCTTGTGCCCGACCATGTTCTCCGTGACGAACACCGGGATGAACTTGCGGCCGTTGTGGACCGCGAACGTGAGGCCGATGGCCTCCGGAGTGATCGTGCTGCGGCGCGACCAGGTCTTGATGACCTTCTTGGACTGCGTCGCCTGGGCGGCGGCGATCTTCTCCATGAGATGACCGTCGATGAAGGCGCCCTTCTTGATTGAACGCGGCATGACTTACTCCCTTAGCCCTTCTGGCCGCGACGCTTCACGATCATCGCGTCGGTACGCTTGTTGTTGCGGGTCTTGAGACCCTTGGCGAGCTGACCCCACGGCGAGCATGGATGCCGACCGCCGGAGGTACGACCCTCGCCGCCGCCCATCGGGTGGTCGACCGGGTTCATCGTGACGCCGCGGTTGTGGGGGCGCTTGCCCATCCAGCGAACGCGGCCAGCCTTGCCGAGCGAGACGTTCGCGTGATCGATGTTGGACACCTGGCCGATGGTGGCCTGGCAGTCCTGATGGATCATGCGGACCTCGCCCGACGGCATGCGGACCTGCGCGTAGTCGCCGTCCTTCGCCATGAGAACCGCGCCCGAGCCGGCCGAGCGAACGAGCTGGCCGCCCTTGCCCTTCCGCATCTCGAGGTTGTGGATCATCGTGCCGAGCGGGATGTGGCGGAGCGGCATCGAGTTGCCGGGCTTGATGTCCGCGTTGCGGCTCGCGACGACCGTGTCGCCGACGTTCATCCCCGTCGGAGCGAGGATGTAGCGCTTCTCGCCGTCGACGTAGTTGAGGAGGGCGATGCGCGCGGTGCGGTTCGGATCGTACTCGATCGAAGCGACCACGGCCGGAACGCCGATCTTGTCGCGGCGCCAGTCGATGACGCGGTAGCGCTGCTTGTGACCACCGCCGCGGAAGCGGCTGGTGATGCGGCCGTGCGCGTTGCGCCCGCCCGTCGACGTCTGGTGCTCGAGGAGGCTCTTCTCCGGCTTCTTGCCGGGGGTGAGCTCCTTGAAGTCGTAGCCGGAGTAGAAGCGCCGTGCAGGCGACGTCGGCTTGTAGTTCTTGATGGCCATCTCAGCTCTCGCTCGTCTCTGCGAAGAAGTCGATGTTCTCGCCCTCGGCGAGGGTCACGACCGCCTTCTTCCAGTTCTGCATCTTGGCGTAGCCACGCCCCATGCGGCGGTCCTTGCCGCGATAGAGCATGGTGTTGACGCTCTCCACCTTCACGCTGAAGAGCTTCTGGACGGCTTCCTTGATCTGGACCTTGTTCGCGGTCCGGAGGACCTCGAACACGACCTGATTCTGACCACGGAGCGTGTTGCTCTTCTCCGTGAGGAAGATCGGCTTACGGATGACGGACTCGGGGGTCATTTCGCACCAGCCTTCTTGCCAGGCTTGTTCTCCGCCTTGGAGAGGCAGCGAGTCTCGAGCGCCTTGGCCGCGTCCTTCGAGAGGACGAGGGTGTCATGGCGCAGGAGGTCGTAGACGTTCACGCCCTCGGGGGGCAAAAACTGGTGATCTTCGCAGTTGCGGATCGACAGGCGAAGGTTCTCGTTGCCGGCGACGTCGACGACGAGCGTGTGACGCTCGGTCTTCAGCGCGCCGAGCGCCTGGAGGAGGCCCTTCGTCTTGATCTCGGCGAGCTCGAAGCGGTCGACCACGACGAGGCGGCCTTCCTTGGCGAACTTCGAGAGCGCCGAGCGGAGCGCGCCGAGGCGCACCTGGCGCGGCGGGCGGTAGCTCCAGTCGCGGTTGCGCGGCGGGTGGGCCTGACCGCCACCGACGAACACCGGCGCACGGATCGAGCCGTGACGCGCGCGCCCCGTGCCCTTCTGCTTGTAGAGCTTCTTGGTGCTGCCGGCGACGGCGGAGCGGTTCTTCGCGGTCGCGGAGCCCTGACGCTTGCTCGCGAGCTGCGCCTTCACCACCTCGTAGAAGAGATGCTCCTTCACCTCGGTGGCGAAGACCTCATCCGCGAGGTCGACCGTGCCGACCTTTTCGCGCTTCAGGTTGTAGACATCAACGGTTGCCATGATGAACCTCTAAGTTCGGTTGCCGGCTCAGCGCGGCGACTTGATCTCGACGTCGACGCCCGCAGACAGATCGAGCTTCATGAGCGCGTCCAGGGTCTGCTGCGTCGGCTCGAGGATGTCGAGCAGGCGCTTGTGAGTCCGGACCTCGAACTGCTCGCGCGACTTCTTGTCGACGTGCGGTCCGCGGAGGACGGTGTAGCGAGAGATGTGCGTCGGAAGCGGGATGGGTCCCGCCACGCGCGCGCCGGTACGCTTCGCGGTCTCGACGATGTCGTTCGCCGACTTGTCGAGGAGCTGGTGATCGAATGCCCGGAGGCGGATGCGGATCGTGGTGGCGGAAGCCATCTGTCTTCTTCCTTACTCGAGGATCTTGGTGACGATGCCGGCGCCGACGGTGCGGCCGCCCTCGCGGATCGCGAAGCGCATCTGCTCCTCGAGACCGACGGGGGTGATGAGCGAGATCGTCATCGTGATGTTGTCGCCCGGCACGGCGTGTCTTGGTGCCTTCCGGAGCTGGCGAGTTGCCCGTCACGTCCGTCGTCCGCATGTAGAACTGCGGCCGGTGAGTTGGTGAAGAACGGCGTGTGACGGCCGCCCTCACTCCTTCTTCGGACGTAAGCCTGCCCTCAGACTTCTTGTGGCGTCACCGTCCCCGGCTTGCCTGGATCTGGCCGCGCTCCACGTCGGTCTTCTCAGTGCCGCGGAAAGGACGCCGGCGATTTGTCGCCCGCGCCCGCGACCTCGTCCGAGCAGCTTGCGGAACATCTCCACGCCCGTCACGACCGTCTTGCGTGTCGCGAAATGATGATCTCGACCTCCTCGCCCGTCTTCCACCGCCGCTCGATACGACCCGTCACGACCGTGCCGCGGCCCTGTAATCGAAACACGTCCTCGATATATCAAAAGGAACGGCTTGTCCGTGTCGCGGACCGGATCCGGGATCTCGCTATCGACGCCTGTTGCTCCGATCGGTTCTCCGCCTGCGCCGTTCAGCGCGCCGGGAACGCCTGACCTTCCACGACCTTCGCCAGCCTGGCAGAGGGCAGCGCCTGTTCGGGAGCTCGCGGACTTCCCATCTCCACGAGGGTCGAAGCATCTCGGGATCGTCGGCTAAGTCATACTTATTCAGCGCGACCACGATGTTTCTGGAGGCCGATACAACGCGAGAAGAACGTGCTCAGCGCGTCTGCGACATCTGAAGTCTTCCCGACACGACCGGATCGCTGAAATCCATGCGCCGCGCCCGTGATCATGTTCTTGATGTAGTCGGCGTGGCCGGGAATATCAAACGTGCGCGTAGTGACGCTTCTCGCTCTCGTACTCCACGTGCGAGACCGCGATCGTCACCGTCTTCGTCGCGTCGCGGATTAATCCCGCCCTTCGCGATGTCCACGTGGCTGATCGCCTTCGCCAGGCTTTTCCTTGGCCATTGTCTTCTCCGAGATCGGACGGAACTTCGAGTTTGCTTGGGCGCGGTAGTCCGCGCGCGGGAGTCGAGGGGCCGGAGCCCCTCGCGTGGAGTTACTTGGTCGCGCCCTTCACCTTCGCGATGACCTCTTCCTGGACCGCGGCGGGGACGGGAGCGTAGTGCGAGAAGTGGAGCGACGACGTCGCGCGGCCCTGCGTGAGGGAGCGGAGGTCGGTGACGTAACCGAACATCGAGGCGAGCGGCACCTCGGCGTCGATGACCTGCGCGTTGCCGCGCTGGCTCATGCCGAGGATCTTCCCGCGGCGCGAGTTGAGGTCGCCGATGACGTCGCCCATGTACTGCTCGGGGACGACGACCTCGTTCTTGAAGATCGGCTCGAGCAGGTGGAGACCCGCGCGCTTGGCGCCGTCCTGGAAGCAGAGCGAGGCGGCGATTTCGAACGCCGCGGCGCTCGAGTCGACGTCGTGGTAGCTGCCGTCGTAGACGCGGCAGTGAAGGTCGACCATCGGGAAGCCGGCGAGGACGCCGCGCTCCATGGCCTCCTTGACGCCCTTCTGGATGGCGGGGATGAACTCCTTCGGGATGACGCCGCCGACGACGGCGTTCTCGAAGACGTAGCCCTTGCCACGCTCGCCGGGGCCGATCTCCATGAGGACGTGGCCGAACTGGCCGCGACCGCCGGACTGCTTGGCGTACTTGTACTCGCAGTGGACCGAGTTCGCGATCGCCTCGCGGTACGCGACCTCGGGCTTGCCGACGTTCGACTCGACCTTGAACTCGCGCTTGAGGCGGTCGCAGATGATGTCGAGGTGGAGCTCGCCCATACCGCTGATGATCGTCTGACCCGACTCCTCGTCCGTGTGGACGCGGAACGAGGGGTCTTCCGTCGCGAGCTTCTGGAGGGCGACGCCGAGCTTCTCGACGTCGGCCTTCGTCTTCGGCTCGACGGCGATCGAGATGACGGGCTCCGGGAAGATCATCTTCTCGAGGACGATCGGCTTCTTCTCGTCGCAGAGCGTGTCGCCCGTGCGCGTGTCCTTGAGGCCGACGGCCGCGTAGATGTTGCCGGCATCGGCCTCGGTGAGCTCCTCACGCTTGTTGGCGTGCATGCGGAGGATGCGGCCGATGCGCTCGCGCTTCCCGCGGGTCGAGTTCGTCACCATCGTGCCGCTCTGGATCGTCCCGGAGTACACGCGGAAGAACGTCAGGTTGCCGTGCGGGTCGTTGATGATCTTGAACGCGTAGCCGCTGAACGGCTCCTTGTCGTCCGCCTTGCGCTCCTCTTCCTTGTCGTTGTCGGGGTTCACGCCCTTGACGGCAGGGATGTCGAGCGGCGACGGCAGGTAGTTGATGACCGCGTCGAGGAGGAGCTGGACGCCCTTGTTCTTGAAGGCCGAGCCGCAGAGGACCGGGAAGAACTTGAACGAGGTGCAGCCCTTGCGGATCGCGCCGACGATCTCGGCCTCGGTGATCTCGGCGGTCTTGCCGTCGAGGAACTTCGCCATGATGCCGTCGTCGATGTCGGCGCAGGCCTCGATCATCTTCTCGCGGTACTCGGCGGCCTTCGCCTTGAGGTTCTCCGGGATCTCGACCCAGTCGTACTTCTGACCCTTCGACTCCTCGTCGAAGATCGCGGCCTTCATCTTGACGAGGTCGACCACGCCCTTGTGCTGGTCTTCTTCGCCGACGGGCCACTGGATCGGGACCGGGATGACGCCGAGGCGGTCCTTGATCGAGTTGACGTTCATCTCGAAGTCGGCGCCCGTCTTGTCCATCTTGTTGACGAACACGATGCGCGGGACGCGGAACTTGTCGGCCTGACGCCAGACGGTCTCGGTCTGGGGCTCGACGCCGTTGCCGCCGTCGAGGACCGCGACCGCGCCGTCGAGCACGCGGAGCGAACGCTCGACCTCGATCGTGAAGTCGACGTGGCCTGGCGTGTCGATGATGTTGATGCGGTGCGTGACGCCCGCGTGCGGGCCCTCGCCCGGCTTCCAGAAGCAGTTCGTCGCGGCGGAGGTGATCGTGATGCCACGCTCCTGCTCCTGGACCATGTAGTCCATGGTCGCGGCGCCCTCGTGGACCTCACCGATCTTGTAGTTGACGCCCGTGTAGTAGAGAACGCGCTCGGTCGTCGTCGTCTTGCCCGCGTCGATGTGGGCCATGATTCCGATGTTGCGCGTCTTCTCGAGCGAGTATTCGCGGGCCACTTGAGTCTCCGTTCCGGTCGGGGGTCTAAACGTTGTCGGGGATCGCGTCCCCAAGATGCACGAAACCCCCTCTGGTCCTCCCGCTGCCATTTTCAGCGGGCCCGGATCGGCCGGGTGTTCCAGAGAGGGTGTCGGGGTACCGCTTCAGCTTTTCGTGACCGCCTCGGCGAATCACGCTGGGGTAACCCGATCCTTATGTCGCGTCAGTCATGCGCTTTTTGAGCGACCTCGTCCCCCGAGTCCTTTGGGGGAGCGCGTTATTATCAATGACAGCGCCAAAGTCAAGCAGCGAGGCACCCTTCGGGCGCTCCGCCCGGACGGACCCGGACCGTGCTCCGCCCCGCCCGACCTGACCGGGACGGCGCACACGCCTCTCTTACCCCGCCCGCCACGCATTGCCAGTGTGGTCCAGCGTGCGCCGGGACCCGCCCCGCGACCGTCCCCCGCCTCGCCCTGGGTCCCGGCCTCCGCGGCAGGCTCGGCTTGTTCCGGCGCGCCTCCGCCGAGTAACGTCTGCCGGTTGTCATGTCGCAGGCCGACGTCCCCGAGGAAGAGCCGCCCGGATCGGGGGAGCCCGAGCGCCACTCACGCGAGCGGATCGCGCGGCCGACGCCGCTCGACCGGGCGCGCCGGCGCGCCGCGGCGCTCGGCCGCCGCGTCGTCGGGACGCCGCGCTCCCGCTTCGACGCGGTCCGGCGCCTGCTCGCGCCGCTCATCCTCGCGCTCGTCCCCCTCTGGTGGGTCGCGGACGCGACGTACCGCGCGACCCTGACCACGGTCGGACGCGACCAGGGGATCTTCCAGTACATCGCCTGGGCGGTCCGCGAGGGCGACGTCGACTACCGCGACGTCCGCGACGTCAACGGGCCGCTCGTCCACCTGATCCACATGGTCGGGCTCGCGCTCGGCGGCGCCGACGAGAATCGCTTCCACGTCCTCGACCTGATCGCGACCGGGGCGTCGTTCGCCGTCGTCGGGGCGCTCCTGCCGGGCATCGTCGCGCGGCGGCCGCCGACGTGGCTCGAGCGCGCGGGGTGGGCGCTCGCCGCGTGGGTCGCGCTCGCCGGGCAGTACGCGCTGCACCTCTACTGGAACCAGGCGCAGCGCGAGAGCTTCGCGGACTGGTTTCTCCTCCCGAGCATCGCGCTGCAGATCGCGCGGCCGAGCGCGCGCCCCGGCGCCTCGCCGTCACGGCGCATCGTCGCGATCGCCGCGCTCTCGACGATCACCTGGTTCGCCAAGTCGAGCTTCGCGGTCTTCACGGCGATGCAGCTCGCCGTCCTGCTCGTCGATCGCGACATCCCGCTCTCGCGCCGCGCGCGCCTGAAGAGCTTCGTCGTCGGCGGCCTCCTCGGCGCGGTCGTGCCGCTGCTCTACCTGCTCCGCTACGGTGACCTCGTCACCTTCGTCCAGATCTCGCTCCACGACGTGCCCCGCGTCTACCGCTTCATCTGGGCTCGCAGCGCGCCCGAGATCCTCGGCGACGACGGACCGCTCGGCACGGTGTCGATGGGGCTCGCGGTCTCCGCGGTGCTCGTCGCGCTCGTGGCGCTCCGCACTTTGCCGCGACGCATGCTCGCGCTGGCGCTCGCGCCGATCGCCGGGCTCGCGTCGGTGATCGCCCAGCACAAGGGCTTCGGCTACCACTTCCACCCGATCGGCGCGACGACGCACATGGGCTTCATGGTGCTCGTCGCCCTCTTGTGGGAGCGGTTCCGCGGCGCGCCGAGGAGCCGGCCTCTCGGCCGCTGGGTCGCGCTCGGCGTCGCGACCGCTTACGCGCTCAGCGTGGCGTCGGCGATGCGAATGAGCCCGCAGACGCGGAACGTGTGGATCCTCGCCGGCGGCGAGACACCCGAGCGCCGAAACAAGCGCGAGTACTTCGACAGCTTCAAGACGCACGACTTCTTCCCGTGGGAGCTCCGTCAGGGCGCGCGCTACCTCGCGGACAACCTCTCCCCGAACGCGCGCGTGCAGGTCTACGGGATGGATCCGTACATCCTGTTCCTCGCGCAGCGCCGCTCGGCGACGCCGTACATCTACGCGTACGACCTCAACGCGGACGCCGCGCTCGAGGGCGGCTGGTCGAACCGGCCGACGTGGATCCAGAGCGAGCACATCCGGGCGTGGCGCGACGCGCACGAGCGCGATCTGCTCGCGCGGCTGAAGGAGGCGCCGCCCGAGGCGTTCGTCTTCCTCGACCACGCGCCGCTCACCTCGTGGCCCGACGCGTGGGAGGACTTCAAGCACTGCTGCAAGGAGACGGCGGTCTGGGTCGCGACCCACTACCACGCAGCGCGATCGTTCGGAGAGGTGCACGTCTGGCTCCGTGACGACCTGCCCATCCCCGACGCCGAGGGCCTGCCCTGACGCGGGCGTGAGCCCCGCTCCAGCCGCGGACGAGCTATCGTGGAAGGATGAGCGACGAGCCGGATCCCGCGGCCGATCCGACGATGGTCGGAGACACCGTCGTCCTGGGGCGGAGCTCGGACGGCGGGCGCGACTCCAGCGGCGCGCGCCTCGTCGCGGGGCGCTACGCCGTCGAAGGGCTGCTCGGCGCCGGCGGGATGGGCACCGTGTACCTCGCGCACGATCTCGAGCTCGACGAGAGGATCGCGCTGAAGGTGCTCCAGGGCGACGCCGCCGACCCGCGCCTCTCACTCGAGCTCTTTCGACGCGAGGTGAAGCTCGCCCGCCGCGTGACGCATCCGAACATCGCGCGCGTCTTCGACATCGGCGCGACGGCCGACGGGACCTTCCTGACGATGGAGCTCGTCGACGGCGTGTCGCTCGGGTCGATCGCGGGCGAGCCGCTCGACGCCGGGCAGGCCGCCGAGATCGGGCTCGCGCTCTGCGACGGGCTCACCGCCGCGCACGACGCCGGCATCCTGCATTGCGACCTGAAGCCCGCGAACGTCATCGCCGCGCGGGACGGACGTCACGTCATCACCGACTTCGGCGTGGCGCGCGCCCTCCGCGCGTCGAGCTCGCCGTCGAGCGTCCGGCCGCTCGACGCTCCTATCATCGCCGGGACGCCCGCGTACATGTCGCCGGAGCAGATGGAGGGCAAGCCGCTCGACGAGCGCACCGACCTCTACGCGCTCGGCGCTCTCCTCTACCGACTCGTCGCCGGCGCATTGCCGTGGAAGAGCGACTCGTTCGCAAAGCTCCTCGCGGCGCGCAGCGCGAGCCCCCCGCCGGATCCACGCGACGCGCTGCCGAGCATCCCGTCCGTGATGGCCGAGCTCGTCATGAAGTGCCTCGCGCCGGCGCGGAGCGACAGGTTCGCGTCTGCCCGCGAGGTCGCGAGCGCGCTGCGCGGCGCGCTCACGACGCGCGCGAGGGCCGCGGTGCTCGCGGCGCCCGAGCGATCGCCCATCGCCGTGCTCCCCATCGACGCGACGGACGCCGAGCTCGACGCTTACCTCGCGGCCGGCATCGGCGACGAGATCGCCGAGCACCTCTCCGCGTCGGAGGAGCTCGCCGTCAAGCCGCGCGCGCTCGTGCGTCGGCTCGCGAGCGACGCCAACGGGTCGCCCGCGCTCGCGCGCGCGCTCCGCGTCGCGCACGCCGTCTCGGGTCACCTCTCGCGCGAGGGCGATCGACTGAACCTGGAGCTCAAGCTGATCTCGGTGCCGTCCTGGCGACCGACGCTCACGGCGAGCTTCGACTTCGAGGCCGCGGGCGTCCTCACCGTCGCGCGCCGCGCAGCGCGGCTCGTCGCGCTCGCGCTCGAGCGAGAGCCGGCCCACGCGCCAGAGTCCCCCGACGCGCCGGCGGACGCGGCCGCGGCGTTCTTGCGCGGCCGGTACCTCTATCGATCCGGCGACGAGGCGGCGACCGACGCCTTCGCGCGCGCCCACGCGCTGGCGCCGGAGGACGCGCGCATCGCCGGGGCGTACGCGCTGGCGCTCGTACGCAGCGAGTCGCTCGGCGCGACCTCGCTCGTCCACGCGCGGGCGGTCGCCGATCGAACAGTGGAGCTCGCGCCGAACCTCGCCGAGGGGAGGCTCGCGCTGGCGCTCGTCAACCTGTACGAGGGCGAGGGCCGCGCGGCCGCCGTCGAGCTCCGACAAGCCTACCGGCTCGACCCCACGAGCGCCGACGTGCTCGGCTGGATGGGCCGCCTCCTCGTCGAGGTCGGGGCGATCCGCGAGGGGCTCGAGAAGATCGAGCGGGCCCTCGCTCGCGATCCGACGCTCGGGCTCGCGGCCGAGGCGCGACCGCGCGCGCTCGCGCTCCTCGGCGACTTCACGGCGGCGGTCGCGGCGTTCGACGACACGCGCACGCTCGTCGACGACCGACGCGCGTTCGCGCTCGGACGACTGCACGCGTGGCGTCCGACCGAAGCCGTCGAGGCGGAGCTCGTCGTCGCGTCGCGCGACGCGACGCGGTCCGCGAGCGCCCGCGCGATCCTCGGCGCGTTCATCCAGGCCGGGCGCGGGCAGCCGCTCTCCGACGAGATCGCCGAACAGTGTCTCGCCGCACTCCCGGGCGGAGGCGCGCCGCGTCGCGCCGCTTTCCGGATGCAGCTCCGCGCGGAGCTCTTCGCCGCCACCGGTCGCCGCGCGCTCGCGACGGCCGCGCTCGAGCACCTCGACGAGCAGAGCTTCGTGGACCTCGCGTGGATCGACGGCTGCCCGGCGCTCCTCCCTCTGCAGGGGAGCGCCGAGCTCGAGCGGCTCCGCCGCGCGACGGCCGCGCGCGCCATGCGTATCCGCGAGGCGCTGACGCGGTGAGCGTCAGCGGCACGCCGCGCCGCGGTTGCACGCGTCGAGCGTCGTGCTGGCCGGGCAGCGCACCCAGTCCTGGCCGCCGCCCCTGCACCGGTGGACCTCTCCGTTGGCGACGCCGGCGGTGTAGCCGAGGCTGCACTGGCCTCTCGCGACGCTCGTGCCGTTGCCCCTGTTGAAGCAGGAGCCCGGCGGCGCCGTGGGCGTGTAGGTCGGCACGGGGTCCTTGCAGGCGAGCGGGTTCCCCACGCCGCAGTAGCAGTCGCCGTCGTAGACGCGCTGCGAGCCGCCGCAGGCCATCGCGCAGACGTCGCTGCGCTTCTGCGCGGTCGGCGTGATCTCCCAGCTCGTGCAGCTCGTCGGGATGATCTGCTGGAGCAGCGTGCCGATGTAGAGCCCGCAGCCAGCGGCGGTGACCACGGCACGCGACGCGGCTCCGATCGTCACCGGCACGAGGCCGACGCTCGCCGACGCGGCGGTCGCCGCGACGGTGACGACGAAGTCCGAGCAGGCGTAGGCGCCCGAAGCGTGCGTGGCCGCCTGAACGATCGCGTTCTGCTGCGCGAGCGTCGCGTTGCCGTACGTGCAGCTCGTTCGCCACTCGCGGTAGCGGTGGTTGAAGCGGCAGTTGGCGGGATCCTGGCCGAGCGCGTCCTCCGACGACGCGGCCTCCTCGTCCGCATCGTCCGACGAGGGGCCGCTCGAGCAGCCGACCGTCGTGGTGAGTCCCAGGAGTCCCGCGAGGAACACACCAGGCGCGAGCTTCTTCACGACGGCGGACAATGACATGGCGTGGATCTCCTGAGCGCGGGGCCGATGTGGCCCGTTCGGATCCCTCCGCAAGCCGCGCACCAGAGCCGGACGGCCGGGACTCCACGTGATCTCCGCCGTGGATGGATCCGCGCCGGCTCGAGGTGTCGACCGCGGTCCACACCAGCCGAGGCCCGACGCGCGCTATGGTGGAGAGGCATGCGTCCCTCGAGTGGTCGGCGTCTCTCGTTCGCGCTCGGTGCGCCGGCTGCACTCGTCCTCGCGGTGGGCGCCTGCAACGCGATCCTCGACAACGAGGAGCGGACGCTCCGACCGGCGGGCGCCCTCGAGGGCGGCGCGCCCGGCGGCGAGGACGCCGACGCTCCGCCGCTCGTCGCCGAGGACGCCGGGGGCGACGGCTCTTGCTCGAGCGATCTCCGGACGGACGCGAAGCACTGCGGCCGATGCGATCACGACTGCCTCGGCGGCGCGTGCGAGCTCGGCGTCTGCCAGCCGTTCGTGTTCGCGAAGGTCACGCGACCGCAGCAGGTGTTCGTCGTCGACGGCGCGCTCTACTTCTCCGACGGCCTCAGCACCGGCGCGGACGGCGGCGTCAGCTGGTGCCCGGTCGAGGGGCCGTGCGCCAGCCCGCCGAGAATCGCGCTCGGGCCCGGCGCGTTCGGCCTCGCCGTCGACGCCCAGGGACTCGCGATCGCCGCGCCCACCGCCGGCTTCGTCTACACGTACCCGCTGCGCTTCCCGGCGAGCGTCACCGGACAGCTGCGCGTCGCGGGCGTCGAGCCCGTCGGCGCCGCGCTCGACGCGAACAACGTCTACTTCACGACGGCCTCCGGCGCCGTCCATCGATGCAACCGCACCACCGGCTGCGGGGGGACCCCGCCGCGCATCGCGACCGGCACGGGACGCGGCGGCCACCTCGCCGTCGACGCCACGAACGTCTACTGGGCGTCGGACGGATCGGCCGGCGGCGGATGCGACGGTTGCCTCCAGGGCGCGCCGAAGACCGCCACAGACGCCACGCCGTCGGCGGTCAGCCTTGGGCGGAAGCCGCAGACGTTCTCGATGAACGGGACGCGCCTCTTCTGGACCGGCATCGGCGGAGCTTATGGGGGCGAGGTGTCGTGGCGCGACGAAGGCGTGGGCGGCAACGAGTTCTTCTACGCGAGGCAGGTCGGCCGGCCGTGGGGCGTCGCGGCCGACGCCGCCGAGGTGTTCTTCACGATCGCGAGCGACGGGACCGTTCGCCGGTGCCCGCGCGCCGGCTGCGGGAACGCGAGCGAGACCATCGCGACCGCCCAGACCGAGGCGCGGGGCATCGCCGTCGACGCGAAGGCCGTCTACTGGGCGAGCTTCGCCGACAACGTCGTCATGAAGCTCGCGCGCTGAGAGGCCTCGCCGTCCGCGCGGCCGAGGTTGGTGTGGACCGTCGTCGACAGCCGATCCACACGCGGCGGCGTGGCTGGCGCGAAGGCCCGGCGAAGCCGCCGGAGCGCCACCTCCGGGAGGTGGCCCGCCTCGTGCTCGCACGAATCGGGCAACGGGGGCCCGAGGATCGAGGACAATGTGCAGAGCGCGATGCGAGACGGCGAGACGCAGTTCGGCAGGACCACGCAGCAACACGAAGCGCCCGTCGCCCTCGTGAGGCATGCGCGCCTCCGCCGTCCTCGGCTCGCGTGGACGGACGCCTACGGCAACCACGAGATCGCCGTCGAGGGCCGCTGGGTGCTCGGCTCGGCGCCGAACGCCGAGGTCTGCGTCGCGGACCGCGCGGTCTCGCGTCTCCACGGAGAGCTCGATCCCACGCCGGACGGCCTCTGGTTCCGCGACCTCGGGAGCAAGAACGGCTCGTTCGTCGACGGCATCCGGGTGACGGGCGCGCTCGTGCCCGACGGCGGCACGGTGCGCGTCGGCTCGACGGCGATCGCCGTCCGCTATGGCGAGGAGCTCGCGGAGGAGCGCATCTGGGGCGCGTCGCAGCTCGGCGAGCTCGTCGGCAGCTCCGAGGTGATGCGCAAGCTCTTCGCCAAGATCGTCCAGCTCGCGCAGACCGATCTCTCGGTCCTGATCGTCGGCGAGACCGGCACCGGCAAGGAGCTCGTCGCGCGGGCGCTGCACGACGCGTCCGCGCGCGCGGGGTTCCCGCTCGGCGTGATCGACTGCGCGTCGATGCCCGAGCACTTGCTCGAGTCGGAGCTCTTCGGTCACCGGCGCGGCGCGTTCACCGGAGCCGATGTCACGCACGAGGGCATCGTCGAGCGGAGCGACGGCGGGACGCTGTTCCTCGACGAGATCGGCGAGCTGCCGCTCGGCGTCCAGCCGAAGCTCCTCAGGCTCCTCGAGACGCGGACGTTCCGGCGCCTCGGCGAGACCAAGTTCCGCCGCGCGAACGTGCGCTTCGTCGCCGCGACGCACCGCGATCTCCGCAAGCTGGTCAACGCGGGCGCGTTCCGCGAGGACCTCTACTTCCGCCTCGCCGTCGCGAGCCTGCCCGTCCCCGCGCTCCGCGAGCGCGAGGACGACATCCCGCTGCTCGTCGAACGTTTCGCACCGGAGCTGCCCTCCTCGCTCTCGCGCGCCGCGCTCGTGCAGCACGCGCGCTCGCGGGGGTGGCCCGGCAACGTGCGCGAGCTCCGCAGCTTCGTCCAGCGCGCCGCGGCGCTCGGGACCGTCGAGCCCGAGGACGCCGATCCCGAGCTCGCGCGCTTGCTCCCGGCGACGCCGGCCGGGCGATCCGAGACGCCCACGCTCGATCTGGACAAGCCGTTCAAGGACGTGCGCGACGGGTGGGTGGAGCACCTCGAACGCGAGTACCTTGCGGCTCTGATGAACGCTCACAAGCGCAACGTCTCCGCCGTGGCGCGCGCGGCCGGTCTCGATCGCACCTACGTGCATCGCCTGATCAAGAAGCACGGGCTGTAGATCACGGTCGATGTCCGACTTGACCACGCCAGAGCGGGCTGTGAAGATCGACCGGCATGCCGGCGCTCGTCCGCGAAGGAGAGGTCTTTGCCGGCAAGTACCGCGTCGAGCGAATCCTCGGCGAGGGTGGCCACGGCCTCGTGTTCGCGGCGCGGAGCCTCGAGCTCGACGAGCGCGTCGCGATCAAGCTGCTGAAGCGCCTCGGCACGGACGCCACGACGGCGGAGCGTTTCCTCCGTGAGGCGCGCGCCGCGATCCGGATCCGGGGCGACGGAGTCGCCCGCGTCTACGCGGTCGACGAGCTCGACGGCGACCTCTTCATGGTCATGGAGTACCTCGAGGGCCACGACCTCCGCCGCGAGGTCATGGAGCTCGGCGTCCTCGCGGTGGGCGACGCCGTCGATTGCATCTTACAAGTATGCGACGTACTCGGGCGCGCCCACGGCATGGGGATCATCCACCGCGACATCAAGTCGGCCAACCTCTTCAGCGTCGCGCGGCCCGACGGCCGCCGGCAGATCAAGGTGCTCGACTTCGGCATCGCGCGCTCGCTCGATCCCGTCGAGGCGTCGCTGACGCAGGCGCCGCAGATGATCGGCTCTCCGCACTACATGGCTCCGGAGCAGGTCGTCGACGGCCGCACGGTCGACGAGCGCACGGACATCTGGGGGCTCGGCGCGACGCTCTTCGAGCTGCTCGCCGGCGTGACGCCGTTCGGCGGCGGCACGATGCTCCAGCTCCTCTTGCGGCTCCAGACGCAGCCGCCCGACGATCTCCGGCTCCTCCGGCCCGAGGTGCCCGCCGAGCTCGAGCGCGTCGTCCTCCGCTGCCTCGAGAAGGACCGCGCGCACCGCTTCCCCGACGTCGGCTCGCTCTCGGCCGCGCTCGCGCCGTTCGCGCGGATCGGCGCGGACCTGACGGTGTCGTCGATGCGCGCGGACGCGAGCGACGCGAGCGATCTCGATCCGACCGTGAACAACGCGCCCGCGAAGGCGCCGCCGCGAGCCTTGCCGGCGGGCGCTCCGGCGACGGCGTCCACGGTGCGTTCGGCGGGCGCCACCGTGGCGGCGGCGGCAGCGGCGGCGCGGGTCGAAGCGCCGGGTTCCACCGTGCGCTCGGCCGACCACGGCGCGCCTCCGCCGCGCGCAGAGGACGCCCCGACACGACGAGCCCGCGACGACGCGCGCGCGTGGCCTCCTCTCTCGCCGATGACGACGGCGGGCCCGGCGGCCGCGACGGCGGCGGCCACGCGGAGCGCTCCGGCGACGGCGTCTCGCGCCACGGCTCCGGTGCTTCTCGTCGGTGCGATGGCGGTGCTCCTCGGCGTCGTCGCCGTGATGAAGCTGCGCGGCGCTCCCACGCCCGCCGCCGCGGGTGGAGCGGCGACGACGGCGACGGCGGGCGATCCGGAGCCCGCCGTCGCGGCGCCGGCGGCGACCGCGCCGCTCGCGATGCCTGCGCCGGGCGTCGCCGCCGAGCCTGCCGGCACGGCAGCGGCGCTCGCCGCGCCTACCGTCGCCGAGCCCGCCCCGGTCCCCGAGCCCGCCGCGATTCCCGAGCGCGCCGCCGCCGCCGACAGCGCAGCCGCTCCCTCGACGCCTCGCGCGAAGCCCGGAGGGCGAGCCACCGCGCTGAGCGCACGCCCGCCCCGAACGACACCGAGCACGCCCTTGCCGGACGATCGCCAATGACGCGGCCGCGCTACGTCATGGCTCCACGGCGCCTCGCGCTCATCGCCGGCGCGCTCGCCGCGCTCGCCGGCACGTCGCCGGCACGCGCCGCCGACGCCGAAGCGCAGGCGCTCTTCGACGAGGGCAAGCGCCTCATCGCGCGCGGCGACGTCGCGGCCGCCTGCGAGCGCTTCGAGCGGAGCCAGCGCATCGAGCCCGCGGGCGGCACGCTGCTCCACCTCGCGAGCTGCCGCGAGAGCGAGGGCAAGACGGCGACCGCCTGGACGCTCTTCAACGAGGCGCTCAGCGCCGCGCGCACCGCAGGCCGCAAGGATCGCGAGCAGGTCGCGACCGAGCGCATCGCCGCCCTCGAGCGCCAGCTCGTGCGTCTCCGCATCGTCGTGCCTCCCTCCGCGCGCGTCGCGGGGCTCGGCGTCCTCCGCGACGGCAAGGAGGTCGATGCCGCGGGCTGGGACGTCGCCGTCCCCGTCGATCCCGGCCCGCACGAGGTCGAGGCGCGCGCGCCCGGCCGGCGCGCGTGGAGCACCCGCGTCGACGCTCGCGCCGGCACCAAGGCCGTCGACGTGGAGGTGCCGGTGCTCGCGCCCGACGAGAGCGCCGACGCGCCGCCGCCGCTCCCTCCCCTGGAGGAAGACGCGGGCGACACGCGCCGTACGCTCGCCGTCGTCGCCGCGGGCGTCGGCGTCGTCGGGATCGCGATCGGCAGCTTCGCGGGGCTCCGATCCATGTCGATGCGCGACGACGCGAACCGGCTCTGCGGAGGGCCGCCTCCCCGCGACTGCCCCCGGGAGGGCGTCGACGCGGCGGACGACGCGCTGACGTACGGCACCGTCTCCACGGTCGCTTTCGTCGTCGGCGCCGCGGGCCTGGTGGGCGGCGCCGTCCTCTGGTTCACCGCGCCCACGCAGCGCGCGCTCGCGAGCTCGCTCCTCCGCGGGCGCCTCCTCGTCTCCTTCTGAGGCCGGCGCGCGAGCGAGCGCCCGCGCCGGGCCTGGGATATCGTCACGGCCATGAGGGTCGCCGGTCCGTGATCCGGGCGTGGCTGTCGAGAGGGGCGAGGCTCGCGGGGGCGGGAGGCTCGGGCCGCGCCGTGCTCGTCGCGCAGCTCGCGGCCATGCTCGCGGGCGTCCTTCTCCTCGGCCTGAAGTGGAGCTCGGTGCGTGACGCCGTGATCGCGCTCGATCACGGCGAGGAGCTCTTCGCCGACTTCGTCCATCACTATTACCCGACGGTTCGAGACTCGCTCCGCGAGGGCACCCCCGTCGGCGGCTTCTTCTACCCGGCGGGGTTCGCCGTGCTGATCGCGCCCCTCGGGTGGCTGTCGCTCGGCGGAGCGACGACCGTCTGGGCGGTCATCGAGCTCGGGTGCGTCGTGTGGGCGGCGACGCGCCTCGTCCGCGCGGCTTCGCCGGATCGTGCGCTGCTCGCCGTGCTCGGCGCGGCCATCACCGTCACGAGCGTCCCCGTCCTGCACAACCTGAAATGGGGGCAGGTCTCGATCCTGATCCTGGCGACGACGAGCGCCGCGTTCATCGCCCACGCGCGCGGAAAGCGAGCGCTCGCCGCCGTCCTGCTCGGAGTCGCGACCGGCATCAAGGGCTACCCGCTCGTGTTCCTCGCGTGGTTCGCCGCGAAGGGCGATCTCCGCTTCGTGCTTCGCGCCGGCGCGGCGTGCGCGTTCACGCTCGTCGTGCTCCCGCTCCTCGTGATGGGCCCGTCGCACGCGCTCTTCTTCCAGCGCGTCACGAGCGGCGCGGTGCTCGGCGCCGCCGACGGCGTGCTCCGCGACTTCAACTCGCAGTACGCACCGGCGCTGCTCAGCCGTTTCTACGTGGGCGGCTGGGACGCCGCTCCGCCCGAGGTCATCGCGTGGAGCGAGCTCGGATCGTACGCGGCCATCAGCGGCGTCCTCGTCCTCGTGCTCATCGCGGCGCGCTCGACCGCTCCGGGCATCGCCTCGCGCCGCGACTTGCTCGGCTTCGTGCTCATCGCGTGCACGGTCCCGTTCTGGCTCCGCACGAGCTGGTCGCACTACTTCGTCCACCTGCCGGTCGCCCAGACGCTGCTCGCGGGAGCGTTCGCGCGCGAGCCGCGAGCCCGCGCGGCGCTCGCGATCGCCGTGCTGGTCGCGCCGTCGGTCTACCTCTCGAGCGTGCTCGGCCTCTTCGCGACCGCCGGCTGGTGGTACTACGCGAACGCCGGGAGCCTCTTCTTCGCGAACGCGCTCGTGCTCGCCGCCGCGGCCGCCTACGTCGTCGACGCGCACCTCCGTGAGGGAGCGTCGCTCGTGAGCACAGCCCTTTCGTCCGCGCGGGCGTGGACGAAAAGCCTACGGCGCGGTCAGGGCGCGTTCGCGACGAGCGCGGGCGTGCGCTCAGACGACATGGAGCAAGATCGCCGCGGCCAGCCAGACGACCAGCGTCGCGAGCAGGACGCCGACGAGCGCGATCGTGAGCACGAGGTCCGCTCGGACGCTCGCCCCACCGCGGCGCACCTGCGCGCCGGGCGCGCCCCAGCCCTCGTTGATGCGGGCGAAGCCAACACCGGCCCCGAACGCCACGACGAGCGCCGCGAGGAACGGTAGCCAGGCGAGGACCGGGTGCATCGCCCAGGGCGAAGCAACGCGGATGCCCGCCGCGAGGCATCGCGCGGCAGGCACGCCGAGCGCGAGCGGTGACCGGGCGAGCCGCGACCAAGCTCGGCGGTCTCGTTTGCCGGACCTCGCGCCGACCGAACGCACGAACGCCCGCGATCCGGGAGGAGCGCGGGCGTCGAGTCTCACGCGAACGCACGAACGCCCGCGGTCCGGGAGGAGCGCGGGCGTCGCGTCACGCGAGCGTGGAAGCCGAGCGGCTTACCAGCGGTAGTGCGCGAAGGCCTTGTTCGCCTCCGCCATCTTGTGCGTGTCGTCCTTCTTCTTGACCGCGTTGCCACGGCCCTGGGCCGCGTCGACGAACTCGGCCGCGAGGCGCTCGCGCATCGTCTTCTCGCCGCGATCGCGGGCGTAGGTCACGATCCAGCGCATCGCGAGGGCGACGCGGCGCTCCGGACGAACCTCGACCGGAACCTGGTAGGTGGCGCCACCGACGCGACGGCTCTTGACCTCGAGCTTCGGCTTGACGTTGTCGAGCGCCTTGCGGAACACCTCGACCGGGTCCTCCTTGAAGCGCTCGCCGATGACGTCGAACGCGCCGTAGAGGATGCCCTCCGCGACCGCCTTCTTGCCGTCGAACATCAGGGTGTTCGTGAACTTCGAGACGAGCTTGTCCTTGTACTTCGGGTCCGGAATGATGCGGCGCTTCGGGACTTCTCTACGTCGGGGCATAACGGTCTCTTTCTACGCGGTAACGGAAGCTCGGTCAGGCCTTCGGGCGCTTGACGCCGTACTTGGAGCGCTTGCGGTTGCGGTTCGCCTTGTTGGTCGACGACGGACCGATCGCGCCCGAGGCGTCGAGCGTCCCGCGGACGACGTGGTAGCGAACGCCCGGGAGGTCCTTCACGCGGCCACCGCGGATGAGGACGACCGAGTGCTCCTGGAGGTTGTGCCCCTCGCCCGGAATGTACGAGGTCACTTCCATGCCGTTGGTGAGGCGGACGCGGCAGACCTTGCGAAGCGCCGAGTTCGGCTTCTTCGGGGTCGTCGTGTACACGCGGACGCAAACACCACGCTTCTGCGGACAGCTCTTGAGAGCGGGCGACGCGGTCTTCACGCGCGCAGCCAGACGCCCGTGGTTGATGAGCTGATTGATCGTCGGCATCGGAAGGGAATCCTGCGAATATTCTGGCTTCTGGCGCGCCCAATGCGCGAGAGGGCCTTCGGGGAGCGCGCACTCTAGTCGCGGTCTCTTTCCTGTCAAGGGTTTAGGCCAGCAAGCGCGATGCCCGCTCTTTTCCCGCGTTTTCCCGGGTCTTCAGGGCTCGGTCCGCACGCCCGCCGGGATCCGGCAGCCCAGGGTCGCGGGGCTCCATGCGAGCCCCCGGCAGACCCACGTCTTCATCGTCCCGCGCTCGTCCGCCCCGCACCTCCAGGTCTCGGCGTTCAGGTCGGTGCACGCCCCGGGCGGCGGGACAGCGGCGTCGCCCGTCCCGCTCGCGCCCGAGAACGCGAGCAGCGCGCCGCTCGCGCCGGGCCCCGTGTCGAGCAGGGTCGCGAGCGAGCCGCCCATCTCGGCGCGCCAGAGCAGGCGAGGCCCTCCGCCGTGGTCGGTCGCGATGTAGGGAGAGCCGCGCTCGCTCGGACCGAGGATCGCCTGCGTCTTGATCGCGTGCCCGCTGTCGACGATGACCGCGCGGTAGAGGCGGCTCTGCTCTGCGACGCCGCCGACCCATCGAACGAAGCGGACGTCGACGACGCTGCCGATGTCGACGTCGGAGAGCGCGGCGAGCGCGTCGATGCACGGGACGGCCGGATCGCTCGTGCAGTCCGCGAGCGCCCGCTCCATCCGCCACGGCTCTCGCACGATGCGGTAGACGAAGTTCGTCGCCATGATGTCGCTCGTCGCGCTCGGCGTCTGGTAGCGCGTGAGCGCCGCCGGGACGAAGTCGCGCGCGTTCACGAGCTCGTACGCCGCGGTCGTGCCGTCGCGGAGCTGCTCGGGCGACAGCTCGGAGAAGATCTCGACGTTCGTGCGGGTGTCCGCGCGCGTGAACCTCGGCGTGTCCGGCCGGAGCGCGAACCACGACTTGATCGCCTCGACGCCCGCGGTGCGCGGTAGCACCGGCAAGCGGACCGTGTCGATGGTGCGCTGCATCTCCGGGGCGGGTGTCCATCCGAAGCCCTCGCTCGACGCCGGGCGCGCGGGACGGAAGAAGTCGTCGTAGATCTGCTTCGCCTTCCGCAGCGACGGCGCTCCGGAGTGCGTCGAGAGCGTGCACGCGGGCGGCGGACGGCCGGCGACGCAGCCGCCGTCGTAGAAGTCGTCGACTCCCGGCGGCAGGTGCGGGAGCAGCGGCACGCGCCGCGCGGAGCTCTGGGCGCTCGCCGAGACATCCATCGCCTCGTCGATCTCCGAGCTGCATCCGCTCGCGGAGGATGCGAGGACGAGCATCGTGGCGAGGAGCCCGGTCGTCGTGAGAGCCGTCGAGGGCGTGGCGAGCGCGCGGCGTGTCTTCATGGCGGGCCCGAACAGCAACGCCCATGCCCCGAGGACGCGAGCGCGATCGCTCGGCCAATTCCGCCTCGCGGCCCGCGGCGGGCGCGCGGGCCGGTGTCGACGGCAGTCCACGAGGGATCCAACCGGCGACGAGGGCGCACGCGTCGGAGGAGAGGCGTGTCGAGGCGCGCGAGGGCGCGCCTTCCCGCGGAGAGGACAGGCGTCCACAGGGGATCCGGGCGTCGGCCCCCCGAACGAGGCAACCCCGCGAAAGAACGGGGCCGCCACGCGGCACGCAGCGTGCTGATTCCCTGGTCGAGAAGGGAGCAGAGGATGTTCGGAACGAAGGTCGCGTGGGGATGTGGTGTCGCGCTGCTCGGCGCGCTGGTCGGGGGCTGCGCGCCCGCGGAGGACGACGAGCCGTCGAGCGCGTCGAGCGCGGAGGTGGGAACGCGGAGGCGCACGGTCACGTGCGCCGAGGACGGATCGGCGGCGAGCGCCTCGCTCACGATTCGCTACGGCTCCACCGAAGCGCTGACCGTCGTGCCGGGCTGGGAGCTCTCGCCCGAGGCCGTGATGCCGATCCTCGTCCGCCCCTCCGAGATCGAGCTCGGAGAGGATCTCCCCGGACGCGGGTACTACCTCGACTACCAGGTGCTCCCCCTCTCGCTGGATCGGCGCGGCCCGATCTTTCCGGGCGAGACGACGGGGTCCGTCCACACCGACGACTACGTGAGCCGGCCGTCGTTCACGACGCGCGTCACCGACACGATGCCGATCGAGCTCCCCGAGCTCGTGAGTGGGACCGATCCCGGGGGCTTCGTCATCCGCGTCACTTACGGGCACGCGCCCGGCGACGTCGCGGCGGCGCCGCCGCCCGCGCACGTCACGCTGCAGTTCGCCTGCAGGCTGTAGCGCAATCGCTTGCTCTCGAGCGCGGGGGACACGCGCCGGGAGGTCTCGACACACTTTTTTCTCTGGGGAACGAGGAGGAGGAGACACATGCGGTACGGCCTGATGACTGGCGTGATGGTGCTGGCTGGGGGACTGTCGATCGCGGCGTGCGAATCGTCGAAGCCGGAGCCGCCGCCGTTCGAGCTCGCGGGACCGAAGTCGAAGCAGGACGTCGAGCTCTCGCCGAACGCCGTCCAGCTCGACACCGCCGAGTCCGAGGACGTGAAGGTCCTGCGCGACGCGCTCGTCTTCCCGGTGAAAGGTCACGAGCGCGTCGTCGCGCGCCTCGATCGCGACGTGGTGCTCTTCGGCATGCCGAGCACGTCGAAGCCGGAGCAGAACGAGAACGGCTTCTTGCGTCGCGTCGTCACGTTCTCGTGGTCGAAGGACGAGACCGAGGTCGTCGTGCAGACCGAGCCGGCGACGCTCGCCGACGTCGTCCAGCGCGGACAGATGGTGATGAACTTCACCCAGCCCGACCGTCCGCCGCCGGCGTCGACCGGCGTACGTCCGAAGAGCGAGGTCCAGGGCGGCTGGGTCCTCGAGGGCACGGTGCCGACGGTCGGCCTGGACATCCCGATCGTCATCCCGGCGTCGAACGTCTCGGGCGAGGCGAAGGTGCGCTTCGGCGGCTCGTACTCGATCGCTCCGCAGGTCTGGGCCGACGCGCGCTACCGCGACACCGGCGACCGGACGGACCTCATCAACTGCTTCCAGCCGCGCCCCGCCTGTGCCCAGACCGGAGATCTCGCGCCGCTCGCCTACTGCCGCGAGGAGTCCTACTGGAACATCCTCGGCATCGGCGGCGAGCAGTTCACGCGCTTCGGCATGTGGTGCGCCGAGGGCAAGGAGCCCGGCCAGGGGCCCGCCGGTCGCCTCTTCTGCGACGGCCACGGCAACGGCTGCATCGAGCAGTGCTCGAGTCGCTACGGCGCGGGATCGACCTGCGTCGCGCAATCCGCGGGGACCGACGACCAGTGCCTGGAGATCCCCGGCACCGAGATCCCTCGGACGTGCCGCAGCCGGAGCGAGCTCACGCGCCTCGAGCTCGGCGCCGGGCTCGACATCAACGTCTCCGTCGACTTCTCCGCCTCGATCAACGCGAAGGTGAACAACAAGACCGCGTACGATCAGATTCCGGGCAACCCGGGCGTCGGCACCGTCCAGATCGTCGCGCCGATCTCGCGGAACTTCATCCTCCCCGGCGCCGTGCCGATCCCCGTCCAGGTGCGCGGAGAGGCCGTGTCCGTCTGCACCGTGTCGGTGTTCGGCGAGCTCGAGGCCGCGGCGCACTTCGACATCCACCTCAACCCGCGATTCGGCATCGTCTACGAGGAGGGCAAGTTCTCGCCGCTGCCGTTCGTGCAGCCGGAGGCCAACCTCGACGTCCAGGTGACGGCCGCCGCCGGCGCCAGGATCAAGTGCTTCCCCATCCAGCCGAAGCTGACGATCTTCCTCTTCGACGGGAACCTCTTCGGCATCGGACCGTTCGTGAAGGGCGGCTACTACAAGGAGATGTCCGCCGTGATGGAGACGGACGACTCCTGCGCCGTGCGCTTCACGCACAAGGACGGCGTCGAGGTCACCATCGGCGGCGAGATGTCGATCTTCGGCGTCGACATCACACCGGAGCTCGTCAAGCGCGGGGTCACGCTCGGGACCAACTGGCCCTCGATGCCGTCGACCTGCTGGCCCCGCCCGGCGCCGTTGTGACGGCTCTGCGGACGCGCTCAGGGGAGCGAGAGGGGATCCATCAGGACCGAACCTCACCGATCGAGTACGTCGCCCATTTCGAGAAACGACACATTCTTGAAGTCGTGGTTCTCGATGAGTGCCTTCACGTCATCGGTGCAAAACACCCACGCGGGGAATTCCTCCACCCGAAACACGCCCCGCATTTTCGGCACAACCAGGGCTTGTCCTTCGACACGAGGGTGCAGCACCGAGACAAGTTCCATTCGCTGCTGGTCCCAGACTCTCTCCCATCGCTGAGCCCCAACGACCTCGAGCTGGCTGGAGCCGTCGTCTCGCAGTACCTCGTGAAGCGTAGAGAGTTCGCGATCCGAAGCCGTCCACGCCGTAACCCAGAGATCCCATAACGGCGGCCCTTCATACGGAAGCTTCACGCGTGACTTCTTCGACCGCCGCTTCGCGGGCTCCGCGCTCTCCTGCATCTCCACTGGGCGAAGGTCGAAGCCCGCAACCCCGGACTCTTGCAGTGCCTGACCCACCCCATCCGTCACGACGAGATCGGTATCAAATCCGGGCCAAGTGAAGTCTCCTACGATGTCCGAGCCGGACTCCCAGTCGAGAACGATATTGCGAGCACGAATCTTGTACTCACCATCCTGCCACGTCCCGCCGACTCGTCCGGCCCGAGCAAACCGATAGTCGAATGGGTCCGTGAAACGCCACAGTTTCATGGTCTGTAACCTCCAGCCCGAACTGCCTGACCAGAGCCTCGCGGACGAGAACTTCCTTCAGTGCCAGCGTCCTGCCAAGATCGTTCAGCCGCGGCTCGAACGCTCTATTGTACACGTCAAGAAAATGGACCGCGGACACCCGCAACTTCTCCGCAACCTATTTGCCTTGGCCATCGTCCCGCTACTCAGCTGCGACGACTGCCCGGAAAATGCGCGAACGTGTCCCTCCTGCCCGCCTGTGGCCACGTCCTGTTCCGACAAGTGCGACGCCATTAGAGGATCGCGCATCGATCCCCAGAGAGGGTGTCGGCAGTCGTATGAGGTGATCGCGTGCCAACCGCACCAAACGGAGGTGCAGCTCCCGGCGCCGTGCAATGTGCGGGTCTCCGACGGCGTGGCTTTCATGGTCCCTAGCGGGATACTCACGCAATCTTCGTGGCGGCCATGTACCGAGGCTGAGCAGAAACCGTTCGAGGCCGGTTTCTGCCCTGACGTGAAGTTCTGAACGAGCGCGTAGGAAGCGCTCGCGAGCCCCTCCACGGGAGCCACGGGAGCGTGCACGTAGGCAACGCCGTACTTACGACAGGTCTCCTCCTGCTCTTTGCGTTCGTGGTGCATTCGTCCTACATACCCAGTCCCCCGCCTACTTCTCCAAGACGGCGCCGCCCGATCGGATCGGCGTCTGAAACGCACTCTTCAGCGTGACGCCGAGCGCGTCGAGGATGAGGCTAGGCCTCGGGGCTCGAGCTTCCTTGCCGACTGGCAGACGTTCTTCCGCGACGAGCTCGGACTTCCGATCGACGCGGTCCTGTACCCTGGGGCGATGGGTCCCCGCCTCGCCCTCCTCTTACTCCTGTTCGCGTGCTCGTGCTCGCACCGCCCGTCCGCCGCGACTGGTACGGATGCGTCACCGCCGAGCCCGGCGATCCTCGACGGCTCGGCCGATTCCAGCGCCGTGACGTCGCGCTCGGAGCCCTGCCCTTCGGACGGCACCTGCTCCAGCGCGTGTCCTTGCGGTGAGCGCCGGGATTGCAAGGACGGTCGCTGCGCCAGCGCCGCGGGCTGGAGGATCGAAGAGCTCGCGCTCGGCGGAGCCGTGACGGCGTGCGCCCGCTATGCGAACGGCAAAGTGCTCTGCGCCGGGACCGAGCCAAACTATCTCGGCCGCGGCGAGAAGCCGGCGAAGAGCTCGCTCGTCCCCGACGAGGTCGTCGCGCTGGACGACGCGAGGAGGCTCGTCGCCGGCACGCTCCACACCTGCGCCCTCTCGGGCAAGAGCACGGTCTCGTGCTGGGGCCTCGGCGGCAGCGGAGAGACCGGAACGGGCGCGTTCGGGGTCGAGCCTGTACCGGCCGTCCTCGCGTCGCTCGTGGACGTGACCGCGATCGCGTCGAGGAGCTCGCACACGTGCGCCGTGCGGAAGAGCGGCGCCGTCGCGTGCTGGGGCTGGAACCTCGGCGGACAGCTCGGCGACGGGACGAGAACGAACCGCGCGACGCCCCTGCCGGTGAAGGGCGTCACCGATGCGAAGGACGTCGCCGTCGGCCTCTTTCACAGCTGCGCAATCCGTCGCGGCGGGGGCGTCACCTGCTGGGGCCGCGCTGGCGGCGCGAACGGCGTCGCTGCGCCCGTCGCCGGCGTCGGCGCGGTGGACGAGCTCGTCGCGACCGACCACGACACGTGCGTGCGGACCGGCGGCACCGTCACCTGCTGGGGGGCGAAGCGCGGCAAGCCGGCACCGCTGCCCGACGTGATGGACGCGACGAGGCTCGCCGCGGGCAACAGCGAGGTGTGCGTCCTCCGCCAGGCCGGCACCGTCACGTGCTTCGATCTCGTCGACGACAAGCGCCGCGAGCTGACGCTGGCCGGACGCCCGGTCGACGCGCGCCTCGTCACGATGGGGAGCGATTGGGCATGCTTCGTCGGCAAGGACGAGCGCGTACACTGCCCGGGCCATCCGCTGCAGTCCGCGTTCGAGCAGCTGTGAGCTGGCTTGCCCCTCGCGCGGTCAATGGCCCTCGATGCCGTCGACGTGCTGGCCCCGCCCGCCGTCGTTGTGAGCCCAATGGCTGCGCGGCGCCGCGCTCCGCGGGAAGGTCGAACGGAATCTCTGCGAAGGGTATTTGCTTACCGGCTCGTTCCCACGTGAGCCCAAAGAAGCGCCGAGAAAATGGGGACTCACACCTGGAGGAACGCTCCGAGCATGCTTCCCCGAATGCGATACATCAGGAAAACGCGGACGAGACGCTAAGCACTTACTGCGAAGGCGTGCAGGACGACACCGACGTCCTTCGCATCGTCCCTCACCACGTAGGTGCGGATCATCCGCACACCGAGCGGTGGTCGGAACTCCACTGTCTCGGCGCCCGCAATCTCGGCGGCACTGTCAAGGATCACGTAGGGCTCGTCGAGCAATTGTACGTGAAGAGTCTCGACAGGCTTACGGCCGTCCAAGTCCACGTGGATTGCGAGCTCGAGGAGTTGATCTGCGGTTGGGGCATACATCCAGCGAACAATCGCCGGGCCGTCCGCACGTTGAATGACTGCCGTTCGGAACGGCTCGTCGCCGAGCACTATCGCCACACCCCACTTTCGACGGAGTACGCCTAGATAGTCGTCCTCACCGCATGCGTCCTCGTAGTCGTCACCTGCTACCCCCTTCCACTCGGTCCTCAAGGACCTGGGCAGCAGAACGAGGGGGCCGCCCGAGGATTCGATCCAATTCAAGAGCGTCACCTTCAGCCTCCCCCTCCGCGTCTACACGGAGCTCTCCAATCGTAGCTCTTCATCATCCTCCGCGCGCGGCCGAGCAGGGCGAGCGGGCTGGAACTCGCGAAGCTCGCATGACCGACGCTCGACGGCGGATATCCGGCAGTCGTGCGGTAGCGCGGTAAAGCCCGATGCTCTTGCCTGAGGAGATCTCGCGTCAGGCCTGAACGGGCGACGGCCGGCGGCGACGACTGGCCTTCCGTGGCAGCGTCGCGCAGATGCCTTGCAGTCCTCTTGGGTCTCGTCAGTCTCCCCTATTGCGGCTCTCGGATCCATTCGCTGCCTACGGCACCACGGTATGCGATCCAACCCACGGGCAGGTCTGCGACCTCGCTAACGGTCGGATCCATGCTGACAATCTCTTCCAAGTGAACAACCCGGCCATCTGCCGGCTCATTCGTCGTTCCACACAAGAATTGCCACCCGCCATCATCGGCGTCATGCGCGACCATCACGATCCGCGCCCCAGCGAGGACGGGCGCAGTCGTGACAACCCCAAGCTGCGGATCCTCGTTGAAAGCAAAATGCACCATTTGCGATCCTTACCAGGCTACAGCTGCGACAAACAGACTATCCTCCCGCCGACAACGCTCGGGCGGCATTCAAGCAAGAGTCGCGACGAATAGAGACTGACGGCGGATAGCGCAGTACCACCAACTACAACAAGATGGGATCGAACGGGAAGCGGTCCCGCCCCCAGGACGGTGAATCGTGAAGAATCTTGCGGATGCGGTTGTTGCGCTGCTGGAGAGTCTGGACCGCATTTCGGTCGAGCACGAGGAACTCACGGACACCGATGTGCGGGAGTCAATGCATCTCGCACTCAACTGGTACTTCGTGTGGGGGAAGGACCGGTCGAGATTCCCGCGCAGCTTCGGAATGTTCTCTGCGGAGGGAGACCTCCTCGTTGCGAACGCGATCCGGCATTTCCTCGATGCAGTCGAGAAGCTCGGCGAACTCTCGGGCATCCCTGTCGGCCAAGCGCGACTTGATGTCCTCCAGGCAGAAAGCGCTGTCACGGTAGGGGGCAAGTTCTACGACGAATTCATTGGGTATCGGGATACTCCGCTGCCGGCGGAGCCGCTACCGGAAGACATGTTTGGCGACGGTAGCTACGGAGATGGATAGTGACGCGTGCGGAAGCCGTATGGTGATGCGATGAGGCAAGCGTCGCTTGCCCGCACCGAGTAGGCGGTCCAGCAGAGCAGGCCGAGATTGAGCAGCACGAAGACCAAGAGCCGCGCGGCCATCAGCCCGGCGACGCCGTGGCCGATCAGCGGACGAGCAGGAGGAAGACGGCGGCGCCGAGGAGGATGCGGTACACGCCGAAGGGCACGAGGCCGCGCTTCTTGAGGTAGGCGAGGAACGCGGCGATGACCGCCCAGGCGACCACGAACGAGACGACGAGCCCGATGACGACGTTGGCGCCGCCGATCTGTCCGAGGACCTCGCGCGATTTGTACGCCTCGTAGACCGTCGCCGCGCCGAGCGTCGGGAGACCGAGCAAGAACGAAAACTCGGCGGCGGTCGCGGTCGAGAGGCCCGTGAGCTGGCCGGCGACGATCGTGCACATCGAGCGCGACGAGCCCGGCCACATCGAGACGCACTGACCGAGGCCGATGAGGAACGCGCGGCCCGGCGTCACGTGCTCGAGCCCGACGAGCCCGGGATCGGGCACGCGCTCGCCTGGCGTGGAGGCTGCGCGCTTCGCGCGGGCTGCGCGGACGAGCTCGACGGCGATCATCACGACGCCGCCGACCACGAGCGCCGCCGCGACGGGTCCGGGACCGAACAGGAGCGCCTTGATCTTCTTCCGGAGAAGGAGCCCCACGACGGCCGTGGGGGCGAACCCGAGCACGAGCGCAAAGAGGAGCGCGAGGCTCGCGCGCTCGCGCCGGAAGAGGCCCGCGGTGCGCTCGACGAGGAGCCTCCGGTAATGGACGACGACCGCGAGGATCGCGCCGAGCTGGATGACGATGTCGAACGAGTCGACCGCGTCGCCGGTGTGACCGAGCGCGTGGCTCGCGAGGATGAGGTGGCCCGTGGAGGACACCGGGAGGTACTCGGTCACGCCTTCGACGAGCCCGAGCAGCGCTGCGATGAGCGGATTCATCCGACGAGAGCCGTGAGGAGAGTGACGGAGCGCACCACGCGGGGGCGAGTTCTAGAGCACCGGACGTCGCGCGGCCCGATATTTCGTCGAGCTCGAGCAGCGCGAGGGAGCGCCGACCAACGGAGTGAGTGAGTGCCGACCGCATCCGAGGCGTTCCGCGTGGGTGCGTTCTCGCCCCGCGACGCTACGATCACAGACCATGGCCGAACGCCGGTGCTCGTTCTGCGGGAAGACCGAAAGCGAGGTCGCCACGATGATCACCGGAACGGAGGCGAGTATCTGCGATGAATGCGTGGCCCTCTGCACGTCGCTCATCCCCGAGGAAGTCGGTCGTGCACGTCCGGGGTCCCTGGCTCCCACCGCCGTTCAGATCCTCGTGCGTTTCTCCGACGGAACGATCGGCACATGCCAGCGAGAGAGCGAGTGGAGGCCCTTCGACTACGAGGGGGTGGGACTCGAATGGTGCGCCGCGTCGGCCCCTCTCGCGAGGTCGACATCGCCGGAACGCGTCGTCGCGCTCCGAAAGCGAGCCCCAGGACGGCGGATCATTGGTGCGACTTTTCCGGTCGACAGGACGGTCGGCGAGCTCGAGGCGCACTCGCTCGTGGACGCGCTCGGTGGCACGTCCGCATTGGAGGAGCCGAGCATCGAGCGATCCCGACCGGAGCCCCACCCGAAGGAAGAGACCTGGCCGTGGAACCTCGTCGCAAACGGCTTCATACGCGATCGCGACCTCACGAACTTTCTCTCTCAGCAGTATCGGGTGCCGACCATCGACCTCGACGCGTACGACGTGAGTGCCGACATCGTGAAGCTCGTGTCGGTCGAGCTCTGCACGAAGCACCTCGTGCTGCCGATCTCGCGTGCAGGCAACTCGCTCATCGTCGCAATGGCAGACCCCGCGAACGATGCGGCGACCGAGGCGCTGACGACTGAGACGGGCTGCGAGATCGAGCCCGTGATCGCCAGCGACGCAGCGATTCGCGTGGCGATCAAGAAGTACTACGGACCGGGCTAGCGCCGATGGCGTTCGGTGAGCGGAGCCGACCCGAGGTGACGGGGTCTGGAGCCGGGGCCGTTTCCGGAGCCGGGAGCCGGGGGATCCGACGGGGACCAGGACAGGACTCCGCTTCGGGGCGTCATGGAGAACGCGCGGCCGGCGCTGCGTCGCTTCACCCTCGTGCGGCGGGCTGCTACGGGAGCGGAGAGCGGCGCGCGAGACGGCGCGGCGCTCTAAAGACGACGTTGCCATGGCGCTGTTTCCCCCGATCGATGCTGACGTCGACGCCGTGCGCGAGGCGCTCGAGCCGCTCCGCAACGACTTCACGGTCGCGCTCCACGCGGCGGAGAACGCGTTCGCAGTCGGCGCCGTCATCCGCGTCGCGCACAGCTTCCTCGCCCGCGAGATCGTCCTCATCGGCGACGCGCCGTATTACGAGAAGGCGTCGATGGGGATGGAGAAGTACGAGACGATCGTGCGCGTGCCGACGGACGAGGCGTTCCTCGAGCACGTGGGCTCGCGGCCGCTTTGGGCGGTGGAGAAGGACGCGGCGACCACCAGCGTGACCGCCGTCGAGCGCTTCCCCAAGGATGTCGTGCTGCTCTTCGGGAGCGAGCGCTTCGGGATCCCGCGCGCGTTGCTCGAGCGAGCGAGCGTCGTGATCGGCATCCCGATCTACGGAGTGAACCACTCGCTGCCGCTCGCCATCGCCGCGGGCATCGTGATGAACGAGTGGGCGAGGCGCCGCTACGCGACCGGGACCCTCGTGTGATGCGCGCGACGCGCCGCTACGCGACCGGGACCCTCGTGTGAGGCGCGCGACGCGCGGCGGTTCGGCGAGAGCGAACGGCGAGAGTCAGAAGGCGCCGCCGCCCTGGGTGGCGGCGGCGGTGGTGATCGAGTGAAGCATCGTGTCCTCCGAAGCGATCGAGGAGGCGCCCATCAGGGCACCGGGTTCTGCGCGAGGCGACGCGCCTTGTCCATGTCGGCCTGGCCGTCGACGAAGACGACGGTGGCGACGTAGTCGAGCGCGCGGACGCCCGCGGGGAGCGTCGCGTTCGCGAGGAACGCCGTCGGCGAGTAGTTGCCGACGTTGCCGACGCCCGCGTTGAGCTGCGCGGCAGCGCCCGCGAGCATCTCGGCCGGCGCGCCCTGCGCCTTGCCGCCGTAGTACTGCGCGAGGCCGTCCATGAGCGGCGCGACCTGCTCGGCGACGGCGCGGTGGCCCGAGGAGAGACCGCTCGCGTTGCCGGTCGCGAACACCTTGCCGATGAGCGCGGGGCGATCGGCCGCGGGCGCGACGAGGATGTTCTGGAGCGGGCCCTCGGCGAGGCCGATCTGGCCCTGCGCCGTCGCGACGAGCGGCATCGGCTCGAAGAGCGGGTCGACGCAGGCCGCGCCGTCGGCGCCGGCAGAGCGGATCTCCGCCTCGCTGCAGTTCGAGAGCGCGAGCATGTGCCACGCGAACTCGGAGCAGTACATCGGGAGCTTCGTCGTCTTGTCCTGCTCGAGGATGATCTGACCGAGCTTCGTGACCGTCTGCTTCGTCGTGAGGCCGGTCGAGGCGAAGATCGGCGTGAGGTAGTCCTTCTGGAATTTGACCTGGCTGCGCTGGCCGTTGATGCGCCCGACGTTCGACTTGAGCGCGCCGACCCACTTCTGGAGGCTCGCCTTGCGCTCGGGCGTCATGTTCTTCGGGCGGACGATCTGGAGCGCGTCGGTGCCGCTCTCACGCGCGCCCGAGCTGCTCACGCCGCCGGCGAAGTGGAGGGTGTTGAACTGGCCGACGTACTCGCCGTCGAGCGGGCTGTCGATGTTGAAGGCCTCGCCGTTCTGCGTGTAGACGAGGCTCGCGTGCGTGACGCCCATCTGCACGTGCGGGTAGGCCATCGTGCCGGCGAGGTTCGGGCGGAAGCTGAGGGCGATGTCGCCGTCCTCGAGGACGCCGGCGCGCGCGAGGCGCTTCGCCATGTCGACGCGCGCGACCTTCTTCTTCGCGGGCTCCTGGCCGCCCTGGTTGATGACGATGAGGCGAAGACCGGCGTCGCCCACCTCGGTCGAGGGGTTCCAGACGGTGGGGTACGGGTACTGCTGGCGGTTCAGAGGCGTCGAGATCGACGACTTCGGCACCGAGAAGTAGAAGGGCACGTCGACGAGCCGGTCGGGCGACTGGCTCGTCGTGATCGCGTCCTCGCCGACGCTGGCCTCGTCGGCGTCATCGTCGGCCTCCGCCGCGCAGCCCTGGCTGAGCGCGAACGTGGAAGCAACCGCGAGGAGCATCGAGAGGCGACCGAGGCGAGCGAGAGCGAACATGGGAACCCTTCTTCCGTTGCTGGAGGAGACTTACCTACATCAATGCAGCATGTGTGCTCAGGCCGTCGCCTTGTCCAATCATGGACTTACGAGACCAGCTGGGGTGGGGCCCCTCTTCCGCCGAGGGTGGATTGATCCAGTGCGAGCGACGTCGGCTCGGATGGCTACAGTGGGCGCGTGAGGCGCCCTCTCCTCTTCTCTCTCTCCGCCGCGTTGCTCGCGAGCGTTCCCCTCGGGGGAGCGGCCTGCGACTCGCGGCCGATCGCACCGATTGACCGGGAGGACGCGCGCGCCGCCCCGCCCGGAACCGACGCGTCCGCGGAGGACGGAGCCGCCGAGCCGGAGGACGCGAGCGCCGACGCGGAAGGCGCGGGCGAAGCGGACGCAGGAAACGACGCCGAAGCCGCGGGCGACGCGGCCGACGACGCATCCTGAGACGCGCGCCTCGGGCAGACGACGCGGCGCCAACGACTGGCGATGGTCGCGGCTCGACGCGGCGCGCCCGTCAGGCGGACGCGGACGCGGGCGCGACCGTCAGGCGGTGCGGCGGCGGCGCGCGACGACGAGGGCGGCGACGCCGGCGAGCGCCAGCGCGCCGAGGTTGCCCGACGAGGCGCTCCCCGGCGCGGCCGAGCAGCCCGTCGTCGTGGTCGTCGTCGTGATCATCTCGGGCGCGGCCTCGGTCGCGTCGGTCGAGGTGCAGGTCTCGCCGTCGCAGACCGTGCCCGTCTGGGGATCGCCGGTCGGATCCGCCGGCGCCGAGAGCCACGCGGGCGCGTCGTAGCCGCCGGCCTTCGCCGCCTTCACGCCGGCCTCGATGATCATCTCGGCGTGCGCGTCGGTGCGCGAGTAGATCGCCGCGAGGCAGCGGTCTTCGGTCTGCGGGCCGCGCGAGAGCGCGCCGAGGACGTAAGGCTCGCCGCGCGCGAAGCTCTCCTGATCGAAGGCCCCGCCGCCGGAGTCACCGGAGCAGACGTAGCCCTCGGTGATGAACTCCTTGTCGCTGTCGAGCATGCGGGCGTACGCGCCCTTGCACTCGTACGTCTCGTCGCCGGGGACGCAGAGGATGTTGATCTCCTGGCGGATGCGGCGAACGCCGGAGTCACGCGCGTTGGGGCTCGTGATGCCGTAGCCGAGCGCGGTGATCTGGCCGCCGATCTTCGTGCGGTCCGTCATCGAGAACTGCACGACCGGCGTCGCCGGCGTCGCCTCGTCGTCGGGGATGTTCTCCTCGAGCGTGATGAGCGCGATGTCGTTGCCGCAGAAGCCGTTCTCCGACGGCGTCGTGATCGACTTCGCCTGATAGAGCCTCTGCGCGCCGCGGAGGCGCGGCTCGGTGGTCACGAAGAGGCTCGTCGGGCTGACGTTCCGCGAGGGGAACGTGTCGGCGCAGGTGACCGCCGCGGTCCCGTCGGGCGGGACCACGCAGTGACGCGCGGTGAGCACGAGGTTCGGAGCGATGAGCGTGCCGGAGCACACGGCGCCGTAGCGGCTCGCGATGCCGACCGCGAAATTGTTCGCCTTCTTGGTGTCGGAGGTGCCGCCCTGAACCGCGCTAACCTGCCGCCCCAAAGCCTCGGAATCCGTGGACGTCTCGGGCGCAGCGCCGCAGGCGATGAGCGCGGGGAACAGCACCAGTCCGAGCAGGCTCGTCCGCATGTTCGTCCTCTCCGAGGTCTCGGCCGGGCGCGGGGGCCAATCCAGCAGGGGGCTGGATCGCGCTTACCCCACCGGCGAGGGCGAGTGAATGTACCCGACCCCTCGGAAGACGCTCCTCTCGAATGCGTCTCACCCGTCGAGCTCGCCGTTTCGAGAATGCGCGAATCTTCGTAGACTTTCGTGCATGTCGGGTCGCAGCGAGGGGTCTCAGAGGCCGCGTCACCCCGCGGAGGACGCGCGCGTCTTCCTCTTCCATTGTCCCGAGTACGACGTCGCGCGGATCCGCGCCATCGTCGGGGCCGCCATGAAGGAGCTCGGCCTCTCGCCGGCCGGTCGGACGCTGGTAAAGCCGAACCTCGTCTGCGCCGGCGAGCCGTTCGCCCACGCGTACACGCGACCCGAGATCGTCGAGGCGGTGCTCGGCGCGCTGAAGGACGCGGAGCGCCCCGACGCGCCGATGACCGAGCTCGCCGTCGGCGAGCGCTGCGCGATCACGATCCCGACGCGCTTCGTGTTCCGCGAGGCGGGCTACGACGCGATGCTCGAGCGGACCGGCGCGAAGAGGTACTGCTTCGAGGAGGTGCCGCAGGTCGAGATCCCGCTCACGCACGAGGGGCGCCTCCGCGACTACCTGTTCACGCCCGAGCCGGTGGCGAAGGCCGACTTCTTCGTCAACTGCCCCAAGTTCAAGGCGCACCCGTGGACGACGGTCACCTTCTCGATGAAGAACTACATCGGGATCCAGGACGATCGCCATCGCCTCATCGATCACGATCACGCGCTGAACCGGAAGGTCGCCGACCTCCAGTACATCGTCCAGCCGCAGCTCATCGTGATCGACGCGATCATCGCGGGCGAAGGGCGAATGCTCACGCCGATCCCGCGCAACATGAACCTCGTGATCGTCGGTAATAACCAGGTCGCGATCGACTCGGTGGCCTGCCAGATCATCGGGCTCGATCCGCTGAGCGTCGAGCACATCCGCCTCGCACACGAGCGCGGCTTCGGCCCGACGTCGCTCGAGCGCATCACCCTCGGCGGCGACGTCACGCTCGACGAGGCCAGGCAGCGCGCGAAGGGCTTCCAGGTCGGGCTCGTCCGCGTGGAGAAGTACTTCGAAGGGACGAGCATCCAGGCTTACGCCGGGCCCGCCCCGACGGGCTCGCTCGGTCTTCGCAGCGGCGGCGACGCGAGCGGCGGCTCGAGCGACGACGACTACTGCTGGGGCGGCTGCCCCGGCGTGATGGAGGAGGTCATCGAGGTCCTCCGCCTCGCCGACGAGCACTGCGACCGCAAGCTCCCGCGCATCCACATCGTCTTCGGCAAGTACGAAGGCGCCCTCGACGTCGGCTACGGCGAGAAGGTGATCTTCGTCGGCGACTGCGTCGAGTGGAACGGCAAGATCGACGGCGAGCTCGTCCAGATTCGCAGCAAGTACATCGAGCGCGAGCAGCTCGATCCGCACGACGCCGAGCACAAGGACGTCTACGCGCGCATGGTCAAGATGGCGGGCAAGCTCCGCGAGCTGAAGACCAAGCCGTGGATCCGCCTCGAGGGCTGCCCCGTCAGCGTGGGGGAGCTCATCCTGCTCCTCGCCGAGCTCGGCGGAATCAACAACCCGTACTTCGATCGCCGGGCCGTCGTGGGCTTCAACCGCTCGTACCTCGCGTGGCGCGCCACCGACGTGTGGAAGCGGCTCACGGGGTCGAAGTATCAGGTGCCCGGCCCGGCCGAGCGGGGCGCGGCGCGACCGGTCGTCACGCCGCGCCCGAGCGCCGGCGAGCTCGGGAGCGCGGCGAGCGCTCGCGTCGCGGCCGACAGCACCGCCGAGTGACGCGACGGCCCCAGCGGGCCGGCGCAACGATCAGGAGAGCGTGCGGAGGATCCGATGCGCGTGAGACCGACCCGATGAGCGAAGCCTCGAGCACGCCGACGAGCCTCGCGATCGGCGGCGCGAGCCCGAGCGCCGTCGCGCGCGCGACGCGGATCGCGGTGCTCGCCGAGCCTCCCCTGCCCGGCCGCTGCCTACCGGACCTGCTCGCGGCGCACGAGCCGGAGTGGATCGCGGGCCTGTGCGCGGCGATGCTGCGCGACACGCTCGACGGACTTCAGTCGCTCGACGCGAGCGACTACGTCGTCTTCGCGCCGCCCGACGACGAGGCGCTCGACGCGCTCGCGCGGCACGTCCCGGCGCCTTGGCGGATCGCCGCCAGCGTCGACGCTGCGGGGGCGTTCACGACGCTCGGCCTCGCGAGCGACGCGCCGGACGGCGTCACGCTCCTCGCACGGAGCGACGCCCCGTCTGCGCCGATCGAGCCGCTGGTCGCGCTCTTCTCCGCCGACGGCGAAGCGCCCTCCGACGCGCCGCTCGCGATCCTCGGTCCGTCGGAGGAGGGGCGCGCGTGGCTCCTCGGCGCACGCCGGATCGGCGATCTCGCCGCGGACCTGCCGTGGGCGAGCCCGGAGCTCGCCGCGACGGTGCGCGTGCGATGCGCCCGCGCGGGCGTACCGCTCGAAGAGCTCCCGCGGGCGACGATCGTCGACACGCCGAGCGCGGTGCTCGCGCTCCTCGAAGAGCTCCGACGCCACCCCGAGCGCGCTCCGCGCGCGGCGCAGTTCGTCGTCACGCGCGGGTAGGCACGCGACCGGTCCTGGCACCGCGGGAAACGCAAACGCCGCGCCCCCCCCGAGAGGAGCCGCGGCGGTTCACGTTGGTGCGGTCGGCTTGGAGCTCGTCGAGCGATCGACCCTCAGGCCGCCCGAGAGAGAGAGCGGAACTCGCGCCACGACGCAGCGACTTCGTCGAACGCCACACCTTGGCGCTGGAAGATGCCCCCGCGGGTCAGATCGAGGATCGTGGAGGCGAGCTTGGCGTCCGAGGTGAAGGGCGCCTCGCCGTAGTCGAACTCGAGGTCGACCGCCTTGCGAATGACGTCGGGAACCGCGTCGATGGTGTAGTTGTTTCCCGTTCCGGCGAGGTTCGCGCTCGAGCCGACGATGAGCTGGCCGTGCCCGTAGGCGATCGTCGCAGCGCGGGCGATGAGGTCGCCTACACCGAAGAAGGTCGCGATGGTGTCCCCCTTGGTGCACTGCGCAGCGACGAACGGCTCCCACTTCGAGAGCAACGCCGAGCTGTGATTGGTCGCCGCGATGAGTGCCATTGGCCAGCGCTCGACCGCGCCGGCCAGCCAGGCGCGGGTGTCCGGCTCGAGCGGCTTTGCGACGTCGTCGAGGATGGTCATGGTGCCGACCGTGACGCAGGGTTTCTCTGCTGAGCGTCCTTTCAGCGCGTAGATCCTACGCACCGCGTCGCTTCGCATCGCGACCAGGCCGTAGCCGGTGCTGGTGCGCGCTAGGGCGAGTCCGCCGTCGGCGAGGAGGGTGTAGAGCTGGTATGCGTCGATATCTATCGATTTTGTCATTGGCTCGGTTCTCCCGTGAGGGTTGATAAACCCACTTTTGTTATGATCCTCAGAGCGTGCAGCGTCACGTTGGGATACGGTCAGACGTCGCTCGGGGCTCGTCACGCCAATGACTGCAAGGAGAACGCCGTCGATCGCGCCGCTCTCGTCCGCACTTGCCGTCGCGCTCGCTGACCACACGAGCGACTTCGTCGGTGTGGTGGATGAGGTTGGTCGGGCGCTGTTCCTGAACCGCAGCGTCCGCGGGGCCGTCCCGGACGACGTGGAGGGCAAGCTGCTCGAGCAGTTCCTCTCGCCAGATCGCGCGATCCGGATCCGGGCGATGCTGGAGGAGGCGCGAACGACGGGGAATGCGGTCGTGGACAAGACCGTGCGGATCGACGCGCTCGACGGCTCCGAGCGGTGGTTCATCGAAAAGTGCGTTCCGTTCCAGGAATCCGACGAATCGTCTCGGTTCCTGCTCGTCCGGACGGAGCAAACCCACCTTCGTCGGGCCGAAGAAGAGCTCCGTGCGTCGGAGGTGCGCTACCGAACGCTCTTCGAATCGAACCCTGATCCCGTGATCGTGGTCAGTGGACCTTCACTCGAGATCGTCGCCGCGAACCCCGCCGCCGTTCGCCTCTACGGATTCAGCGAAGAGGAGCTGCACGCCCTCGAGTGGGCCATGCTCTTCCACGAAGACGAGCGCGAGGGGGTCCGCGCCACCTTCGCGTCCGCATCAGGCGAGCGCCGGAGGACGGCGAGACAGCGTCGGCGTGACGGTACGGTCATCGTGACCGACATCGTCGACAACCCCATCGTCTTCAACGGCGTCGCGGCGCGCATTGCGGTGGTCCGCGATCGAACGGAGCGCGAGCTGCTCGAGGCCCAGCTTCGTCACGCCCAGAAGATGGAGGCGATGGGGGTCTTCGCCGGTGGGATCGCTCACGATTTCAACAATCTCCTCGGCGTCATCAGTGGCTGCGCCCAGGGCGTCCGCGAGGTCGTTCCGGAGGGCAGCAACGCAAGCGAAGATCTCGAGTCGCTGGAGGACGCCGTCGTGCGCGGGGCGAACCTCACGAAGAAGCTCATGCTCTTTTGTCGTCGCTTCTCCACGACACGAGAGCTCCTCGACCTGACCCGGGTGATCGACGACCTCGGCATCGTCCTGCGGCGCTTGCTCGGGGAACGGGTGAAGCTGGCCGTCGTTCACGGAGCGACGAGCGCGCCGTGCATGGGCGACCAGACCGAGCTCGAGCAACTGCTGTCGAACCTGGTCCTCAACGCCGGACAGGCGGGGAGCCGGCTCATCGTCGTGCGCACGAAGGTGCTCGACGTCGACGCGAGCTGGGAGGCTCGACTTCCGCGCGCTCGGCCGGGACGTTACGTCGAGCTGTCGGTCGAGGACGACGGACACGGGATCGACGAGCCCGCGATGCACCGCATCTTCGAGCCGTTCTTCACGACCAAAGCCAGCGGAACGGGCCTCGGCCTCGCGGTCGTCCATGGCGTGGTCGAGCGTCACGAGGGTCATCTCTACGCACGCTCGAAGCCTGGCGTGGGAACGACGATCTGCGTTTACCTTCCGCTCGCGCCCGCGCCGGCCTCCACGGTCGACGCCAAGGCGCCCGCGCAGCGCGTGCTCTTTGCCGACGATGACGACGCGCTGCGCCGGTTGACGGAGCGAATGCTCCGGCGCCTTGGCTACGATGTCGTCAGCGCACGCGACGGCGAAGAGGCCTTGCGCGTGTTCGAGAAGACGCCCGAGGCCTTCGATTTCGTCCTCCTCGACGTCCTCATGCCGAAGTTGAAGGGGCCGGACGCGTTCGCCCGCATGCGCGCGATTCGTCCGGAGCTCGAAGCGCTCTTCGTCAGCGGCTATGTGGGTGCGCATCCTTCCGACACCAGCGATGGCGCCGAACCTCTCCGCATCCTCCACAAGCCGTTCACGGCAGCTCAGCTCGGCGCCGCGCTTCAGCGCCTGGCCATGAAGAGCGGGGAAGCGAAGTGAAGCCTCGTTCCGGCGCGCCGCGACTTCGTGGACGGCGGAGATGAGCTACGTGACGCGGAGCAAGCTCCGGGCGAGCACGCTCAACGGGAAGGCTTGAACGGAGGCGGCACCGACGTGCGCGCGGGGGCGACGGGCCTGACGCCGTCGTCGGCGGTCCCGGCGCGGGCGGTCGGGGCGAGGGGCTTGACGCTGTCGTCGCCGGTCCCGGCGCGGGCGGTCGGGGCGAGGGGCTTGATCGTGTCGTCGGCGACCCCGCCCCGCGCTACCGGTTTGGAGCCATCGTCCGGGAGGGATCCCTTGCCCTGAAGCGGCGCCGGTCCGGGGCCGCGGAGCTGGTTCGCCATCGCCGGATCGCTGTCGCTCGTGACGGGCTTGTCGCCGCACGCGACGGCGGACAAGGCGAGAAGGAGCGCGGCGACGGTCGTGAGCAGCTTCATCGTTCGAGGTTAGACGGAAGCCGCGCCGCTCTGGTCGTCGCCCGTTTGCATCACGGCCTCCCACATCCGACGACGGTGGCCCCCAGGCGATTCGTCCCATCCCACGAAGGCCGGGACACGAAGCCGGGGACGCGAAGTGAATCGCGTTCCGGCGCGCCGCGAGATCACTTCGTGGACGGCGGAGACGGGAGGACGTCGGCTCCGACGAGCGGGACCGCGTACACGGTCGACGAGCCCCGATGCAAGGTCGACGACTCGCTCCCTCCCCAGCCCCAGAGCGTCCCGGAGAAGGGCTCGTCGCTCTCGATCCAGTGCGGTCCAGCCTGACACGCACCGGCCTCGTAGAGCACCTCCTCGTAGAGATCGGTCAGCTTGACTCGGGCGAATTCGAAGTCTGCACCGACAGCCTGCCAGCCGTCGACCACGCCGGCACAGTCGAGTCGAACGTCGGCACCGCCGCGCCGGCGGACGAGGACGAGCGAGTGATCGTAGAAGTCGTGAGGCGCGAACACCGGATACCGCTTGCTCCAGCGCTCGACCGCCATCTGATGCACGGTGAAAGCTCCGCCACGCCAGTCTTCGGCCTCAGGGCCGACGAGGCCGTATCGGTCGAGCTGGTAGATCGCGTCGGTCATGCTCTGGCTGAAGTAGAACGCGTGAGCGGCGTCTTGGCTGCGGATGACGAACGGCGCGTCGGCGAAGAAGACGGCGAGCTCGCCGCGCCCGATCGACTCCGGCGCGCCATCTGGTCGGTACGGCTCGTAGGTCAGGACGGTGCCGTCGGCTCCGCCGAGGACACGCCACGCTGGCGCCTCCTCGAGCTCTTCCCACCGGTTTCCGTGCCGGGCGGCGACGTAGCTCGAGCCCCAAAGCGAGGAGGGCATCGCCATGCTGTAGCAAGGAGCGATGTCGGTGCCTGGGATGAACGGCGCCTGGTAGTGCCAGTCGATCGTCGGCATCGGCGCGAACGAAACGAGCGCGACGGGCTTGTCGGCGCTGGCAGCGCGCCCCGCGAGAGCGTCCTTCGTGGTGTGGGAGAAGACCTCGCCACGCTGCAGCGTGACGCCGCGAGGCGCACCTTCGAGCGTCGGCAGCGACACGCGCGTGTCGTCGAACGCGGCGATCACGAACGTGCGCCCCGGCTCCGTCGGGTGCGGGGAGTCGACGGTCGGCAACGTAGCGGGCAGCCCCGGCTTGTAGATCCCGGTCTCCACCGCCTGCGCCTCCCACAAGTGCACGGGGAAGAGGAGGTGATGGTGCGAGTTCGCATACCCGATTGGAAGTGTCTCCGAGGAGCTTGTCGCGTCCAGATGATAGCGGGCGATCTGCGACGCAAGGACTGGCGCGTCGGAGACCAGCTCGATCGAGGGTGTGATCCGCTCGTCCCTCGCCGCGGCTTCGTTGTGCTCGACGAAGGCCTTCGTCGGGCACAACGACGTTCCGACGAGCTCGCCTGGGTCGACGGAGGCGATGTAGATCGCCGAGACAATCGCCGTCTGCCGCGGCGCGAGCACACCTCCCTCGAGCGGTTCGTAGGTCACACGGCGCCCGTCGAAGACGGGCCGGCGAGCGTACGGCGCGCCGTCCTCTTCGCGCGCCTTCGTCTCATCCCGTCGTTTGAAGCGCAGCCGCAGCCGCGCGGGCCCGGTCCCGGGGTTGGATACGGCAAGCGCCCAGCAACCGTCGCCAATCGATCCCTCGTCCTTGTTCCAGGTCGAGGCCGTCAGGTGGTAGCGGCAGCCGGCCATGCTTCCGAGCTCACGAAGGCGCGTCGGCTCGCAGACGTCGAACACCGCACCACCGTCGCCGTACGGGCTGGCGGCGTCGCCCTCCGGGTCCGGTCCTCCGGCATCATCCGCGTAGGCGCGCCGCGACTCGTCGGAGCCGCACGCGGCGGCAGCGACCCCGACGAGCAGCAGCGTGAGCCCGGAGCGAACGAGCATGGCGCGCATGGCCGGAGACGGTAGCACTCGAGCACGCGCCCAGGAGCTGAGTCCCTGGCTGCATGAGCAACGTGTTCACGATCGATCTCTCGACGGACCACGGGAGTCCGCTCGTTCAAGGCTATTGCGACTGAGCCCGATGATCAGGTCGAGGGTGTCGCGCGCGTTGCCCCACAGGTGGCTCGCGTACGGAATCGCCGACATCGGCGCGGGCTTATCGTCGTAACCGGTGACGGTGTAGACGACACCAGGCATCGTCACTGCGCCCTCGATCAGGGAAGGTGAGCGTGCGGACGTTGTCGTTGGCGTCGTACGTAGTTTCCCAGATGGTGGGCAACGCGCTCGGCACGCTCGGCGTAGTTTCCGTACGCCGCACGAGCCGCCGCTTCGCGTCGTACTCGTAAGCGATGTGGAAGTAATCGACCTGAGAAGCGCCGTTGGTGAGCTGGATGTCGATGGTGGCGGTCACCGGAACGAAGGCTTCGACCGCAGGCGGCGGACGGCCGCTCCGGTCTGTCGGCCGCCGCGACGCGCGGTCCTCTCGCCCATGTGGATGACGCCTCGAACCCGGACTCCGCAGAGCCGCTGCTCCTTCGGGTCTGCCCGCTCGGTCGTCGCGCTCCGCGATCTGGGTCTATCGAGGGACCGGGCGGCTTCCGCACCTCCGGCTCGGGCGCGGGCGCGCTGACAACGGCGCGATCCGGCGACCGGTATGTGGCCGATCCAAACGCACATGTAGGGAACACTCCTCGCATGCGTTTTCGCCCACGATTCGCCTGGCCTCGATGCCACGCGCGCGGCACCGCACGTGCATCCGGCGTCGCCATGCGCTCTGTCTTGCTCGCGGGCGCGGCGGCGCTCGCCGTCGTGATGGCGACGTTCGCGTGTTCGAGCTCGGCTCCGGTCACCCCCACGGAGGAGGACGCGGGGCCCGTCGCCCGCAACGATGATCCGCCGCCGGATGACGAGCCCGATCCGGAGCCGCCTCCGCCGATCGACGATGCCGGCCCGACCGACGACGGCGGCGACGAAGACGGCAGTCCGGGCGGCAGCACCGAGGGCGACGCGGGCGCGCTGTGCCAGCCCGACTCGATCCGCGAATCGGAGACGAACGACACGCAGGCGACGGCCGACCCGCTCGCGTGGAAGACCGGCTCGTTCTGCGGGCGCCTCGCCGGGACCGACGTCGACTTCATGACGTTCACGATCCCGAGCTCGCAGAACGGCTTCCAGTTCTCGATGAGCCGAGCTCCGAACAACAACGCGTATCGTGTCGAGTGCTCCGTCGACGGGCAGAACTTCGCCTTCAACGGCAACTACCCGTACGTGATCGGCAAGCCGTACTTCTGCAAGATGTCGCTGACGGGCAACCAGCCCGCCGACTACCGCATCAACCTCAACGTGACCGCGAACTGAGCACGGAGCGCGACGCCGCGCGGAACGCCGAACGAGACCACCGCGCCCGCGCGCGCCGGCTGCACCATCGGTCGCGCCTGACGCCGCGCCGTCGCCGCTCGCATGCTCGGGACGAGGCTCCGACGCATGCGTGGGCTCCACGCATGCGTGCGCTCCAACGCGTGCGTGCACTCCAGAGCATGCGTGCACTCCAACGCGTGCGTGCACTCCAACGCGTGGGTGCGCTCGGGCGCATCGCGTGCTCCACAGGAGCCGCGTCGCGCCGTGCGCCCTCGAGGCGGCGCGCGAGGCGATCGCGCGGGCGTCCGCGGAGCCGACGCGAGGGATGGAGCCATCGACGCAAGCGCCCGGTGACCCGAAGGTGATCCGGCATGGGGACAGCGTTGATCCAAACGCACATGTCGGTCTCACGTGCGAAGATCGCCTTTTCTCGCGGCGAAACTCGTCATCACGGACGTCGGTATCGCGAGTGCATGAGCGCTCGTCATGCGACTCGCACTCTCCGCCCTCACGCTCCTCGCGCTCACCAGCTTCGCCTGCTCCAGCTCGACGCCTGCAGCAGAGACGGGGTCGGACGACGTGATCGCGCCGCCCAAGAACGACTCGACGCCGACGGACGAGAGCGACACGTCCGAGAGCGCGGCGCCCGCAGACGACGACTCCGACGAGAGCGGCGGAGGCGGTGGCGGCAGCTACGGCCTGCCCGACGGCGGTGATGGCAAAGGCGGCGGCAACGGCGACGGTGGCGGCGGCGGCAACGGCGGGGGCGGCGGCAATGGCGGCGGAAACGGCGGCGGCGGAAACGGCGGCGGAAGCGGCGGGGGCGCTGGCACGCTCTGTCAGGCCGGGTCGGTGTCGGAGAGCGAGCCGAACAACGCCGCGGCGAACGCCAACACGATGCCGGGCAAGACGGGAACGTTCTGCGGGAAGATCAGCGGCGACGCCGACGTCGACTTCGTGACGTTCACGCTCCCGGCGAACGCGAAGTCGCTGGGGATGAGCCAGAACACGACGAGCGGCGCGATCAAGATCGAGGCGACGGCCGACGGCGAGGCGTTCCCGTTCAGCGGCGGGCAGTACCTCTTCAAGCCGGGGAAGGCGTACGTGCTCAAGGTCTCGACCACCGGCGGTGCGCTCGACTACCGCATCGGCATCACCATCGCGCAGTAAGCCCGACAGGGAGCGCGCTCGACCGCAGAACCCCGTCGGCCGCGACGCGAGCGCCAGCCGCGCTCCCGAGCTCGCCGGCGCGCTCGCGCGACGTGGGCACGGCGATCGAGCGGCGGGCGCGGGCCGCGAGGGCTCGAACGCGTCCCCCTCGCCGCGCGCGGAGAGCTGGCGCCGCGCCGGCGGCCGCATTACGACGGGCCCATGCGCTCCGGGGTCCTCGGTTGCCTGTCGCTCGTTGGATCGCTCGCGCTTGCGGCCTGCGCGCCGGCCGCCGCGATGCGCGAGCCTGTCGGCGAGAGCACGTCGCGCCCGCGTCCCAAGGTCTCGCCGACCCCGCTCGCGACCGCCGAGAGCGGCGACGAGACCCTCGAGCGGCGCGCCGCGCGGCTGCACGAGAGCGCGATCGTCATCGACGCGCACGACGACATCCCGTCGTTGATGCTCGCCGGCGGCACGGGCATCGAGCTCGACAGCCCGTGGGCGCACACGAGCCTCGCGAAGATGAAGCGCGGCGGGCTCACCGGCACCTTCTTCTCGATCTACGTCGAGGGCGACCTCGCCGAGAAGCCGACCGTCTCCGGCGGCGGCCCCCTCCGCCGCGCGATCGACCTCGTCGACCTGACCTATCGGCAGATCGAGCGGCACCCCGACGAGCTCTTGCTCGCCACGTCGGCCGACGACGTTCGCCGCGCCAAGCGCGAGGGCAAGGTCGCGGTGCTGATGGGCGTCGAGGGCGGCCACGCGATCGAGAACTCGCTCTCTGCGCTGCGCGTCCTGCATCGCCTCGGCTGCCGCTACATGACGCTCACGCACACGAACACCAACGAGTGGGCGGACTCGGCGGGCTTCTCCGGGCCCCCGCCCGTCCGTCACCACGGCCTCACGCCGTTCGGCGAGGAGGTCGTCCGCGAGATGCAGCGGATCGGGATGCTCGTCGACGTCTCGCACGTGTCGGACGAGACCTTCGCCGCGGTCATGCGCGTCGCGCAGACGCCCGTCATCGCGTCGCACTCGTCGGCGCGCGCGCTCGCCGACCACCGGCGGAACCTGAGCGACGACATGCTCCGCGCGATCGCGAAGAACGGCGGCGTGGCCATGGTGAACTTCTGGTCGCTCTTCCTCTCGAACGAGTTCGGCGCGGCCTCGCGCGCCTGGTTCGACAAGAACGGCGCGGCCCACGCCGAGCTCCGCGCGCGCCACAAGCAGAACCCGCTCGCGTTCCGCGAGGCGCTGACGAAGCTCCGCGCCGAGACCGAGCCGCTGCCGAAGGTGCCGCTGTCGAAGCTCGTCGACCACATCGAGCACATGATCGAGGTGGCCGGGATCGACCACGTCGGCCTCGGCTCCGACTTCGACGGCGTCGACGCGCTGCCGGAGGGGATCACCGGCGTGGACGCCCTGCCGAAGATCACGCTCGAGCTCCTCCGGCGAGGTCACAGCGACGAGGACGTGAAGAAGGTCCTCGGCGAAAACTTCCTCCGCGTCTTCGCGCGCGCCGAGGCCTTCGCGCAAGCGACGGGCACGCGGCTCTCGGGCGACGGGAGCTCGAAGCGAATCGATCGCTGACCTTCACGCCGCTCTCCACGCCGAAGCACGCCGCACGAAAACGAATGCGCTACGAAGGCCGCCTCTACCGCCCGCCGTCCGAAGCCGACGCCTTGATCGTCCAGGCGACGATCGGCTGCTCGTGGAATCACTGCACGTACTGCGACATGTACCGAGACAAGACGTTCCGCGTGCGCCCGCTCGCGGAGACGCTCGAGGACATCGATCGCACCGGCGCCGCCGTCGGCCACGAGGTCGAGAAGCTCTTCGTCGCGGACGGCGATGCCCTGGTGCTCCCGATGGACCACTGGCTGCCCATCCTCGCGCACGCGAAGAAGGCGTTCGCCAACCTGCGCCGCGTCTCCTGTTACGCGATGGCGCGCAACGTCCTCGCGAAGACCGACGACGAGCTCCGCGCGCTCCGCGAGGCCGGACTCTCGCTCCTCTACATCGGCCCCGAGTCGGGCGACGACGTCACGCTGAAGAAGATCGCCAAGGGCGACGACGCCGCGGCGCACGTCGAAGCCGCGCGCCGCGCGCACGCCGCCGGCATGGAGCTCAGCGTCATCGCGCTGCTCGGCATCGCGATGGATCGCAGCGAGGAGCACGCGCGCAAGACGGCCGAGCTCGTGACGAAGATGGACCCGGAGTACTTCTCGGCGCTGACCGTCACCGTCGTGCCCGACACGCCGCTCGACAGGCTCGCGAAGAAGGGCCGCTTCGAGGTCCCGCCGATCCCCGCGCTGCTGGGTGAGCTCCGCACGATGGTCGACGAGGCGCGCCCGACGAGCGCGCTCTTCCGCACGAACCACGCGTCGAACTACCTCCCGCTCGGAGGCCGCCTCCCGCGCGATCGCGAGCGCATCGTCGGCGTCATCGACGCCGCGCTCGCCGGCAAGGTCCCGCTCCGCCGCGAGTCGATGCGCGGGCTCTGACGACGCGCGGGCTCGCGCGGTCGATCGGATCGAAGAGCGCCTCCGACTGACCAAGCGGGAGGCCAGTGCTCCAAGGTAGGACGGACGCCTACCGAGTGGATTTGTCGGCGTTTTTGGCCCCTCGATCACGCCGAGGTTCATCCAATGTGCAATTTTACAGTGGGCCTGACCCTTGCGAGGCCTGGTCTCCGAGCGCTCGAACGGAGCGAACGGAGGCTCGATGCGAACGAATCTGTGGATCGGCGTTCTCGCGACGACGGCTGTAGCTTGCGCGACGATCGACGTCCCGGACACGCGGTGGCGACGGGGCCAGGCGCCGGCGGGCGCGGGCACCGAGGGCGACGCGTGCGCGCCGGGCAACGCGGCGCGCTTCGAGGACGCCCCCGACGCCGTCTGCGCGCTGAAGACCGATCCGCACGTCCCGGACCTCACGACGGCGAGCTCGCGCGCGGCGCGCGGCAGCGACGGATCGGGGACGGGAACGCGCACGCTCCGCCCGCTCGACGGACCGAACATGGCCGCTCCGAGCTGCGACGGCCGCGTCGGCCCCGGCCACACGACGTGCGGCGCGAACGGCGACGACTCGTGCTGCCGGACCGCGCTCGTGCCGCCCGGGACCGCCGGCGCGCAGATCGCCGTCGCGAGCGCGTTCGACCTCGGCGTCTATCAGGTGACCGCCGGGCGCCTTCGCGCGTTCGTCGACACGTTCGACGGCAACCTCCGCGGAGCCGCCGCCGCCGGCCAGCTCGCGGGCTACGATCCGGCAAACGCCGACAGGCTCCCCGAGAGCCGCGCCGCAGCCGACACGGAGCTCGGCCCGGCGTGCCAGTTCCGCGGCGATCCGCTCGAGTACGGCGCGCGGACGTGGTGGTCGAAGGACGTCGAGGACGCCGTCGCGAGCGTGATGACCGACGACAACGCGCGCGCCGCCGACATCCGCGCCGACGCGACGAGGCCGCGCCTCGACGCCAAGCCCGCCAACTGCGTCTCGTACTGGATGGCCGCGGCGTTCTGCGCCTGGGACGGCGGGCGATTGCCGTCGAACGACGAGTGGACCTACGCGGCCCTCGGCGGCGACGAGCTTCGAGCGTACCCGTGGGGCGAAGGACGCACCGCCGAGCGCCTCGTCACCGACATCAACCAGACGCAGAACGGCGGCGCCGGCGAGCCCGCGTTCACATGGCCGAGCGACTTCCCGTTCTTCGCCAACGGCATGAACGCGTACCACCTCGCGCCGCCGGGCCGGAAGCCCGGCGGAGTCGCGCGCTGGGGTCACCACGACATGGCCGGCAACGTGCTCGAGTGGATGAGCGACGTCCTCGGCCCCAACGCCGGGATCGTGCGCGGCGGCTCCTGGGAAGGCCACTCCGACTCGAACGCCGCCAGCTACGTCGGCTACCCGCAGACCCGCACGTACGGTTCCGTCGGCTTCCGATGCGCGTACGGCGCCGCGCAGCCCGCCGCGGTCGCCGAGCCGGCGCCGGCAGCCGTTGCGACCGTTCCCGTGTATCTTGCACACAACCCTCAGGCGCGCGACCACCTGCTCACGCTGACGCCCGAAGAGGGCGCGCCGGTCTGGATCACGCGCGGCGTCCAGTTCGTCGCGTTCGCCGGCGCCCCCGCCGATATGGCCACGCAGGCGCCGCTCTACCGATGCCGCCAGGTCACCGGCCACCACTACGTCTCGAACCACGAGGACTGCGAGGGCGCGGGCGTCAACGAGGGCCTGCTCGGCACGGCGCATCGTGGCCAGCTCCCCGGCACGATGCCGATCTACCGCTGCTACGCGAACAGCGATCACCTGACGACCCTCTACCCGGCCGAGTGCGCCGCCGCCGGGCTGACGCTCGAAGGCACGCAGGGGTTCGTGTTCCCCCCTCCTCCGTGACGTCCGCTCGCCGCCCGCGCTCCGCTCTTCGCCCGTAGATCCTGGAAGGACCGATCGAACCCCGATGCTCTCCTACCGCCGCTCGTTCGAAATGCCCCGCATCGGAGTCGACTTCGTGGTCGCCGACTACGCCCACCCGGAGTTCCGCCTCCGGGTGGAGCGCGGGCGAGGCTTCACCGTCGACGAGCAGCTCACGTTCCCGGCGATCACGTGGTCCGGCTACGGCGAGCGGCCCCGGCTCGACGTCGTCCTCCGCGGCGACGTTCGCGACCTCGAGAACGGCGTCACGCGACGGCTCGGCAAGGGAGCCTTCGCGATCGGCCGAGCGCTCGACTCGCTCTACATGCGCGCCACCGCCCGCGACGAAGAGCTCCTCTGCCTGTCGATCGAGTGGAACCTCGGCTCACTCGGGACGAGCGCGCCGATCGGGTTGCCGGAAGGAACGCTGAGCCCGTCCAGCGTCGACGAGCTCACGCTCGCGAGCGAGGAGCTGCTCGCCGTCGAGCCTCGCCCCGACGCCGTCGTCGGCGTCCTCGCGCGGATCCTCGCGCGGCTACGCGCCGACGGGCTCCCCTTCGACACGTGGAAGGCGCGAGACCTCGCGGCGCCGGCGCCGCCAGCGCTCCAGCGCGTCGCCGACGCGGTCGGACGCGCGCTCTCTCGCCTCCACGCGAGGCCGAGCGTCGCCGACCTGCAGACCGAGCTCGGGCTGTCGCGACGGCGCGTCGGCGACCTCGTGAACGAGCTGGCGACCGGCTATGGGCTGAACGGGAACGACTGGCGCTCGATGCGGGATCGCTGGCGCCTCACGAGCGCGGTGCTCGCGATGAGCAACGCAGAGGCGCGCACCGAGGACGTCGCCGCGGCCGTCGGCTACGGGTCGGCGAACGCCCTCTGCCACGCGTTCAACGAGGCGAGCCTCCCCTCCCCGCGCCTCGTCCGCGCCGCGCTCGATCGGCTCGAGTAGGCCGCGGTGGCGCGGCGCCCGCGCGCTGCTAGTGTCCCGAGCCATGCGGTGGCTTCCTTCGGTCCTTCTCCTGTCGTCGATCGCGGCATGCACGGCCGCGTCGGAGGCGCCGCCGGCGTCGCCGGATCCCGCGGGCCCGTCCGCGCCCGCCGAGGACGGCGGCGACGTCGCGCCCGATCTGGTCTGCGAGGCCGAGGCCGTCGCGATCCAGAAGGGCATCGACAAGGAACGCTCGAAGCAGAAGCTCGCGCACGCCGCCGTCGCGGTCGCGACCCCGCGCTGCAAGTCGCGCGTCTTTCGCTCGGACGCGCCCGCCGGCAAGGACGCCGTGTCGGACGAGTCGTTGTGGCGAATGGGCAGCGTCACGAAGACGTTCGTCTCGGCCGTGATCTTGAACCTCGCCGAAGCAGGGAAGCTCGGCCTCGACGACACCCTCGACGCGTACGTGCCGACGTTCCCCAACGCGGGCGGCATCACGGTGCGCCAGCTCCTGAATCACACGAGCGGGCTCTACAACTACACCGAGGCCACGGAGTTCGCCGACGCGCTGAAGGCGGAGCCGAAGCGCAAGTACACGCGGGCGGAGCTCCTCGATTTCGCCACGGCCCACTCGCCCAACTTCGAGCCGGGCGCGGACTGGGCGTACTCGAACACGAACTACATCCTCCTCGGGCTCGTCGCAGAGAAGGCGGGCGCGAGCACCATCGCGAAGCTCGTGCGCGAGCTCGCGCTCGAGAAGGCGGGCCTCACGCGCACGTTCTTCGATGGTGAGGAGCCCCTGACGGGGACGCTCACCCCCGGCTATCAGGCGAAGGTGGACGTCACGAACCTCTACGATCCGTCGGTCGCCTGGGCGGCGGGCGCGATGGTCGCGACTCCCGGCGATCTCCTCGGCTGGGTCACCACGCTCTACGGCACCGACAAGGTGCTCTCGCCGGCGTCGAAGAAGGAGCTCCTCACGTTCGTCGCGAAGGGCGGCTACGGCCTCGGCGTGACGCAGATCCCCGCCGGGGCGACGCTCGGGAACGGACGGGGCGTCGGCCACAACGGCTCGATCTTCGGCTACCAGACGCAGACGTTCTGGTTCGACGAGACCAAGGTCGGCCTCGTGAGCGTCGTGAGCGACACGAGCGGCGATCCCAACGCGCTCAGCATCGTCGTGCTCGAGGCGCTGGCGGAGTAGCGCGCGGTCCGCGCCCTCGCTCTCCGCGCGTCGCGTCGTCGGCCTCAGAGCGTCTTCAGGTACTCGATGACCGCCGCGCGATCGTCCGCCGAGAGCGCGTCGCCGAAGAGATGCCCGCCGTTGCCGTAGCCCAGCAACGTCGTGTCGTAGATCGCTCGCTTCGCGGCGACGTTCGCCTCGCCGCTCTTGCCGCGCGCGAGCGCCCGGTGCGTCCAGCCGAGGGCTGCCTGATCGTAGGCCTTCGAATCGAACGAGCGCGTCCAGTAGGCGGGGCGCTTCGAGCTGTCGAGGAGCGCCTCGATCGTGGGGACCGAGCCGTTGTGGAGGTACGGCGCCGTCGCCCAGACGCCGTCGAGCGGCGGCGCGACGTAGCCCTCTTTCGGCTCGAGCCTGGAGATCTCGCCGAAGAACGACTCGCCGAACCACCGGACGAACGGCGGTCCGAACTGCGCCGTCCCGGACGCGAGCACGGGATCGGTCCCGATCTCGGCGAGCGTCACGAGGCGGTTCGGATACGTGGCCGCCGATCCGTAGGTGCCGTGGCAGCGCGAACACGTCGACTCGAAGACGGTGCGACCGAGGCTCGCGCGCGCCTGATCGATCGGCCACGGGTACTTCGGCGGCTCGATGCTCGCGATGTACGCGCGGATGTCGGCGAAGTACGCGTCGATCGCCTTCGACTCCTCGACCGAGCTCGTGCAGAGGATCGACGCCGTCATCATGATGCGCGCGTGGTCGCCGCGGCCGCCGCCGACGTAGAACATCGACGTCTTCTTGTTCATGCGCCACCACGGCGGCACGTCGACCGGCGTGTCGTGCGGCGGCGGCACGGCCATGAGCGGCGTGTCGCTCCACGCGAGCGTCTTGGGATCATGGTGCGCGAAGAGGACAGCGGTGAAGTTGTCCGCGGGGTTCGGACCGCGCGTGCTGAGGACGGAGTACGGCGCGACCGTGTCGACGCGCGCGCGCCACTTCTGCCACTCGGCCTTCTCTTTCTCGTCGGTGAGGAAGAGGCCGACGTTCGCGGTGAGGCCCTTCTGATCCTCCGCCGAGCGCGTGAAGTCGCCGTCCGCCGCGCCCAGGCCGACCACGAGCTCTCCGTCGATCCGTCCGGCGTGGCACGTGAGGCAGTTCGACGTGACGAGCTCGACGCCCTCCTTGGTCGTCATCGCGGTGTAGTTGTAGGCGAGCGTCGCGTTGCGCCCCTCGCGACCGGGGACGCGCTGGTTCTCCGGCGCCTCTCCGAAGACCTGCGAGTAGGCCGACCACGGGATGCCGCACGGCACGTACGCCTCGTTGACGAGCGCGCGGTAGCCCTTCGCGGGATCGCCCGCGCGCTGCGGCTCCGCGTTGAGGGTGATGACCGGATGCGGGGACTCGACGCCCGCCCCGGCGTCGACGTCGTTCGCCGACTCCGGCGGAGCGCTCGCCGGGTTCTGGGTCGCACACGCGGCCGCAGCCAGGAGGCTCGAGACGAGGAGAAGGTGACGTCGGCGCATCTCGCGACGGCGAGTAGCAGAGGCGAGCGGGGCCCGCCAGGTCGACGGAGCGTCGGCGACGTTGGGCGGACGCCGTGCCCGCGTCCTGGCGGCGGCTCGCCGAAGCGGGCGCGAGGCGCGGTCCGAAATCCGCGCCCGCCCATCACGCGAGGACGCGAGGGTCTCGTGCGCATCGCGCTGAAGAAGCCATCCTCGGAGGACCTCGGCTGGCACATGCTGGCGCGCCGTGGCACTCGCGACCATCGGTCGAGCCGCGTTTCGCGGTGTTGGCACTGGGCACAACCGTTGCTCCGCTCGATGCGATGAGGCACCACTTCCGTCTCGGAACGCTCCTCCCCGCTCTCGCCGGCGCCGCACTCGGGGGTGGCTGCGGGGCCGGCGAGACCATGGATGCCGAGAACGCAAACGCTGCTCGTGCGGGCGTCGACACGGAGCTCTTCGACCTCGACGTGTGCACAGGCACGGAGCACCGCAAGCTCGAGGGCGTCACGGGTTCGGCCGACCATGGGCCCGCGTCCGGGGCGGTCGACTACATGGAGCTCCGGATCGAGCACCGCATCGATTACACGTTCCTCCCCGAGCCGACCGTGATCGCGAAGCACGGCAGTCCGTGCGCGTCCGGTCCGCAGAAGAGCAAGTGTGAGAGCGCGCTCGCTGCGCTCTGGTCGACGGAGGGGTGGCCCGGGCCTCCCAACGATCCGGGGCCGCCGCTCTATCTCTATTTGATTTGGACGAAGCTGGACGAGGTCGGGACCGTCACCTCGCTCGAGTCCCTCCGCGACTTCGTGGGGGACGTGGAGAACGTGAAGGACGCCGCGCTCCTCGCGACAGCCTCGGGTACCTACCGTTTCGTCTGCGATGGGACGATGAACGCGAGGAAGACAGAGACCGGTTGGTCGCTCCGCGTCCAGACCGGTTCCGGCTGCGGACGCGGGGCGGACATCGAGGAGCACGTCCTCGACGTGAGCCGTGACGGAGCTGTGACCGTGGCGGGGCCCAAGGTTGTCGCAGAGGGCAACCCGGACTGCACGTTCGGGCGGAGACCGAACGGCCTGTCCTCGTCGGGGGCGGCACACGGCTGCGAAGACACGAGTCCACCCATGGGTCGCTTCTTTGCAGAGGCCGCACACCTCGAGGCGGCGAGCATCGTCGCCTTCGCATACCTCGCGCGCGAGCTCTCCGCCCTAGGGGCGCCGAAGGAGCTCGTCGACAGCGCGCTCGCGAGCCGCGACGACGAGATCCGGCACGCCCGCATGACAGCGAAGGTTGCCACACGCCACGGCGGACACCCGACGGCCCCCGAGATCGCGCCCATCGCCGAGCGAACCGCGCTGGAGATCGCGCTCGAGAACGCCGTCGAGGGCTGCGTGCGCGAGACCTACAGCGCGCTCGTCGCTCATCATCAGGCGCAGGCCGCAGCGGATCCATCGATCAAGGCCATGATGCGCATCATCGCCGAAGACGAGACGCGCCACGCCGGCCTCGCATGGGACGTCGCTGCCTGGCTCGAGCCGCAGCTCGCTCCGGACGAGCGCCGCGCAGTCGCGAACGCACGCGCACGCGCCGTCGCAGACCTCCGCGCGACGCTCGCCTCCGAGCCCGCTGCAGCGCTCGTGGACGCTGCCGGAGGGCCCCCGTCCGCACGGGCGCTCGCGATGCTCGATGCGCTCGACGCGCAGTTCATCGAGACGGCGCTCGCCACAACAGCGTGACGCGCGCGTCCGGCGGCGCGCCACCCGCATGAGCAGCGCGTGCGTCACTTCAGGGTGACGAGACCGCGTGCGTTCAGTCGTCGAGTCCGAGACCCTTCAGGATCCTCGGGATGTGCTTTGCCACCCGGGCGGCCCTCGTCTTCGGCAGCTTCGCTTGCGAGAAGTGGAAGATGTACGCGCGCTGCCGACCGGGGGTGAGCGCGGAGAAGGCCGCCCTCAACTTGGCATTCGTGGCGAGCTTGGACTCGAGCTCCTCGGGCCGCTCGAAGTCCTCGGTCTTCTTGAACTGCACCTTGAGCCCCGCGTGCTCGATCGCGATCGCCTCGCGCACGTAGGCCTTGACGGTGCTCTTCAGCTTGTTCACCTCCTGGACGCTCGTGAACCGAATCTGCCGCGCCGACTGCACGTTCTTGGTCTGCTGAATGAGGACGCCTTTGGCGTCCTCGAGCAGCGCGCCCTTGTGAAACAGGATGGCGCAGTACTCCTTGAAGCCGTGAATGAGCACGACGTTCTTGCCGTCGAGCGCGTAGCAAGGGTGGCCCCACTTGAGCTCTTCGGTCAGCCCGGTGCCGAGGAGGATCTCGCGGAGCTGCGTGAGCTCCGCGCGCCACTTGCCCTGCTGCTTCAAGAAGGCATCGACCTTGGGGTTCATCCATGACCTCCTGCGTCGAACGACGTCGGGTTCAGCAACGACGATGAGATGACGACGGTGCGCCGCAGCCGAGCGCAGCACCGCGGGACACTCGCTGAGCTCGAGACGAGGCACATCGCCCGACGAGTGTACCTCGCTCGCCGCACGGCGGCAGCGACAGGCACGGGGAGCGCGCGCGTCCGTCCCGATCGCGCGCTCACGAGAGGGGTCGCAACGGAACGGCGAAGTCGTCCTCGATCCGCCTCCGGACCTCTCGCTCGAGCGTCTCGTCGAGGTACATCGTCTCGAGGCGCTCCTCGAGGATGGCTCGATCGACGAGCCCGTGCCGTGCAGCCGTGCGATTGAAGCGAAGGTCCTTGTCCCGGTGCGCGACGTACTTCGAGAGCACGAGGTCGTGGACCTCCAAGCAGAGCCCGCGTCGGCCACGTGTTCGCGGAGTCTCGACGACGACGAGCCGATCCTGCCACCCCGGCGGAAGCGTGGCGGTCTCCGGACCGACGCCCTGAGCGTAGTACCCGTACATCTCGTGGAATGGCGAGAGCTCACCGATCGAACCGTCGACGAGGTCGCTTCGTTCGACGTGGTTCTTGGGATAGACGTCGGCTGCGTTGGAGACCAAGAGCTCGGCCGGCGCCTCCGGGAACTGTCCGAGGACCGCCTGACTCCCGAGAACGACGATCTCGTCGTCGTCCGCGATGGTCGCCGCTGCTCGAATGACGTGTTCGAGTTGCGCGCGCGTCATGGCGAAACCGCACGCCAGATCCTCCACCGTTCGCGACGGCAAGCGCTCCGGCAAACGGCGAGGCCTGGCGGAGCGCACGCGCGTGCTCGCTGGAATCGACGAGGAAAACCGCGACCTCTTCGAGAGAGAGCGCGAGCACGGCCTGCCATGCGTCGACGTACTCCCGATGGGTGCCGCCGTGCTCCGCCCACGTACGCACGCGCTCTCGTGCGCGCTCGAGGATCCGCGGCTCCGAGCGCAACCGCTCCGCGATGGCGCGGTGCAGAGCAAGGCTGCGCTCTTCGGCTAGCGAGTGCTGCGTCACCGATCAAAGGTCGCAGAGCCCCCCCGGGGGTCGCGTTGGTCCTCGCGACGCCGCAGTCGGTCGGCTACGGTGACCCGAGCGGAGACGGCGGCGAGCGCTGCTCGCACGGATGCCCCACCGGGCGCGGTGGCTCCGGCGGGCAGACGAAGGGCTCCTCCGGCGGGCGCGGCTCGACGTAGCGCGCCCCGTCCCACACCATGCGGAAGCCCTCCGTCTCGACCAGCGAGAAGGTGACGCAGGGCGCGGGCGCACCGCCATCTCCCGAGAGCGGACACGGATCGCCTTCGCCGACGGGGGACGCGCGCAGGTCGAGTTTCGTCGGCGGTACCCCGCGACCGACGAGCACGTTCTTGACCGCCGCAGCGCGGCGAGTCGCGAGGCGGGCTGCGTTCTTCTCGATCGCCAGCGAGCGACCGACGACGCCGAGTCGGATGAGGCGCTCGTTCTTCGCGAGCTCGACGATCTGATCGAGCCCGTCCGCCTCGAATGACGGCTTGTCACCGTTGATCTGGAACGAGGCCACGTGGGGGACCTGGATCAGGCTGTACTCGAGGATGATATGCGGGCAGCCGTGCCTCGATCGGGTGCCGGGGGCATCCGGGCAGCGGTCACAATAGTCGGGGATGCCGTCTCCATCGTTGTCTTCGTCGGGACATCCATCGGCGTCCTCGAAGCCGTCGCAGTCTTCGGGTTCGTCCGGACAACGATCGGCGTCGTCGTCGATCCCGTCATTGTCGCGGTCGGGCAGCTTCGCCGGCGCCATCCCCGCGTCCGCTCCGCGCTGTGCGCTCCGCGCGGGCGGAGACGATCCGAGGTCCGTACGAGCGCAGCTCGCGACGATGAGAACGCCGACTACGAAAGTGCCGAGAACACGCTGAGAGGGCATGGCTCCTCATCGAATCCCGGGGCAGCTCGGGTTCAGATCACCTTGACGACGGTGGCGACGACCTGGACGACGCCGTAGAGCGCGATGCCGAGGGCGATGCCGCCCGCGGGGTTCTGTTTCATCGCGGCGGGCATGCCCCTCGAACGAACGACGATCGTCCCCGCCCACTTGTCGCCGTGGCGCTGCTTCGTCGGCGAGCTCGACATCGACGACCATGCGACGGCTCCGAAGAAGAGCGAGTCGAGGTAGTAGGCGAGATTGCGGACGAGCGCCTTCACGAGAGTGCAGGGGCGACGGTCTTCGGTGAGCACGCGCAGGCCGCAGATCGCCTTGCCGATCGTGGCGCCGCCGAGCGCCTCTGCCACCGTGTGATAGAGGAGGGAGCCGAGGAAGCCGAACGCGAACGTGCCGATCGTCTGCTTGCCGATCCGCGTCTCCCATCCGGGTCCGATGACGCCTGCCGCGCCGAGCAGTGCGACGGAGAATCCGCCGATGGCTCCGGCGACCGCACCAGCGATCGTCGTCGCGATCACGTCGATGACGTGAGCCCCGGCTCGGATGCCGAACCCGCCGGGCTCGAGCATCACGTCCGCGTCGTCGCCGTACGCCGAAGGCGCGGGCTCGGGTGCTCCGGGAGGCGCATACCACTGCGGGCCTTGCATGGTCATGTCACGCTATCACGAGCTCGATGCACGGATCGCGGAGCCGCCTCGATCGCGTGACCATCGAGCGCGCCTCGTCTGCGTGCATGTGCGCGGCCGCCCCATCGACTCGCGTCCGCTTCTTGGCCGCCCGCGTTCGCGTCCGGTACTCCCGATGCAACGCAGCCGAGACACGAGGAGGCGACCTCGCGAGGTCCGCCAAGGGGAGGAAGGCATGGATCCGACGATGTCCTTTCTGAAGCCGCGCGCCGAATCGCGCTGTCGACCGCTTCCGCAGCGCTTGCGGGTGAAGGACGTGGCCGACGCGTGCCGGAGCGCGGCGCTCGCCTTCGCGTGGTGCGCGCGTGCCTCCTGGGGCAAGCGTGAGCTCGCCCGCTGGCTCCTCGGCCCGTACGCGCGGGCCATCGAGGCGACGCGCGAGCCGCCGGCGGCGCGGAGGCTCCCGCGGCGATCCGTCTCGAGCGAGACGGTCCATGAGCTGCTCGCCCGATCGCACGCGCACGTGCTCGCCGTGCTCCGGTCGAGCGGCTCGTGGAAGAGCGACGCGCGGTTCGCGCGCCTCATGGTCGACGGCGGCGTCGTGGTGGGCGTGATCGACGACGAGTCGGCGATCGGCTACGCGCCCGTCGCATCGGCGGAGATGCGCCTCGTCGACCGCGTGACCTCACTCTTCGTCGCCGACTTCCTCACGCGCCCGGCGGACTACACGCGTTTCCGGATCTGCGACCTCTGCGAGGGCGTCACCTTCGACAGCGCCGCGGAGCACGCGGAGTCCTGCGGTGGAGCAGCGATGGGCTCGGGGATACGGCCGGCGGTGACGGCGCCGGCCGCGCGCCGCGTGACGCTCATCGGCCTCGGCGATCGCGCGGCGTAGCTCGTCTCGTCGCCGCGCGGGGCTCGACCGGACCCCTCACACGACGCGTAGCCGCGGGACCTCTCGCGCGTCAGAAGCCGAGGCGCGGATCGGTGATCGTCGCGGAGCCGCGGTAGTGCTTGCGAAAGAGGAGGAAGCTGCCGCGCGCGTCGAACGTGATGCTCGACGGCGCCCGGCCGAGCGGCGTCGCGAGGTCGAAGCGCAGCGTCACGTCGACGTGATCGACGAACGTCGGGTTCTTGCTCGGCGACAACCCCATCGTGAGGACCTCGCCGGCGCGCTCGTCCACCCACGCCGATCCCTTGAACGCGTTCTCGGCGGCGACGAGCGGGGCGAACGCGAGGCGGACGCGCGACGAATCGCCCGGATCGCGCTCGAGGAACGAGAACGTGTAGCGCGGCTGCTCGGACGCGAGGAACGGGAGGTGCAGATCGCGCGCCTTCTCCAGCTTGCCGGCCTTCCGCTCGGCGCGACGCTTCTCGGCCTTCTTGCGAGCCTCGGCGGTCTTGTCGGCGCCATCCTCCGTGTAGCGTACGACCTCGGTGAAGCGCTCGGCGGGCGTCGCCGTGAAGCGGACCACCATCTCCTTTCGGCCGTCGACCTGGCCGCTTCGATCGAGCTCCTCCATCCGACCGCTCAACGTGAAGGAGCCGCGACGTTTCATCTCCTCGAACTGCTGCGCGTGCCGCGCCAGCCGCGAGAGGAGCGGCCCGAGCGCCGGCGCGTCGGCGACCGGGGCGGCGGCGGCTTCGTCCGCGCGGCCGATGCCGGGAGAGGCGACGAGCGCCAGCGTCGCGACGACCGACGCGAGGGCGAGACGTGAAGCGCGCATGCCTCAAGCTTGGCCGTGACTCGAGCACCGGGCAAGCTCGAAGCTCTCCGCGACGGACGGCGAGAGGCGGGCGTCCGCAGCGCCCGCGATGCCGCTCCAACGCGCCGGCGCCGCGCTCGCTCCGCTACGCGCCGGGTGCGCGCCCGTCCTACGCGCCGGCGCGCGGGCCGGCGGGCCTCGCGAACGACTCCGGATCTTGCTGGTAGAAGTCCGCGAACGCCGCGTAGAGCTCCGGGTGGCGCGCGCGGAGCGCGGCGGGCTTCTCGAAGAACATCTCGGTGACGACGGCGAAGAACTCGGGCGGGCTCGTCGCGCCGTAGCGGTCGATGTCGGAGCCGCGACCTCTGTGGACCCGCTCGACGAGATCGGCGTACTCCTCGCCGAGGACGCGGGCCCAGGTCGCGTAGCGGGCGGTCGTCCCGAGATCGGGCGCGCCGTCCATCGTGCCGTCCTCCTGATCGAGCTGGTGCGCGAACTCGTGGAGGACGACGTTGTGACCGTCTTCGACGTTGGCCGTGCCGCGGCGGACCGCGTCCCACGCCAGGACCACGAGGCCGCGCTCCCAGGACTCGCCGAGGCGCGGCACGTCGCCTTCGATGACGACGGGCCCGTCGTGGGTCTTCGTCTTCGCGACGTAGGTGCTCGGATAGACCAGCACCGTGTCGAGCTCGGGGTAGATCTCCGTGTCGCGGTGAAGGAGGAGCACGCACGCCTGCGCCGCGATCGTGACGCGGACCTCGTCGCTCACCTCGAAGCCGCCCGCGCCCTCGAACGCCCGTGGTGGTCGTCGATGAACGCGAGGATCAGCCGCTCGGAGTTTCTCGCTTTGATCGTCCTCCGGCAGAGCCCGAATCGAGCGGGGACGTTTCGATCGAGCACGTCCGTCCACTCCGGAGGGAACGGGGCGATCCTCGCGGAACGTCCTGAGCCAGCGCTGGAACAGGCGGAACACCCCGAGAGCCTATTGCGCGCGGCGCGATCGCGGGAGGCCGAGCCGCGCCCTTCGCGCTCGAGCTGGGCGCGCCACTCGTCGGTGCGCTGGAGGAGGCTGCCGAGCGGCGGCGACACGCGGAGAGGCATTGCTGGGCCGCGCAGCGCTGCTGCGTCGGCGCGCGGCGATGGCGATCGCGTCGGTGTCGATCGCGCCGACGAGGATAAACCAGTGAGCACCCGCGACGGCGCCTGCGACGGGTGGTGCCGCCATCGCGGCCGCGATCCTCCGGAGGCGCCACCTGACGCTGCCATCCGCGTCCACCGCGTCGAAGCCACCGAGGTCGCGCCAGACGCCGAGCGCGAACGATCGCACGAGCACCATCTTCGGCCCCGTCCGCTGTCGGCGGGCGGCACGGAGCGAAGGTCTGCCTCGGGCCCGACGAGCGGTTTCGACGCGGTCGAGCCCGAAGAGCAGCTGGCGCACGATCGCGACGTGATTTCCGCGCTCGAGCTCGAGCGGCGCGCCGTCGATCGCGAGGACCGTGCTCCGGCCCGTCCGAGACCGTCATGCGATCGTCGACCTGGAGGAACGCGCCCGACTCGATCGGCGCCCGCGCGCGCGACGCCGCGACGGCGTCGCGGATGACGCGGCCCGGGAGCGGCACGACGACGATCGCGTTGTCGAACGGCACCTCGGTCTCGAGGTCGCCGTAGGTGAAGCGCTCGGCGTAGTCGCGGTCCGCGCGGATGCCGCCACCGTTGAAGAGGCACGCCTCCGCGCCGAGGCAGTCGCGGAGACGCGAGCAGACCAGCGAGCCGATGCTGGTCTGACGCGACCGCGTCCCCTTCGACGAGAGCGTCTCGTTCGGGCCGAGGTGGAGCAAGGTCGCCGACGAGAGCTCGCGCACCGCCGCCATGTGCTTGTCGACGCGCGCCCGCAGGGCGGCGTCCTCGGGGTACCCGGAGACGTCCTCGAGCCGCGTCGTCACCCTGGGCGCGGCGACGTCGTCCGGTGACCAGACGACGTCGGTGATCGCGGCGTGCACCGCCTCGGATCCGGCCTTCACGATCCAGGTCCCCTCGACGTCGACGAGCATCGGCGTGTGGTCGTGGCCGCCGATGATCGCGAGGAAGCGCGGGCTCCGCTGCGCGACGGCGAGCGCGCGGTCGTCGGCGATCGCCTGGTGCGTGATCGCCACGACCCCCGCGACGCCTTCGTCGAAGAGCCGCGCGGCCTCCGCGATCGCGGCGTCGTTCGCGCGCGCGAGCTCGACGTCGCCGAACGGGACGCCGCGGTACACCGACGGATCGGCCATCACCACGCCGACCAGCCCGACCTTCACGGGCCCCACCGCGATCACGTCGCGTCGCGGCAGGTCGAGCCCCGAGAGGACGTTCGTGCCGATGCACGTGGACGTGAGCTCCTCGAGCCGGTGGCGCAGCTCGCCGGGAGGGAGATCGTCCTCGTGGTTGCCGAGGATGACGTGCGTGAGACCGACGGCGTTGAGGCAGTCGACCATGCCGCGCCCCGCGTCCATGCTCGAGAGGAGGCTCGGGGCGAGGAAGTCCCCGGCGAGGACGACGAGGAGCGCGTCGCTGTCCGTGCGCGCGCGATAGTGGTCGACGAGGCTCTTCAGCCGCGGGAGGTTCTCGAGCGAGTAGACGTCGTTGACCGAGACGATGCGGAGGCTGGGCATTTGCTGCCGGTCGATTGTCGCCTACTCGGAGCCCGTTCGTCACGCGCGCCGGCCCCGCGCGCGTGATCGGGAACGCCGCGAGCCCGCGCCGCGCGGTCAGTTGCACGTCGTCTGCCCGAGGCACCCGGCGTACTGGCCGCTGGCGAGACAGAGCCAGCCGTTTTCGCACTGCCCGGGCGCGTAGCCGTAGTCCGTGCAGCGGTAGACGCACGAGGCCGCGCCCCCTCCGCCGCCGCACGTCTGCTGCTGGAGGCACCCCGTGGCCGCGTTGCAGGACCAGCCCTCGAAGCACTCGCCGGGCGCGTAGCCATACTCCGCGCAGGTGTAC
>JAHBWC010000048.1 GCA_019637225.1 Labilithrix sp.
CGCGGCGAGCTCCTGACGTGCCTCCGCTCGGGCTGCAAGGACTGGATGGTGGCCGACTGCTCGCGGTGGCTCCCCGAGGTCGAAGCGCGGATCCCGACGGTCGTCTTCTCGGCGCGCAACACGGCGCGCCGTGACCTCATCGACGTTCGCGTGACGACGGCGGACGGCAAGGAGCTCGCTTCGCGTCTCGACGGCCGGATGCTCGAGACGGAGCCCGGCGAGCACACCTTCGTGTTCGTCACTCCCGAGGGCGCGCAGGTCGAGCGGCACGTCCTGGTGCGCGAGGGCGAGAAGGCGCAGAGCGTCGCGGCGGTGTTCGAAGCGCCGGCCGAGGAGCTCGCCGCGCTCGCTCCGGCGACCGGCGCGACCGCGCCCGCGGCGGATCGCGGGGCCAAGACCTCGACGAGCACGCTGCAATACATCGGCTACGGCGCGGCAGGCGCGGGCGTGATCGGCCTCGGGGTCGGCGCCGTCTTCGGGATCTCGGCGCTCATGAAGAAGGGCGACGCGAACTGCGACGCCAGCGGCGAGTGCGACGAGCCGCACCTCTCCGACGCGGTCTCGGCCGCGCGCACCGCGACGATCGGCTTCATCGCCGGCGGCGTGCTCCTCGCCGGGGGCGTCTCGCTCGTGCTCTTCGCTCCGCCGCGCGTGAAGGTCGTCGCGAGCGCGGCGCTCCGCCCGGGCGGCGGGACCTTCGGGATCGGCGGGCACTGGTGAGCACGCTCGCGCGCCACGCGCTCACGCTCGGCGTCCTCGGCCTCTTCGCATGCGGTCCCTTGCTGGGGCTGGACGACCTGCGCGCCCGCACCGTCGGGGGCGACGCGGGCCCGGACGCCGGCGAGGACTCCGACGCTCCGCCGGGCTGCACATCGAACGCAGAGTGCATCGCGGCCGCCGACAACGCCCCAGCGCTCTGCGTCGCCGGGAGCTGCGTCGCCGTCGATCAGGAGCTCTGCTTGCCGCAGGTGCTTCCGTCGAACGACGTCCTCGCGCGCGACAACGTCGTCGTGACGGCCTCGTTCATTCCCTTCGAGGTCGCAACCCCGCTTCGCAACCGCTTCGTGTACGCCTACGACCTGGCCCTCACCGAGCTCGCGGAGGCCGGCGGCATCCCCGGCCAGACGCGTCGCGACGTCGCGATGATCCTCTGCGCGAGCGAGCCCGAGGTCGTGGCTCGGGGCGTCAAGCACGTGGTCCAGGACCTCGAGCTCCCGGCGATCATCGCCAACTTCGGCGCGGGGGACATGACCCGGTTCGCGACGGAGATCACGGTGCCGGCCGGCGTGCTCACCATCAACCCGAACGTCACGGCCGAGACGCTGAAGTTTCAACCCGTCGAGCAGCTCGTCTGGAACCTGCTCGGCACGCCCGAGGACGTCGCGCTCGCCTACCGCCCGCTCCTCGCGCGCGTGGAGAGCAAGCTGCGCCCGAACGGCGCGGCCGACGGGCCGCTCAAGGTCGCCCTCCTCGACACCACCGCGTCGATCGAGAGCGCGATCTCGACGATCGTTCGACTCGGCCCGCAAGATCGCACCGTCGAAGGCTCGGGCAAGCGCCTGCTCGAGAAGGCGATCGCCTTCAACGGAAAGTCGGCCGCGGACAACGGCGCCGACTTCAAGCGCATCCCGCTGCCCGCCATCGAGCAGAGCGGCTCGCCCAACTATCCGGCGATCCGATCGACCCTGATCGATTTCCGACCCGACGTCGTCCTCGCGATCACTGCTGAAGAGATCACCGGCGTCGTGCACGAGGTCGAGAAGGGGCTGTCGAACGCCGGGGCGCCCCTGCCCCACTGGCTCCTCGCCCCTCGAAACGCGCGCGCCGTGCTCGACAGCTACATCAACACGGACGCCTTCCAGGCTCGCGCCGAGAAGCGAAAGCGCTTCATGGGGGTCCAGTACGCCGGCGCCGCCGACGACACCCAGCGCGTGGCCTGGATCGAGCGGATGCAGGCGCGGTTCCCGAACGTCCCGCAAGCGGAGTACGCAGCGGCCGAGAACTTCTACGACGCCGTGTACTGGATCGCCTACGGACTCGCCGCGGCCGAGCCGGGCGCGCGCCCCACCGGCAGGAACATCAGCGACGGCGTGCGGAACTTGCTCTCGGGACCGTCGGTTCATCCCGGTCCTCTGGACGCCATCGCGAACGCCTTCCGGCTCATCACTGCCGGAGAGACGACGTACGTGGGCGCGCTCGGGCCGCCGGACATCGACAAGAGGTTCGGCACCTGGAACAGCGTCGGCGGCGTCTATTGCTATGGCGTGGCGGACACCCAGCCGCCGTCCTTCGCGCCCGTCTACGACGTCCTCCGCTTCGATCGGCAGTCGGGCACGCTGACCGAGGCGCCGGACATCGCGGGCAAGTGCTTCATCGGCTTCTGAATCCGACAACGCGCAAGAAGGGAGAATGCGAACGATGATGTGTCGACGACTCTTGTCGCTGGCCGCGTGTGTGGCGAGCGTGGCGACCGCAGGAGGTGGGCTCGCTGCGTGCAGCGACTCGGACAGCACGCCGGACGGTGACACGTCGCTCGACGCGGGTGCCGATACGTCTCCTGCAAACACCGACGCGGGCACTCCGGACGCCGACGGCGCAGCGCCGGACCCCGACTCCGGGCAACACGACGCTGGGCCGACCATCTCGAGCGCGATCGGCTCCACCGGCTACGTGAAGGTGCGCGACGGCTACATCATCGCTCGCTTCCTCGAGGACGACACCATCGTGCGCGCCTCGAACGCGCCCGAGTGCGTCGTCCACGTCCGCTCGGCGACGAAGGCCTTCTCACCGGCTGGGAGCTTGACCGTCGGCGGCGCGATCGTCGGCGCCGACGGTGGGCCGGAGCAGGCCATCGTCGTCGATCCCGACGAGACCCAGCAGTACCTCTACGTGCCGGACCCTCCGCCCGAGAGCGGCGGAGTCTTCCCTCCGACCGAGACGCTCATCGTGCAGATCGAGGGCTCGGGCTCGCTCGCCTTCCCGCTCATGCCGGCGCAGTCCCTCCCGTCGCCCGCGGCCGGAGCGCTCACGATCGCAAAGCCGATCGTGGATACTGCGAGCGCCGATCCGGTAGTCATCTCGACGAGCGAGCCGTTCGAGATCGTGTGGACGCCCCCGGCCAACCCGCACGCCGATCACCGCGTGATCCTGGCGCTCGAGGACATCAACGGAGCCGACGCGGCGAAGATCGCTAGCCTGCACTGCAGCTTCCCGATCGCCGCCGGGAAGGGCTCTGTCCCGGTCAACCTCCTCGCGGAGCTGAAGAGCCGGGTGGGCGCCTCCGACACCCCGGAGGCGCAGATTCAGGTCCTCGCTGGCGGGTACAAGGAGTTCACTGGCGGCGGCGCCTCGTACGTGATCGAGGTCTCGCGCGACGACACCGGCTTCGCCGCGCTTCCCGCCGAGCTTCGGTAGCGCGGGCGACCGCGGGCGCCACCTCCGGAGCGGCGCAGCCGCGCCGGCGCGGGGGCCTGCTCACGCGGGCACCTGCTCACGCGCGGGCGCCTGCTCCGGAGCGGCGCCTGCTCACGCGGGCGCTTGCTCACGCCGGCACGTGCTCATTGGCGGCGACTGCGCGCGCTCTCGCCCCGTCGCCGCGCGAGCGCGACGGCGGCGAGCGCCAACGCGAAGAGCGTCGGCGGCTCGCCAGCCGGGCGCGCCGACGTGAGCGCGCAGCCCGCGTCTGCGGGCGGCGGCGGCGCAGCGTCGTCCGCGTCAACGCACGCGTCGGCGCTGCAGCGCTGGCCGGCGGCGCACGCGACGCCCGCGTCACCGCACGCCGGGGCGCACGTCGCGGCGGCGACGTCGCACACGGCCGAGCGGCACTCGTCGTCGCGCGTGCAGCGAGCGCCGTCCGCGGCGAGCCACGGCGGGCGCTCGCCCACGTACCAGGGCTCCTCGCCGATGGCGGTGTACGCGCGGCGGACGAGCTCCTCGTGCGCGGCGACCGCCGCGAAGACGTTCCGCGTGAACGCGAGCGAGCAGATCACCGGCTGGCCGTCGATCCGCGAATAGATGCCGGCGGCGGCGCCGTCGATGAGGGCCGCCGCACCGCTGTCGCCCAGGCAGAGCGAGCTTCCCCCAGTCGCGAAGGTGCCGGCGGGAATGCGGCCGGGTCCGATCTCGGTGATCGCGAGCGCGTCGAGCGTGGTGCGCTCCTCCGGGAGCCGATCGCGGGCGTCGCTCGTGTAGCCCCAGCCCGAGACGCGCACCGTGTCCCCGATGCGCACGGGCTCGCGCCGGAGAGGCGTGCGGACGTCGAGGCCGGGCTCGGCGAGGACGATGAACGCGACGTCGGACCGGCAGACGGTGACCTCCCGGCGCGTGACGATCTCGCGCGCCGCAACACGCCGCTGCGTCCCCTTCTGCGCGCCGATGTAGACGCTCACCTGCTCAGGCGCCTCGGTGCGGAGATCGGCGTCGTCACCGAGGTTCGCCGAGCTGCCGTCGGCGTTGCAGCGAACGTCGATGCTGCGCCTCTTCAGGAGGCAGTGACGCGCCGTCATCACGAGCCCTGGCGCCACGAGGTAGCCGCTGCAGCGGAGCGGATTGCCCTCGCCGAGCGTCTCGATGTACACGGCGGCGTCCTCGTCCGCGCCGGACGGACGGCCGTTCAGGATGGCCGCGCTCGCCCGCCCGACGGGCTCCTCGCCCTTCGCGGTCGAGCAGGACGCCGCGGAGAGAGCCGCGAGCACGACGGCCCCCCAGAGCGAGCGCGCGGCGTGCACAGCACGGGGCGGTGACGACATCGGGCTGCAGGACATCGGGCTGCGGGAGGATCGGGTGCGCATGGTCTCGTGGGGACTTCCGTTCGAGCGAGCTCGACGCATGCACCGGGCGAGCCGACTCAGGGCAAGCGCTTACGGGGTCGCGGCAGCTCGTACTGCGCGAGGCGCTTCACGAGCGTCCTCCGCGGCATGCCGAGGAGCTTCGCCGCCGTGCTCTGGTTCCACGCCGAGCGCTCGAGGGCGTCGACGATTCGCTCCTTCTCGGTCTTCGACTCGGCCCCCGTCCTCGGCTCGGAGGTGACGCTCTCTGGATCGCGCACCGAGGCCGCGCTCGACGACGGCGCCGCCTCGGCGGCCATGTAGCGCTCGATGTGGATGTCGGCCGGTCGGATCTCGTCGCCGTCCTGAACGAGCACGGCGAGCTCCACGACGTTCTTCAGCTCGCGCACGTTGCCGGGCCACGCGTGGCCCTCGAGGAGGCGGACGGTCTCCGGCAAGACGCGCGGGACCGGGCGGCCGATGCGCCTCGAGGCGCTCTCGACGAAATGCGTCATGAGCGGCGCGATGTCGTCGAGGCGCTCGCGCAGCGGCGGGATCGCCAAGGAGATGCTCCCGATGCGGAAGAACAGATCGCTCCGGAACGTCTTGTGCTCGATCTCGCGTCGCAGGTCGCGGTTGGTCGCGAAGAGGAAGCGCACGTCGATCTGGCGCGGTTGCAGGGCGCCGACGCGCAACACCTCCCGGTTCTCGACGACGCGGAGGAGCTTCGCCTGCATGCCGAGCGGCATCTCGCCGATCTCGTCGAGGAACACCGTGCCCCCGGCCGCCGACTCGAGGAGGCCGACCTTCGCCTGCGCGGCGCCGGTGAACGCGCCGCGCTCGTGCCCGAAGAGCTCGCTCTCGAACAGCGCCTCGGTGAACGCCGCGCAGTTGAGCGCGACGAACGGACGGCCCGCGCGCCGTGAGCGCGCGTGGAGCGTGCGCGCGAGCACGTCCTTTCCCACCCCCGTCTCGCCGACGATGAGGACGGGCGCCTCGCTCGCGTCGAGCTTCGCGAGCAGGGCGTCGACGGAGCGGAGGCCTCCCTGGAAGACGACCGGCGGGACGACGGCGCGCGGCTCCGGCGCCCCGCCACGCGCGAGCTCGGCGAGGAGCGCGTCGAGCGTGCGCGCGCCCTCGCAAAAGGTCACCGAGACGCGCGCTGCCATGCCGTGCGCGTCGCAGATGCGCTGCACGAGCGCCGCGCTCTCGTCGACCTTCTCGCGCGGCGTGTCGTAGAGGAGCACGAGGATGCGCCCGCCCTCGAACGCCCCGATGACGCCGCGAGTGCGGGCGATCCGCGCGAGCACCTGCTGGAGGCCCTCCGGCGGTCGGCCATCGCCCAGCGTCGTGGTCGACCGTGAGCCGCCGCCGTGCTCCCAGCGGATCTCGACGAGCCCCGTCGCCGACGCGCGCCCCGAAGACGACGGCGCGAACGCGCTCGCGGCAGCGCGCTCGAAGCTCGCGCGATCGAACGTCCACGGACCGGTGGGCGACTCCGGCGCGCGCTCGAAGACGAGCACCGCCCCGCCGATACGGACGACCGACGTGGGCCGCAGGACGACGGCGACGTTCGGCGCCACCCTCTCGCCGTCGAGGAGGCTCCCGTTGCGGCTCCCGAGGTCCTCGAGCTCGATCGCCCCAGCCCGAAGGCGGATGACGGCGTGCTTACGCGAGACGCGCCCGTCGGAGAGCGACACGCGGCAGTCGGGATCGCGACCGATGACCACCTCGGTCCCCTCGGACAGAGCGTGCTCGCTGGTCCCGGTTCGCCCGTGGACGAGCACTTTGTACACGGCCGCACCCATAGCGGGAGACTACCCGATGCGGCCACCTCGCGGGTCGGCTCAGTTCGCGCCGCGCGTGCTCAAGTTGCGCCGGCTCGCGCAGATGCGGCGCCCACGGGCGTCCTGTTCCGACCGCGATCGGGCGCACGGGCCGCCTGGAAGGCGCCACTGCCGGCCACGGCACGAGGCTCGCTAGCGGGCGAGCGGTGGTCGTGCACGCGAACGGCGGGTTGGAGGCGCGCGCGCTGCGCGAGGCGCTCGCGACGCTCGGCGATCGGCTCGGGCTCGGGCTCGTCGTGGCGAGCACCGCCGGAGCCGTCGTCTTCGCGACGGCGCGCGCAGAGCGCATGCTCGCCCTCCAGAACGGCTCGCTCCCTCCCGAGCTTCAGCGGTTCGTCGACGGCGTCGCGCGGGAGAAAGACGACGGCGCCGGCGCGCGCATGAAGCTCGCCGGAAGCCGTCACTCCGTCCGCGCTCGGGCGACCCGGCTCACGGGCACGCGCCACCTCCTGGTCACGCTCGAAGAAGAAGGCCCGAGACGCGACCTGTCGCAAGGCCTCGTCGAGCGCTTCGGCCTGACGGCGCGCTCGGTGCAACTCGTCCAGCTCGCGAGCCGCGGGCTGACGAACCGCGAGATCGGCGAGCGCCTGACACTCTCCGAGGCGACCGTGAAGACCTATATGCACGCCCTGTTTCGCGAGCTCGGCGTGCGAAACCGCGCCGAGCTCGTCGCCCTCGCCGAGCGCACGGCGAAGGGGGATTGAAGGAGGAGGTGTCGCCGAGCACGGCCTCAGCCTCGGCGCTTCGTGCCGTCGGCCTCGGGAGGCCGCTCGCGGCTGAAGGCGTCGAGGATCTCGGCGTCGGTCTCGCCCGCGGCCGCGGCGTCGAGGGCGGCGCGGACGTCTCGGCGCGCGGTCGCGCCGGCGATCTGCGCGATGCGGACGCGCCCCTCGTCGTCGATGCGCGGTCCGAGCGCGGCGAGCGCCCCGGCGCGCGCGCGGGCGTCGAGGGCCGGGCTCTCGACGACGCGCCACAGCTCCTCGTCGGGGACCGCCGCGCCGCGGTAGCCGGCGCCCGCGTCCCTGAGGCGGCGGAGCTCGACGAGCCACTCGCTCGTGCTCCGGGCGGCGGAGGCGAGCAGCGATGCGACCGGATCGGGCCTGACGTCGAGGCGGGCGCGCCCCGCCTCGACGCGCTCGATGAAATCGTCGGCCTTGGCCTCCGCGCCGGCGCCGACGAAGCGCAAGACGAGCGACTCCGAGCCCTGCTCGACGACGACCCCGTCGGGCCCCGCGTACGTCGCCCGGGTCACGCTCGCGAGGGAGATCTGCCGGAGCGAGCCGCCCGCGCGCACGACGATGCCGTCCGTTCCGACGATGAGCCGCGTCGTGAGCCGCGCACGCCTGACGAGCATCGAGTAGACGCCGAGCGCGGGCACGAGCGCGAAGCCGATCAGGGCGGTCCGATACGCCAGCGCGACGATGAGCGCCGCGACGAGCGCGCCCCCCGCGATGACGAGCGCGCGCGCCAGCCGCTGGAGCCGCGGGTCGCGGAGCGGACCGCTCGCGACGACGAAGCTCGCCGCGTGGCGATCGTGGCGAACGTCCAGCGCCTCGAGCAGCGCATCCATCCGTTTCTGGTCGTCGACCACGATCGACAGGTCGTCGCGCGCCCTCTCGCCGGAGAGGTGAACCCAGAGCCGCCCGTCCTCGCGCTCCTCGGCCCACACCGAGGCGATCCGCTCACGCGGGAGCGCGAGCTTCTTCCGGAACCAGACGCCGGCGCGATCGGCGCGGAGGGCGCCGCGACGCTCGCCCGTCAGGATGCCCTGCGGCGCCATCGCCGGGAGCAGGAAGAACGCGACGGCCTCGGCGCACGCGACGAGCGCGGCGAAGAACTGGTAGCCCGGGTCGCCCGTCAGCTCCGCGAGCAGCGAGAGGACGCACGGGAGCGCCACGGCGACGACGATGGCGAGCGCTCGCCTCGATCGCCGCCGGATCAACGCCTCGCTGGAGCCGAACCCCGCCATCGCCTCGGCATCATCGCAGGCCCACGGCGGCCCACAAGACGCGCCGCTCTTGCCGACGGGCTCGGATCGCCTGTGTCGCTCCGCCGCGCGAGGTCGTAGGATCGAGGCGATGCCCTACCGCATGCCGGGCGCGCGGACCGTGGTCGACTACGCCGGCGCGTCGGTCACGGGGCGCCGCCGCGAGATCAACGAGGACGCGTGGGGCGCGATCGAGAGCGCGAGCGTCTTCGTCGTCTCCGACGGCGGAGGCGGTCAGAACTCGGGCCGGCTCGCGGCGGATCTCGCCGTCACGAGCTTCCGTCGCTTCTTCTCCGGGCGCGAAGCCGGCGTCGCCGCGCACGTCAACCCGCCGCCGAACGCCGATCCGCTCGCGATCGCCGTCCTCGAAGCCAACGCACGCATCGCGACGGCCGCCGTCGGCGACAGCGTCGGGATGGGGTGCGCGCTCATCGGCATCCGCCTCGCGCCGCCGTGGCTCGTCGCGGTCTCCGCCGGCGACTGCCGGCTCTACCGGTACCGCCGCGGCTACGACCCCGCGACCTACGCCTCGGCGGACGCGACCGGCGGCGAGCTCAGACGTCTCACCGTCGACGACGTGCTCTCGATCGAGATGTGGAAGACCGGCGCGACGCTCGAGCAGGCCGCCGAGATCGAGCGGACCCACCCGAACGTCGTCACGAGCATCGTCGGTATCCGCCCCGACCTCGAGGTGACCGTCAACTACTTCCCGCTGGCCGGCAACGACCTCTACCTGCTCTGCACCGACGGCGTGACGCGCCAGCTCGACGACTACACGATCCGGCAGATCGTCTCCGACGACGAGCAAGCGCTCGCCGATCGTTGCGACGCGCTCGTGCACGCCGCGGACGAGCGCTCCGGGGCGGACAACGTCACCGCCGTGCTCCTCCACGTCATGGGCTGAGGCGCACCCGCTCGTTCAACGGCGACGGCGCCCTCCTCTCGAGCGGCCCCCCGTCGGTGCCTCGCGGCGGGACCGAGCGTGGTACGTTGAGGGTCGATTGGCGGCGAGAAGAGCGGCGCGACTCGGAGGCGTGTTGGCGGCGGCCTTGGTGCTCGCTGCGTGCTCGCTGGTCGATCTCGGCGGCTACTCCGACGGCAACCTCACGGCGACCGACAGCGGAGAGCCGGACGTCGGCGCCGACGCCGAAGCGCTCGCGAACGAGGACGCAGGACCGGAGGCGGAGGCGGGCCCCGACGAGCATCCCTACGTCGTCGCCGTGCGCGCTGACGCGCCCCTGTCCTGGTATCGCTTCGAGGAGGACTCCGACGCGAACGCCGCGCGCGACGAGATGGGCCGGCACGACGCGACCTTGGTCGGCGGCTCGATGGGCTTCGGCGCGAAGGGGATCGCCGGACGAGGCCTCGCGTGCGACGGCACGGGCCGAGGCTTCGATGTCGGCGACACGTACGACTTCGACGGCCAGGTGCCCTTCACGCTCGAGCTCTGGATCGCCCCCACCTCGACGGGCGGCGATCAGCACCTCTTCCACAAGCGCAAGGACGGCAATCCGCTCCTCGGGTACATCCTCTACGCCACCCCGAGCAACACCCTCCAGTTCGAGAGCTGGGGCGTGTCGTTGACCGCGTGGACCACGAGCCCCATCCCCTCCTCCGACTTCACGCACGTGGTGCTCACGGTCGCGTACGCGGGCGGCAAGGGCAACGCGAAGCTCTGGATCAACGCTCAGCCTCAGCCGAACGGCGGCTTCGACAACACCGCCAACGCGCCGAACACCGACCAGCCCCTGCAGTTCCTCCGCCGGTTCAAGGGCGCGGCGGACGAGGTCGCGATCTACGACAAGGCGCTGACCGCGACGCGTATCCTCGAGCACTATCGCGCCGGAAAGCCCTGAGGGCGGCTCGATCACCCCGCGGTGACGCGGCCGTCCTGGTCGAGCGAGATCGGCGGGCCGGCGTGACGCGGCTTGCGCCCGCCGGCGACGTCGACGAAGGCCTTGGTCCGCGAGAGCACCTCGCGCGCCTCGAACCACACGGCGCCGCGGTAGAGCCGCCGATCCGCGGCCGCCCCTTCGGCCTCGATGCCGAGCGAGCGCGCGACCCAGAGCGCGCGCGGGAGGTGGAAGCGCTGCGTGACGACGACGACACGGGACGCGCCGAAGACATGCTTCGCGCGCCAGACGGAGCTGTACGTGTCGAAGCCGGCGTGATCCATGAAGATCGCCGAGGGCGGCACGCCGCGCGCCTCGAGCCACGCGCGCATCGCGTTCGGCTCGTCGTACTCGCGCCGGCCGTGATCGCCGCTCACGAGGATCGTCCTCACGCGCCCCGCCTGGTAGAGCGCGAGCGCCTCGGCGAGGCGATCGTGGAGGACCCACGAGGGCGCCCCGTCCTCGGCGACGCCCGCGCCGAGCACGAGCGCGCAGTCGATCGGCCCCTCCACCGGGCGCCGCGTGCCGCCGACCAGGACGGCGGTGTTGACGGCGGCGACGAGCGCGGCGACGCCGAGCGCGGCGAGGACGGCGTGGCGGCTTCGGGTGCGCATGGCGATGCCTACGCCGAGCTCGGCCGATCGATTCCCGGCCGGCGCTCGATCGTGCGCGTCGCGCGCGGCTCGCACGTCTAAGCGTCGGCGCGCCGCCGGCCCTACGCGATCAGGGCGCGGCCGGCCGGGCGCTGGCGGCGGCCTTCGACGCCGCCTCGGCGTCCGCCGCGCGCTCCTCGGCGCGCTTCTTCTGCCCGGCGTCCTCGAGGAGGCCGGCGGCCTTCCGGAAGCGCGCCGCGACGTCGGCGAGGTACGGGCCCGCGGCCTCGCCCTCGGGCGGCGAGAGCGAGCGGAGGTGCGCCGCGTCGTACGCCGCCATGCCCGCAACCGCGGGAGACTCGCGCTCGAGCGCGTCGAGCGCGCCCGTCTCGGTCAGCCCCAGCGCCGCCGGCGAGGGCGCGGCCATCATCTCCTTGGGATCGCTCGGCCCCTTCGCGAGCGCGAGCGACACGGCGAGGACGAGCCGTGCGTCCGGGCTCGGGCTCTTCGACGCGGCGTGCGCGGCCTCGACGAAGTCGACGCGGCGCCAGTACCGCCGCCCCATCTCGAACCTCGCGCGCGCCGACTTCACCGGCGCCGGCGCGGGGAGGTTCAGCTGCGCGAACGGCGCGCGCCCTGCCGCGTCCGGGGGCACGAGCAGGAGCACGCTCTCGGGGATCGTGACCGGAACGGCGTCCGCGGGCGGGAAGAGGAGCGCGTCGAGCGCGTCGATGCGGCGACCGCCGTAGAGCTTGGAGAGGAGCGCGCGCGCCCGATCGATACGTGCATCGTGCACAATTCCGACGGCCGCGAAGTCGGCGAGCCCGACGAGCGCCGCGTCGCGCCCGCGGACCTTGCGCGGCTCGAGCGCCTCGTCGAGCGCCGCCTCGTAGACCGCCTTGAGCTCCTTGTCCCAGGTGCTCGGGGTCGGCGAGCTGCGGATCCGATCGACCAGGCGAAGGTCCGCCATCCCGGCCTCGACCGCGACGACGCCGCGCGCCAGCCCGGAGAGGTCGCTCGCCGGGGCGCTCAGCGTGTCGATCGCCGACGCTTGCTCGACCATCCACTGCCGGAGCGGCCCCTGGATGAAACGCTTCACCTTCTCCTTGTCGCTCGCGTCCTTCATCGCCGGCGCGTTCGCCGCCGTCCGCGAGAGCTTCGAGGCGAGCGACAGCCCGACGGTCATCTGCCCCGCGGCCCCGGTGACGCCGGGCGCCGCCGCGAGCGGCGGGTCGGTGATCGCGTCGGCGCACTCGATCGGCACCAGATCGGCGCGCATCGCGCGGACCGTCGGTGCGAGCTCGGGCTTCGCCGACTCGATCGCGAAGAGCATCGCGTTCCGCTTCGCCGGGTCCGCCTCGAGGAGCGCCGCGGAGAGATCGAGCGCCGTCCCCTTCGCCGCGGCGGGCTTCGCGAACGCCGCGCAGGTCGCCGGGGCCTTCTGGACCCCTTTGACCTTCGACGCCTTCGCCCACGCCTCCGTCCGGACGTCCTTGATCTCGGCGGCCGGCGCGCTCGCGTCGCGCGGCCCCGCGGGGAGCGTCCAGGCGTCGGGGGGATCGGACGAGGCCGCCGCGCCGGCTGCCGGAGGCGTCGCGGCCGCGGTCGCCGGGGTCGCCGGAGGCGGCTGGGCCGCACCCCCTCCACATCCGACCGTCACGACGAAGAGACCACCGACAACCAGCGCTTTTTTCATCATTTGCCCTACCCGCCGCCAGGAAGTACTCGCATTCGAGGCCGGGCCAAAGCCGAAGTTCCTCACGAACGGCCCCGCGCGCGCCCCGCGCGCGCCCCGTCGAGCGCGGAAAACCACTGGATCCTTGAGCAGGAGTGAGGCTGACGCGACGCATCAGGAAATATCCGTTCGTGTCGGCCTTGACCACACACACTCTCGTGCTAGACCGCGCCGGTCCTGATTCGGCCAGCTCGCGCTTGCCGCTCTGGAAGAGGAACCAGAGAAGGAATCAGAGACGAGTTTCGCAGGGGAAAGTCGCCGTCAGGGCCTCTGGAGGGTCGCGTCATCATGTCGTTCTCGCGTTTCGTCATCGCCGGTCTGCTTGTCAGCGCGTTCGCCACGGTCGTCGGTTGCTCGAGCGAAGGCAGCGCGAAGGACGAGGAAGACGTCGCCGCCACCGAGAGCGAGCTGAAGCTCTCGGGCACGCGCTATCTCGGTAAGATCAAGAACGGCGAGACCCGCTCGGGCTACTACTACGCGCCCCCGACGTACCGCTCGTACGGCTTCGACGCGAAGGGCGGCGACGAGATCACCGTCGACGTGAAGTCCGTCTACGGCGACGGCATGGGCTGGATCACGAACTCCAGCTACACGGTCCTCGCCTTCAACGACGACGCCTCGTCGAGCACGCTCGACGCGAAGGTGAAGTACAAGGTTCCCGCCGGCCAGGCCGCGCGCTCGTACCGCATCGTCTTCCGCGACTACGATCTCCTCGACGCGACGTTCAACGTCACGCTCAACATCAAGAGCACGGCGCCCGCGACCTGCAGCTACGACGGTCAGACCTACCAGCAGGGCGACCAGTTCGCGTCGACGGACGGCTGCAACACCTGCTCGTGCAGCGCGGACGGCGCGGTCGGCTGCACGAAGAAGGCGTGCGTCTGCAACCCCGCCGCCGAGACGCACCGCACCTACGTCGGCACCCCGCAGCAGTGCATGCTCATCCGCTACTCCTGCCCGGCCGGCCAGCAGCAGTTCTCGAACGCCTGCGGCTGCGGCTGCGAGACGATCCAGTAAGCACCGAGCGCCGAGCGCTCACCGGCCGCCCCGCGCCCGCGGGGTAGGTCCGGGTACGCCGGATTCGTCACGGATCTCGGCAACAAGTCGAGCGCCTCGGTTGTCTCTGGAGCCGTGATCGAGCTCCTCGTCCTCGGGGCGACCCTCACGATCGCGGCCTGGGCGACCGGAGCCCAGGCCCACCGGCGGAGCGTGGCGTCGCGCGCGCTCGACCAGTACGCCCGCTCGCGGGGGCTCGTCTTCGTGCCGCCACCCGCGACCCCACGCGGGGCGAGCCCGCGCGTCGTCGGATCCAAGGAAGACGTCCCCTACGTGGTCGATCTGGTCCGGCTCGGCGGCGAGATGCGGACGCGTATCTCGGCGACGGCACCGCGCGGCCGCACGCCGGTCCTCTCCGTCCTTCAGCGCGGCGTCTTCACGCTCGCGAAGGAGCCGGCGCCCGGCCTCGGCGACGCGGCCTTCGACGAGGCGTTCGTCGTGACGTCGGGCTCCGCTCACGACGCCGAGGGCCTCCGCCCCGCGACGCGCGCGCTCCTCTTCCTCGACAAGGAGCGGCGCGGCGTGTGGCTCTCCTCCGACGGCCTCAGGGTCGCCCTCTCGTGGCGCGGGACGGAGAGCGATCCGCTCGTCCTCGACGCCGCGCGGGACGCGGCCGTCGCGATCGCGACGTGGCATCTCCCCGAGTCGCCGTACCGGTGAGGACCGACACGTCTACGAAGGGGTGACGCTTCGTCGAAAATTTCCTCAAAGCCTCGACCCGGCGCGCGCGTCGAAAGGGGCGAGGTTCAACGACGATGACGAGCGGACCGACTGGGCGACGCGACGAGAGCGTGCAGTTCTCGCTGAAGGAGCTGCTGAAGATCGAGGACGAGCGCCTCGAGGACGAGGCCGCGAAAGAGCAGGCGCGCGAGGCGGAAGCCGTACGGGAGCGCGAAGCAACGGAGCACCGTCGCCGCACCGAGGCGGAAGCCGCGGCGCGCGCCGACGCGGAGACCGTCGAACGGCGACGCCAGACGGAGCTCGAAGAGCTCGCGCGGCGCGAGGCGATGCAGAAGGCGATCGTCGAGCAGTCCCGCCTCGAGGTCGAGGTGCGTGCCCGAGCCGAGGAGCGCGAGCGTGAGCGTCGCCACGAGCTCGAGATCGAGCGTCTCCGCGGCGAGGCCAAGAGAGGTCAGTCGCTCGGACCTTTGATCGGCGCGGCGGCGATGGGCGGCGGGATCATGCTGGTCGTCGCGCTCGCCATCCAGCTCGGCGTGATGAAGCCCGCCGCGGAGCGCCGCGTCGCCGAGCTCGAGCAGAGCCTGGTCGTCGCCGAGGCGCGCGCCGGCGAGCTCGACCGTCGCGTGGACGAACAGCGGAAGGCGATCGGCGAGCGGGATCGCCAGCTCGCGGACGCGCAGACGAAGATCGCCGCCCTCGAGGCCAGGAGGCCGTCAGCCCCGACCGGCCCCGCGCAGGCCGGCGCGCCGAAGGGCAACGCTCCGCCGCGCGCGCCGAAGGGCGCGCCACAACAGGACTGTCTGGCGGGTGATCCCATGTGCTTCTCGATGAAAACCGGCCGCTGAGCAGCGCGGCGCCCTCGCCTGTCGTATCCTGATCGCAGGATGGCCGGCAGCGACGACAAGACCCCCCCGGCGGGAGACAAGGCGGACGTCGTCGTGCTCGGGCCGCCGACCGCCGACGGAGCCGGCGTTCATGTGCTTCGCGCGCGCGAGGAGCGGATCGAAACGGGCGAGCTTCGAAGCCTCGAAGAGGGCCGCCCGATCACGGGCGAGGTGCTGACGCTCGCGCCTCGCGAGGACAATCCGCGCGTCTGCGACGTGAAGGAGAGCTTCGCGGCGGGCGCGCCGGCGCCCACGCCCGCGAAGGCCAAGGGACCGGCGCAGGTGGCGACGCAGGCCTATCGGGACAACTGGGAAGAGGTCTTCTCGCGGCGCCCGCGGAACGCGGACCTGAACTGATCGCTCCGGGCGGACCTGGACTACGATGCGAGCCCATGCGCATCGCTCGAAGCCTGCTCGTCGCCGCCTGCGTTCTCTCCACGACGCTGCTCGCGTCGGCGGCGCGCGCGGACGACGATTGCCCGCCCGGCTCCGTTCACAAGGCCGAGGACGGCTTCACCTGGTGCGAGCCGACCGTCTGCGCGAACGACGGGCAGTGCAAGCCGAACGAGGTCTGCCGCCCGATGAGCCTGTGCTTGCAGGTCGGGACGCTCGGCGACGCAGGGGCCGTCGACGGCGGACAGCGCCTCGTGGTCACGCAGCGGTGCGTCGCCGGCCGCGTGCCGGACGAGCCGAAGTCGTGCCCGCAGAAGCAGACGTGCAGCGAGATGAGCCGCTGCGTGACGAAGGCGGCCGCCGAGAAGATGGGCCTGCTCGACGTCGCGAGCGCCCCGACCGCTTCGGCGCCGGCCGGAGCCGGCGACGAGGCGAAGGCGCCGCGTTGCGGCTGCGACGCCGTCGGCGCGCGAACGAGGACCGCCGAGGGCGCCCTCGCCTTCGGCCTCGCCGTCTCGCTCCTCGCCGCGCGCCGCACGCGGACGCGTCGGGGACCGGAGGATCGTGGGTGATCCAGAGGCCCGCGCGGACGCGCCGGCGACGGCCGTGAGGACGCCGGCGATCCCGCGAATTCCAGGGCCGCGCGAGGAGTAGGGGGAACACCTACATTGGCGCGAGGAGTGCAGAGGCGGGGGGAATGGCCCGTCTCTTCCCGCCCGCGACCGCCGCGGGCATGCTCGTCGCCGCGGCCCTCGCCGCGTGCTGCGTCGAGGACGCGTCGCCGGCGGCGGGGATCGACGAGGGCGAGATCACCGTGGACACGAGCACGCCCGAGGCGCGGCGCCAGTACGACGCGAACGTCGCGTTCGCCTCGCGCTACGTCGCGCGTTGCCTCGCGGCGCCGGCCCCGTCGGCCCGGCCGCGCGTCCTCGTGACGGGCTTCGGTCGCTTCATGTCGATCGCGAACAACGCCACGGGCCGGATCGTGAGCACGCTCGTCCCCGAGGCGCGTTACCCCGAGACGCGATCGCCCGCGTGGGGCGAGGTCGACGCGCCCGAGCCGCAGCTCTCGGTCGCGCTCTCCACGATCGATCTCCCCGGCGTCGGCGCCGTCGACGTCTGCGCGATGATCCTCCCCGTCTACTGGGACCTCGCCGCGGTCTTGATCGCCAAGGAGGCAGACGCCTTCAAGCCGTCGTTCGTGATGATGAACGGCGTGGCCGGCGGGCGGCAGCCGCTCTGGCTCGAGCTCGGCGCGACGAACCGCGCGGCGATCAACGTCGACGGCTCCAACCAGCTTCGCCCGGCCCCGGCGCCCGGCGAGGCCTACGCGAAGATCATCGAGGACGCCGCCGAGAGCGAGGACGCGCGAGGGAACCTCCTCTCGTGGCGCGCCGCCTTGGGAGCCGCGCGTGAAGCGGTCGCCCGGCACGAAGGCGAGATCGACGGAGGCGCGGCGTTCGAGGACGTCGTTCGCGGCGTGAGCCTCGCCGGGTTCCCGCGCGCGTCGAATACGTACCTCTGCAACAACGTCACCTACGTCACGGGCTGGCTCATGAACCACCCCGGCCGCGAGGTGCGCCTGCTCCGCGCGAGCACGCCGATCCGCGACAGAGAGAACGACGTTCGCGTGAAGCTGACGGCCGATCTCGGCGCGGTCCCGCGCGTCTTCGTGCACTGGCCGAGCGAGCTCGACGACAAGCACCACGACGCGGCCGCCGACGTGATGAAGGCGATCCTCGCCGCGCAGCTCACGGCGCTCCGCGACGGCGACGCGCCGACGCTCGGCGACAGCGCGCTCGCCGATCCGCGGCTCGAGGGCGGCGTCTTCTTCTGACGGGACTCGGACGCGCCCGCCTCACGTTCGGGCGCGCCCGCGCCGTCAGCCGGCGCGGACGAGCATGACGATGTGGATCGTCACCGTCGCCGCGATGAGCACGGCGGTCGTCGTGTGCATGCGTCGCTTGCGCGCACGGTCCTTGAGCTTCGGATCGCGCAGCTGCAGGCCGAGGCCGGCGTGGGCCACGAGCAGGAAGAACGCGGCGCCGGCGGGCAAGAGCGCGAAGACGCCGCCGCCGATCGCCGCCGGCGATCCGAGCGCGGGCAGGACGGCCATCGTGTGGAGGAACGCGAGCGCGGCGGTCGCGAGGCCCACGGTGACGTGCAGGCGGATCGGCGCCGAGCCCGGCGCCGCGCGCTTGCCCGCGCGCATGCGCTGGACGATCGGGACGAGCGCGGCGAGGACGATCGCCGCGGTGGCGAGCCACCCGCTCCACGTCGCGACGGCCTCCACGTCACCCTCCGCGCGCGCGACTCCGTCGCGCCTGAAGAGCCCCGCCAAGGTGGAGCCTCGGACGGCTCTTCACTGGACCGCGATCTCGTCGAAGACTTGTTCGGCCGGTAGCCCGAGGACCTCGCGGCCAAGCTCGCGCGCCTTGTCGCGCGGGGTGTCGGCGTAGCGCTCGCGGAACGATGCCGCCGGGCGGAGCGCGACGCTCTTGCCCGTCTTCTTGTCGCGGTAGATCGTGAGCACCTTGTCGGCGGTCGCGTCGACGAGCGACAGGTTCAGCTTGCCGAGGCTCGCGCCCGAGTGCGCCGCGGCGCCGTCGGCGATGCACGAGTAGCGGACCTCCTTCGGCGTCCAGTGCACGATCTCGAGATCGAAGCTCCCGCGGTCGAGCCCGAGCTTCGCGAGCGCGTACTCGCTCATGCGGTAGCCCGCGACGGCCCACGGGCCGGGCGCGCCGTGCACCGCCGCGACCTCGTCAAGCTTCCGCTCCGTCGGATCGCCGGCGCCGGGCTGACCGTGCCCGTGCCCGTGCCCGTGCCCGTGCCCGTGCCCGGAAGACTCGACCGCGTGCGCCGTCGACGCGACGACGCGCGGCTCGGCGGCGGAACCGGCGGACCGAGAGCCGCCGCACGCCCCGACGAGCCCGGCGACGAGGGCGAGCGACGCGAACGCGAAGCGACGCGTCATTCGCCGCGGCTCGCGCCGATCACCCAGCCGACGAAGAACGGCCCCATCTTCTCGATGAACTCGCTCGTCTGCCGCGTCTTGCGCATCGCCTGCACCAGGTGCGAGAGCGGGTGGAGCTCCTTGCCGACCAGGCCGATGACGAACTCGTTGTCGCCGGCGTCGATGCCGTGGCACGCGAGGCGGACGTCGTGCGCCAGCTCCTGCTGGCCGTAGGCCATGCCGAGCGCGGCGTGCTCGCGGAGGATGTGGCTCTGATCGATCGGCTCGAGCTTGGCGAACGCGCCTCGCCGGCGGAGCGGGTACCAGACGTGCCAGCGGTACGCCTCGTTCGTCACGTTCTCGATCGGGCGACGGAGGAGCGACCACTCGAGCTCGGGCTCGTGGCCGGTCGAGTACGTCCGTCCGATCATCCCGAAGTCGTCGCGGAGCTCGACGCTCGACAGGAGCGGCTCCGTGAAGAGCGGGCGAACGTCGCGGACGAACCGCGCCGGGTCCTCGCTCCACGACAGGAGCGCGAGGCTCCGCGGGTCCATCGCGTCGGCGTACACGACGCCGGGGATCTTGCGGTCGCGCAGCGTCTTCAAGAGCTCGGCGCCCATCGCGTCGGGCGCGGCGTTCGGGCCGCCGCTGACCGGCGCTCTGCCGGGCGGCGCGCGGAACACGAGGAGCTGCATGAAGAGCCGACGGTTGGTCGACTGCTTCACGCCGTCCTTCTTGCCGCCGTACTCGTTGACGTCGATCGTCGGGAGGCCCTTGGCCTCGGGGGCGTTCGCCTCGGACATGCCCCTCTCGTAGCACGCCGGCTCGGCCGTCGCGACGCGCTCGTCGGCTACTCGGCGTCGGTCGCGGCGAGCACGGCGACGGTGCGTCCGTCCGGACGGAGCGCGAGCGCGCCGAGGTCCCACGCGACGTCGTGGAACCACGGCCCCGGCGCACGGAACGTGAGGAACGCCGCCGTCGGGCAGAGCGCGGCGATCGCGTCGACATCCGCGTCCGCCGGAGCTCCGACGAGCGCCCCGAGCGTGGTCCACGCCGCGAGCCGGCCATAGGCGCCGCCGAGCCCCGACGAGTAGGCGCCGCCGTTCGAGGCCGCCGAGAAGAGCGGCCCGAACACGCCTTCGGCGCCCGTGCGCGAGACGTCGAGGCGCGCGGTCGCCGTCGTCGACTCGAGCGGGAGCGCGCGGAGCAGCCAGCTCCCGACCGCCGACGCCGACACGCGCGGATCGAGCGCGAAGACCTTCGCTTCGACCTTGCCGCTCTTGCCCTCCGCCCACGGACGCACAGCCGACACGAGGCGCTCGGTCACCCTCGCGTCGTCCACGCGCGTCGCGCGCACGGCGGCGCCGTCCGCCGGCGGCGGCACGGTCCGCGCGGACATCGGTCCGCTCGCGAGCGTGTCGATCGCGCGGCCGAGGCCCTTGTCGCCGTAGAGCGGCATGTACGACGGCGCCTCGCGCTCGGCCGCGCGGAGCGCCAGCGGCAGGCCGGCGAGCGCGTGACCGCTCTTCGCAAGCGCGTCGCCGAAGCGCGTCGCGCGGGCGTCGCCCGCCAGCGACGCGCCGCGGAGCACGACCTCGTGCATCCAGCACGCGAAGAGCTCCTGGTGCTCGGCGCGATCGCCCTTCCGCTCGAGCGCGGAGAGGAACGCCTCGGCCTCGTGGCCGTAGCCGAGCCGCGACGCGAACGCCCGGAGGCGAAGCGCGCGCGGGCGCGGCACCTCGACCGATCGCTCGCGAGCCCGGAGCGAGAGCTCGAGGAGCGCGTCGATCGCGAGGTCCCCCTCGGCGAGCGCGAGCTGATCCTCGACGTGATCGGCGACCGCTTCGAACCGGCCGCGCTTCTTCGCGTCCGCCGGATCGGCGCCGGACTCGAGCGCGCCGGCGAGCCCGACGAGATCCTCGACGCGCCCGGCCTTGGCCCAGCTCTCGACGGCTTCGCACGCGCGCGCGACGCCAGCCTCGTCCTCGAGCAGCCCGACGGTCTCGTCGATCGCGCTTGTCATGGCTCGCGTGACCTTGCCCAATCAAACGAGCGTCGTCAACGCACCCCGCAGGAAGTCGCGTGCGACGACGACGTCGTGGACCTCGTCCGGCCCGTCGGCGATCCGCGCCGAGCGCGCGAAGCGGTACCAGAGCGAAAACGGCAGGTCCTCGCTGTAGCCGAGCGCGCCGTGCATCTGGATCGCGTCGTCGAGGAGCGTGCACAGGAGTCGCGCGACATGGTTCTTCGCCATCGAGGAATACGGCCGCGCCTCCTTGGCGAGGCCCTTCTCGAGCATCGACGCGCAGTGGATGGTCATCAGGTTGCCGGCGTGGAGGCCGACCACGGCGTCGGCGATCTTCTTCTGGATCATCTGGTGGTGCGCGAGCGTCTTGCCGAAGCTCTCGCGCGTGAGGACGTACTCGCGGCACATGTGGAGCGCGCGGTCGGCCCAGCCGAGCCAGCGCATGCAGTGCGTCAGCCTCGCCGGCACGAGCCGCGCCTGCGCGAGCCGGAAGCCGTCGCCGACGCCGCCGAGGACCGCGTCGTCGCCGACCCTGACGCCGTGGAAGCGGAGCTCGGCCTCGCGGTGCTGGAGGATCGGCGGGCTCATCACCGGGACGTCGCGCACGTGCTCGACGCCCTCGGCCTTCCTGTCGACGACGAACATCGTGGCGCCCGTGCGCGGATCGTCCGACGTCCGCGCCATCACGATCAGGAACGACGCGTCGCCGCCGCCCGTCGTGTACCACTTGTGTCCGTCGATCGCCCAGCCGCCGTCGACCTTCGTCGCGCGCGTCTTCAGGTTCGACGGATCGGCGCCCGCGCCGGGAGCGGGCTCGGTCATCGCGAAGCCGCTCGTGATCTCGCCGCGGGCGAGCGGCGCGAGCCAGCGCTCGCGCACCGCCGGCGACGCGGCCTTGAGCAACAGATCCATGTTGCCCTGATCGGGCGCGTCGCAGTTGAAGCACGCGGCGCCGACGGGCGAGCGCCCCATCTCGCGGAAGAGCGCGCACATCCCCATGATGCCGAGGCCGAGGCCGCCGTGCTCCTCGGGGAGGTGCGGGACGAAGAGGCCGGCCGCTCGGGTCCGCGCGCGGAGCGCGTTCAGCGTGTCCCGCTTCTTGTCGCGATCCTCCTCGAGGATCGCGCGCTCGGCGGGGATGACGGCGTCGTCGACGAACGTGCGCACGCGCGCGCGCAGCTCGGCCAGGTGAGGAGGTAGCTCGAAGGAGATCACCGCGCGAGCATATCGCAGGCACTCGTCGCGTCCCGCTCGGTTCGGCTCTGGTCGTGCGCTCGGAGGGCGCGCCCGGGCGCGATCCGCGACCGGTGCTCGGCGTGATGGCCGCGCTGCCGGTCGGCGCGGCCTCTCGACGGAACGCACCGAAAGCCCATCCGTAGGGCGTGTCCGCGATCTCCTGGCACCGAACCCGCGCGTCATCTGAACGGGCGACCTCCGATCGCGATGATCGGCGCGGCGCGAAGCCGTGAGCTGGGGTAGGACACACCTCGTGTACGGCCAAGGTCACGGTCACGGGTACCCCTACGCTGCGCCGCCGCCACCGCCGCCTCGCTCGGGCCCGGCGACGCTGACGATCGTGCTCATCGCGCTCGGAGCGCTGACCGTCCTCGGCGGCGGTGCATGCGTCGTCGTCGGAGGCCTCGTCTATCTCGGCGCGACGGCCGAAGCCGATGGCCCCGTCGCCGATCCGGCTCTCCCCCGCGGCGAGGCGACGTCGACTCCAGGCACACCGCCGGGGCCGAGCACGCCGCCGACCGCCGAGCCCGCGCCGCTGACGGGTCTGGTCGAGGCGGACGACGACGACGACCGCAGCGACGACGACCGCGCGCTCGCCGGCGACGCGCCGAAAGACGGAGCCTCGAGCGGGTCGGCCTCCGCGCCGAAGACGGCAGGCGCGGGCTGGCTCTGCAACGCGACCGGCTCGGTGCGCGTCTGCGGCTTCGCGAACGTGTGCTCGAATCAGATGGTCTCCGGGCTCGGCAGCGGCGCCGATCGATTCACCGCCTCGCAATCGGCCAAGCTCGCCTGCGAGGGCATGGCCCGCGCGAAGGGCGGCTCGACCGTGTGCTCGGTGACGTGCAGACCTCGCTGAGCGCAGCGCGCGCCACGCCCGCGCCGTGACGTGCACCCCTCGCAGACCGCAGAGCGCGCGCCGCGCCCCGTGCGGACCGCGCGGTGACGTGGGATCCTTGCTCGCCCGGGTGGTAGCGTCGCCCGACGCCCGAGCCGTCCCGCGTCCTCCACCGGAGCCATCCCGCATGCCCCTCACGCCGCCCTCGAACACCCGTGCCCCGCGCGACGCCCACCGGATCGACGAGGCGCGCCTCGCACGGTGGCTCGGCGAGCACGTCCCGGGCTGCGCCGGCGGCGCGGTCACGATCCTGCAGTTCAAGGGCGGCCAGTCGAACCCGACGTACTGGGTCGGCGTCGAAGGCGGCGAAGGTGGCGCCGATGGCGTCGCGCTCGTCCTCCGGAAGAAGCCCCCGGGGAAGCTCTTGCCGTCGGCGCACGCCGTCGAGCGCGAGTACCGCGTGATGCGCGCGCTCCGCGGCAGCGACGTCCCCGTCCCCGACGTGCTCGCGCTCTGCGAGGACGACACGGTCGTCGGCACGCCGTTCTTCGTCATGCGCTGGATGCCCGGGCGCATCTTCTGGGACCCGACGGTCCCCGAGCTCGCGTCGAACGAGGCGCGCCGCGCGTTCTACGAGGAGTACGTCCGCGTCCTCGCCGCGCTCCACAAGGTCGACTACGCCGCCGTCGGCCTCGCCGACTACGGCAAGGTCGGCGGCTTCGTTCAGCGGCAGGTCGAGCGCTGGTCGAAGCAGTACACGGCGTCGCGCACCAGCGAGATCCCGTCGATGGAAGCGCTGATGCGCTGGCTCGGCGACAACGTCCCGGCGAGCGACGAGACAACGCTCGTCCACGGCGACTACCGCATCGACAACCTGATGTTCGACGCCTCCGGCGCGCGCGCGCCGAAGGCGATCGCCGTGCTCGACTGGGAGCTCTCGACGCTCGGCCATCCGCTGAGCGATCTCGCGTACGCGTGCATGGGCTACCACCTGAACCTGCCCGGGCGCGGCGGCCTCGCCGGCGTCGACGTCGCGGCGCTCGGGATCCCGACCGAGGACGAGCTCGTCGCCGAGTACATGAAGCTCACCGGGCGCGAGCGCATCGACGGCTGGCCGTTCTTCATGGCGTTCGGCATCTTCCGCCTCGCGGCGATCGCCCAGGGCGTCTACGCGCGCGGCCTCCAGGGCAACGCCAGCTCCGACGACGCCCAGAGCTACGGCGCCGCGGTCACGATGCTCTCCGAGCTCGCGTGCTCGATCGCAAAGGTGACGTGGTGAGCCGCAGCGGCGCCTGAGCCGGGCGCGCCGCCGCCGCCCTTCGGCGATGTGGCTCCGGCGATCTCGGCGCGTGCTAACGTGGCTCGCAATGCAGGAGCCGAACGCCGACCTCCACGCGTTTCGTCCGGTGCCGAAGACCGGCGTCATCTACGTCACGAGCGAGGCCACGAAGCTCGGGTTTTCGCCGAGCGATCCCGAGTGGTGCAACCTCGGGCAAGGTCAGCCGGAGACCGGCGAGCTCCCCGGCGCGCCCGAGCGCGTCCACTCGGTCGCGATCTCGCCGGACGATCAGGAGTACGCGCCGGTCGCCGGCCTCTGGGAGCTCCGCGAGGCGGTGGCGAGCCTCTACAACCGCCTCTACCGCAAGGGCATGCCCTCGCAGTACACGGCCGAGAACGTCTGCATCTCCGGCGGCGGACGCACGGCGCTCACGCGCGCCGCGGCGAGCCTCGGCAGCATCAACCTCGGGCACTTCATCCCGGACTACACGGCGTACGAAGAGCTCCTCGACATCTTCAAGGCGTTCACGAGCATCCCGATCCTCCTCGACGGCGAGCGCGGCTACAGCTTCACCGCCGACGATCTCCGGCGCGAGGTCCTCGGCCGCGGCCTCTCGGCGATCCTCCTGTCGAACCCGTGCAACCCCACCGGCAAGCTCGTCGCGGGCGAGGAGCTCGATCGCTGGGTCGGCGTCGCGCGCGAGCTCGACTGCACGCTGTTGCTCGACGAGTTCTACTCGCACTACGTCTACCGCGGCCGCCCCGGCTCGCTGCCGGTCGAGAGCGCCGCGCGCTACGTCAAGGACGTCGACAAGGATCCGGTCGTCGTCTTCGACGGCTTCACGAAGAACTGGCGCTACCCCGGCTGGCGCATCACCTGGGCGCTCGCGCCGAAGTCCGTCGTCGAGCGCTTCGCGAGCGCGGGCTCGTTCCTCGACGGCGGAGGCTCGAAGCCGCTGCAGCGCGCGGCGATCCCGCTCTTCGACGACGCGTACGTGACGAAGGAGACGCTCGCGATCCACGACACGTTCCGCGACAAGCGAGACCGGATGCTCTCGCGCCTCGAGCGCATGGGCGTCCGCTTCGACCGCGTCCCCGACGGCACCTTCTACGCGTGGGGAAACGTCGCGAGCCTGCCCGAGCCGCTCAACGACGGGATGGGGCTCTTCCGCGCCGCGCTCGCGAAGAAGGTCATCACGGTGCCGGGCGAGTTCTTCGACGTGAACCCCGGCAAGCGCCGCCATGGCCGCGCCTCGCGCTTCCGCGACTACGTCCGCTTCTCGTTCGGCCCGTCGCAGGACTCGCTCGAGCGCGCGATGACGCGCCTCGAGGATCTCGTCGCGGGGCGCTGAGCTCGCTCGGAGCCGCGCGCGCTCTCGCGCATCGCGAGAGGCTCGCGGTTCTGCACGTCCCGCGTGGCGCGCGCGATCGCGGCATGGCGAATGCACCGCTCGAGAGGCGGAGGCTCGTCATGCTCGCTGCCCGTCTGCTCGTGTCCGCCACCCTGCTCGCGATCGGTCTCGCGGGCGCCGGATGTGTCTACGAAGAGCACCCCGGCGTCGCCGAGCCGAGCGAAAAGCCGAGCTTCGCCGTCGGCTCGAGCGGCGGCGCGAGCGCGGGCGCGGCCAACGCCGGGGCGCGACGCAGGCGGGGCCGGACGGCGCGGGCGCGGCGCAGGCGGGGCGGATCCCGGAGGCCGGCGCGGCGCAGGCAGGGCGCCCGGAGCGACGTCGGCGGAGGCTCGGGCGTAGGGACCGGGCTCGGGACCGGCGGCAGGATCCCAGCGCCGCCGGCACGGCTGAGCGGTCGGCGGGGCGACAACGTCCCGTTCACGCCCGCGGGCGGTCTGTCCGGGAGCGGCGGCACCACCATCGGTACGGGGCACGGCACGAGCGGCACGCCCGGCGGCGCAGGCCTCGGCGCCTCCGGCAACGGCGGAGCGAGCGCCGGCACGGGCGGGCCCTCCGGCACACCCGCGATCGGTGCCCCCGCGACGCCGGGCCCGACCGGAGGCGCGCCCTCGAGCACGATCGTCGTCGACGACCTCTGACGCCGGCGACGTCAGCGCGCAGGACGCCGCGGAGCCCGCTCGTCCGACGCCCCACCACGCGCGCGAAGGTCGAAGCCGACGGCGAAGCCCATCGAGTAGCGCGCGTTGATCTCGCTCCGCGGCTGGAGGCGAACGGCTCCGTCGCGATCGCGGTAGAGGAACGCGTCGACGCCGAACGGCCCCCAGTAGCCGGCCGCGAAGAGCGCGCGCGCGACGCGGTCGGCCTCGCTCGCGAGCGCGTCGCGGACGGCGACGTCCACGTCCTCGGCCGGAGACGTGCCGAGCCACTGCCCGTGCGCGTCGCACTCCTGCGCAACGAGCCGGCCGAGCCGCCACGCCCCGTCTTCGGCGATCATCCCGTGCACGCCGAGCTCGCGGACGATCGCGACGTCGGGCTCGATCATGACGCCGCCCTCGGCCGCGATCGACGCGCGGAGGAACGCGCGATCGGCCTCGCTCGCCCGGCCGGGCGCGATCGGACGCTGCCCGCGCCCCGCCATCCCGAACGCGCGCTTCACGCGCCACTGCTCGGCGACGCTCGGCCGCTCGTCGAGCGCGCGGAGCGCCTCCGCCACGTCGCGCGCGAAGGTCGCCCCCGGCAACGTCGGCCCGAGCGACGCACAGAACGCGCGCCCGTTCACCTCGCGCAAGACCTCGACGCCGGGGTGCGGCGCCGGCAGCGCGCCCGCGCGTACGAGCAGCGCGACCGCGCGCGGCGTCGGACAGAACGCGCGACCGACGAGGCCCGCGGCGCTCGCCGGCGGCGCCGCGTCGTCCACGAGCACGTCGTCGGGTCCGAGCAGCGACTCCGCCAGTCGCGCGACGTGCGGAGCCATCGCGGCGCGCACGGCCAAAGGCGGCGCGTACCGCCGGCTCGCGAGCTCGAGGTCCGCGTCGAGGTTCAGGACCCAGGCTGTTCGCGCGCGATCGCTTCGGGCTGCCATGCGTCGAGCTCGTCGAGGAAACGCTCCGACTGCCCCGCGCGCCGCCGGGCGTCGCGTCGCAGCGGACGGCCGCGCATGAGCAGCGGCGTGAGGGGGGCCGGGAGCGCGCGCGTCCATGCGTCGAAGTCGAGCCCGCCGGTGAAGTGCTCGAACCACCGCACACCGAAGCGCACGTGCGCGATCTCTTCGAGGCCGACGAGCTCCTGCACGCGCGCGCCCTCTTCGTCGCCGGCCTCGCGGAAGCGCGCCGCGAACGTCGCCGTGTGCTCGAGGTTCGCGCTCTCGAGGCCGAGCCCCATCACGGCGACGAACGACGCGGGATCGCGGCAGGTGGGCACGCGCGTCCAGAACCAGTCGCGCACCGGGAACTCTCCCACGCGGTGACCGAGCCGCTCGATCTGCTCCGCGTAGAGGCGCATGTGACGGATCTCGTCGAGCGCGATCCGGAGCAGGCCCTCGCGGAACTCCGGCGGAGCGTCGGGAAACGCGAGGATGGCCCACGCCATCAGCTCCGCCGCCTGGAGCTCGTGGTGGAGGAACGTGTGGAGCGCCCGCGCCCTGCCCGACGGCGCGCCGAGGCCGCGCGTCTTGTCCGCCCGCGCGGTGACGACGAGCTCCGGCGGGCGGCCGGGCGCGTCGAGGCGCCGCGACCGCGCGCCCTCTTCCCACCGCCGAGGCGGAGGCTCGGGGTCGAGCTTCGCCGCGAGGCGCATCGTCGAGACGTAGTCCCACGCCCAGCGCTCGACCGTTCCTGCCTCAGGCGCTTCCATCGACGGCTCGGGACGAGCAGATACGTCGGGGCGCCCATCGCCGCAAGCGGGCGCCGGCCTCTACTTCAGCTTCGCGTCGCAGAGCGCGACGCACATGCGATCGCCCTGGTCCTTGCAGACCGCGCGGAGGAGGCGAACCTCCTCCTTCGACGCCTTGGCGTCGATCACCTTCGGCTCGAGGATCTCGCGAGCCTCCTTCAGGCGGTTCGCGAGCAAGTGACCGCGCGCGCGCACGAAGTCCGAGTCGGGCTCGACGTGCTCGCCCGCGTCGACCGGCGCCCGCGCGACGCCGCCGTCGAACTTGAGCTTCTTCCCGAGGCGCTTTTCACACTCCTCGACGCACTCCTGGTCGCCCTGTCCGTGACAGATCCGCGCCAAGAGCTCGATCTCGTCCTTCGTCCCGTCCGCGCCGAGCGCCTTGCGCTCGAGGACGAGGCGCCCGAGCCAGTACTGCCCGCTCGCCTCGTACGCGCGCGCCTGCTCGTACGGGGTCTGGCCGTCCATCGCGGCGGCGTCCGCGAAGTCGCCGATCGGCGTCCCGCTGAACGCGACCGGGGGCACCGTCGCCGTCGCCGTCGCGATCACGGGCGGCGGCTCTTCCTGCGCCGGCGGCTTCTTCGAGCACGCCGCCACCAAGAGCGCGCTCGCCAGAGCCGCGGACGCGCCGATCTCTCGCCACGCCACGATCACGGCTTCTTGATCCAGACTTCGACGTTCTTGTCCGTGGCGGCGACCGCGTCGGTCGGCAGCCAGCCCGACGTGAAGTCGACGACCCCGCGCCGCTTCCCCTCGAGGGCGATGGGATCGCCGTCGACCGAGAAGTCGACCCCCGTGGCGCGCAGCATGATCCAGCCGTTGTCTTGATCGAAGATCTCGACGACGCGGAACTGATGCGGGTAGTCGGCGATCGCGCTCGTCATCACCTCCCAGTACGCGTGCCCCGCGGCCGGCTTGATGGGCACCACGCGGTGACGATGCGAGTGCCCGACCATGCTGAAGACGACGTTGTCGTAAGTGCCGATGAACGTCGTCCACGCCTCGCTCGTGAGCGCGTCGGGCGCGAGCTCGCCGCCGAGGCCGGTGCCGTCACCGAGGCTCGAAGCAGCGTGATGGGACGAGAGCATCACCCACTTTCCGTCGGCCTTCGCCTTGTCGAGCAGCGGCTTGATGACCGCGTCGACCTGGCTCTGCTTGATCACGCCCTCGGAGCCCCCGTTCTCGTGCGACGTGTCGAGCACGAGGACGCGCAGCGGCGTCCCCTCGACGTCGAACGTGTACGTGGCGGTGCCGCTCGCCTTCTCCGCCGCGCCGATCCCGTGGCCGTCGCCGTGGCCGCCGACCTTGTTCATCAGGTCGGTGCGCGACAGGAGCGCGCGCTTCGGGTCGGGCACGACGAAGTCGCCGCGCTCGACGAAGCCCGCGAGCCCATCGTCGTAGCGACGCGTGCCACCGTTGGCCTCGGTGCCGAGGACCTTCTCGCGGTTTCCCTCGTCGGTCTTGAGGTTTCCCTGGACGAGGACGTCGTGGTTCCCGGTGACCCACTTCCACGGCATCTTGAGGCCTTCGGCCTTGAAGGGGTCCTTGCCGTCGTTGTCGGGGCCCTCGACGATGTCGTCGTCGTCGCCCGAGTCACACTCGACGTCGTCCGCGCCCGAGAGGATTCCCAGCACCCAGTCGACCTCGTTCGTCTGCGCGCTGTCCGAGTTGTCGCCGCCGAGCAGCGTGAAGGCGATCGGGTCCTTCGCGTGCAGCGCGTTGATGGTGCGCACCGACGCGTTCGCCATGTGACAGAGATAGGCGTCCTGCGGCCTCAGCGCGGAGGAGGTCGAGCCCGAGCCGTCGAACTGCCCGAGGCGGGTCGGCGACTCGTCGTCCGCGAGCTGCAGATCGGCCAGGTGAACGAAGCGGACGACGCGCTTCGCGTTCGGCCCCGGCGCCGGCGGCGTCGAGTCGTCGATGACGCGCGTGACGTAGGGATCGCCCGGCGCCTGATCGAGCTCGCCGAACCCGCGACCGAGGTAGTCGGCGAGCGGCTCGACGAGCGAGGGGTTCGGTCCGACCTCCGGGCTCTGACGCGGCGTGCGCGGAGCGAATGTGCGATCGACGGTCGTCAGCGCGTCGGCGAGCGACGGATAGACCGTCGGCTGATAGCGACCCCTCGCCGGAGCGCCGCCCGACGAGCTGGAGTCGTCGCTGTCCGAGCAGCCGAAGACCGTGACGAGGACGCAGGACCCGAAAGCGAGGCGTCGAAGCATCGAGCGCATTGTACCATCCGGGGATGCTCTCGCGACGCCGCATGCTCCTCGGCCTCGGCGCGGCGGCCGTCGTCCCGCACACGGCCGGCTGCACCCGCGCGCGCTCGTCCCCGCCCCCGTGGCCGCGCACGACCACCCACGAGGGTGTCGAGATGATCGAGCTCTTTCCGCGCGACGCCGACGAGGGCTCCCCGCTCATCGTGGCGATCCACGGGATGGGCGATCGGCCCGACCGCTGGGTCGCGGACTGGCGCGAGTTCCCCGCCCGCGTTCAGATCGTCCTGCCCCGCGCCTTCGATCCTCACGGGGGCGGCTTCTCCTGGTTCCGCTTCGAGGACGGGATGACGGACGCGGAGTTCGGCGCCGTCGTCGGCAGCGCCGAGGAGCGCCTGTGGCGAGGGATCGCGAAGGTCGCCGGCAAGCGCCGCGCGATCGTCACCGGGTTCTCGCAGGGCGGCATCCTCTCGTTCGCAATCGCGGCGCGTCATCCGGGAGAGATCGTCCGCGCCTTCCCCGTCGCCGGATCCTGCCCCGGCCCGATCCTCCCGCAGAACAAGGCGCGCGCGGCGCCGCTCCTCGCGTTTCACGGCACGGCGGACCGCGTCCTCGACGTGAAGTGGGGGCGAGAGGCGGTCAACGCGTTCAAGGAGCAAGGCAACGAGGCCGAGCTCCGCGAGTACGAGGGCGTCGGCCACACGATCACGTCGCGCATCCACGAGGACCTGTGGGACGCGATCCGGAAGGCGCTGCCGCCTTCGACGTGAGCGCGCGGCACATCGCGTCGGGGCGCGGCGCACGGCGCGCGTCAGCGCGGCGGCCTCGCGTAGCCTTGCCAGCGGTAGATGTAGAGGCCCGCCACCTCGCGGAGCGTCCGCGTCGAGTCGGTGAGGTAGCCCGCGCGGGGCAGCCACGACGTCGAGCCCGGCTTCGCGCCGCCGTGCGCGCGGAAGTCGACCGCGAGGGTGTCGACCTTCATTCCCACCGCCTCGAAGCACTCGATCGAGCGGCGCATGTGGAAGGCGCTCGTCACGATGAGCACCTTCTCGAAGCCGCGCTCTTTCGCGATGCGCTGCGAGAAGACGGCGTTCTCGCGCGTGTTCCGCGCCTCTTCTTCGAGGATGACGCGCGCCGGATCCACGCCCCAAAGGGCGATCTGCCGGCCGAGCACGCGCGCTTCGCCGTGCTCGGCGAGGTCGGGGCTCTCCGCCGCGCCGGAGACGATCGCGAAGCGCGCATGTCCGTCGGCGAGGAGCCGATGCGTCGCGACGAGACGCTCGACGTTGTCGTTGTAAGCCGGCTGCCCGGTCTCGGCGACGACGCGCTCGTCGCTGACGCCGCCGAGCAGCACCACCGCGTCGTAGACCGTGTCGGGGCGATAGGTGGACGTCGTCGCGTGCTCGAGCCGGTAGAGCATCTCGTTCGCGACGGGCTCGAGCGAGAAGAAGAGCAGGATCGCGATCCCGACGATCCCGGCGATCCGCCGCCGCCGCCACGACGCCCGGTGCCGCGGCCTCCGCCACGGCACCGCGAGGAGGAGAAACGCGAGCCCCCACGTGTACGGACTGAGGAGGACGTCGAGGAGCTTCGAGAGGGAGAAGAACACGCGGGCTTCTGTCGCGCCGTCGAACGAGCCGCGCTCGCAGGCAGGTCCTCGACCTAGAGCGACACTCCACGAAGGAAGGAGACGAAGGTGAACAGGATCAACGCGAGGAGCACCATGACCGCGAGCGCGGCGCCCCACTCGTGGAGCTTGTTCACCTCGCCCGGCGCGCTCGCCGTCGCCTCGGCGCCGGCCTCGCTCGCGACGCTCGGCGCGTCGTCGGCCTCGGCGGCTTCTGCGTTCGCGGCCTCGGCGGCCTCCGCGGCCTCGGCGAGATCGGCGGACCCGCGCGCGGCCTCCGCCTCGTCAGACGCCGCGCGCGCCGGCGTCGCGTCGGAGCTCTCGGAGCTCGACGCGGTGCCGCCCTTCGGATCGTCCTCGGCCATCCCGGCAGCGTCGCGACGATCCGGGCGCGTGTCCAGCCTGCCCGCGCGGCCAAGCGATTTGTTCAACCTCATCCAGCACTTACAGAGAACCGTCGCGACCTCGAAATTTTGCCTCCCCGTCCGTCGACATGCCCGTGACGATGCTCTCCGCGCTCATGACCACGGCCCTGCACGCGGCCACGGAGGCTCGCTGGTCCACGGCAGAGGCATCCCTCCGCGACCAGGCCGGCGACCTGCGCCCGATCGTGCGGGCCGTGGTGGCGTGTGTCCTTCGCGAGCGGCCCGATCACGCGGATGTCGAGGACTGCACGAACGAGGCGTTGCGCCGTGCGTTCGAGTCTCGGTCAGAGGTGCGCGGACCGATGCGCCCGTGGGTGCTCGGCATCGCGCGTCACGTCGCCCTCGACACGCTCCGCGCGCGGCAGCGCCAGCGCGCCCTCCGCGCCGAGGTGCCGGACGACGCGCCGAGCTCGACGGCCGCGGTGATCGATCGACTCGCCGATCCCGGCGCCGGCGCGGACGAGCAGCTCGAGCTCGCCGAGCGCGCGGCGCGCGTTCGCCGCGTGATGCAGGGGCTGCCGGACGGCCCGCGGAGGGCGCTCGAGCTCTTTCATCTCGACGGCCTCCCGTACCAGGAGGTGTCGAAGCGGCTGGGGGTGCCGCTCGGGACGGTGGCCACGTGGGTGACCCGCGGCCGCAAAGCGATGGCCGAGGCGCTCGAAGACGAGGTCGAGAGCGCGCGGCCGAAGCGGCCGGCGGCCGCTGGAGGAACAGCATGAGCGACACGAACCCGCGGGGCCCGACCCATCGAGACCCCGCCGAGCACGCCGGAGAGGGCTCGCACGAGCCGCGCTCCGATGCCCGACGTCCCGGCGACGAGCTCCTCCCCGACGAGCTGCTCTGGGCCGAGGGCGGCCACGCGAGCGACGTCGTCCTCACCGCGCTCGCCGACGGAGAGCGCGCGATCGTCCCCGAGGAGGTCCGCGCTCACGTCGAGCGATGCGCGAGCTGCGCGCTCCACCTGGGTCACGCCGCGCTCCTCTCGCTCCACGCCGGCGCCGAGATCGCGGCGCGCGCCGAGCACGAGCGCGCCGGCACGCGCCGCCCCCTGCCCCGCCTCGCGATCGCGCTCGGCCTCGCCGTCGCCGCGCTCGGGCTCCTGCCGAGTGTCCTCGACGCCGAGGCCGGCGCCTCCGCCTTGCGGAGCTTCGGAACGCGTGACGTCCCGCTCTTCCTCGCGGGGCTCCGCACGCTCTCGCGTCGTCTCGCCGAGCCGGGAGGCTCGGTCGGTCTCTTCGTCACGTACGGCGCGGCCGCGCTGCTCGTCGTGATGGGCCTCGCCGTCGTCCGCATCCTTCCCAAGGCACAGAAAGAAACACCTCGATGAAGCCCGTTCGATTCCTCTCCATGCTCGGCGTCGCCGCTCTGGCGTTCGCGATCCCGTTCAGCGCCGGCGCGACGGTGAAGAAGGAAGGCACCTGGCCGGGCGTCGAGAAGAAGGTCGACCTCGAGTTCGAGGGCAAGCCGAGCGACGGCCTCAAGAGGCTCGCGAAGGAAGCGGGCTGGAGCCTCGTCGTGACGAACGGCGTCGCGATCGACGGCGAGGGCGGCGACGTGAACGTCGCCGTCGCCGACCAGCCCGCCGACGCGGTGCTCGAGGCGCTCTTCGTCGGGCACGACGTCGTTGCCCACCGGAACGGGACGCTCGTCACGGTCACGCCCGCGGCCGCCGCCGAGCCGCGCGCGCCCGTCATCGCCCCGCCGCCCGCCATCGCGCCTCCGCCCGTGCCGGCCGCGCCGCCCGTGCCGACGGTGCGCGGCGAGGACCGCAACGTCATCGGTAACAGCCTCGTGATCCATCCGGGCGAGATCGTCCACACGGTGACCGTCGCCGGCGGCTCGCTCCGGGTCGAGGGGACGATCACCGGCGACCTCGTCGTCGCCGGCGGCTCGGCGAAGATCCTGAGCAGCGGCCGCGTCGTCGGCAACGCGACCGTGTTCGGCGGCTCGCTCAAGATGGAGAGAGACGCCCGCATCGACGGAGACGTCGGCGTCGCCGGCGGCTCGCTCGAGCGCGCTGAGGGCGCGATCGTCGGCGGGCGCATCGTCGACGACAAGCACGGCGGGCAGGTGAAGGTCACCGCCGGCGACGACGGCACGAAGACCGAGGTGATCGCCGAGGGAGGCCGCCGCCGATCGCGCTTCTCGGAGGCGGCGCACTCGTTCGGTCGATCGATGACGAGGATGGCGCTCATCTTCGTCCTCGGCTGCGTGCTCCTCGCGCTCCTCGCGCCGCGGATGGAGCAGGTGCGCGCCGAGATCGCCTCGCGGCCGATGCGATCGTTCGCGCTCGGGCTGGTCGGCTCGCTCCTCGGCTCGATTGGTGTGGCCATCGTGCTCGTCATCCTCTGCATCACGGTCATCGGGATCCCGATCGCGCTCGTCGGCGTTCTCCTCCTGACGGTCGCCGTCTACGGCGCCGTCGCGTCGGTCTTGACCACCTTCGGCGCCGCCGTCATCGGTCACCGCACCCAGAACCCCTACCTGCACCTTCTCCTCGGCTGCGCGGCGTTCCTCTTGCTCTCGCTCATCCCGTGGATCGGCGGGCTCGTGACGTTCGCGGTGGCGATGATCGCGATCGGCGCGCTCGTGGCGACGCGCGCGGGCGGGCTCTTCGACCGCACGCGGAGGATGCCGCCCACCGGGCTCGTCTGACGAGGACGGCCCGGCGAGGCGCGATTCGAAGGTGGTCACCGGCGCGCGTCTCGTTATCCTGTGACGATGCGCCGGCTCGCGTTCGCCTTCCCCTACGTCCTCTTGCTCGCGGCGGGGGGCGCCGTCGTCACGGCATGCGGTGCGATCAAGGCGGCCGACGCGGTGGCCGATCCGGGCCCCGCAGACGGCGAGACCGGCGAGGAGGAAGAGGAGCCGGGCACGTCGAAGGACGGCTCCGTGAGCGACGACCTCGACGGCTCGACGACGAAGAAGGACGCCTCGAAGAAGGACGCCAACGATCCCGTCGCCGAGCCGTGCACCGAGGCAGTGTGCCCGACCGACGTGATCGCGTCGGGTCTCCACGGCCCCGTCGCGGTCGCCGTCAACGCCACCCACGTCTTCTGGATCGAGGTCGGCTCGACGATCCCGGGCGCCGGGAACTACGGCCAGCTCATTCGCCTCGCCAAGGGCACGACCTGCGCGGACCGAAGCTGCTTCGACGTCGTCGATCCGCTGGTCCTCGATGGGGAGCTCGAGGGCCGCTACATCTACAACACGTTCATCGCCCTCGGCGCGAACGATGTATGTTACACGCAAACGTACAACGCCTCGCCCGGCCACACGATCTCGTGCTTCGCGCTCACGACGCTGACGAAGCGGAACCTCGTCACCGGCACGGGCGCCGCGGCGTCGCTGTGGGTCGGTGCCACCCAGGCGCGCTGGGCGATCTCGGCCAACGGCGCGACCAGGGGCGAGATCCGCGGGCGCCCGCTCACGGGCGGCACGGCGCAGGCGCTCGTTCCTCTGCGGCCCGACCCAACGTCCGTAACGAGCGACGGCACCGCCCTCTACTGGACGGAGCGCGAGGCGGCCGGCGCGCCGAAGGGGAACGTGGCGGCGCTGCGGTCCGACGGCGGCGTCGCCATCCTCGCCTCCGATCGCGCCGGTCCGACCTCGGCGAAGGCGCACGGCGGTTACCTCTACTGGCTCGAGTACAGCTCCAAGCTCGTGATGCGCGTCCGCGCGGACGGGACCGGCACGCCGGAGACGATCGCCACCACCGACGCGAACCCCTTCGCGCTCGTCGTCGACGACAGCGGCGTCTACTGGGCGAGCGCCGGCGCGGCGCAGACCGGCTCCGAGGGCTCGGTCGCGCGCGCCCCGCTCACGCCGAACGGCCAGAAGACGACCATGATGTCGAACGTGCGCAGCATCTACGATCTCGCCGTGGACTCCACGTCGATCTACATCACGTCCGTCGGCGCTCAGCTCGGCCAGGGCCGGGTCCTCCGGATGAGCAAGGTGCGGTGAGCGCCGCGCCCCTCCGGCGCTTTTTCTCCGTCACGAAATGGAGCCCCGGCGCGACGAGGGGATCGTGCGGCTCGCTCACCTCCGCTTCACCGCGCTCTCCTTCGGGGCGTTTCTGGCGCTCACGACCGCCTGCGCCCGCGCCGACGCGCCGCGGCCCGCGCGCGGCGCCGCGCTCGGCCCGGCCACGGCCGCTCGCAGCGCGGCCCCCTCGACACCGGCGCCGGATCCCCCGGCGCTCGAGGGCGCGCCGCTCGAGCGGATCGAGCTCGGCGGCGGCGAGATCGCGTGGCTCGCGCTCCCGGTCGGCGCGCGCGACAAGCGCGCGATCGTCGTCGGCGTTCACGGCGCCGGAGATCGCCCCGACTGGTCGTGCGCCGAGTGGAAGGAGGTCACCGCCGGCTGGGCGCTGGTCGTTTGCCCGCAGGCGACGCGCGTGCACCCGGACAGCACCGCGACGAACCGGAGCTTCGTCTGGGGATCGTCCGAGGCGATCGCGTCGCAAGCGGAGCGCGCCGTCGCCACCGTGCGCGCCCGCTACGCCGACTGGATCGCCGACGGGCCGCTCATCTACGGAGGCTGGTCGCAGGGCGCCACGCTGGCGTCACAGGTCGTCGCCGCGCGCCCCGGCGTCTACGATCGCGTCGCGCTGGTCGAGGTCGGGCACACGCCGCTCGACGCATCGGCCGTCGCCGCGAGCTTCGCTGGGGCGGGTGTCCGCCGCGCCGTCGTTTCGTGCTCGAGCTCGAAGTGCCGCTCGTTCGCTCAGGCGTTCACGAGCGCCGCCCGCAGGCGCGGCCTCCCCACCCAGACGAACGACGTCGGCCTGCGCGGACACTGGTTCGACGAGCCCGTGTTTCGCACGCTCGGCCCGAAGGTGGTGTGGATGGTGGAGGACGAGCGCCGCTTCGCGGGCCTCGGCGCAGCCGTGGACGCGCGCTGGATGACGGACTGACGACGCCCACGTCACCGAACGCGCCGTGCGGTAAGCTGGCGGCATGTTCGAGTCCGCCGAGCTGGGACACACGGTCGACGACGCCGGATACGCGAAGGAGGTGGCCAAGCTCCGCGCGGACCTGCTCGAAGCGCAGTACGAGCTGCTCGAAGACCGGACCTTCCCGGTCGTCGTCCTCGTCAACGGCGTCGAGGGCGCGGGCAAGGGTGAGACCGTGAACCTCCTCAACGAGTGGCTCGATCCGCGTCACGTGCGGACGCGCGCCTTCGGCGAGCCCGACGAGTCCGAGCGCCTCCGCCCGCCGATGTGGCGCTTCTGGCAAGCGCTGCCGCCGAAGGGGAAGATCGGCGTGCTCTTCGGGAGCTGGTACACGGCCCCCATCCTCGGCCGTGTGGTTGGCGGCATGTCGAACGCGAACCTCGCCGCCGAGCTCGATCGCGTCCGGAGCTTCGAGCAGCTGCTCGTCGACGACGGAGCCGTCCTCGTGAAGCTCTGGTTCCATCTGTCGAAGAAGGCGCAAAAGAGGCGACTCGTCGCGCTCGAGAAGGACAAGCTCACGCGGTGGCGCGTGAGCGCCGAGGACTGGAAGAGCTTCGCGCGCTACAACGCGTTTCGTCGCGTCAGCGAGCACGTCCTCCGCGAGACGAGCACCGGCGCGGCGCCGTGGCTCGTCATCGACGGATCCGACGCGAACTACCGCGCCCTCGCGGCCGGCCGCGCCCTCCTCGCCGCGATGCGCGCGCGCCTCGGCGCGGCGCGAGAGGCCGCCAAGCGGAACGGCAAGGCGAACGGGAAGAAGAACGGCGCCGCGCCCGACGCCGCGGCGTCGATGCTCCGGACGGTGGACACGGCCGGCATCCTGAAGAACCTGCCGTTCACCGAGCGCCTCTCGAAGCAGAAGTACGAGACGAGGGTCGTGAAATCGCAGGCGACGCTCGGTCGCCTGAGCCGCTCGTCGAAGATGAAGAAGCGCGCCGTCGTCGCGGTGTTCGAGGGAATGGACGCCGCCGGCAAGGGCGGCGCCATCCGGCGCATCACCCAGGCGATCGACGCCCGGCACTTCGCCGTCGTCCCGATCGCCGCCCCCACCGACGAGGAGCGCGCGCAGCCCTACCTCTGGCGCTTCTGGCGGCAGATCCCGCGGCTCGGGCAGTTCGCCATCTTCGATCGCTCCTGGTACGGCCGCGTCCTCGTCGAGCGCGTCGAGGGCTTCGCCACCGAGGACGCCTGGTCGCGTGCGTACCGCGAGATCAACGAGTTCGAGGAGGAGCTCGTCGACCACGGCGTCGTCGTCGTGAAATTCTGGCTCGCGATCACGAAGGACGAGCAGATGAAGCGCTTCAAGGAGCGCGAGGCGACGCGCCACAAGCAGTTCAAGATCACGGCCGAGGACTGGCGGAACCGGCGAAAGTGGGACGACTACGTCGTCGCCGCGAGCGACATGATCGATCGGACGAGCACCTCGTACGCGCCCTGGACCGTCCTCGAGGCGAACGACAAGCACCTCGCCCGCATCCGCGCGATCGACACCTTGAACCGGCGCCTCGGCGAGGCGCTCTGACGAGCACGATCCGGTGAGCCACGAACGACACGACGAGCGCGAGGCGGACGACGACGACAGCCTCCCGTTCGACGTCGAGCTCGAGCGCATGCCTGCGTGGGTCCACGTCTCGTCGGCGCTCGTCATCGTCGTGGGGGGCCTCGTCGCGGCGCACGTCGTCCACATGCTCGTGTTCCTTCCGTTCCTCGTCGCGAGCTCGGTCGGCAAGCGCTTCGCCTCGAGCGCGAGGCACGTCGTCGTCGGCGCGGACGCGCTCGATCTCGGCGGCCGCGTGGTCCCGCGCCGCGACGTCATCGACGCCTGGTACGACGCCGAGGACGCCGAGCCACGCGCCACGGTGGCGTTCGGCGAGGACGTGGAGCTCGCGGTCCTCCACTTCGAGAACTCCGCGCAGGCGCGACGATTCGCCGAGGCGCTCTCGCCGGACGAGCGCGACGACGCCCCGAACGACGCGACGAGACCGAGCGACGCGGACGCGAGCGACGCGACGAGACCGAGCGACGCGGACGCGTCCGGCGCTCTGCAGAGCCGGCGCGCGCTCGTGGCGGGTCACCGGCCACGCCCGATCGACATGCTCGCGAGCCTCCGCTTCGTCGCGATCGCGGCGGCGTTCTTCAGCACCGGGTCCTGGTACGGCCTCTTCGTCCTGCTCTTCTTCGCCCTCGGCGCGCGGAGCGTCCTCGTCGCGAAGCAGCTCGTCGCGAAGCGCACGGAGCTCGAGATCCGGAGCGTCCTCGGCGTGCAGGCCTACCCGTACAGCGACGTCGAGGGCGTCGACGTCGACGCCGGCGTCATCCAGCTCGCGGGCGGCCGAGAGATCGCGATCCCTCGTTCGTCGCTCCGCGACGGCATCCTCGGCTCACCGCCGTGGCTCGAGCGCGCGCGCGCACGCGTCTTGACGCACGTTCGACGGCAGAGCTGAGGCGAACGGACGCGAGCGACGCGGCCGCGCTGCGCGTGCCGTTCCGCCCGGCGCGTCGCGGCTCGAACCCCGGATGTGCGAAAGGGGCAGTCGCCGGTCGGCGCTGCCCCTTTCTCGTCGATGCTCGGTTGACGAGCGACGCTCAGCGCCCGCGGGCGCCGCCGCGACCACCGCCGCGACCGCCGCGACCGCCGCCGCCGAAGTCACCGCCGCCGCCGCCGCCGCGTCCGCCACTGACCACCGCCGCCGCCGCCGAAGCCGCCACCACCACCGCCGAAGCGCGCCGCCGCCGAAGCCGCGATCGCTGCGCGGGCCGCCGAAGCCGCCGCCGCCGCCACCGCCACGCGGGCGCTCCTCGGCCTCGTTGACGCGGATCGCGCGGCCGTCGAGCATGCTGCCGTTCATCGTCTCGATGGCCTTCTTGGCCAGGTCCGGCGTCGCCATCGTGACGAAGCCGAAGCCGCGCGAGCGACCGCTCTCGCGGTCCATCACCACGTGAGCGTCGGTCACTTCACCGGCGGAAGAGAAGGCCTGCCGGAGGGTCTCGGTATCGGTCTCGTAGGAAAGGTTTCCCACATAGAGGCGCGAGCTCATTCGAATCCCGTTTCCAACGGCCCACGCAGACAGTCCGGATGAGTCCCCACCCGCGTGGGCCGTTCCGAGGAATCGGGAGGGGACGATCTTTTCGCGCGGCGACGCCGCCGCTCTTCGTTCCACAGTCCGTCTGCGAGTCGTTTCCCGATTCCCCTCAGAAGCCGAGAGAGCCTCGATCGCCGTGCCCGTGACCAGCCGTGTCGCGCTCCAGCTTAGCAGTACGGCTTTGGCCGGCAAGGGCCTCCGATCGCCTCCGAGGGCTCCCAGGAGGCAGCTCAACCGGCCGGGATTGTTGGGTTAAATTTTTCATTCCCAGGCGTCTTTTGCGCTCTCACTCGACTGTGATGCGGGCGCCACGGCTCTCGACGCCGCGACGATCGATCACGCTGATCGCCCAGGCGCCCGCGTCGAGCGCGACGGCGATCTCCGATCCGGCCGGCGCCGGCGAGCCCACGCCGACGATGCGCTCGACCGCGTAGGCCCCGCCCGCGCGCTCGCGGTAGACGGCGAGCGAGCGCGCCCCCGCCGGGAGAGTGACGGACGCGGCGCGCGGCGCGACGCGGACCTTCGGCGCCGGCCCGGCCGGCTCGAGCGCGGCGAGCGCGAGCGGCGGCGTGGCCGCGGGCGTCGCCCAGTGCGTCGCGGCGAGGGCGCTCCGGAGCCCGCCGCGGTCTTCGACGAGCGGCTTCGCGGAGAAGAAGATGCTGCCGCGCGCCCCCCGCGCGCGCTCGGCCGCGACGAGCTTCATCTGCTTGTCGTACTCGTCGAGCGAGAACGCGCCCTCCCCTGCCTTCGTCGCGTCGTGACCGACGAAGATGGAGCGCCCCGCCTTCGCGATGCCCGCCCACCACGTCGCGAGCTCGCCGAAGGCTTGCGCGGTCTGCGTCGTCGGCCAGTAGAGCTGCGGCGCCAGGTAGTCGACCCACGCCTCATCCATCCAGCGGACCGGATCGCAGTAGAGCGTCGCGTAGGCGTCGAGGCCGGTGATGCCCGGCGGCGTGCCCGGCCGGTAGATGCCGAACGGGCTCACGCCGAAGCGGACGCTCGCGCGCGTCTTCATGACGACCTCGGACGTCTCGCGGACGAGCGCGTCGACGTTGCTCCGCCGCCAGTCGTCTTTGGCGAGCGCGCCGCCCGCCCCGGTGTACGCCTGGTACGCCGCGGCGTCGTCGAACGTCTGGCCGGCGACGGGGTACGGGTAGAAGTAATCGTCGAAGTGGACGCCGTCGACGTCGTAGCGCATGACCACGTCGCGCACGACGTCGAGGATGTGCGCGCGCACCTCGGGCACGCCCGGATCCATCCAGACGAGCGAGCCGTACCCGCGCGCCGCGGACGGGAGCATCTTCGTGACGTGCGAAGCGGCGACCTCGATCTGCGTGCTCACGAGCCCGCGGTACGGGTTCATCCACGCGTGAACCTCGAGCCCTCGCTTGTGCCCTTCCTCGACGGCGAACGCGAGCGGATCCCACCCAGGGTCGACGCCCTGCTTGCCGGTGAGGAAGCGGCTCCACGGCTCGATCGCCGAGGCGTAGACCGCGTCCGACTCGGCGCGCACCTGGAAGAACACCGCGTTCATCCGCGCGCTCGCGAGCGCGTCGAAGATCGCGAGGAGCTCGGACTTCGCGGCGACCGCGGTGAGCCCCGTCCTGCTCGGCCACGTGCCGTTGTACACGGTGGAGATCCACGCGCCGCGGAGCTCGCGATCGTGCGCGACGACCACGCTCGTGTCGATCGGCACGTCGGGTCCGGGCGTCGGGGCGGCCGGTCGGGGCTCGTGCTCGCGCCCCTCCGGCGACGGCGCCGAGGACACGCCCGCGTCTTCCTCCGCGCACGCGACGAGCCCGAGCCCGAGCCCGAGCCCGAGCCCGAAGAGGAGCGTCGCCAGGGAGGTCGCGCGTGCCACGTTCGTCGAACACATGCGCTCCCGCGCGGTCGAGGTCAAGCGCGATGCCACTCCGCGGCGATGCCTGCCACCTCGCGCCGAGAAGGCCCCGATGGACGCCCGTCCGCATCTGCGCCATGCTCCGCGGCCATGCCGACGGCTCGACTCCTTCCGCGCCTGCTCCTCCGCGGCGCGATCGCCTCCGCGCCCGTCGCGGCCGCGGTCGCGTGCGCGGACAGCGCCGGAGACCCCCTCCCGGCCGCGGCCCCCGCGGACGCGGCCGACGCCGCGCGCGAAGCCGGCGAGCCCGACGGCGGGGCCGAGCGCCCGACGACGACCTGCGGAATCACGCGCGCCTACTTCGAGCGATGCGGAAACGAGGGCGACCTCAACTGCGGCGTCGACGGCTTCGACGCGTGGTGCGCGGCCAACGACTCGGCGATCAACAGCGAAGCCTACCGCCGGGCCGAGGCGCTCTGCCTGACCGACGACAACTGCGACGGCGCGAAGCGACGCGACTGCGAGTACACGCACTACGCCGACGAGACGCCGACGGCGTCGCAAACGGCGCTCGTCACGGCCTACTGCGCGACGTGCGAGCCCTCGGACACGGCTGGTTGTCGGACGCGCTCGACGACCTACGACCCCGCGAAGGGCATCAAGAGCGTCGACGACATCTTCGTCGCCGCGTGGGAATTCTCCGACGCGATCGTCGACGAGATGAAGACGAAGTGCACCGGCGCGGCCCTGACGACCGACGCGGGGAGCGACGTCGCCGCGTGCGCGAAGGCCTTCGCCGGCTGCGCCGCCGACGTCTACCTCGACCGGCTCCCGGACTGCGCGAAGTAGCCCGCGATGAGCGTCCTCGCAGCACTCGACATCGACAAGGCCTACGGCGAGCGCGTCCTGCTCGCGAAGGCGTCGCTCACGATCGACGACGGCGAGCGCGTCGGCGTCGTTGGGCGAAACGGCGCCGGCAAGAGCACGTTCGCGCGCATCCTCGCCGGCGTGGAGCCCTCCGACGGCGGGTCGATCGCGCTCCGCCGCGGCGCGCGCGTGGCGTTCCTCGCGCAGGAGCCGGTGCTCGACGAGGAGCGGACCGTTCGCGCCACGGTCGAAGAGGGCCTCGAGGCGTGGCTCGCCGCGCACCGAAAGCACGAAGAGGTCACCGCGCGCATCGGCGCCGGGGAGACGACCGACGCTCTCCTGGCCGAGCAGGTCGCGGCCGGCGCCGAGGTCGAGCGCCTCGGCGGATGGGACCGCTCGCACGAGGTCGAGCGCGTCATCGCGCACCTCGGCATCGGCGACGTCATCGAGCGCCCGACGGGAAAGCTGAGCGGAGGTCAGCGCCGGCGCGTCGCGCTCGCGCAGGTGCTCGTCGGCGCGCCCGACGTGATGATCCTCGACGAGCCCACCAACCACCTCGACGCCGACACGATCGACTGGCTCGAGCGCTACCTCGCCGACGAGTTCCGCGGCGCCGTCCTCTTCGTCACCCACGATCGCTGGCTCCTCGACCGCATCGCGGACCGCACGATCGAGGTCGATCGCGGCTCGGTCTACCCGTACGACGGCGGCTACGCCGCCTACCTCGAGGCGAAGGCGGAGCGGTTCGCCATCGCCGAGCGGACCGAGAAGAACCGCCAGAACTTCCTCCGCACCGAGCTCGAGTGGCTCCGCCGCCAGCCGAAGGCGCGCGGCACGAAGCAGAAGGCGCGCATCGAGCGCGCCGAGGCCGCGAAGGCCGCGGGCCCGATGCGCGACGAGGGGCGCGTCGAGCTCTCCTCCGAGGTCGAGAGCGCGGGGCGCAGCATCCTCGACGTGCGCGGGCTCGATCTCAAGCTCGGCGAGCGCCACCTCGTGAAGGGCCTCGACCTCGCGATGACGACGGGCGAGCGCCTCGGCATCCTCGGCCCGAACGGCGCCGGCAAGACGACGCTCCTCCGCGCCATCCTCGCGGCGACCTCGGGCGAGAGCGCGAGCCCCGCGGCGGCGCCCCGCCAGGGCACCTCCTCCGGCGAGCTCGGCGGCTCGCTCTCGTACAGCGGATCGATCGGCCTCGGGCGCCGCGTCCGCGTCGGCTACCTCGATCAGGAGCGCGCCGCGCTCGACGGCGATCTCAGCGTCTTCGACTGCGTCGCGCGCGCCGTGCCCTCCGTCGACAAGGAGCGCATCGACCCGCGGAGCTACCTCGAACGCTTCATGTTCGACACGCACGCCCAGCGAAAGAAGGTCGCCGCCCTCTCCGGCGGCGAGCGCGCGCGCCTCGCGCTCGCGCGCCTGCTCGCGTCGGCGTCGAACCTCCTGCTCCTCGACGAGCCGTCCAACGATCTCGACACCGACACGCTCTCCGCGCTCGAGGACTTCCTCTCGTCGTACGAGGGCTCGCTCCTCGTCGTCACCCACGATCGCTACCTGCTCGATCGCGTCACGACGGGCATCCTCTGCTTCGAGGGCGACGGTCGCGTCACGCGGTACGCCGGCGCCTACCAGGCGTACGCCGCCGCGCGCGAGCGCGAGGCCGAGGAGAAGAAGGAGGCCAAGAGCGTCGCGCCCAAGGCCGTCGCGAAGGCCGAGAAGGCCAAGCCCGCGGGCCTCTCGAAGAACGAGCAGCGCGAGCTCGACGGCATCCTCGACAAGATCGACGAGGCCGAGCAGGTCGCGGCGGCGATCGAGTCCGAGCTCGGCGATCCCGCGCTCTACGCGGCGGGCGCCGATCCGACGAAGGCCGCCGCCGTCCAGGCGCGGCTCGACGGCGCGCGCGCGCAGGCCGCGAAGCTCACGTCCCGCTGGGAAGAGCTCGAGGCGAAGAAGGCCATCGCCTGAGCGTCGCGTCGCGCGCGCGGCGTCGAACGGCTCTTCAGGAGCTCGACGTCGAGGCCGGCGCCGACGCGGCGGCGGGAGCGTCCGCGGGCGAGCGCGCCTTCAGCGCCGAGAGGAGGCCGCCGAGCGGCAGCGCCACGAGCACCACGAGGTGCAGCATCGGCTGCTGCACGACGCCGACGATCTCGAGCACCACGAAGAGCCCCGCCATCGCGAGCCGCGCCTTGAGGTAGAGCGCGAGCCGCTTCGACGTGAGCCAAGGGAGCGCGAGGTCCGTCGGGAGCAAGAGGGCGAGCGCCCAGTTGTGCGAGATCTCGGGCCACTTGACGAACGCCGACGTCAGCTCGATCGCGATCGCGATCGCGCCGAGCGTCCCGCCGACGATCGCGAGCCCCACGCGCAGCTTGTTCCGGCGCGCCGCGACGCGCGCGGCCACGAAGAGGAGGAACGCCACGAGGAACACGGCGACGCGTCCGATCGCGCGGCTCGTCGGGAGGACGACCGCGAGGCGCTCCTCGAGCTTCTCCGGCGGCACCGAGAAGCGCTCCGCGACGCCGTCGCGGAGGATGAACGGCAGCATCATGGCCTCCCACGACGTGGGGCGGCGATCGTTGCCCTCTCCGACGAAGAGCGCCATCGCGGTGAGAAAATCGAGGTGGCCGCTGTGCCCCTCCTCCATGTACTCGCGGAACGTCCCCGGCGGGATCTCGGACGGGCCGGAGCGAAGCCGGCCGCCGGTCGCGTCGTCGATGTGATCGCGAATCTTCGTCGCGCAGTTCGCCCAGTACGGGTGGTACGCGTACGCGCGCCGGTCCCGGATCTCCGCTTCGATCGAGGAGACGAGCTTGTCGACCTCCGCTGGCGAGATCGGGAGCCGCTGCCGCTCGATCTGCCGCCCCTGGTCCTTGAAGAACTTGAAGACGACGACCTCCTCGATCGCCACCGGGATGAACGACGGCGTCTCCCGGACCGCCTCCCACACCGTCGCCGTGAGGTCCTCCTTGCTCGGGACGCCGTAGTCGTAGCAGCGCCCGTGCTCCGGATCGTCGTGCCCCGCCTCGCGCACGCAGAGGAGCGAGTGACCGAAGCGCGACGGGAGCTCGTTGCTCGGCCCCATCGTGTAGAGGTCCACGGTCCGCTGCGCGTCCTCCGCGCGCGCCTCTCGGGCGATCCCGAGGACGAGCGCCACGACGACGGCGACGAACACGCGAAGCGGTGAGGCGTACCCTTGCATGGCGGGGCCAGTCATAGCCGAAGCCTCGTCCGCGTGCGACAGGGGCGCGGGCTCCCGCGCCGGCCCGCGGGTCAGCGGACGCCGAGCGCGGCGCGCATCGCCCGCTGGGCGACGGCGAGCGAGTGGTGCGCTTCGAGGAAGGCGTAGCCGCCCTCGCGGAGGCGCTCGCGCAGGGGCTCGTCGTCCGCGACGCGCGCGATTCGCTCCGCGAAGCCGGCGGGGTCCGGCGAGATCAGCGCCTCCTTGCCGTCCTCGAGCGGGAGGCCGAACGCGCCGTCGGGGGTGGTCACCACGGGCATGCCCGCGCGGAACCCCTCGAGCAGCTTGAGACGGACGCCGGAGCCTCCGGTGATCGGCGCGATCATTCCGAGCGAGCGCGCGTAGAGCGGCTCGAGGTCCTCGAGGAAGCCGACGGTCTCGATCCCCGGCCCCTTCCACGCGTCGGGCACCGGCAGGCGCCCGGACGCGTCGGGCTTGAGACCGACGCCGGCGATCTCGAGCGTCGCGTCGGGGACGCGCCTCCGAACGAGCGGCCAGACCTCGCGGCAGAACCAGTCGAGCCCGAGGACGTTCGGCTTCCAGCGGAGGCTCCCGACGTAGCAGAAGCGCGGCTTGCCCGGATGCGGCCGCGCCTTCCGCTCGAACGGCATCACCACGGGGACGACGTGCGCGTCGACGCCGCCGAGCGCCTTGAAGTGCTTCGCGTCCTCGCTCGAGATCGCGACGACGGCGCCGACCTCGCGGAGCGCGCGCTCCTCGAAGCTCCGCGCCCTCGCGTACTCGGCCTTCGCGACGAGCCTCTTGGGTCCTCTCGCCTCGTCGGCGAACTGCTTGAAGAAGTCACTCTCGACGTTGTGCTGATCGAGCACCGTCCGGCAGAACGGGCGCTCGGCCAGGATGTCCGGGAGGTAGCGCGCCATCCCCAGGTGGTCGACGTAGACGACGTCGACCGGGCTCGCGAGGAGCTCGCGGCGAAGCGTCCGCCTGAGCTCGCGCGAGTCCCACTTTCCGGCGAGGTACGGCACGCCGAGCAGCCGAAGCGCGACCACGCGCGGCACCCGACGCTTGAAGTCGAACAGGTGAATGGGGTGAAACACCGGCGGAACGACGCGGAGCTTCGCGACGGCGCCCTCGAGCGCGCGCACGTCGGAGGCCGGCACGCCGGTCTCGGTGACCGAGAGCAGCGTGATCGACTCGACCTCGGGGAGCGAGGCGACGATCCGCAGCTGCGACAGCGTGCGCACCGGTCCGCCGCTCGTCGCCGGCCACGGGAACTCGGTCGTCAGGTGGACCACGCGCATGACCGGGCAACGTAGCCCACCCCACTTTCGGCGTGTACCATCTGTCGTCCATGTCTTCCGGTTCAGGCAAGAAGCGCCGCGTCCTCTGCGTGTTCGGCACGCGCCCCGAGGCGATCAAGATGGCGCTGCTCTCGAAGGCCCTCCGCGCTCACCCCGACTTCGAGGCCGAGGTCTGCGTCACCGCGCAGCACCGCTCGATGCTCGATCAGGTCCTCGCGATCTTCGACGTGAAGCCGCGCTTCGATCTCGACCTGATGAAGGAAAACCAGGGACTGTCCGACATCACCGCGCGCATCGCGACGGGGATGACGACGGTGCTCCGCGAGTTCCGCCCGGACTGGCTCCTCGTCCAGGGCGACACCACGACGGCGTTCGTCGCCGCGCTCGCCGCCTTCTACGAGAAGGTGTCCGTCGGGCACGTCGAGGCGGGCCTCCGCACGGGGTTCAAGTACTCGCCCTGGCCCGAGGAGATGAACCGACAGCTCGTCGGCCGCCTCGCGGACCTCCACTTGCCGCCAACCGAGCGCGCCAAGAAGGCCCTGCTCGCGGAGGGCATCGCCGAGAGCAGCGTCCACGTCACGGGCAACACGGTCGTCGACGCGCTCCTCTGGGTGTCGAAGAAGCTCGACGACGATCATGCCGCGCGCCAAGAGCTCGAGGGGCGCTTCTCGTTCCTCGATCCGAAGCGGCGCCTGATCCTGATCACCGGGCACCGGCGCGAGAGCTTCGGCAAGCCGTTCGAGGACATGTGCAACGCGTTCGTCGACATCGTGCGCGCGCGCCCCGAAGCCGAGATCGTCTACCCCGTCCACCTGAACCCGAACGTTCAGGCGCCGGTGAAGGCGATCCTCGCCGCCGCGCCCGAGGAGCTTCGCGGCCGCATCCACCTCATCGACCCGATCGAGTACCTGCCGTTCGTCTACCTGATGAAGCGCTGCCACTTCATCGTGACCGACTCCGGCGGCGTCCAAGAGGAGGCCCCGTCGCTCGCGAAGCCCTGCCTCGTCACGCGCAACGACACCGAGCGCCCCGAGGCCGTCGAGGCCGGGACCGCGAAGCTGATCGGGACGCAGCGCGAACGGATCGTGACCGAGTCGCTGCGTCTCCTCGACGACGAGGCGCACTACCGCTCCATGAGCCGCGCGCACAACCCGTACGGCGACGGCAAGGCGAACGACCGCATCGTACGGATCCTGGGCTCGCTATGATGGGCAAATGGCGCAGCGCCGCGAAGCTCGGCTCGAACGTTCTCCCTTACGGCGCGAGGCCTCGCGCCGGCGCATGAGCGAGCGCATCGATCTCCTCGGCTGTCCGTTCGACGTCGTCACCGAGGACGCCACCGTCGATCTCGTCTTCGAGTGGAAGAACGCGCGGGAGCGCAAGAGCCACCACATCATCACCGTGAACGTCGCCATCCTCATGATGGCGCGGGACGACGCGAAGCTCGCGAGCGCGATCGAGCGGGCGGACCTGGTCGTCGTCGACGGCAAGCCGCTCGTCTGGACGTCGAAGTGGCTCGGCGCGCCGGTCCCCGAGAAGGTCTCCGGCGTCGACCTGATGCGGCGGCTGCTCGAGGCCGGCGACGAGCGTGGTCTCTCCGTGTTCCTCCTCGGCACGACGCAGGAGCGCCTCGACGCCCTCGAGCGGGTGATCCGCGCGAAGTACCCGAACGTCCGGATCGCCGGGACGCGCAACGGGTACTTCAAGGTGCCCGACTACGCGGACGTGACGAAGCAGATCCGGGACTCGAAGGCCGATCTGCTCCTCGTCGGGATGCCCGCGCCGTTCAAGGAGATCTGGTGCGAGGAGCAGCGCGAGGCCCTCGCCACTCCCGCCATCCTGGGCGTCGGCGGCGCGTTCGACGTCATGGCGGGCTTCGTCCCGCGCGCGCCGCGCGTGATGCAGGAGGCCGGCCTCGAGTGGGCATGGCGCCTCGCGATGGAGCCGAAGAAGCTCTGGAAGCGCTACCTCGTCACGAACTCGGCGTTCCTCGCGCTGCTCGGCAGGACGCTCGCGACCCGACGCTTCGCCGTTCGCCGGCGCTGAGGGGACGGCCGGCGAGACCGGGGCGCCCTTCAGCTAAGCGGTGAGGTCGCGGTGCCCGTTCTTGCTGCTGGGGCGGCGCCGGGGTCGGAGAGCCCTCGCGCCCGCGTCGCCCCTGCCGATCGCGAGGTTATTTCCGCGCGTGTCACGCGCCACTGGGGGTCTTTCGGTTTGCGGAGGTTGTTTCGGGCGCGTGCCCGCGCGTGGGTAGGGGATTCCGACCGGCGAGGGAGATCCTGGCTCCTTGTGCGGGCGCGAGGGCTCTCCGACCCCGGCGCCGCTTTGCGGACTGCCGAGTCGCGTGGGGGGATCACGCAAGAGTCGTGCTGTGGGATCGGGGAACAGCCGATCGCGCGGGCGGCTGGGCGGCGTATGATCGACCGGTGGACGAAAGCACGCTCAGCCTCGGCAGCCGGATGTCCCTCAAGGTGCGCGCCGCGACGATTCACGTCGCCAAGGGGCCCGACTCGGGCAGGCAGGCGAAGATCGATCAGGTCTCGTTCATCGTCGGCGTCGGCGAGACCGCCGACCTCAGGCTGACCGATCCGGCCGTCTCGCGCGAGCACCTCCGCGTCACGCTCGGGCCGAGCGGGCTCAGGGTCCGCGACGAGGGCAGCAAGAACGGCACGTACCTCGGCGGCACGCGCGTCCACGACGTCACGTTGACCAGCGACGCCGCGCTCCAGATCGGGGGCACCACGCTCGCACTCACGATCGCCACCGACTCGATCGTGCTCCCGCTCAGCGTCAGCGACCGCTTCGGCGACGCCATCGGCACGTCGACGGTGATGCGTCACCTGTTCGCGCAGCTCGAGCGCGCCGCCGGCTCCGACTTGACCATTCTCGTCGAGGGTGAGAGCGGCGTCGGCAAGGACCTCCTCGCGCGCGCCATCCACGCGAAGAGCGCGCGCAAAGAGGGGCCGATGGTCATCGCCGACTGCAGCGCGATCCCGGAGCACCTCATCGAGAGCGAGCTCTTCGGCCACGAGCGCGGGGCGTTCACGGGCGCCGATCGCGCGCGCAAGGGCGTGGTCGAGGAGGCGAACGGCGGCACGCTCTTCCTCGACGAAATCGGCGAGCTCCCGCTCGACCTGCAGCCGAAGCTTCTCCGCATGATGGAGCAGCGCGAGATCCGCCCCGTCGGATCGAACACGCCGCGCCCCGTCGACGTCCGCATCATCGCCGCCACCAACCGGCGCCTCGCCGAAGCCGCACGCACCGGCGAGTTCAGGAACGATCTATTTTACCGCCTCGCGGTCGTTCGCGTGGCCGTGCCGCCGCTGAGAGAACGGACGGAGGACATCCTGCCGATCGCCCGCGCGATGCTCCGCGCGTCGAAGAAGGATCCGAGCGCCGAGCTCGAGGAGGGCTTCGCGTCGATGCTCGTCGCCTACAGCTGGCCCGGCAACGTGCGCGAGCTTCGCAACGTCATCGAGCGCCACGCCGTGCTCGGGAGCGACGAGAAGGGGCTCTTCGAGGAGGCCACGGCGCTCACGGGTGCCACCAGCAGCGGCGAGCTCGCGAACCTCACCTACCACGAGGCGCGCAAGCTGGTGCTCGACCGCTTCGACGAGGAGTACCTGCCGCGCATCCTCGAGCGCGCCGAGGGCGTCGTCGCGCGCGCCGCGGAGCTCGCCGGCGTCGCTCGACCGAGCTTCTACCGGATGCTCGAGCGCATCCGCCCGACCAAGCGGACCGACGGCAAGCCGTAGCCGCCGCGGCTCGCCTCTCGCGTGAAACTCCAGGCATGACGTCTCGCCATCGCTCGCTCGCCCTCGTCGCCGCGGTCGCCCTCGTCACCGCGAGCGCGATCGCGCTCTCGCGCCGCCACGCGGAGAGCGCTCCAGATGGCGTCGCCGACGCGTCCCGCCCGTCGTTCGCGCACGCGTTCACGCCCGGCCGCCGGCTCACCTACGAGGTCGACTACCGGTCGGAGGCGCTCGTCGAGAGCGAGCTCGAGCGGCCGGCGCTGGGCGAGAACGCGCCGCGCCGCGACGGGGTGCTCACGCTCTCGTCGGCGTTCGCGGGCACGCTGACCGCCGCCGTCGTCGAGCGCCACGACGACGGCTCGGCGCGCGTCCTCGCGACGCTGCGCGACCTCGAGGTGAGCGTCCTGCTCTCGGACCGCGCGGTCGTCCTCCCCGACGCGACCTTCGCGCCGCTCGCGCGCGGCTTCATCGTCGAGTACGGACCGGCCGGCAACGTGCGCGGCGTCGAGGTCGAGCGCGACGCCCACCCGATCGCCGTACGGCTCGCCTCGCAGATCGTCGCGTTCCTCCAGCTCGTGGCGCCTCGCGACCACGGCGCGACGTGGGAGACCGACGAGACGGATCCGCTCGGTGAGCTGCGCGCGCGGTACGCGCTCGTCGACGACGCGCCCTCGCACTACGGCGGACAGGTGATCCAGAAGCTCGTGACGCGCACCGTCGCGCCGCGGACGAGCGGCGCTCTGGGGCGCCTCATCGCGACGGGCGGCGCGAGCGGCACGGCGACGCTCGCGTACGAGGTCTCGCCCGCGGAGGGCATCTTGCTCGAGGCGGCCGGAGCGCTGACGACCGAGCAGGTGATCGGCGATCTCCGGGTCGGAAGCGACGACAGCACCTTGCTCGTCCGGCTCACGGCCGACGATCGCGTCGGGATCGAGCGCCTTCGCGAGGAGGCCCATGCTCGCGCCGCGGCGCTCGGCAAGCTCCGCCCGCTCGATCCGGTCGAGCTCCGTACGGCCGATCGACGCCGGGAGAACGAGGCTCTCCTCGCGCAGATCGACCTCGCCGCGGTGGTCGCCGACGCGCGCGCGCACCCGCCGCCTCCGCAGAGCCGCGACGCGGCGACGTACGCGCGGCTCCTCGCCGCCGCCGTCGACGCGTCTCCCGACGGACGCGCGCTCCTCGAGAAGACGATGCTCGAGCCGGCGATCGACGAGCGCACCTTCGTCCCGCTGGCGCGCGCGTTCGGCGAAGACGGCTCGCCCGACGCGCAGGCGGCGCTCGGTCGGGTGGTGAGCGGGCGGCCGAAGGCCGATCCGGGCCGCGAGGTCGCGCTCTTCGCGCTCGGTCGGGCCGACGCGCCTGCCGACGCCACGATCTCGATGCTCGAGACGCTCTCGCGCGCCGCGGACGATCCGCACCGGTACGCCGCTCTGCTCGCCCTCGGACGCGCCGCCGGTCAGCTCGCGGCGACCGATCCCGCGCGCGGCGCGCCGGTGCTCGATCGCGTCCTCGCCCGCGCGGAGGACGCGCCCGACGACGCGGAGCGCGCGCGGGTGCTCGAGGCGATCGGCAACGCGGGCTCGTCGCGGGCCGAGCCCGCGCTCGCACGCTGGAGCCGAGCCGACGTCGCGCCCGTGGTTCGGCGCGCGGCGGTCGGCGCGTATCGGCTGGTCCCGACGAGGACCGCGCGCGACGCGCTGATCGCCGCCCTCCGCGACGACGTCGATCCCTCCGTGCGCTCCGCGGCGCTCGAGGCGGTGCTCGTGCGCACGCCCGACGACGGGATCGCCGACGCCGTCGCGGATCGCCTCGAGCGCGATCCCGACGAGTCCGTGAAGAAGCCCGCCGCCTCACGCCTGATGACCCTGTGCCGCCGCGTCGAGCGCGCGTGCGCCCACGTCGAGCGGCTGCAGAAGACCGGCGATGAGTGGACACGCCACGAGCTGGCGGCCTTCAGGCGCCCCTGACCGGAAAATCCGTTGCGTCGATGTGAATAGATCCCGACAATCCCGGTCGAACTATCTTCGGGGGGTCTTCCTACCGGTCGGCGGAACGCTCGAACGGCAGAATGAGGACACGAATGGGCGCGAGGGGTTGGTCGGTTTCGCGGGTCGGGCGCTTCACGATCGCGAGCATCCTCGGGATTTCCGTCGCGGGAGCGAGCGCGGCGCTCGCGCAGCCCCGCGGCCCGGCCGGCGTCGCCACCACGGTCCCCAGGACGACCGCCGTCCCCCCGACCGTCGCGCCGCCGCCGCCGGCACCGGGCGGCGCCGTGGCGATGCCGAAGAACCCCGTCGCGCCGGGCACCGTCATGCGCGCGAACGCGCTCCAGACGAAGGCGCCGCTCATCGCCGCGGCGCGCCCGACCCCCGCGGTCGCCATGGTCGTCGCGCGGCAGGCGAAGCACGCTGCGTTCGACGAGCGGAAGACGCTCCGTCCGATCCCGCGTCGCGGCGGACCGATCAAGCCGCCGCCGCTCCCCGCCACGCTCGGCGCGGGCGGTCCGGCGCTCAAGGTGGGGCCGCAGGTCGTCGTCGACACCGACGGGCGGAAGGTCCCCGCCGCCGTCTATCAGGCCGACACGTACACGCTCGAGGACTACCTCAACACCCGCGGCGTGACGCAGCGCACGAAGGACGCCATCGGCCGCCAGACGCGAAACATCAAGCGGCAGATCCCGCGCGCGCAGCTCCCGGCCGCGGACGCGAACACCCTCCGACCGGCGAACGTCCCGACCCTCCGCGGCAAGCCCGCGGTGCTGCCGATCGCGCGCGCGCAGACGCTGTCGCAGGCGAGCGCGGCGCTCTGGGAGTCGGGCGACTCGGTGACGCTCGACGAGTACCCGTCGAAGAACGAGCAGCGCCGCCCTCCGCCGATCCGCATGCCTCCTCCGCCGCCTCCGCAGGAGGAGATCGATCGTCCCGACGCGACCACGACTTGGTACTACAAGTCGGGCGGCGAGGTGGGGCTCGACCTCGACGCCGACGCCACCTTCTCGGCAGGCAAGAGCCGCCGCAAGGCGCGCGCGACGATGGGGATCCGCGGCTACGCGGCCGGCATCGACTTTCCGCTCTTCGCGATCGACGGCGAGATCCAGAACAACGCCGAGCACACGTACGACACGACCAAGAAGACGTTCGGCAAGGGCGCGGGCGGCCACACGAAGGGCGGCTCGCTCACGATCATGGGGATCGGCGCGCCGGTCATCCCGAAGCTCGAGGGGTTCGAGAGCGGGCCGGCGTGGGCGAAGTCCGACAGCTGGTCGATCTCGGGCGCCGTCCCCGTCGGGCCGTTCCTCGCCGAGTTCAGCTTCACGCTGGCGTACGAGGTCGGCGGCTTCGCGAAGCTCGGCATCGAGCCCGACGGCCTGGGCGTCACCGCGGAGGTCGGGCCCAAGTTCGGGGCCTACGCCGAGCTCACCGCGGGCATCGGCATGGTCGGCTTCAGCGTCGGCGTCGGCGGCCACGTCGCGCTGCTCGGAAACCGGGACGCGAGCGGCGCGGCGTCGTTCACGCGGCGCGCCGTCTCGCGTTACGAGGAGAGCGGCGGCAAGCAGCGCATGACCGCGAGTATCGAGTCGAACGTCTGGGCGCTCTCCGGCTACCTCTTCGCGTTCGTCGACACGTGGTGGGATCGCTACGACACGGAGCTCTTCGACTGGGACGGCATCAAGCTCGGGTCGAGCGACGTCTCCTCCGGCGTGACCGACATCCTCTGGGGGACGTTCCAGGAGCCCGACTACGGGCCGCTCAAGGACTTTCGCGCCTTCGCTTGCCGCACGAAGACCGCGAAGACCGCCCACAACTTCCCGCACGACTGGGTCGTGACGACGCGCACCAAGGCCGAGATGCTCGCCGGCGGCTGCGAGCTCGCGAACGTGAAGAACGAGCTCTACTTCGGCAAGCTCGCGTCGAAATGGAGCCCGGACACGGTGCCCATCGCCGAGTGCCGCGCGGAGACCGCGTGGCTCGAAGGCCCGCTGGGCGGGCAAGGCACGGTCCTCGTCAACTCGCCGCTCAAGGACGGCGCGCCGTTCATCACCAACGAGTACCTGAAGGCCGTCTGGAGGGACTGGAAGACGGCGCCGAGCGAAGCCGAGCTCTTGAAGGAAGCGAAGGCGGAGTGCGAAGCCGTCCGCGTCGGCACGGGCCAGCGCCTCACGCTCGTTCGAATCGGCGGCTACGCCTGGAAGACGAAGGGCGATGTCCTCCTCGACTGGAAGACCAAGGCGATGACGTCGACCATCGAGGTCCACCGCTGCACCGGCAACGGCTACGACTGGTGGGTGCAGACCGACAAGTCCGTCTGCCCCGGCGGCTACCCGAACGGACCGTCGAACTTCTACATCGCGAAGTAGGCGGCTCGGCCGGAGGTCGCGGCCGCCGCGCCGATCGTGCACGAGGCGACGCGGCGTACGTCGGCGCGCGGAGGTCGCGGTCACCGCGCCGATCGTCGCGAGGCGACGCGGCGTACGTCGGCGCGCGGACCGGCGGCGCGCTCAGGCCGCGAGGGCGCTCACGCCGCCTGCGGCGACGTCGCTCGCGTCGACGCCGAGCTTGGCGCGCACCTCGCGCACCGGGAGCTCCCAGAGCTCGTCCCACTTCACGCCGAAGAGCGGCTCGGCGGACCGGCCCATGCGCCAACCGCGGACGAGCGCGTCCATGAACGGCACCGTCAACGTGTCGTCGACGAGCCCGCTCCGCACGAAGCCGACGGCGACGAGCAGCGCGGGGAGCGGCCCCGGAATCTGAGCGAGGTAGAACGCCTGGAGGCCGAGCTCGCCGACGAGATCCGTGCCGAAGCCGGTCACGACGTGCCAGATGTCGTGGGTCTCGTAGAGGTGAGCGCGGAAGAACGCGATCGGGTCGTCGCTCGCGAGGTCCGGCAGCGCGGCGGGATCGAGGTTCGCGGCGAACATGTGCTCCGCGAAGGTCCGTCCGAGCGTGCCCTCCGGGAGCCGGCGAAGCGCGGCGAGGTCGACCCGGATCCGATGCCGCTCCTCGAGCGAGCGCGCGACGACGGGATCCTCGGCGAGCCGCTCGACGATCGGCCCGAGGGCTTCCTTCGTCGCCAGGGCGTCGGACATCTCGAACACCTCGTCGAGGCGGTTCGGGTCGCGGACGAGACGGGCGAGGCTGTAGAAGGCCTTGAGCGCGCGGAGCGGATTGAGCTTCATGGCAGGTTCCTCGGTGAGCGTCGGGGCAGCGCTCTCTTGGATGCCACTATGCGAGTCATCGCTCGCATTTTCTACTCGCATCCGGACGGGCGACCGGCGCGCGCGAAACACCGCGTTTTTCGGCGCGAAGAGCCACGCGTCGCCCCGAACGCGACGACCGCTCACATTCGTCCGCGCCGAGCGGAGTCCGCGCTGCGCGCGGCGGCCCGACGAACGTCGCCGCGCGCGTCACCGCCTCGAACGACGATCCCCGAAATGACGAGAGCACCGCCCGCCGCGTCGGCGAGAGGTGCTCCTCGGGGTTGTCGCGCTCGCGCGCGAGTCGATCAGTGGTGCGCGGGCGCGGCGCCGCTGCCGGTCGGAGCCGCGCCGTGCTCGCCGCCCGAAGACGCCGCGTGCGGGACGAAGCCGCCGGGCGCGTCCTCGCCGGTCTTCGGCAGGACCCTCACGTTCTGGTCGCCGTCGAGCTCACCGCGACGCTCGGTGTCGTTCATCGTGTAGGCGAAGAAGACGCCGATGAAGAAGATGCACGAGATGAAGATGAGCGCGTTGAACTTGTTGTCGTAGCGCAGGTGCATGAAGAACGACACGACGAGGGACGCCTTCGTCGTGGCGATCAGGATGACGACGATCAGGTTCAGGCGGCCGAGGTCGACGTACGACTGGCCGACCGTGAGCACCGTCAGCGCGATGAGCGCCATGAACACCGCGACGTAGAACGCCGACGACGAGATGTGCGCGTGAACGGCGCCGTCGTCCTTGTGCGGATGCAGAGAGGTCTGGGATGCCATCGCGAAGCCTCAGATCAGGTAGAGGAGCGGGAAGAGGTAGATCCAGACGAGGTCGACGAGGTGCCAGTAGAGCGCCACGATGTCGACGGGGGTGAAGAACTCCTTCGAGAACTCACCGCGGTTGTTGCGGATCCAGATCCAGATCAGGACGCCGATGCCGATGACGACGTGGACGCCGTGAACGCCCGTCATCATGAAGTAGATGGAGAAGAACGATCCCGTGTTCGCCGGGAGCGCCGGCGCGCCGGCGACGAGGTGCTCGGCGTGCGGGTGGAAGAAGCGACCCGGCAGGAGCCCGGCGTGGAACTTGTGCGTGTACTCGAAGTACTTGATGACGAGGAACACGCACGCGCAGAAGATCGTGATGAGGATGTAGTTCCCCGTCGCCTTCTGCTTGCCGAGCTGCGACGAGCGCACGGCCATGGCCGCCGTGAACGACGAGAACAGGAGCACGATCGTGTTCGTGCCGCCCATGATCTTGTCGAGCTGGTGGCTCGCCGCGACGAACATCTCGGGGTACCAGCTTCGGTACACGCCGTAGGCGACGAAGAGGCCGCTGAAGAACAGGAGCTCCTGCGCCAGGAACACCCACATCCCGAGCTTCGCGGCGTCGAACTGCTGCGCCGGCGTGTCGAAGTGGTGGGCGAGCCACTTCGGGCCGTGATGACCGTGGTCGTCGTGCGCGTGCTCTTCCGCGTTCGCGGTGGCTTCGCTGCTCATCCGTGATCTCCTTCAGCGGCTGCCTTCTTCACAGGAGCCTTGCCTCCCCGGAGTCCGGGGAAGAGCGGGTCGTCGAAGCCCTCGTAGAGCTCGTCGTCGGTCGCGAGCTGGTAGTCGTACTGCCCGCGCGTGAGCACGGGGTCCTTCACGAAGTTGAACGTCGGAGGCGGCGTCGGCGTCTGCCACTCGAGCGCGGCCGAGCCCCAGGGGTTACGCGGCGCGGGCTTGCCGTTCATCAGCGAGCGGATGAACATCACCATCAGCACGAGGAAGCCGAAGCCGAGGATCCACGACCCGAACGTCGAGACCTGGTGGAAGATCTCGTACTGCGGGAGGTAGTCGTAGTAGCGCCGCGGCATGCCGCGCGAGCCCATGATGAACTGCGCGATGAACGTGACGTTGAAGCCGATGAAGACGAAGAACCAGCCGACGCGCGCCCAGCTCTCCTCGTACATCTTGCCGGTGAACTTCGGCCACCAGTAGTGGAGGCCGCCGACGAAGCCCATCACCGTGCCGCCGACCATGACGTAGTGGAAGTGCGCCACGACGAAGTACGTGTCGTGGAGGTGCACGTCGACCGCGAGCATGCCGAGGAAGAGGCCGGTGAGGCCACCGATCGTGAAGAGGAAGATGAACGACAGCGCCCAGAGCATCGGCGACTGGAGCGAGATCGAGCCCTTGTAGAGCGTCGCGACCCAGTTGAAGACCTTCACGCCGGACGGGATGGCGACGAGGAACGTCAGCGCGCTGAACACCATCGTCGCGTACTCGCTCATGCCGGCGACGAAGAGGTGGTGGCCCCAGACGAGGAAGCCGAGGAGCGCGAGGCCGAGCGAGCTCGCCGCGATCGCCATGTAGCCGACCGGCTCACGGCGCGAGAACGAGGCGAGGATGTCGCTGACGACGCCCATGCCCGGGACGATCATGATGTAGACGGCGGGGTGCGAGTAGAACCAGAAGAAGTGCTGGTAGAGCACCGGGTCGCCGCCGAGGCGCGGGTCGAAGATGCCGAGGCCGAGGAAGCGCTCCATCGTGAGGAGGAGGAGCGTGATCGCGAGCACCGGCGTCGCGAGGACCTGGATGATCGAGGTCGCGTAGAGCGCCCACGTGAAGAGCGTGAGGCGGCGCCACGTGAGGCCGGGCGCGCGCATCTTGTGGACCGTCGCGATGAAGTTCACGCCGGTGAGGATCGACGAGAAGCCCATGATGAACGCGGCGAGCGTCATCGGGATGACCGAGGTCGCGGTGCCGACGCCGCCGTGGGCCGGGTCGCTCGAGCTGTAGGGCGTGTAGAACGTCCAGCCCGTGTCGACGCCCCCGTTGATCATCGAGTAGAGGCCGAAGCAGGCGCCGAACCAGTAGATGTAGAGCGACAGCAGGTTCAGCTTCGGGAACGCGACGTCCTTCGCGCCGAGCTGGATCGGCAGGATGATGTTCCCCATCGCCGCCGGGATCGACGGGATGATGAAGAGGAACACCATCACGACGCCGTGCAACGAGAACATCTTGTTGTACGTGTCGGCGTCCATCAGCGTCTTGCCCTGCGTGAGCAGCTCCGCGCGCACGAGCAGCGCGAAGATTCCGCCCAGGAGGAACGCGATGGTGACGCTGATGAGGTACATGATCCCGATCCGCTTGTGATCGAGGGTCACGAGCCAGCTCATCAGCCCCTTCTTCTCGAGGAAGCTGGCGTTCGGGTCGACGTCGTCGTGATGCGCGCCGGGTGTCGTGGTGATGGCTGCCATGGGTTGTCTCGCGTTGGCGCTACTTGAGGCTCTTGATGTAGGCGATCACGGCGTCGAGCTGCTTGTCCTTCATGACGAAGGGCGGCATCTGGACGGTCGCGTAGCCAGCGACGATCTTCGCGTTCGGCCGGAGGATCGACTCGCGGAGGTAGTTCTCGTCGACGTGGACGGGGCCCGCCGTCGTGTTCTCGTCACGGCCGAAGAGGCCGGCGAGCTTCGGTCCGGGCGACTTGCTCCCGCCGATCTCGCCGGTGCCGCCCGCGCCGTGGCACGTCGTGCAGCCGTTCTTGACGAAGAGGCGCTCGCCCCACTTCGCCGGCTCGCACTCCTCGGCGCCGCCCTGGCAGTCGCCGAGCTTCTTCTCCCACTCCTTGTACTCTGCAGGCGGGAGGATCTTCACCGTCGCGAGCATGCCGGAGTGGCTGGTGCCGCAGTACTCGGCGCAGAAGACGTTCGCCACGCCCGCCTTGGTGGGCGTGAACTGGATGAACGAGTACTGGCCGGGGACCGCGTCCCGCTTCATGCGGAACTCGGGGATGTAGAAGGAGTGAAGGACGTCCTCCGACGAGATGATCATCTTGTACGGGCGCCCGAGCTCGAGGGTGAGCTCACCCGGCTCGCGGTCGCCGGTCGGGTACTCGAACTCCCAGCTCCACTTCTTGCCGCGCACGCGGATCTCGGTCGCGCCCTCGGCGGCCGTCGCGTTGCGGATGTAGCCGGTGAAGCCGGCGTGGAAGAGGAAGAAGATGAAGATGGTCGGCGTGATCGTCCAGAACAGCTCCAGCTTCATGAAGTGCCCGGTCGGCTCCGGCTTCACGCCCGGCTTCCGCTTGTACTTCACGATGAAGTAGAGCAGGGCCGCGGTGATCGCCACGGTGAAGACGACCGAGAACCAGAAGATGAAGTCGTACGCCTTGTCGATCGGCGGAGCCGTGTCGGCCATCGACGGCGGGAGCTGGAAGTTATCGGACTCGACCGGTTGAAACGAAAGCACCTTCAGCCTCCTCGTACGCTGACTGCGGTGGGGTCGAGCCGTTCTCGACCGGAGTTTGCGGGGTTTCCCCGGGATGCCTTGCCATTGGGGCCCGCGGCGTCGTCGCCGTCCGAGCCGGAAGTGTTCTTCTTCTTCATGAGCTCGCGCGACCAGAAAAGGCCGAGGAACCCGAAGAGGACGAGGGCGACCGCGCCGCCGCCAACCTGCATCACGCGCTGCGCGACGAGGACGTATTTCCCGCCCTGCGGATCGTAGTGGTAGCAGTAGAGGATCAGCTGCTCGACCGTCGTGATGTGGCGACCCTCGGACGCCTCGAGGAGGCCGAGCCGGAGGTCGGCCGACGGGAACTCGAGCCCGTAGAGGTAGCGCGCCATGCGGCCGTTCGGCTTCACGACGAAGACGACCGACGGGTGGCCCCACTGCTTCTGGCGCTCGTCGTACTGGTACTCGAAGCCCGCCGCCTTGGTGACGGCCTCGATCGCCGCGGCGTCGCCGGAGAGGAAGTGCCAGCCGCCGCGCTCCCTCGTGTGGTCGCGCCCGTACTCGGCGAGGATGCCCGTGCGCTTGGCGACGGTCTTCTCGAGCGACTCGTTCGGGTCGATGCTGATCGTGACGACGTCGTATTCCTTGCCGATGGTCCAGGGCACTCCCTTGAGGCCGGCGGCGAGGTTGTTCGTGATCATCCCGCAGACGACGGGGCACGTGTGGTACGCGAACTGGAGCACCACCGGCCGCTTGCCGTCGAAGTACTTGCGGAGCGTGACGGGCGCGCCGGTGTGGTCGCGGAAGGCCGCGTCGAGCGGCAGCGGCCCGTCGAGGTGCTCGTTGACGCCGACGTGCTCGAGCTCGCGCGGCGTCGACGCGATCTGCGCGCTCGCCGCGCCGGGGACGAGCAACGCGAGGACGCACGCCACCGTCGCGATCAGCGTCGCGGCGAACGTCGTGCTCTCGTGGCTCGTCTTCATGGCGGGGTCGGTCGAGGATTCTAGGGGTGAGCGCCGGCGTCCGCCGCCGGAGCGGGGTGATGCGGGCCGTGGTCGCCGCCGTGCTGAGGAACGTGCGGCTCCGCGCCCGCGTCGCCGGCGACCAGCGGCGCGCCGCCGTCCGCGTCGACCGCGGCTTCGTGCGCCGCGCCCGCGTCCGCCTCGACGTGAGACGGCGCGCCTACGTGCGTGTTGGGCGACGGGGCGGGCTTCGGGAGCTTGCTCCAGCCGGTCATCGGTCCGAGGTCGTCGGACTGCTGCGGCGTGATGAGCGCGGGGCGGTCACCCTTCCCGATCTCGGCCAGCGCCTTGTCGAGGGGCATCGCCCCGCTCGTGAGCGCGAGCGCCTCCGCCTTGTGTTGCGCGTCGCGTTCGCTCGTCGGCGCGAGCTTCTCGAGCTGCGCCTGGTCGGTCATCATCGCGTAGTAGCTCTTCAGCACGAAATCGATGCCGATGAGCGTGATCACGGTGATGACCGCGATCGTCACGATGAGCTTCAGTCTCGGCGGTGTGTTGTCGATCGCCATGGCTGGTCTCTTGTGCGGTCCGTCGGATCAGGCGTTGAGGAACTGCAGCGAGCGCTGGAGGCGCGGATCGCCGACCGGGACGAGCGAGTACTGGTTCATCCGGTGGAAGACGAAGGCGCCGTAGAAGCCGGCGACCGCGAGGAGGCAGGCGGCGTCGAGCCAGTGGAACGAGAAGCCGGCCTGACCGAGGTGGAAGTTCGGCATGACGAACCAGTAGATGTCGACGACGTGCATCACGAGCAGGATCGCCGCGCCGATCTGGAGACGACCGACGTTGCGCTTGAAGTTGCGCGAGATGATCCAGAAGAACGGCACCACGAAGTGGAAGAGGACGAGGGCCGTCGAGACGTTCGCCCAGGGCTCGAAGTCCCAGCGGTTGTGGAAGAACGTCGTCTCCTCCGGCAGGGCCGCGTACCAGATCAGCATGAACTGCGAGAACTGGACGTAGGCCCAGAAGACGAGGAAGCCGAACATCAGCTTCCCGAGGTCGTGGTAGTGCTCGATCGTGACGGCCCCCTCGAGCGGCCCCGACGCGCGG
>JAHBWC010000049.1 GCA_019637225.1 Labilithrix sp.
GGCACCGCAGAGGCGGCCAAGGACGCCGCGGCCGTCGCGTGCTCGCTCGAGAACCCCGAGACCTGCGAGGCCTGCCAGTGAGCGCCGTCACTCGCCCCGCGCGGCTGCTCGATCCCGGGATGTGCCTCACGCTCCGGCCGATGGCGTACCCGAAGTTCTTCGAGATGTACCGCGCCGGGATCAAGAACACGTGGACGGTCGAGGAGGTCGACTTCTCCACGGACCTCGGCGATCTGCGGAGCAAGATGACCGCCGCCGAACGGCACCTCGTCCAGCGCCTCGTCGCGTTCTTCGCGACGGGCGACTCGATCGTCGCCAACAACCTCGTGCTGAACCTCTACAAGCACATCAACGCGCCGGAGGCGCGGATGTACCTGTCGCGCCAGCTCTACGAGGAGGCGCTGCACGTCCAGTTCTACCTGACCTTGCTCGACACGTACGTGCCCGATCCCGAGGAGCGCTTCCGCGCCTTCGCCGCCGTCGAGAACATCCCGTCGATCCAGAAGAAGGCCGAGTTCTGCTTCCGATGGATCGACGCGATCGGCGATCTCGACGCGCTCGACACGCGCGCCAAGCGGCGCCAGTTCCTCCTGAACCTCGTCTGCTTCGCGGCGTGCATCGAGGGGCTCTTCTTCTTCGCCGCGTTCGCGTACGTCTACTTCCTCCGCTCGCGCGGCCTCCTGCACGGCCTCGCCGGCGGCACCAACTGGGTCTTCCGCGACGAGAGCGCGCACATGGCGTTCGCGTTCGAGGTCGTCGCCACCGTTCGCCGCGAGGAGCCCGATCTGTTCGACGCCTCGTTCGAGGAGGACGTCGCCCGCATGATGGCGGAGGCGATCGACTGCGAGGCCGCGTTCGCCGAGGACCTCCTCGCCGGTGGCATCGCCGGGCTCTCGGTGCGCGACGTCCGGCAGTACCTCGAGTTCATCGCCGACCAGCGCCTCTCGACGCTCGGCCTCGCCAAGCGCTACGGCTCGAAGAACCCGTTCCCCTTCATGGATCTCCAGGACGTGCAGGAGCTCGCCAACTTCTTCGAGCGGCGCGTCTCGGCCTACCAGGTCGGCGTCACCGGCGAGTTCGCGCTCGACGCGGCGTTCTAGCTCTCGTCCGGCACTCGCGAGCTCGAGCGGCTCGGCTCAGAGTCCGATCGCGGAGCGCCATGCGTCGAGACAGCTCCGACTGTCCTTGGCGGACGCCTCCTCGGTGCATCGAAGCCCTGCTGCCGTGACGTCCTCGCGCAGAGCGTTCCCCCTGAAATCCAGATACTCGCGGGGGTCGGAGTAGGGCTGGAAGACCTCCTTGCACGCCCCCGCGCCACACTTCGCGTCGAAAGCGTCACAGAGATCGCGGCCAAACGTACTGGGGCGTTCGCGGAGACCGCCGACCGATTCGTAAGAATCGCACGCGCGCGTCCTGATGGACTCGATGTCGTCGCCGTAGACCTCGCGGCGACAGGAGAGCGCCGCGAACGAGCAGGCCTCGGGGTTCGGCGCTGCAGCGCGCTCGACGCACTCGGCGAAACGCTCCTGCGACGCCATGCACGCCGCGTAGACCACGGGATCGGAGACGAGCCCGACAGCTTCGAAGCCATATTCGGCGCATTCTCCTCCCGAGTCGCCGCAAGCATCGGGGGTGCAGATGGCGGAGCAGATCGTCGCCGAATTGCACCCGTCGAGGACGGCACATTCGCTCGTACAGCTGTTGCACTTCGCGCGCCGACTCTCGTTGATTGACTCGCACATGGTCTTCGCGCACGTCTTGACCATCCGCATGATCCCGGTGTTGCGCGTTGCGGCGGACGAGCTTCCGGAGCTACCTCCCGAACATCCGGCGAAAATCGTCACGAAAGCGGAGGCGAACAGAAGCGTGATCCAACGCATGGCCCGGTGTTCGGCCGCGACTCCGTTCGGTTGCGCAGAATCGTTCGACCGGTGGCCGTCGTGGGGACTCGTGTGGGGCAACCGCTGCGGGGAGGTGGCGGCAACTTCGGCAGATCCGGAGTGTCCGGTCATCGCGGAATGCGAGCACCGCTCTTGGGATGGGATCCCTTCGTGCTCCTCGAGACCTCCGCGACGTCGAGCCTCGCGACGTGTAGGTCCCGCGAGCGATCGCGTCGATCTCGAGGCTCGGTGAGCGCGTGGAAGCCGCCGATACGCCCGCGCCGTCCGCGCGTTGCTACGCTCTTACCGTGGACCGGACTCGATCCATCCGCATCTCGAAGCTCCTCAGCCTCGGCCTCCGGCACGATCCGTCGGCACTCGGCATCACGACCGACGCGGGCGGGTGGACCGAGGTCTGCGCCGTGCTTCGCGGACTCGCCGAGAGGAACGCGGCGGTGACGCGCGAGGAGCTGGAGGAGCTCGTCGCCGCCAGCGACAAGCAGCGGTTCGCGCTGTCCGAGGACGGGGAGCGCATCCGGGCGAACCAAGGCCACTCGATCGAGGTGGACCTTGGTCTACCGCGACATGAGCCCCCCGCGGTCCTCTTCCACGGCACAGTCGACCGTTTCCTCGAGTCGATCCGACGCGAGGGGCTCCTCCGCGGGGCACGCACGCACGTCCACCTCTCCGTTGACGAGGCGACGGCGATGATCGTCGCGCGTCGAAGAGCCGGCGTGACGTTGATCCTCCGCGTGCGTGCAGGCGCGATGCATGCCGACGGTCACGCATTCTTCCTGAGCCGAAACGGCGTGTGGCTCACGGAGACGGTGCCGCCTGCGTACCTCGAGGACTTCGAGCTCTTGACGTGAGCGCGCTCCGGACGTCGGCTCCAGGAGAGCGCTGCGCGAAGGCTCGGAGTCTTCGCAGCGCCTACCCGAGCTGGTGGATGTCGGCAGGCCGGCCAGACCCACCGAGCTGCCTGGAGCTTCAGCGGGAGCAGACGCCGAGGCCGTCGAGCGTCGCGAGGATGGCCCGCTCGGCCGCGATCCATGTCGCGACCGGGACGATGCCAGCCGGAGCAGAGGTCGCTCCGAGCTGGAAGCGATGGCCGACGATGCCGCGCATGGCTTCGAGCACGTCGGCGCGGTCGTCGATGAATAGCTCGATCCCGAGCTCTTCGCAGATGGGTGCCTTGTCGCGCCGCTCGAGGCAGAAGCGGAGCTGGCCGTACGGGATGCCGGTCACCTGGAAGAAGCGATGACGGTCGAGCCAGCGGCGCGTTCGCGCTTGGATGCGTGGTCCGCACTTCGAGACGAGCCACACCCGCCCGGCGAAGCGCTCTCGCAACCGGGTGAGGCTGTCGAACGCGCCCTCCACAGCAGGCGCCCTCATTGCGTCGGCTTCGGAGCCGCCGATGAAGGATGTGTCCGGACCATCGCCAGCGATGATGACGCGCCCGATGTCGACGCCGAGTACCTGCGCGCGGCCGGATGAAGAAGTCTTGCGGTTCATGACGACCAGAAGATGCGCCCCCAAACCTTCGGCCGGAACTCGCCATTTATTTCAAGCTATCAATCTGACGGATAGATTATGTGATTCGTTCGGGCCACCTTTAGGAGCGCCACACGAATGATCTCCTCCGACCGCCTCCACACGTTCGCGGTGTTCGCCGAGGACAACAATCTGTCGCGGGCTGCGAAGCGGCTACACCTCTCGCAGCCCGCGGTCCACGCCCAGCTCAAGGGGCTGGCGGACGAGCTCGGGGTGCCGCTGTATCAGCGCGTCGGCCGCGGGCTGGTCCTCACCAAGGAAGGCATCGAGGTGGCCGCCTTCGCGCGCGAGATCGAGGAGCGGGCGAACGAGCTTGTCGCCCGGCTCCGCGGCGAGGCGGGCGAACAGCCGCTCGTGCTGGCGGCCGGCGCCGGTGCGCTGGTGCATCTGCTCGCCGGAGGCTTGCGCGCCTTCTCGAGAGCGCGAGCCACGGCGCGCGTCGAGGTGGTCACCGCGGACGCATCCCACGCGGTCGACCTCGTGAGACGCGGTCTCGCCCACGTCGGCGTCGGAGTGCTCGACACAGGCCCCGCGGAGCTCGACGATCGGATCCTCGCTCGCGCGTCGCAGATTGTCGTCGTCCCGCGCGATCACAGGTTGGCCGGACGGCGCTCCGTTCGACTCACGGACCTCGACGGCGAGGATCTCGTCGCGCCCCCCGAAGGTGGACCGCAACGGGCCGCGCTCGACGCAGCGTTCGCCGCGAACGGCGTACGTGCTCGTCCGGTCGCAGTCGCACGCGGCTGGGACGTCGTCCTGAGACTCGTCGAGCTAGGCGTCGGCATCGGAATCGTGAACGACACATGCGCGATCCCGCGAACGCTCGTGGCGCGCCCGCTGCGCGAGCTTCCTAGCGTCACGTACCGCGCGTTCACGCGGCCTCGACCACGAAAGGCCGCCGTCGATCTCGTCGCCGCGTTCATCGCGGCTTCGAGCAGGCCGCGATGAGTCGAACGGTGCGGTGTTCTAGCGTTCCAGCGCGCGCTCGTCGTGACTCATCCGCTGATCACCAGCTCGAGGCAGCTTCCGCTCGCCGTGACCGCAGAGCCGGCGATGTCGCCGCGCGCGCTGACGTCGAGCGTCCGCACGTTGCGCAGCGGGTAGGGCGCCGACGTGACCGCCGCGCCGCTCCAGTCGCGCAGGTTCGAGATGGTCACCGAACCCGTCGTCGCGAAGTGGACGTCGCGGGCGAACAGGTTGATGAACGCGCGCTCGACGGAGCTCTCCGGGTTCCGATCGGGAGCGAAGGCGATGATCGCCTTCGGGCGACGGTCGGCCTTCATCGCGTCCACGGTCGCGCGGATCGACTCGCCGAGCCGGGCCTTGTCGCCCGAGAGCCGCGCTTCGCGTACCGCCGACGTGTCGAACACGGCGACGTTGGCCCCGTCCGGCGGCGTGGAGGTGCCGACGAGGTCGAACACGTAGACGCCGAGATCGGCCTTGCCGAACCAATTGCCCGGCGACGGCCGCTCCCGGACGATCCACCGGAGGTCGAAGCCGGAGACGAAGTACCGAAAGCGCCGGACGTCCGCGTCATCGTCGGGATCGAGGCCGGCTTCCTTCATCATCGCCCTGTCGATCGCGTTCAGCGCGACCTCCTCGAGCGATGCGTTGAACCACGTCGTGTCCGGCTCGCTCGGGTAGTCCAGGCTCGCGCCCGCGACGGCGCCAGTGCGGCTCAAGTCGAGAGAGCACCACGTGATCGGGCGCGCGCTTCCGCCCGCGTTCGCTCCTCCGCCCCCGCCACCGCTCGACGACGGCGCGTCGCGATCGTTTCCTCGGTCCGAGCCGTCGCTCTGATCAACGCTGCAACCGAGCGCGATGCTCGCGAGGATCGTGAAGAGAGCCGTGAGTCGCATCGAGCCACACCGCATGATCAGCCTCCGTCGGATGGACTTCGTGCACGAGCAAGGTGCGGACCATTCGAAATCGACGAGAAACCGAGCGATCCAGCGCGCGCGGGGCATGACAGACGGATCAGCTCTCGCCGCCCTCCGCTGCCGGCGGGGACCTCGTCGACGAAACTGACCGATACGGGCGTTTGCGTTTCCCACGACGCTCTCTCCGCGCTTCGATCGAGTCTCGTGCGCGGGCAACGACGGCGGTGCGAGCAACGAGACGTGCGCCGAGCCGGAGCTCTCCGCCGCGCGGAGGTGCGTTCGTTCAGCCGCGGGGGCCGCGGGCGCACCCGACATGCCGAATCGCGCTCGCCCGATCAGCAAGCGCGATTCGAAGTGACGGCTCGATCCGTCCGGTCGGACTCGGTCGCCGCGGTCACGCGTCGGCCCGCCGAGAGCAAGACGGATTCTCAGTCGTCGTAAGCCAGCGTCGCCGGGTCGGTCTTGCCGAACGTCATGTACCACGCACCGACGAGGGGGCCGACGGGGGCTGCGGGAACGAAGACGTCGTACGTCTTCGAACGAACGTCATAGCGACGGACCGAGCCCGTGTCCGGACCGTTGCCCAGGATCGAGACGAAGAGCTTGCCGCGCGGCCCGAACAGGATCGCCTGCGAGAAGGCACGCGGAGCCCCTGCTACGTCGAGATCGATCTTGTCTTCGTAGGCGCCCGTCTTGCCGTTAAAGACGAGGATCTTGTCGTTGTCCGTGAGAGGGTCCTTGCGGAAGCTCGTGACGTAGAGCTTGCCGTTCGGACCGAAGGCCAGCCCCTCGGGACGCGCGAGACCGCAGCCCCCACAGTCGTCACCGTCGACGAAGATCTTCGAGGTTCCGTACTCGCTGATCTTGAGGATGCGGCCGGGCGCGAGGTTCGGATTTTCGTTGCTGGCGAACTTCATGAGCGTGACATAGAGCGCCCCGTCCGGCCCGAAGACGAGCGCGCGGGGCGACCATTGTGTGCAGACTGCACCGACGCACTTCATGTCGAAGTCGCCATACGCGATGTCGCCGAGCCATTCGCCGCCACCTTCCTTGAAGACCGCGACGCGCGCCGGACGCGGGTTGGGGGCCGGGTTACCCTCGAGGACATAGTCAGGGTCACCCATGCTGGCGACGTAGAGCCTGCGATCCTTCAGCACCATTCCGCGCGGGCTGAAGGCTGCGTCCCGATCCGACTTGGAAACGACCGCGCCGAGGAAAGCCCCGGTCTTCCGCTCGTACTTCAAGATCTCGCCATTGATGAGCGTGTCGACGTTCTGGTTCACGACGAGGAGGTTTTCATTCCTTCCGAAGACGAGCCCGCGGGGCCCGAGGAGGCCGCCGCTGCCGGGCGTGACGAAGACGCTCTCGAACGCGCCCGTCTTCGCGTTGAACCTCTTTACGGTGTCGTCTTGAGTGCCGACGTAGAGCGAGTCGCCCCTGCTCCGGTCGTGCTTGCCCCAGTCGGCCTTGTGCGCCTCGGAAACCTCGCCGACGCTGTCCTCTCCATCTTGCTGGATTTCCGATTGCGCGTCCGCCGAGCAACCTACGACCAAGGAGCCAACTCCAGCCATCAGCAACGCGAGACAGAATCCCCGAACAACGATCATGGTGTCCGCTCTCCCTGAGCGCCGACGGCGCGCGCTTCATCGCGTCTCGCGCCGTCCCATCGCCCTCGAGCTCGGAACTTAAGGCCGTCGCCATGGGGTCAATGCGTCAAGCCCAACAGCGACGTCGCGCACAGCCAGTCACTTCCGCACGTCGCCGCGACACCTGATTTGTTCTCTAGTCTTGCAGTACGAAGCGGCGTCTCGGATCGCGCCCGACATCGAGCGGGTCGGCGCGCGCTCGAGCGCACGCGGCAATTCGATGCGTGCCGAAGGCGCACCGTCTGCGGGTGGTTGGGGCAACCGCTGCGGGGCGTTGGTGGCAACTTCCGCGCGTCGTGCTGTGGATGCTCACCGCACGTTCGTTGCCGACCGTGGAGCAGACCTCGACGTGTGCGCCTCGTGAAATTGAGGCAGTCTACGAGCGTCGTCGTCGCGAAGGTCCACCTCGAGCGTCCACCCGAGCGGTCGTTGCTCGCTCTCGGGGCCTCGCGTCGAGTCGACGTGCTGCGGCCTCGCGTCTACTCTCTTTCTCGGTGGCGGACGATCGGGGACGCTGGTGACGGAGGGAGGGCCTCGCATGAACCATGGCAGCTGTGGCTGGCTCCTCGCGCTGGGATGGGTCGTCGCCTGTTCTTCGACGAGCGCGTCGGTCGTCGTCCCTCCTCAACCCTCCGGCGACTCGGGCGCGGACGCCGGCGTCCCTGCGTTTCCCAGCGGCGAGACGGTCGAGGCGTTTCCGTCGCTGCCGGAGTGTCCGGTCATCGCGGAATGCTCCGCACCGCTCTTGCCGTGGGATCCTGTCGTGCTGCTCGAGACCCCCGTCGAAGTCGAGCTTCGCGACGTGCAGGGCCTGCGAGCGATCGCGTTCGATCGCACAACGCGGTCTTTCGTGGTCTACACCCTGACCGTCAGCGGCGGCGCGGTCGTCGATGCACCTCCGTCGGCGTCGACGCTCCCTCCGCGCTTCGATCGAGTCTCGTTCGCGGGCGACGATGGTCTCCTCGCGTGTGCAGGCGCTGACTGCATCGTCCGCGGGGAGACCGGCGACCTGCCCGTTCCGGCGGAGCTCCGAGCGACGACGGCCGCCGGCACGTGTGTCGGCGGCGCCGGTCTCGCCTGTCACGACGGCGCCGGCTGGACCTGGGTCGTCCGCCCCGAAGCGTTCGGCGAGCCGATGGATCACCTCGCGCAGTTCGCCCACGAGAGCTTCATCGCGATTGGACCAGGCGACCGCGCGCGCCGCATCCGTCCGGGACGAGCTGTCGTCGACTTCTCGTCGGGGCTCACCGAGAGGCTCGAGCGTGTCCACGCCGACCGGACCATTAACGGGGACGTCTTCTGGTCGGGCCGGACGGAGAGCGGTCGCCTCGTGCTCGGCACCTTGAACGAAGGCCGCGCGTGCGACGTGCCGATCGAGGGGGTCGACTCTCACTTGGGTCAGTTGTTCCTCGCCAGATCGGGCGAGATCGTGACGGCTGGCTACCGCCCCGTCGCCTGCACGTCGAGGCCCGTCGATCCGAAGCTCACGACGACGGGCCTGACGGTGGCGCCGTGCGGGCTCGTGGCGAACCCGTTCGCGTGGGATGCGCACCACCTCTACGGGCACCGTCGTCTCCACTGCGCCTTCGACTGATCTCGCTACGACGGCGCGAGCCGGGCGGGAGGCGATCTCGGCCATGTCGATCGCTCAGGCGCTCCGGAGCAGGTCGAGCCAAGCCTGGATCCTCGACGGCGCTCCTTCTCGCGCTCGCGCGATGTGCTTTGCGAGCTGCGCGAAGCGGCGCCGGGCGAGCAGCGAGTGGATCAGGAAGACGCCGAGCCCGAGCCCGAGCGAGCCCCAGGAGACGCGAAACGGGAGCAAGAACGGGATCGCGAGCGCCGGGAGGAGCGGCAAGAGCTGGTGCACGTCGTGCCGTCGTGGGATCGCGAACGGAGCGGCCGTCGATCGGCCCAAGCGCTTCGCGTTCTGCGCGAGCGCGAAGAGGAAAGCGTCGGCCTCCGGCATCCTTGCTCGGAGCTCGATGACGTTCGGGACGTCCTCACGGTAGACGCTGATGAGCGCGATCGTCTCCGGCCAAATGCTCCTGGTCCACGCGAGTCGTCGGCGGACCTCGACGGCGGCGACGCGCGCGAGCGGGATGCGCTCGGAAGACCGGAACGTGAAGTGCGCGACCAGCTCTTGCGAGTCCACCGTCGCCCAGGCCGCGCTGCTCCCGCTCGTCCGCGAGAGGACGAAGACGAGGACGGAGAGGAGGAAGACGTGAAGCGGAACGACGACCTGCGCGCGACCGTCGGTCGCCGCGGTCGTGAAGGCGAGGATCGGCAGCAGGCACGTTGCCCAATATCGGCGCTCGGCGCCACCTTCGGCCATCAGCTTCATCGGCCGGTCGTGTCCTCCGTGTGTGTGTCGAAGTGGAACAAGCCGGCGCCCGCCGACTTCGCCACGCCCACGGAGATCGCGGTGAGCTGCTTGTCACGGGTGAACGACATCTCGAGCGACACGAGCCCCGGCGGACAGACGCTCAGCTGGTATCCGTCGCCGTAGAAGTCGCGGACGTCACTGACGATCAGTCCTGCCTCGAGCCCGACGCCCGCGGCTGTGCCGAGCGAGCCGCTCACCACTCCCGTGCTCCCGTAGGTCTTCACTTCGCCGCCCGCGCCGAGCACGTACCCCGCCGAGGCCTGGCCGCCGACGCCGATGTCGCCGCCCGCAGCCGCGCTCGTCCCGACACCGACGAAGACACCGGGCCCCGCACCGGAGGTAGGCTTCTCGTCACGCCCCCGCGCAGCGTTGCGCGCGGCGTCGACGGCAGCTTGCGCTGCATGACGCAGCGTCGAGGCCGACGGCGCGGGCGGAGCCGAGACGATCGTCCGGGCTCTCTCCTTCACCGTGGCCGCCGCTCCCTCGGCCTTCGCCGCGGCGCCTGAAGCGGCTTCCTCCGCGTCGTGGATCGTGCTCGAAACGCGTTCCCGAATCCTCGACAGGAGGGTCATGACGCATGCATCGGCCGCTCGTCGAATGGGTTGCGTGCCGAGCGTCGCGACTCGTGGTTCGGCTAGGGAAGCTGCGCCACGGACGCCGCCAAGGCCTTCCGATGCCGGAGCTCCTTCGCCGACCGTCCGCCCTCCTTGACCGCGTCGACGAAGGTCGGGAAGGCGTCGAAGCGCCCGCGAAAGAGCTCACCCAGCAGCAAGCCGATCGCCGTGCCCGACGGGATCAGCGCGAAGGGAGACAGCTTTCGCTCGTGGAACGCGATGATGCGAGCCTGCAGGTCGCGGCGCTCTGCGATGGCGCGAAAGGCAGCACGATTCAGCGCGTTGTTGTAACCGGGCGTGCCCAACATCCGGGCGAATGCAAAGAGCTCGACCGACTCCACGTCGCGGACGCGCCAGTAGCGTTCGAGATGCGCGTCCGAGCCTCCTTCGATCGCCTGGGCGAGCGCTCGGGCATCACGGAAGGCGTCCGTGATCCCAAAGCCCGGCGTGAAGTCCTTGAAGAGCCCCGCGTCGCCGACGAGCGCCCAGCCCGGCCCAGCGGCGCGGCGGAAGAAGTAGCGGCCCTTGACGAAGCTGACCACCTTGCTTCGCCGCTCTCCATCCGGAAACCGGGCGACGAACGGACGCGCGCGGAGCTGTTCGAGGTAGAACGCCTCGTGACGCCCTCGCCATTCGCTGGCGCGATCGAGCGGGACGGCCACGCCGACGAGCACCTCGTCTTTGTTCACCGGGAACACCATGAGGTAGTCGTGCTCGAGGTGGAGGATGGTCACGTTGTTGTCGTAGGACGGGTCCGCCGAGAACCACTCGGGACGTCGCCAATACGCCCAGAACGCCGCGCGCGGCGCGTCGTAGGCGAGGTACTCCTCGGCTCCGACCAGTGATGCGAGCTTCGAGTGGCGACCGTCGGCGCCGACGACCCAGCGGGCGCGAACCTCTTCTCGAGCGCCGTCGCGCTCGATCACCGCGCCGACGACGCGACCGTCTTGGCGGAGCACGTCGACGAGCGAAGTCTTCAGCTCCACGGCGGCGCCACGCGCGCGTGCTTCTTCGACGAGCATCGGGTCGAGATCGATGCGCCGGATGCAGGCGCCGCCGCGCTCGTCCCCGAAGTCGATGGTGATGACGGCGTCGTCGACCCCGTTCCGGATGAAGCGGACCGGCGGCGCGACCGCACGCACTCGGTGACCGACCCCCAGCTCGTCGAGGATCGACATCCCGTACATGCCGATGAAGTGCGTGGAGAGAGGCTGATCGCTCGGCATGTCGTCCGCGTCGACGACGAGCACGCGTTTGCCGGCCTGCGCGGCGAACGCGCCGAAGGTCGCACCCGCGCATCGCGCGCCCACCACGACGACGTCGAGCTCTCTCCCCATGCCCATGCAGACTACAGCCTGAGGGCAGCATGAGGAATGGCGCGCCTTCGGCCGTCGACTGCGAGGCGCGTTCGCGACGACCTCCTCGCATGTGAACTAATGACCATGGACCGCGAGCGACGACTCGTATTCCCATGAGTGTTCCGTGGGGAATGCGGCAAGGGGAACGCCGCTCGACGCAGCGTCGATGACGAAGGCGCGCGCAGCGATGCGAGGTCCAACGAGGCATGGAATGAGGACAACTTCGCAGCGGCGCCTCCAGAGACTCGCATTCGCGGGCGTGCTCCTCTTTGGCCCCCTCGCTTCGTGCGCGGAAGATCTCCCGAACGAGCTCGCTTCGGACGTCACTCCGCCTCCGGCCGTCGATCCGGACGCCGCCGCCGAGGCGTCTTCGCCATCGCTCTCGTACCAGCCGTGCCCGGGTGGGTATTCGGGTGCGTGCGCCACCGTGCAGATGCCGCTCGACTGGAACGCGCCCGCTGGGCGAACGATCCCCGTGCTCATCGACAAGATCGTCTCGTCGCAGCGTCCGAAGCAGCAGATCTGGCTACTCCAAGGTGGGCCCGGCGGAACGGCGGCCGGGATGATTCCGCTCGGTCTCGCGTTGGCCGAGCGGATGCCCGACGCGGAGGTGATGACCCTCGAGCATCGTGGCGTGGGAGCGTCGAGCCGCCTCGCTTGTCCGAAAGCCGAGGCCAAACACGCTGCCACCTCGAGCGACGCCGGGACCGACGACGCGCCGGACGCCGAGGCGGATCCGGACGCGTCGACGCCGACCGTCGAGGGGGCGGGGCCGCTCCCGAATCGCGAGTGCTTGGACGAGATCAACGCGGCGCGCGGCGAAGACCTTCGCCACTTCACCACGACGAACGCAGCGCGCGACCTCGCGCGGGCGATCGAGCTGACGCGTCGTGATCCGGCCGTTCCGGTCTTCGTCTACGGCGTGTCATACGGCACCTATTGGGTGCATCGGTTCCTTCAAGTCGCGCCGAACGCTGCCTCGGGCGTCGTCCTGGACTCGATCGTCACTCCGGGAGAGCAGTTTCTCTCGACGTTCGATCTCCAAGGCGATCTTGCTGCGATGAAAGTCGCCGAGCACTGCAAGCTCGACGCTCAATGCAACGCCTTCCTTGGACCCGATCCGTGGGCGCGCCTCCAGGAGATCAAGGTCAAGGCCGATCAAGGCCATTGCCCCGAGGCAGGGCTGAAGCCGCGCGACCGTACGCGTCTCACTTTCCTCCTTCAGCTTCGCATCCTCTCCGGGTACGCGTTCGCGCTGTTTCATCGCTTCGACCGGTGCACCGCAGAGGACGCCGCGGCGATTCGTACGTTCGCGTCGCGAAACCTCACGCTCGACCCGAACGCCGCGCTGAATTCGAGCGCGCTCTACGCGAACATCGCATTCTCCGAGCTGTGGGAGTCCCCACCGCCCGACGCCGCGACGATGGCGCAGCGCTTCGGGGCGAGCGTCTTTCCGTCCGGCATCGACCAGCTCGCGCCTCTGTACGCGTCGTGGCCGCGCTACGACGCCGACGAGCTCGTCGGCAAGTTCGCCACGACGAACGTACCGATGCTGATGCTCGCCGGCACGCTCGACGCTCAGACGCCGATCGCGCAGCAGGAGAAGTTCAAGCCGCACTTCGCGGGACCCAAGCAGACCTTCGTGACGGTACCGAACGCGAACCATTCGGTCGTGAGCCAATCACCGATGCGTCCGGACATCGGCTCTACCGAGCAGCGGTCCTGCGGCTTCGAGCTCTTGCTGTCCTTCCTCGCGAACCCGGAGGCGCCGATCGACACGTCGTGCACGACGAAGATCGCGCCGATCGAGTTCGCGCGGCCGGCCGACGAGGTGGCGTACCTCTTCGGGACCTCGGAGATGTGGCTCGGCGCTCGACGCGAGAGCGATGTCCAGCCGCCGTCGCTGATCCGCTTGCCGACGGTCACACGCTTTCCGTTCGGGTTCTGAGGCGAACACTCGATGCTTCCCGCGCTGCGACCGTCACGGACGGAGCGGCGCTCGATGAAAGGTCCACGACGATGCGAGCACGATCGACCCTCATCCTGGCGATGGCCCTCGGCGCTCTCTCGATGGCGGCGCTGAACGGCGGTTGCGGAAGCTCGGACACGAGCGGCGCGATGCCGGCGAGCGACGACGCGGGAGCGGACTCGCCGGTCGGTGAGTCGCTCACCGTTCTCGTCGTGACGGACGAGGGAACGACGACGACGACCGTGCCGAACGCCGCCGTGATCTTCGACTACCCCGGGGGTGAGCGTCTCGAGACGCGCGCCGGAGCCGACGGTCTCGTCACGATCCCCGGCATCGATTGGTCGAAGGGAACCGCCGCCGCGACGGTGTTCGGCTCCGAGACCCAGGTCGTGTCCTTCGTCGAGCTCACGAAGGCCGAGATCGCGCGCGCGAGCCAGGTCTACGCGCCGAAGATGCCGGGCGACCCCAAGCGAGACATCACGCTGTTCGCGGCTCCCGACCCCAAGAAGATCAAGGTCTCCGGCAATCTCTCCCGTGGGCAGGGAGAGCTCGTCGTCATGTCGTCGACGATCGGCGGCTCCACCTTCCAGGGGCCGCCCGGAGATTACTCGCTCGACACGCTTCCGAACGCTCCCTTTGCGCTCGTCGCGGGAGAGCTCACGATGGCTGCCTCGCCGACCGTGAGCGCACGTGGCCGAGAGCTCGTGTTCCATCGCTGGAGCAAGACCGACGTGCCGGCCACGGCCGGCGACCTGCCGCTCGACGTCGATCTCGAGCTCGGGACGCCCCTCGTCCCGTCGAAAGCAAAGGGAAGGATCGTGCTTCCGGGCGGCGCAGCCGGACCGCTCGGCGGCAGCTCGACCCTCGGCGCGTCGGTCAGCTCGCTCGAGTCGGCGGGCGACGCGTTCTTCGGAACGCCGACGCGGATGGACGTCACCGCGGACGGAAGCGCGTTCGACTTCGACTTCGAGTTCGTCAAGGTCGACGGCGTGATGCCGACCACCCGATACTTCGTCCAGATGCAGGACCAATCGGGGTCGTTCGCGACGGTCCTCGACTGGCCCACGGAAGGTGTCGTGGTCGACGGGCTGCTCGCGCCACCGGTCGTCGCGGAGGCCTCGCGCTCGCTCGGCGAGCCGTTCGCGATCGACGGCGTCGCGCCCGAGGATGTGGCACGCGTCATCTTCTTGAATGCTTCCGGGAAGGCGCGATGGCAGCTCGTGGTCCCTCGTGGCGTGAAGATCTTCACGCCACCGCGACTCGAAGGCGATGTGAAGGCGGCCGTCGGTTCGCTCAAGAGCGGTGTCGTCTTCGCGGCGTCTCGCCACGACAGCGCGTCCGATCTGTACCTTCGATTCGCCGTCAGCCGACCGTTCGCCGTCAAGTAGTCGACGAGCGCCTGGCTCCTTGGTGCCTTGTCATGATGAGGCGAGCATGTAACCGTTACCGAGAGCGTCGTAGACGTAATTCTGTCGCAAGCGCGAGGGGGCACCGGTGAAGCCGATTCAGAGCATGCGCGTGGGATGGTCGGTGATGGCGCTTGCGACGTTGGTTGGTCTCGCTGCCGCGGGCTGCGAGAAAGCGGACGAGCCGCTCGAACGCAGGGACCCACCGAGCAGCCACTCGAACGCGAGCTTGGAGGCGGGCCAGCCGGCTTCCGTGGATCCGTGCCCGGCAAGCGATGCGGTCGTCGAGAACGGGTGTCCGTTTCCGGCCTGCAGCTGTCCACGCGAGTGCATGGCCGTCGACGCGATCATGCTCGACGAGGCGGCGCAGTGCCGGAGGAAGGTCGTCCTCGGCTGTGTGCCAGGCCCACTTACGACGGACGGACCTTGCTTCAAGCGGCTGGCGGACGGTCTGCTGGTGAACGCGTCGGGCTCCGCCGGACTCACCGCGCATGGCTGGGTGCTTTGCACGGAAGAGGAAGCTCGGCGGATCGAAGGACCGATCTGCGCGAACTAGCCTTGGCGCGACGCTCGGGCGACGGCCGTGGTCACCGTCGCCAAGCCGTCGCGGTCACTCCGTACCGGCGTCGTCTCGGGTCCACAGCTCCGTGCCGGGAGGGACGTCGTCCGGCGTCAGCTCCGCGAGGCGATACATCGCCCACGGCGCCAGCGCTCCACGCACGTGCGAGGTCTCCGTCGTGGCCACGGTCTCGAGCTCGGTGCCGTCGGGACGGCGCAACACCACGGCGAGCTTCGTGGGAGAGTGTGGCCCGGCGGTGAAGCGCGGGAGCAAGAGCACGCCGCGACCGCGTGCGACGAAGGCCTCTTCCACGACGAGGAGCTTCTCCACCGTCCGCCGAGTCTATCGCAACGTCGCTGCGCGCGTCGCTGCTCACCACATCGCGATCGGTGGGCCGAGGTTCTAGCGGCGCAAGCGCGAGACGTCCGCGACGTAGACGTTGCTCGTCCACGGCATCTCCGAAACGGCGAGGCGTCGTCCGTCACGCGAGACGACCGGATGCGAGAACCACGCGGCCGCGCTCGTCGCCAGCATCCGCGAAGGGCCTCCGTCGAGCGGCAGCAGTCGAATCTGGTTCGCGTCGTTCGCGGCGCAGATCATGGTGGTGACGAGCGCACGATTCTTCGCGGCGAAGGCTGCAAACTGCATGACGCACCCCTCGGGCGCCGGGACCTCGCCGACACGCGCACCGTCACGCGCGACGATCGCGAACGCGCTGCTCGAGCGCTCGCGGATCGCGATGCGCTCGCCGTCTGCGGAGAGCGCAAAGCCCCAGGACGGATCGAGCCCGAGGCCGGTGCCCAGGGGCTCCATGTCGAGCGTCTTCGGATCGACCGTGGAGAAGAGGACGCCGTCGGTCGTGCGCGTGGCCATCAGGCAGGACGTCGACGCGCAGCGAAGCGCCACGTCGTGGGGCGGAGGACGCCCACGGCCGAGGACCGGGACGTCCTTCGCGAGCGGGCGCGAGACGCCCGTGCGGGCGACGAGTGAGAGCTCCGCCGCGTTCGCGTGTTGCTCTTCGAGGCGAAACGCCAAGACGCCCTCGTCGGGCGCCGCGACGGCCCACGTCGTCCAAGCGGCGCTGGGAAAGAGCGCCTCGCCGAGGCCGCTGTCCGGATCGAAGCGCATGACGCGGTGTCCCTGCGGCGCGTCCGCGACCACGAGGAGCGCTCCGTCGGACGTGAAATCGCTCGGGCGCTCGTTGTCGTCGGAGAGCGTCACGCGACGCAGCGGGGAGAGCGAACCGTCGTCGTCGAGGTCGGCGACGTAGACGTCGGTCTGGTTCTTGTAGCGCACGAACGAGAGCCGGGAGCCGTCGCGGCTGGCACGAAGATGAGAGACGGCGTTCCGGCCGATGCGCGCGAGGTCGCGTCGTGTCGCGCCGTCCCGTCCGATCTCGCGCAGCACGGCCTCTTCGTTTCGTGTCGGAGCGAGCGCGACCACGAGACGGTCCTCTCCGGCGAACGTCGCCGCGATCTCGCCCACGTCCTGAAGGAGGCGAGGCTCGCGCACGACCGTGCTCATGGCGCCCGTGGCGACGTCGAACGTGACGAGCTCACACGGAGCCCCGATCGTTCGGGCGATGATCGGGAGGAGCAGCGTCCTCCCCGACGGGGACCAGGCGACGCCGGACGCGATGCCGTCGAAGCGATGAAGCACGCGGCGCTCGTGTGGCCTCCCGAGATCGACCAGCGCGAGGACGCCCTGGTCGACGATCGCGAGCGTTGATCCATCGGGGGCGATGGATGCATCGTCGACGTGCCCGACGTCGAGCGGAAGGACCTTGCCGTCCGGGAGCGTCACGCGCGCGGCCGCTCCGCCGGCGAGCGTGACGACGAGCGAGAGGCCGTCCGCCGCGAAGCCGACGGACGTAGCCGAGACCATCGCGACTGCGCGCGGCGCCGCCGCGTCTCCGCGAACGCTCCGGACGAACAGGCCGCGTCGCTCTGCGTAGGCCACCGTCGATCCGTCGGGGGAGATCGCGTCGGCGAGGATCGGCGCCTCGACCGAGTTCGACGTGAGCGCGAAGACGTCGGCCTCTCGTGGCGGATCGGTCGCCTCCGCGAACCCGGCGCGAGCCGACGCGCCGACGACAGCGACGAGGATCGCCGCCCCGACGGCGGCCGCCGCCTTCGTCGCGCGGGCCCGCGCGACTCGCCGTGCGTCCGCGACGCTGTCGAGCGCGGCCACGAGCGCGGCGCCGTCGCTCGGGCGTTCGTCCGGATCGTCCGCGATGCAGGCGGCGGCGAGCGCGGCCAGCGCTCTCTCCCGAGGTCTGCGGGGCCGCGATCGGTCGTCCGTGAAGAGCTCGCCGAGGATGCGCCCGAAGGCGTAGACGTCCGCCCGTGTGTCGGCGCCGCGACCGCTGGCTTGCTCCGGCGCCATGTAGCGTCGTGTTCCGCAGCCGGCGAGCGTGACGTGCGCCTGTCCGTGGGCCACGCCGTCGTCGCCGCGGACGACGGCTCTCGCGAGCCCGAAGTCGACGATCTTGAGCGTACCCGTCGAGTCGACGATGACGTTCTCGGGTTTGAGATCGCGGTGCACGACCGAGGCGGCATGCGCCGCTTCGAGGCCCGCCGCCAGCTGGCGCGCATACGCCATCGCGCGCTCGCGCGAGAGCGGCCCCCGCGACAGCTCCTGACGAAGCGTCTCGCCGCGCACGAGCTCCATCGCGATGTACGGGATCCCGTCGGCGTCGCCGATGTCGAACACCGCCGTCACGTTCGGGTGCACGATCGCCGCCGCGGCCTGGGCCTCGCGCATCAAGAGAGCGCGCCTCGCTGCGTCCCGCGTCATGTGCGGGGGGAGGAGCTTCAGCGCCACGATTCGCCCGAGCCGGAGGTCGCGCGCGCGATGGACGACCCCCATGCCTCCTTCGCCGATACGTTCGCCGAGCTCGTACGGCCCGATCCGTGACTGCAACCGGTAGACGGGTCGGGGCTCGGCGCGCGCCAGCTCGCGAAGCGCCGCCTCGAGCTCCGGATCTTCGGTGAAGAGGTCCTCCGTCAAGGTTCCTCTTCGCGGAGTCGCGCGCGAAGGCGCTCCTTCAGGCGCTCGAAGCGCTTGCGGAGCGCCGCCGTGAGGCGCTCGACGCTCGCGTCCTCCGTCTCGCCGTAGAGGATGCGCGCGATGTCCTCCCACGCGAGCGCGCGGTCGACGCGCAAGACGAGGAGCGCCTGCTCGTCATCGGAGAGCTCGGCACGGAGGCGCGCGAACCGCTCGCGTCGCGTCTCGGTCGGCGACGGCCGCGTGGGATGCAGATAGACGAGCTGCGAGGTTCGCGCTTCGGAGAGAGAGCACTCGCGGCGCTGCGGTGAGCGCGCCCGGAATCGCAGGCAGGCGTGACGCGCGATGACGTACACCCACGTGCGGAAGCTCGCGTCTCCACGGAACGAGGGAAGGTCACGCCAGACGTCCCCCCAGATCTGCGCGCAGACGTCGGCGCTCGCTTCCGGGCTCCGGAGGAGCGCGTTCACGAAGCCATTGATCTCGGCGCCGTAGGCCCCGAGCAGCCTCTCGAAGGTCGTGGTGAAGTCGCCCGCCGCGTGCACCGCGAGGAGCCCGCCCTCCAGCGAGTGCGTCGCGGACGTGCACGTTCGCGCGGGGACCACGCGGCTGGCCTAGCAAGAAGTCGGCCGTTCGAAAGAACCCGCCCGTTGCGCGTCCGCCCGCAGCGGCGGGGCCACCGTCAGGCGACGAACAGCAAAAAAAATGTCACGTCGGAGACGGATCTGTCCCCACCCGGATCATGCGCCCTCTCTTCCCTGCCTTCGGCCTCGTCACCCTCCTCGGCTGTTCGTCCCCTGACGGCGGTTCGCCTGCGCCCGACGGCCCTGGCGATGTGGAGACGATCCCGCCGGCCGCGACGGCCGATGCGTGCGACCGCCTCTCCGGCGGCCCGCCGAGCACCGTCGCCCCGCTCGTCGCCTTCGCGCGTGCCGCCGGTGCGTATCGTGCCTTCGGTCCGGGGACCGACACGGCGCCGGGGGAAGCGGCGCTCGCGAAGGCGCTCGCGAGCGGGTCGACGATCGACGACGTCACGCTCGCCACGTTCGCGACGGATCTCGACGGCGCATGCAGCCACGCCGCCGAGTCCCGGCCCCTGCCGTCGGCGAGCGTGCTGCTCCAAGGCTCGGTGGCGATCGTGCGTCCGGGCACGGGCGACGTCTCGATCCCGGCAGGCGCGACGAGCGTCGCGCTCGATCTCCGCGATCTGCCGCAATCGAACGACCTCATGCCCGCGCTCGAGCGCGCGTTCGCGGCGGCGTCGACGACGGGCGTAGCGCTCCTCGACGAGCGTCATCGCGAGTGCAACGGGCAGCCCGACGAGGTCTTCGCCGTTCAGATGAAGGTGCAGAACGTCTACGCGTGTCGGTCGAGCGACACGCCGGGGCGCGCCCTCGCGGCGAAAGGAGCGACGGATCTGCCGATCGCGCTGCTGACCGGTCGCACCATCGCTCCCGACGCGGCGCTCTTCGCCGTGAGCCTCCGCGCCCGTCGCCGTGCATGGCTCCTCGGGGAGGACATCCCCGCGGCCGCGGCGGAGAGCGATTGGTTCGGCGTCGGCGGCGCGGGCCTCTTCGTCCGCACGCGCTCGCTCCTCGTGAAGCGCACGCCGATCCCCGACGTCGTTTCGGCTGACGTTCGCACGAGCGATCCGGTGAGCGAGTGGACCGCGCGGCCGAACGACGGCGAAGTTCCGGCCCTTGCAGGCGACCGTACGCGGCTCGACTTCCAGCCGCGTACGATGCCGACCGAGCTCCGAAGGCCGACGGACGCCCCAGGAGACGCGCGCGCAGCGCTCGTGCTCGCGTACGCGACCGTGCACGCGTTCTGGCCGTACACGGAGGACCTCGCGGCGCCCATCGACGAGCGTCTCGGCGAGGCGATGGCGCTGCTGGAGGCGGAGCTCGGCACCGGGCGCGCCGCGGTGAGGCGCGCGCTCGGGCGCTTCACCGAGGCCCTCGCCGACGGTCATGTCGGGATCCAGGATCACGGCGCGGCGCGATCCTCCAGCTCCGCGCCGATCGCCGTCGTTCCGTACGGGGCGGACCTCGTCGTCGCCGCGAGCGCCACCGGCGCGATCTCGCCGGGCGAGACCCTCCTCGCGATCGACGGGGAGACGACCGCCGACGCCCTCGCGCGCATCGGACGCTTCGTCAGCTGCTCGCCGCACGAGAAGGCGAGCTTCTCGAGCAGGTACCTGTTCGCCGGCAAGCCGTCGCCCGCCGTTCGCGTGCGAGGCCTCGACGGCGTCGTGCGCGACGCGAAGCTCGCCGGGGTCAAGGAGTCGCCGTCTGCCTTCGGTCTATGGGACCGCGCGCCGGGGCCGCTCGCCGATCTCGGCGCGCCCGACGTCTTCTACGTCACGCTCAACGCGTACGGCCGGCACGCCCCGGGCAAGGTCGAACCGACGGTGATCGACCAGGGCCTCGCGTCGGCGCGCGCGGTGGTCCTCGACATGCGCGGCTACCCCGAGATGGCGTCGTGGGAGATCCTCGCGAAGGTCATTCCGAGCGACGCGCGCGGACCGAAGATGGCGATGCTCGGCGTGACGCCGCGCAGCACGGTGTCTCTCGACAGCGGTGACCAGACTCTCGGCCTCTTCGCGCCCGGCGCCCCCACGTTCAGCGGCCCGGTCGTCCTGCTCGTCGGACACGACAGCCAGTCGCAGGCGGAGCACTTGACGTCGTTCTTCCGCGACTCGAAGCGCGGCAAGGTCGTCGGCGCTCAGACGAGCGGCGCGAACGGCAACATCACTGGCATCCAGCTCCCCGGCGGGTACGGCGTGACCTTCACGGGAATGCACGTCGCGCATCGAGACGGCAGCCGCTTCTTCGCGATCGGCCACGTGCCCGACGTCGTCGTCGAGCCCACTCCGGCCGATCTCGAGGCGCATCACGACGCCGTGCTCGCGAAGGCGATTCAGCTCCTCGCGCCGTAGGTCCGCCGTCGCGACTCGTTCACGGCGAGCGAAGGGGAGTCACGCCCGCCGACGAGCGCGAGCGCCTTTTCCGGCGCGGACGCTCTTCGTCTTCGCGGCGCTCTTCTTCTTCGCTCGCGTCGCGCTCTTCGTGCCCGCGCTCTTCGTGCCCGCGCTCTTCGCCTTCGCCTTCGGCTTCGCCTTCGCCTTGCCGCGCGCCGGCTTCGGCTTCTCCGCGAAGGCGCCCCGCGCCTTTCTCGCAGCCGAGAGCGCCGCGTCGCGCTTGACGCGCAACGCGCTCCAGACGTCGTCGACCGCGATCTGCGTGACCGGCTCGAGCCCTTCCGCCTGGAGCGCCCGCGCGAGGATGTCTCGATTGAGATCCGTGCCGAGCTGACCCGCCTTCGGATACGCCACCCAGAGGACGCCGCTCTCCGCGACGCGCTTCGTAGCCTTCGCGAGGGCCCCACCGAGCGCGGCGCGATCGCGCGCGTAGACGAGGATGATGTCCGCCGGGCCGCGCTCGCTCGGCTTCGCATCGGGCGGCAGGACGAGGTCGATCGTGGGAGGCGCTCCGATGACGGCGACGCGGGATCCGGGACGGACGAGGAGCTTCTTCGCGAGCATGGGCGCAGCATAGTCCGAGCGGCGACGGCGTGGGCGCCAAGGCGCACCCCGTTGCGCCGGTCCTGAACAGTCAGAATGCGTGGCGCCCCTCTGGCACGCACGGCGAGATCATGGATCTCCAGCCCGGCCGGTCATCCCCGAGCCGCACCCGCGAAAACTAGGGGCGATCAAACGCAGCACGGCCGCGGGTGCTCGCGGACACGTTGACGAATTGCTCGCGAGGACGCGCGAGCTTCGTGCGCGTATCCATGCTCCACACGCACCCACAGGAGAAGAATCCGGCCGGGCAACCCGGCATGACGCGTGAATCAATGCTGGGACGATGAAGAAAACGTCGCTCCCGCTGCTACTCATGATCAGTGCGCTCGTCACCGCCTGCGTCGCATCGAGCGAGGAGGGCGACGACCAAGAAGACGAGGACGTTGGGAGCTCGGAGGACAGCCTGAGGGTCACGAGCTCGTTCGTCGCCCGCGGCACCGGCTACTACCCTGACAGCTCGCCGCTGGAGGGGGGCTTCGTCGACCGTCGCGGCGCGCCGCTGCGGACGCTGCAGCAGTTCCTCGCGGGCAAGGCATCGTACGTGTCCGTCGCCATGGACACGAACGCGTTCCGGTACGGACAGCACCTCCGCATCAAGGAGCTCGAAGCGAAGTACGGCCGCTCGATCGATTTTCGCGTCGTCGACACGGGCGGCGCGTTCCGCGGGAAGGGGCGGACACGCATCGACATCTGCACGGCCAACGCGAAGGCCTCGCGCGATGCGACCATCAACGGGCGGCTCAACATCGACGTGCTCGACGGTCCGAGCAGCGGCTCGTCGTCGGGCGCCTCGTCGTCGGGCGCCTCGAGCTCGGGCGCCTCAAGCTCGGGCGGCTCGTCGTCGGGCGCCTCGTCGTCGGGCGCCTCGAGCTCGGGCGCCTCAAGCTCGGGCGCCTCGTCGTCGGGCGCCTCCGGCGGCCGCGCATGCGCCAACGACGGCCAGTGCAACCCCGGCAACGACGGCTCGGGGCTCATCTGCACCGCCAGCCGCTGCGTGCCGGGCTGCCGCACGAACGCGCAGTGCCCGGGATCGAAGCGCTGCGTGTCGGGGCAGTGCAGCTAGACGGACATTCCAAGTAGGTCATCCCGTCGAAGACGCGCTAGAGGTCTACCCATGCGCTTCGTCGTTCGGGTGGGCCTCCCTGTCGTCGTGATCTCCCTCCTCGCAGCATGCGCGGCTCCCAACGAAGGCGTGAAGTCAGGCAGTCCGGTGGACGTCGCGTACGCCTCCGCGCTGACAGCCAAGGAGCTCGCCTCGACGCACAATCCGGAGACGGTCTACGGGTGGAAGCTCGAGATCGTAGGTGAGCGCGCGCGCTTCTTCGCTTGCAGCGACGAGCGTACGTGCGGAGAGCGCGTCGTCGACGTGCCGGCCAAGTCCGTGGTCGCCGTGGCGCGCGTCGGGCGGGCGAACCCGTCGCGCGCGGACGGCTCGGCGTTCGAGGAGACGGACGTGCTCCGCCTCACCCTCGCCAGCGACGTGACGACGTCGCGGGGTGGAGTGGCCTCGGATCCGCACCGCGGCATGGTCGTGAACGTGCCGTCGAAGAACGGACCGCCTGCGCGCTGATCTCGCGGGCGCGTGCTGGGGGTCATCTCTCGGCTGCGCCACGGACGGCTTGCCGCGGTTGGCGCGCTGTCTATCTTGAGTGGATGACCGGAGGCCCTCCCGGCTATCGCGTCGCGGCGCCTCCGGGCGCGGGCGAGGTCGCGTTCTGCTTGTTCTGCGGGCGCCCCAGCGTTCCCGGAGGGACGTGCCATGCGTGCCAGATCCCGGTCGCGGACCCGGCGCTCGACGTCGCGGTCGGCTCCGTCTGTCCGCGTTGCAGCGGGGCCCTGATCCCGACGCCGCTCGAAGCAGGGACGTCCGTCCATGCCTGCGGCGGCTGCAACGGCGTCTTCGTGGGCGCCCGTGCGTGGTCGCTGCTCGTGGGGCGGCCCGATCTCGTCGTCAGGTTCGAATCGCAGCGGCCGCGCGGCGACGTCACGAGCTCCGCGATAGGGCTCGTTCGCTGCCCCTCCTGCAATCGCGAGATGGAGCGCGGTCGCTTCGCGGCGCGGAGCGCGACCCAGATCGACGTCTGCTCGGCTCACGGGATGTGGCTCGATGCGGGCGAGCTCGGCGAGGCGGTCGGCTACACGTCGCGTCGCCTGGAGAACGGCGAAGAGCCCGCGTTCGACGAGGCGGGCGCGAACGCGGGCCAGCGCGTGCTCAGCCCCGAAGCCGCGACCTACGTCGCTCAGCTCGACGCGTGGCGCGCCCAGCACATCGATCGCCTCGAGGACTCGCTCGTCGCGCGCGCGAGCTCGTCCGAAAGCAGGTCCTCGGGATACCTCGATCCGGAAGTGAGCCGCTCCTACACGCGGAGGCACGGCATGGCGCCGCGCCGGCGCACGAGCATCTTCGTGATCGCGGCCGCAATATGCCTCATCGCCCTCGCCAACGTCGTGAAGTGCGAGCAGGGGAGCGGGGCGCGCCGGCCGCCGCCGGAGACGCCGACGACCCGCTGAAGGCGCGGGCGGCGCTTGCCCTGGCGAGCCAGAGGTAGCGCCGCCTAGCGGCCCCGCGCGCCCGTTGGTCGATTTGCATTGCGCGCAATGCAATCGTGCGCAATATGATTGCCATGACGACGCCGACCCGAATCGAAAAGACCCTGTACACCGCCCACGCCAGCGCGACCGGAGGCCGCGACGGCCGGGTGACCACGGACGACGGTGCCGTGGAGCACGCGCTCGCGATGCCGAAGGGGCTCGGAGGGACGGGGGCGGCCGGGACGAACCCCGAGCAGCTCTTCGCCGCGGGCTATTCGGCTTGCTTCGGCAGCGCGATCGCCTTCGTCGCTCGCCAGAAGAAGCTCGTCACCGGGCCCGTGAAGGTCGACGCCCACGTGAGCATCGGCGCCGTCCCGTCCGGCGGCTTCGGCCTCGCCGTCGAGCTCGTCGCGCACCTCCCCGAGCTGGCGCGCGACGAGGCCGAGGCGCTCGTCGCGGCTGCGCACCAGGTTTGCCCGTACTCCAACGCGACGCGCGGCAACATCGTCGTCGACGTCAAGGTCGCCTGAGGACGCCCCCATGACCGAGATCCAGGTTGGCGATCGCGTCCCCTCGTTCACGTTGCCGGACCAAGACGGCAAGCCGTTCCTTCTCGAAGACGCGCTGGCGAAGGGACCGCTCGTGCTCTTCTTCTATCCGAAGGACGACTCGCCCGTGTGCACCCGTGAGGCCTGCGGCTTCCGCGACGCGAGCGGCGATTTTCTCGCCGCGGGCGCCGTCGTGGCCGGCGTCTCGACGGGCGACAGCGCGAGCCATCGCCGGTTCGCCGACAAGCACCAGCTCCCGTTCCCGCTGCTCGCCGACGAAGGCGGCTCCCTCCGGCGCAAGCTCGGCATGCCGCGCAAGATGCTGGGTATGCTCGAGAGCCGCGTGACCTACGTGATCGATCGAGAAGGCATCCTCCGGCACCGCTTCGAGGCGATGCTCAGCGCGGGCAAGCACGTCGACGAAGCGCTCGCGACGGTGCGTGCGCTGAAGGGACAATGAAGGTGGCGGGCGCGCGGACGGCGAGCCGATTGGATGCGCAGCTCTGCTTCGCGCTCTACTCCGCGTCGCGCGCCTTCACCCGAGCGTACGGGCCCCTCCTCGAGCCGCTCGGGCTCACGTACCCGCAGTACATCGTCATGCTCGTCCTCTGGGAGAGGGACGATCTCTCCGTCTCGGAGCTCGGCGAGCGGCTCGCGCTCGACTCGGGGACGCTCACGCCGCTGCTCAAGCGCCTCGAGGAGGCCGGCTTCGTCGACCGGCGGCGCGACCCGGACGACGAGCGCGTGGTCCGCGTCCGGCTGACGCGCGCCGGAGTGAAGCTCGAGGAGCGCGCAGCGACCGTCCCGACGGACCTGATGCGTCGCGCCGGCTACGAGCCGACGAAGGAGAGCCTGGTGCAGCTCGAGAAGCTCCGCGGTGCGCTCCAGGATCTCACACGGAACCTCACAGGCTCGCTCTCGCCCGGCGCGCCACCCGTGAAGCCAGCGCGTCGGAGAGCGCCGATCCGCTGATCGATACTCAACGAGTTGGTTGACGGTCGCGGCCGCGTTCGCTAAACGATCAGCCACATGGTTGAGCAACGCGCGGACCCACTCAGCACCGTTTTCCGGGCGCTCGGCGATCCCACGCGTCGTGCCATGCTGCGCCGGCTCTCGAGCGGCGAGCACACCGTCACCGAGCTCGCCGAGCCGTTCGAGATGTCGCTCGCGGCCGCGTCGAAGCACGTGCAGGTGCTCGAGCGCGCCGGCCTCGTCCTGCGAACCGTACAGGGCCGCAAGCACCATTGCCGCCTCGTGCCGGCGCGGCTGGCGCAGGCGCAGCAGTGGCTCGCCTTCTACGAGCGCTTCTGGAACGACCGGCTCGATGCGCTGAGCGCGATGTTCGTCCCGCGCGCGGCGAAGGCCGCGGGGAAGACCGTGAAGGCCGCGCCGCCGGAGAGCTTGGTCGAGAGCGCGACGACCGCGGGCACGGCCAAGAGGAAAACCATGCGGGGGACTGTCCACCGGAGGCGACGATGAAGATCAACCTGACGAGCGTGTTGGTAGAGGACCAGTCGAAGGCGCTCGCCTTCTACACGGAGGTCCTCGGCTTCGTGAAGAAGCACGACATCCCGCTGGGAGAGTATCGCTGGCTCACCGTCGTCTCGCCGGAGAGCTCGGCGGTCGAGCTGCTCCTCGAGCCGATGGGCTTCGCCCCGGCGAAGACCTACCAGAAGGCGCTCCTCGATGCGGGTATCCCCGCCACGTCCTTCGGCGTGGACGACTGCCAGAAGGAGTACGAGCGGCTCACGGCGCTCGGCGTCGTGTTCAAGCGGGAGCCGACGAACATGGGCTCCTCCGTGTCCGCCGCGTTCGAGGACACGTGCGGCAACGTCATCGGCATCCATCAGGTCCTGTTGACGTCCCCCGACGCGAACGACCCCTGATGAGTGAGTCCACCGAAGCGGCCTCGATCACGATCGTGCGCGTCATCGCGGCGCCGCTCGCGGCCGTGTTCGAGGCGTGGACGGACCCGGCGTGCCTGCAGCAGTGGCTCGCGCCGAGCCCGTGCTCGGTCGCCGAGGCGAGCGCGGACGTGCGCCTCGGCGGTCGCTACCGCGTCGTCGCGGTCGATCCGCTCGGCAACCGGCACGTCACGACGGGCGAATACCGCGAGCTCGTCCGCGACACGCGGCTCGTGAAGACGTGGGTGTACGAGGGGCCGAACTACGCCGACCCCTATCCGACGCTCCTCACCGTCGACTTCCGCGAGGTCGGTCCAGCCTCGACCGAGATCTCGCTCCGTCAGGACCAGCTCCTCGCGCCCGAGGATCGCGCGGGCAACCGCGAAGGCTGGCGTCTCTGCTTCGAGAAGCTCGAGGCGCTGCTCCGCCCGACGGTCTGACCGCGCCGTTGCACGCCGAAGCGGACGCCTCCTCGTCGGAGGCGCGGCGCTGGCGGGATCAGCAGCCTGCGAAGGAGCAGTACTTCTTGCGCGTCGCTGCCATGCTGTACGAGGGCTGACCGTAGCGGCCCGGCGGGAGCGACGCCCACTCGTACGAGATGCGGTTCATCGTGTTGGCGAACTCGGTCGCCGTGAGGGCGCGGCCCGTGGGGATGTTCGCGCCGCGCCGAGAGATGAGCTTCATTCCTCCGCGGTCCTGGTTGGCCGGGCTGAAGCTCGAGTACCCGAGCCCCTTCCAGGTCCCCGTCAGGAACTGGTAGCGGCCCGCTGCCGTGGAGCAGTAGCGCCCCGAGCAGACCTTCATGTTCGGGTGCTTGGCGCAGCTCGAGAAGTAGCGGTACGCGAACGTGACGTTGTAGCCGTCCTGGCCACGGCCACGCGTTCCTTCGGCGTAGGCGATCGTGTCGAGGAGCGCGCGATGCTTCTTCGGGACGACGCCTGCCGCGCCCGACGGAGCACACGAGCCGGCGCTGAGCTCGTCGCTGGTGCTCTCGACCGTCTCGTCGTCGTCGACGTCGGCGCCGGTGTCCGCGGACGCGGTGCACCCCGCGACACCGAGTCCGAGCATCGCGCCAACGACCGTCATCCCGAGCACTTTGCCAGCGTTCATGAGCGACCTTTCATCGAGAGAGGACTTGGAGCCCCGACCATCCAGAGAGGTGGGCCTCTCGGCCCGCGTTGATTTCGACTCGCCTTCGGTGATGAGCGACAACATCTTCAGATCCGCGAGAGCGTGGTGCGTGCAGCGGAGATCGCCTCGACGCGGAGCTCGTCGTCGATCCCTTCGGCCGGCGGAAGCGCCGCGACGCGATCGGCGAAGCGCTCGACGGCGGGTCGCGCGGTGCCGTCGCCGAGCTCGCCGAGCTTCATCACCGCGAGGGTCTCGACGTGGAGGGGCAACCCTTGCCCGTCGAGCGCGCGGGCCAGCTCCGAGGCGGCGCCGCTGCCGCCGACGTTGCCGAGCGCCTCGACGAGGTTCGAGACGTTGCCGGGGACGTCGGGACCTTCGCGCTTCATCTCGTCGCGGAGCCATCGCGCGAGCGTGTCGGCGGCGTCGTCGCGTTTCTTGCCGTCGGCGCTGGCGCCGAGCAGGGCGACCGCGTGGATGACCGTCGGCGCCGCCTCGGGGTCTCGCCGGAGGTCGAACCTCGCGAGCTCGCCGAGCGTCTCGATCGACGTGGCGCTCACCGCGGCTTCGACCGCCGCGATCCGCGTGGCCTCGTCTTCGCTCGCGAGGCCGCTACGAAGCGCGGCGACGGGATCGCCGGCGGCGCCGTCCGCGGTCCCCGCCGCGATCGCGACGACGCGCGGCTCGTTACGAGGCGATGACGTCGCCGTCACGCGTGTGCCCACTTCGAGCGCGGCACCGACACCCTCGTCGCCGTGCGCGGCGGTGGTCGCTGCTTGGGGCGACGGCGAGGACCGCGCGAGCGCGAAGACGCCGCCTGCGATCGAAGCGATCGCGACGACGATCACCGCGGCACTGTATTTGTGGGTCGATCGTGACGTGGCCAAGGTGGAGCACGGTCTGCAGTGCACGTGCCAGAGGTTCGGCGTTCTTCACGGCATCTCGAATCGCTCGAATCGCGAGAGAACTTGCGCAAGATGGACGATGGGCGCCGAGGCTTCATCGCGAGGAGGCGCGGATGCGCGCGAGCACACGCGGCTCGCGACTCGCGAAGATCCACGATCCACCCTGAGGCGGTACCGTGACGCGGATTTTTTCCGACACGGCGTGTGCTCGTCGGCCGGACGAGACAGGGCCGACGAGCCCGGCGTCCTCGCGCTCGTTCGCGTTGCGCAACGAACGGGCGCGATCGCGATGCGCGGGGGCCGACTCGCTTCCGCCGTCGCGATCGCGTACGAAGCCCCGATGAAGCTCGCGGAGCTCGCCTCGTTCGACGTCGCTCACGAACACCTCTCATGGCCGTGGATCTCCTTCGGCGCCGGCGGTCGCCGCTTCGCCTTCGCCTCGTCGAGCGACCGCATTCAATCCCGCGTGCTCGACGGCGCCGCGATCGCCGTGGGACCGAGCTTCGCTCTCCCTGCCGATCTCCACCTCCCGACCGAGCCGCCGAAGCCGGAGGCGAGCCGCGACGTCAGGACCGGCGTCCACGGGTGGTCGATCGACGACCAGGGCGAACGCCTCGCCGTCGTCGGGAACGTCGCGTCGACCAGCGTGGTCGTCACCCTCGGCGTCGATCGAGAGGTCCGTCGCTCCACGATGGAAGCGCTCGCGGGTCCGGGCTTCGTCGCGCAAGCGATCGCCTTCGATCGAAGCGGGGCGAGGCTCTGGATCTCCGCGGAGAGCGAAGGCGAGACCGCGATCCTCCTGATCGACGCCGCGTCGCACGCGCTCGTCGGGATCCTCAAGAGCCCGGCCCTCCCGCAGCCGTCGACGCACGAGCTCCACCTCCACCCGCGCGAGGACGCGGTCCTGCTGCTCGCCGCGTGCGGCCCGGACGGAACGTTCGCCCGCGTCGCCCGGCTCGTCGAAGCCGGGCTCGCCGCGTCGTGGACGTCGCTCGACGGCGGCGGCATCCCGGCGGGCATGGTGGGCTTCTCCGCCGACGGCACGCGCGTCTACCTCGCCGAGGCCGACGAGATCCGCACCCACGCGTGGCCCGGCCTGAAGGAGCTCTCGTCGGTGGAGCTCGCGGATGACTTCGTCTCGAGCTACTCCGGTGCGCTCGTCGGCGGGCACGTGCTCGTCGACGGACAGGACTCCGAGACGAACGAAGACGCGGTGATGGTCTACGACTCCACGGCGACCAAGGGGAGGCTCGCCCTGCCGCCGGTCCCGACCGGGATGTGGGCCGGACGACTCGAGGAGGACGTGCTCGTCACGGTCGAGGCGAAGGGAGAGCCCGCGCGCGGTCGCGTGCTCCGCGTCGCGCTCGATCCCTCGACGCGATGAGACGCGGCCGCCGCCTCAGCGTCGCGCATGGGTCCCGCTCACCGAAGGACACGACGCGCTCGTCGCAGGGCTTCGCGCTCGCCCGTGGCGCGATCGCGGGCCGCGTCGTTGGCTGTCGACGTCGACGAGCCCCGACCCCGGTGGCCACGTTCTGGCATCCAAGGGCCGTCGTGAACGGGCGCACCTGGAGGACATGCACATGACGACCAATCTCTCCGCTTCGGCTTCGGGTCAGTTCCGGCTCCTCGGCGAGCGTCCCATCCGTCGTCTCGGATTCGGCGCGATGCGCGTCACGGGCCCTGGCATCTGGGGACCGCCCGCGGATCTCGAGGGGGCGAGGGCGACGCTCCGCCGCGTGCCGGAGCTCGGCATCGACTTCATCGACACAGCCGACTCGTACGGCCCGTTCGTGAGCGAAGACCTGATCCGCGAGGTCCTTCATCCGTACCGCGGCCTCCTCATCGCCACGAAGGGCGGGCTCACGCGGCACGGTCCGGACATCTGGCTCCCGCTCGGCCGTCCCGAGTACCTGCGGCAGTGCGTCCTCATGAGCATGCGCCGGCTCGGCGTCGACCGGATCGACCTGTGGCAGCTTCACCGCATCGATCCGAAGGTTCCGCGGGCCGAGCAGTTCGACGCGATCGCGCAGATGCTGAGCGACGGGCTCATCGCGCAAGTCGGCCTCAGCGAGGTGAACGTGGAGGAGATCCAGGCCGCGCAGAAGCACTTCCCCGTCGCCACCGTGCAGAACCAGTACAACCTGGTCGACCGCAAGAGCGAGGCCGTGCTCGCGTTCTGCGAGGCGAACGGCATCGGCTTCATTCCGTGGTACCCGCTCGCCGCCGGCGCTCTCGCGGGCCCCGGCTCGCCTCTCGCCAAGATCGCCGAGCGCCTCAAGGCCACGCCGGCGCAGATCGCGCTCGCCTGGACGCTCAAGCGATCGAGCGTGATGCTCCCCATCCCCGGGACGTCGAAGGTCGCTCACCTCGAGCAGAACGTCGCTGCAGCCGAGCTCACGCTCTCGGACGAAGAGTTCGCCGCGCTCGACCGTCAAGGCCGGGCCGCCGCGGCCTGAGACGCGCTCGCCCGAGACCGCGGGCGGATATAGTACCCGTGGCTCGTCATGCGGCGGGGGGCGGTTGCGCCTATCCTCGGGGGGCCGTGCCCCCTCAACGGTTTGCTCGCTGCGCGCCCATGTGTGACGCTAGTGGCGATGGTGTTGCTCCGTCGAGCCGTCCTGGCGGTGGCGCTCACCACGTCGTGCACCACGTTCCAGCGGACCGCCGAGCTCGAAGCCACGGACGACGCCGCACCGCCGAGCGTCCCCGACGCTGCGCCGGACGTCGACGCCCCCGCGCCCCTCGACGCCGGCCCGACCGAAGCCGGCGACGCCAGCAACGAAGACAAGCGCGTCTTCGTCACGTCGGACGCATGGAACGGCATCATGGGCGGCGTGAGCGGCGCCGACACGCGCTGCGTCGCGGCCGCGGACCGAGCCGCGCTCGGCGGCGACTGGATCGCGTGGATCAGCGCCGACGGCAAGCACGCGCTCGCGCGGATCACGCACGAAGGCCCGTACGTCCGCCTCGACGGCGCGCGTGTGGTCAGGAACCGGACCCAGCTCGCCTCGGGAGTCCTGGCCGTGGCGATCGAGCTCACGGAGTCGGGCGCCGCCGTCACCGAAAACCGGCACGTCTGGACGGGGACCCGCGAGAACGGCACGATCTTCGCCGACTGCAACAACTGGTCGACCGACAACGCGGTCACCTTCGGGACGATCGGGGCGCTGGACCGGCGCGATCGGACGTGGACCGACAACGGCGGCCCCGGCCCCGGGTTCCGCAACTGGGGCTGCCAGACGAAAGCGCGCCTCTACTGCTTCGAGCTGTAGCCGACGGCTGCATGAACTTTTGACTATGTCCGCGAGCTCCGGGAAGCCCCTAGCATTCGCCGATGCAGCGAGACTTCGACGCCGTCGTCGTGGGCGCTCGGTGCGCGGGGGCAACGCTTGGGGCCTATCTCGCGCGTCGAGGGACGCGGGTGCTCGTGGTGGACGCGGACGACATGCCGAGCGATCAGCCCATGTCGACCCATGTCATCGGGCCGTACGGAATGTTGCTGCTCGACGAGCTCGGCCTCGGGGATCGCGTGCGAGCCATCGCCCCTCCCATCCCCTTCTTTTGGAACGGAGTGGAGGGCACCGTCCCACGGCTCGACTTCCGTGAGCGTCCAGGCTCGTGCATTCGTCGCGTCGACCTCGATCCGTTGCTCGTCGACGGCGCGCGCGAGCATGGCGCGACGGTCGAGCTCCGCACCAAGGTCGTCGACCTCGTGCGCGACGGAGACCGCGTCGTCGGCGCGGTCCTCGAGCGCGGGGGCGTGCGGGAGGAGGTCCGAGCCCGAGTCGTCGTCGGCGCCGACGGGAGGCACTCGACGGTCGCCTCGCTCGTGAACGCGGAGGAGTACCGCGGCTACGACGCGCCGCGCGCGCTGTACTGGGCCTATTGGCGGAGGCCCGATTGGTTTGACACCGACCCACGCTACGAAGGCGGCGCCGCGATCATTCACTCCGGCGACGACTATATCGCGGTCTTTCCCGTCAATCGCGACCAGGTGCTCGTCGCGATCGCCGTGCCGATCGACCGCGCCGCGGAGTGGACTGGGCGGCAGCGCGAGATCTACCTCGAGCAGCTCCGCGCCCGCCCGTACCTCGCGCGCTTTGCCGACGGCGAGCTCCTCGGCAAGGTCATCTCCTTCGTGAAGGGCCGCTTCTTCTTCCGGCGCGCCGCGGGGCCCGGCTGGGCGCTCGTCGGAGACGCCGGTCTGTTCAAGGACTTCACGCCCGGCTTCGGAATCACCGACGCGTTCCGCGACGCGAAGGCGCTCGCGGAGGCGATCGACGTGGGCTCGGACGTCGCCATCGAGCGCTACTGGCGCCAGCGCGACGTCAACTCGGTCGAGCTGTTCGCGTACGCGCGGGATACGGGCACGCCCGGCTTCGACAACCCGCTCAACCGCGCCGTCTTTCGCCTCATCGAGCAGCGGCCCGATCTGCGTGCCCGCGTCTGCGCGTTCATTCACCGAGAGCTGTCGCCGTTCGCGATCGTTCCGACCGGGCTGGTCCTCCGCGTCGTCCTGGGCGAGCTCGCGCGCGGCCGCTTCGGCGTGGTCGCCCCGTTCTTCGCCGCGGGCAAGAACGGCGCGGCGGTCGCCAAGGAGCTCGACGCCTGCAAAGCGCTGCTCGCGGCGCTGCCTCCGGCCTGACGGGAGCGGGGTCGCTCCGCCTTGTGGGCGCCGGGTCAGCGGCCGCGGTAGAGGTAGCGTCGTTCGCCGGGCTCGCGCGAGCGCGCGGCTTCGACGAGGGCGTGCTGCGGGGCGAGCTGGCAGGCCGGATCGGTCGCGGCGGCGTCGCCGGTGAGCGCGAAGGCCTGGCAGCGGCAGCCGCCGAAGTCGACGGCTCGCCGGTCGCAGCTCTTGCACGGCTCGGGCATCCACGCCTCGCCGCGGTAGGCGAGGAGCGCCTCGGACGACGTCCAGATGTCGGCGAGCGAGCGGTCCTCGACGCTGTCGAAGCGCAGCGTGGTGATGCTCGTCGCGGCGTGGCAGGGCAGGACGCGGCCGTCGGGGACCATGTGGATGAAGCGTCGCGCCCAGCCGTCCATGCACGCCTTCGGCGTCGTGCCGAAGTAGTCGGGCTTCACGAACAGCACGTCCATCTTCCCCTGGAGCCGCGCCTTGTGCCTCGCCGCGATCTCGCCGGCCGCCTCGAGCGCGGCGCGCGTCGGCAGGAGCGCGTCGCGGTTCGACAGCGCCCACGCGACGTACTGCGTGTTGGCGAGCTCGAGCCGGCTCGCGCCCACGTCCTCCGCGAGGCTGACGAGCTCGTCGATCTCGTCGAGGTTCGCGCGATGCAGCACGACGTTCATCGTCAGCGGGAGCCCGAGCTCGGTGACCCAGCGCATCACCTGGATCTTCTGCGGGTGCGCGGCGTAGCCGGCGATCGCGTCGGCGCGCTCGGGCCGCGCCGACTGGATGCTCACCTGCACGTGATCGAGGCCGTTGTCGACCAGCCCGGCGAGGCGCTCCTTCGTGAGCGGGACGCCGCTCGTGACGAGGTTCGAGTAGAGCTCGAGCTCCCTCGCGCGCGCGACGAGCGCCTCGAGGTCTCTCCGCGCGAGCGGCTCGCCGCCGGTGAAGTGCACCTGGACGACCCCGAGCGCCTCGGCCTCACCGAGCACGCGCTTCCACGTGTCGGTGTCGAGCTCGCCGTCGTGCGCGGCGAGGTCGGTCGGGTTCGAGCAGTACGGACACCGCAGCGGGCAGCGGTACGTGAGCTCCGCGATGAGCGTGTACGGCCGCGGAGCGGTCATGGCTCGAGCAGGCCCTTCTGGGCGAGCAGATCGACGAACGCGAGGACGTCCGTCTCGACGTCGGCGCGTCCCTCCGCGTCGACGCCGGCCTCGCGCGCGAGCTCGTCGACGATCTCGGTCAACGAGCGCGTGCCGTCGCAGCGCTTCGCGATCTTCGCGGCGCTGTCGTTCAAGGCGAGGCCGCGCTCGGGGTAGACGATCATGTGGCTGCCCGAGTGCCGATCGAAGCGCAGCCTGGCTTTGTTCGCCAGCTTGGGGATGAAGGAGGGGTCTCTCGCCACGGCGTTCCTTCGCTCGCGCTCCGTTCGGATCAGGTGTCCGGGAACGCGCGGTCGACCGCGTCGAGCAGCGCCCAGAGGATCTCGGTCTTGCGGATCAGCGCGTCGATGCAGCGCTCCTGCGCCTCGCGCGTCGTCGCGTGCGCGAGCACGTACTCGATCGCCTCGCGCGAGTCTTCGCGCGCGCGTGTCACGCGGCCGCGGAAGTAGGCGAGGGTCTCGCCGTCGACCCACGGGTAGTGCTGCTCCCACGCCACGATGCGCCGCGCCATGATGTCGGGCGAGAAGAACTCCGTGAGCGACGACGCGACGGCCTCGACCAGCGGCCGCTCGCGGACGAGCTGCACGTATCCGTCGCAGGCGAAGCGCACGCCGGGGAGCACGTGCCGGAGGCTCTTCACCTCGTCGACGTCGAGACCGACGCCCTTGGCCAGCCGGATCCACTGCGCGATGCCGCCCAGGCCTTCCTCCTTGCCGTCGTGGTCGGAGATGCGGTGCATCCAGACGCGCCGGAACGCCGGGTCTTCGGACTTCGACAGGATGATCGCGTCTTTGATGGGGATCCGCGTCTGGTAGTAGAAGCGGTTCTCGACCCACGCCTGGATCTGGCGCCGCGAGAGCTTGCCGGCGTGCATCCGGACGTGAAAGTCGTGGCGGTCGTGGTAGCGCTTGTCGCCCTCTTCGCGGAGGCGCGCGACGAAGGCGTCCCCGTCGAGGGGCGCGTCGTTGGCGCGTGCGCCGTTCGGGCTCTCGTCGCTCATCGCGATCCTCCGGCGGCCTCGAGCACGATCTCCATCCCGTCGTAGGCGATCTCCCAGCCTGCGGCCTCGACCGCGCGGCGCTCCTCCGAGTCGGGGGCGAGGATCGGGTTCGTGTTGTTGACGTGCGTGTAGATCCGGCGCGCCGCGAGGCCTTCGAGGCGCGCGAGGCTCCCGCCGTCTCCGCCGATGGGCACGTGCGCCATGTCGCGCGCGTAGGACTTCGAGAGCCCGAGGCTCACGAGCTCGTCCTCGCGGAAGAACGTGCCGTCGAACAAGACGACGTCGTGCCCGCCGAGATCGACGTCCGCGCTCGCGCCCGCCGCGGCGTACATCAGCGATCCGCCCCCGTCGCGGAACGAGAGCGCGACGTTGTCCTCCGCCGCGCCCTTCGCGTGCCCGACGAAGTGGACCGGGAGCTTCCCCGACATCGCCGACGGGGTGACGGAGAGGCCGAGCGGCTCGCCGGCGGCGTCGGCGAGCTCGACGCGCTCGCCGAGCACGAGGTCGCGCATCACGAGCTGGCCGTCGAAGCGCCGGAGCGTGCGGATGAACGCGCTCTCTTCGAGCCCGCGCCGCACGGACGACGTGACGTAGAGGGCGAGCGGATACGACTCGCGCAGCGAGAAGAGGCCGAGCACGTGGTCCATGTCGCCGTTCGTGAGGACGATCGCGGCGATCGGCGAGTGGCGCGGCGCGCGCGGCCAGAGGGCGGGAGTCCTCTGGATCTGCGCGAGGATCTCGGGCGACGCGTTCACGAGCGCGAAGCGGCCGGTCATCGGATCGGCGCTCGCCGTCACGGCGAGCGAGTCCTGCGTCCGCGGGACGAAGCCGGGGCGCCCGGCGCGCACGGCGACGCAGTTCGCGCAGCCGCAGTTCCATTGGGGGAAGCCGCCGCCGGCGGCGGAGCCGAGCACGATCGCACGCATCGCGGTCATGGTAGCCGCTCGGCGGGGCCGGGCGCACCTCCGCCTCGAGCGAGCGCCCGCGGCGCCGTAGGCACGCGTCGAACGGCTCGGTTTGGCGTATACGTGGAGGATGCGCTTGCCGCCCGGCCCGAGGCACCCCGCGGCGTGGACCACGCTCCAGTGGCTGCGGGCGCCGTATCCGTACCTCGACGGGCTGGCCAAGGAGCTCGGCGAGACCTTCACGATGAAGCTCCTCGCGTTCGAGCTCGTCGTCTTCACGAACCCGGAGCACGTGAAGGAGGTCTTCCTCGACAACGGCGAGACGCTCGAGGCCGGCCGCTTCAACAGCACGCTGGCTCCGCTCCTCGGCGATCGCTCGGTGCTCATGGTCGACGGCCGCGCGCACCGGCGAAAGCGCAAGCTCCTCCTCCCGCCGTTCCACGGCGAGCGGATGCAGGTCTACGGGCGGACGATGCTCGACGAGACCGACGCGGCGATCGACTCGCTCCCCCACGGCGCGCCGTTCTCGTTCCACGAGCCGATGCAGGACATCACCCTTCGCGTGATCGTCCGCACGGTGTTCGGCTTCGACGGCGCGCGCCTGGAGGAGATGGTCGCGAACACGAAGCGCCTCCTCGAGCTCGGGAGCTGGTCGCCGCTGCTCCTCCCGTTCATGCAGGTCGACCTCGGGCGCTTCAACCACTACGGGCGCTTCCGTCGCGCGATCGCCGAGAACGACGCGCTGCTCCACGCCGAGATCCGGCGCCGCCGTCGTGACGGGACGCGCGGGCCGGACATCCTCTCGCTCCTGCTCGACGCGCGCGACGACGACGGCGAGCCGATGTCCGACGAGGAGCTCCGCGACGAGCTCGTGACGCTGCTCGTCGCGGGACACGAGACCAGCGCGACCGGCCTCACCTGGGCGATGCGCTGGCTCCTCGACGCGCCGGAGCTGCTCGCCGATCTCCGCGCCGAGCTCGACGCCCTCGGTCCGGATCCGACTCCCGAGGCGATCGCGAAGTGCGAGCTCCTCGACGCGACGGTCCGCGAGGCGCTCCGCCTCGTCCCCATCATCCCGATCGTCGGCCGCGTGCTGGCGAAGGATCAGCGCGTCGGCGGGTGGGACCTGAAGAAGGACACGATCGTCGTCTGCTCGATCTACCTGGCCCATCGACGCCCCGAGGCGTTCCCCGATCCCACGCGGTTCGATCCGCGCCGCTTCCTCGGCAAGAAGCTCTCGGCGCACGAGTTCTTCCCCTTCGGCGGCGGCGTCCGTCGCTGCATCGGGATGGCGTTCGCGCTCTACGAGATGAAGATGGTGCTCGCGCGCATGGTGACGCGCGCCGAGCTGGCGCTCGAGGGCAAGCGGCCCGTCGGCATGGTCCGCCGCTCGATCACCATCACGCCGTCGGAAGGCCTCCGCGTCGTCCTCCAGAAGCGCCGGCCTCTCGTCCGCGCGCGCATCGCTTCCTGACCGAACGCGATCGAGGCCTCCGAATCCCCTTGGCGCGCTCTTGGGGCGCTGCTCTCCTCGTCCGAGTCCGATCGATTTTGCCGCCGACGTTGGATCTCGCGAGATCCGACCTCCGCGGTGGAGGCCCATGGAACCCGAACTTTTCCCGTGCGATTCCGAGGGTAGCCATGTAGGTAAACGTGGCCTAACGGTTGCAGCGCCTCGGGGCGTGCGCTCGGCTCTCCTTCCTCTCCTCCTCGCCTCGACGCTCTTCGGCGCCGCCGTCCTGACGCCTGCCTGCGGGCAGCCCGGCGACGAGGACGTCGCCGAGGACGAGGCCGGAGAGGACGCCTACACGACCGAAGGCACCTGCGACGGCCTCCCGCGCCTGAAGACGCTGAAGACGCCGCCGGGCGTCTGCGTCGGCCTCGTCGCCAACGGCTTCACGTACGCGCGCGGCATCGCCCAGCTCCCGAGCGGCGACTTCGTGCTCGCCGAGATGGGCGGCTGGGCGCAGGACCGCGGCTCGGTCTGGCTCCTTCGCCGCCTCGCCGACAAGTCCTTCTCGCGTACGCGCCTGGCGAAGCTCATCGACAAGCCGAGCGGCGTCGCCGTCGGTCCGGACGGCCTGCCGTACATCGGCACGCCGAAGGGGATCTTCCGCTTCGATCCCTACGAGCAGACGGTCGATCCCGTCCCGCGCGCCGGGAAGTTCCGCGCGTCGCCCGAGTACAAGCAGCCGCGCTTCAAGGTCGTGATCAACGATCTCCCCGGCGCGGGGCGCCACCCGCTGTCGAAGTTCGTCTTCGACAAGCGCGAGCCCTGGACGATCTACGCGAACGTCGGCTCGGTCTCCGACGTCTGCGAGCAGGGCGCGGGCGCGCGACCGCCGACCGGCTACCCGCTCCCGTGCCCCGAGGCCGACGGCCCCGCGCCCCACGGCGTCATTCGCAAGTACGTCCTCGCCGGCGCCGATCGCGTCGCGAGCGGGCACACCGTCCTCGCGAAGGGCCTCCGCAACTCGATGGCGCTCGCGGTCCACCCGCGCTCGAACGCGCTCATCCAGGCGGAGAACTCGCGCGACTCGATCAACAAGCACCAGGCCTCGCTCACGGACAACGAAGGCGACCTCCCGCACGAGGAGCTCAACGTCATCGTCCCCGGAGCGCACTACGGCTGGCCGTACTGCTACGACAACGGCGCGCCGAACCCCGAGTACCGCGGCCGCGTCGACTGCTCGCGCTACACGAACCCGGCGCTCTTGCTCCCCGGCCACGCCGCGCCGCTCGGCATGACCTACTACGAGGGGACGATGTTCCCCGCGCCTTACCGAGGGAACCTGCTCGTCGCGTACCACGGCTACCGCGCCAACGGTCACCGCCTGGTCGTCGTCCCGGTCGACGCGAACGGCATCCCCGGCGCCGGCGAGCCGCTCGACATCATCCGCGGCTGGGAGAAGAGCGCCGACGGCCGCGAGCCGCTGGGCGCGCCGGTCGACGTCCTCGCGGCCCAGGACGGCTCGCTCTACCTGACCGAGGACAAGAACGGCACCGTGCTGCGCGTGTTCTTCGATCCGGCGGCCGGCAACGGCGCCCCGATGCGTCCGCTCCCCGCGACGCAGCCGCAGGTGAGCCCGGAGGAGCAGCAGCGCTGCGCCCAGCTCGCGCGTCGGACCGACTCGTTCTCGCGCGTGCAGCGCGACGTCATCGACACCGCGTGCGTCAGCTGCCACGGCGTCGGTCCCGGCTACGCCGGCGGCCTCCGCCTCGACCGGTGCGACGCCGTCGGCAACGCGCAGCGGCTCCGCGCGCCGCGTACGGGCAACCGCCCCGCCTACGTGCAGCCGAACCGCCTCGACAGCGAGCTCGTGCTCCGCATCAAGGGCCTGGGCTACCCGCAGATGCCGGCGGGCGGTCTGAACCCCGAGCAGCTCGAGGAGGTCGAGAGCTGGATCAACGCGGGAGCGCCGCTTCCGCAGTGATCGTTCGCGGCGTTCGCCGCGAGCTCAGGTCATTGCGGGCCGGAGCAGAGCGCCCGGTTCGCGATGCCGTCGAAGGGGGCGCAGACCTTTCGCGCGTTGCAGTCGCCGAGGCACTCGCTGTTGCTCGTGCACGCCTCGCCGTCGCTCTTGCGCGCCCGGCAGGAGCCGTCCTGGCAGTAGGCCACGCTTGCGCACGGCTCCGTCGCGCAGCTCTGCCCTACGGCCACGCGCGCCTTGCACACGTTGTCTGGTCCGCAGAACGCCGACGGCATGCAGGTGCGGCCCGCCCCGCAAGGCTTGCCCGCGGCCGGGTAGACGTCCGAGCCTTTCTTGCAGGTCCTCGACGTCGCATCGCAGAGGACGATGTCGCGGTAGAACGCGTCCTCGTCGGCGTAGCCGTCGAGAGCGGGGATCTGGGTGTCGCACTGACGGATCGTCGGGCCCTGCACGCTCGACGGATCGGGGTCGCAGGACGCGCCGAGCGGCACGATCTCGGTCGTACGGCAGGTCGCGTTCGCGCTGCGCCCGCCGTCGGGCTCGCGTGACGCGAGGCAGATCCCGTAGCCCTGCTGGGACGGCGCGCACCCCGAGAAGAAGCTAGCGCTGCACGGCTCGCCGGGCTTCTTCGTTCCGGTGAGCATCCGGTAACAGCCGAGCGCGAGCGCTCCGTTCTCGCCACCGGACAGCGCGCGCGCGAGCGCGAATCGATCGCCCGTAGAAGGTTGCGAGCAGGCCTTGTTGAACGTGCGGAAGTACGCGATGCAGTCGCCGGCGGCTTGCGGGTCGTACGCGTTCGCGGGATCGTTCAGCATGCCCACGTCGATGTTCACCCCGGCTCCGCCGGCGTCGCCGCCGTTCAAGGCGTCTGCGCACGCGCCCGCGACGTAGTCGTAGCCCGCCGCCCTGCAGCACGGCTCGAGGGTCGAGCAGAGGGCGTCGATGAGCTCGGGCATGAAACGATCGCGCGAAACGGGAGGGTTCTGAGAGGCGCCTCCGCCTCCGCCGCCGCCGCCCCCGGAGGTCCCGGACGCGCCCCCTCCGCTCGAAGCGCCGCTCGACCCGTCGGGCCCACCGACGTCACTTCCGCAGCCCGACGCGACGGCTCCGGTCGTGGCTCCGAGCCATCCAACGACGACGACGAGGGCAGGGCTGATCTTCCGCGGCATCACGTCCTCCGGTCCATCGAGCGACGGACGTCCGTGGCCGATTATGCACTTCGCGAGGCCGCGAGGTCTGTCGGCTAGCTCCGATTTCAGGCTTCGTCCGCTTCACCGACGTGACGACGGTGATGACCGAGATGGCCGCCGTCGGGTTCGCGGCGCAGCGTCACCCACATGCGGTTTACACGGAGGCGGAGCGAGAAGGTGCATGTTATGAAAGTCGCTCTGGCGGGCCGCGCGATCACGCGACGAGCCAGGGGGGACGAGGTGGGCAGGGTTCTTCGCCGTGGCGCCGACTGGGCAGGGGTGGTCGAGGCGACCCAGCTCGAAGCTCGCGACGACGAGACGTGGGCGAGGCACGTCGTCCGCGCGGCGAGGCCGCTCTTCGCGACGGCTCACGAGCCGTCCCTCGTCGTCGCCGAGCACTCGCCGGCATGCGATTCGGCGAGGGGCGTCGCGCTCGCAGCGGCGAGATCCGAGCTGGCCTCGGTACCCGACGCCGGCCTCGCGACGTTCGGCGTCTCCGCCTTCCGCGGGATCTACTATCCGCCGACGACCGCGCGCACCCATCGCGAGATCGAGCGAACGCTCTCGCGAGATGTCGCTGTCCGAACCGCGGACCTTCGCCGACAGATCGACGCCCAGGACCTCATCGGGCTCTTCGCGTATCCCGAGCCCGGCGTCGTCGTGCTCCTCTTCATCCCGTACGATCGCGAGGTCCATCTGACTCGCTACGACCGGAGCCTCCTCGCGCGCATCGCGCTGCATGTCGAGACGAGCTACCGCCTTCGCCGGCGTCCGGAGGTGCTCAAGGCGGTGCTCGACGTCGACGGTCGCGTGATCGAGCGAAGCGAGGATGCGCCCCCTGCGGACGTGCTCGCGTCTCACGCCGTGAGCGTCACCCGCGCTCGGCGGGAGCGCGACGGCGCGGAGGCGCTCGCCCTCTGGCCCGCGCTCGTCTCCGGGCAGCTCAGTCTCGTCGAGCGCCGCTCGGGGACGAGGCAGCGGTACCTCTTCGTCGAGAACCCGGCCCCGAGCCAGCCGTTCCGCGCGCTCTCCCCAGCCGAGGTGGACGTCCTCTCGCTGGCGGCGCGCGGCCATCCGACGAAGCTCATCGCGTACGCGCTCGGCGTCTCGTCGTCCATCGTGTCGATGCGCATGGTGAGCGCGGCGGCGAAGGTCGGCGTGTCGTCGCGCATGGAGCTCGTTCGCCTCGCGGCCATGCTCGCGCGTGACCCGCGCGCGCGCTTCGTCGACATCGCGCTCACCGATGCGGAGAGCGATGTCCTCGAGCTGCTCCAGCGTGGACTGTCGAACGAGGAGATCGCAGTGATGCGTTCGCGCTCCGTGCGCACGATCGCGAACCAGGTCGCGTCGCTGCTCAGGAAGACGCAGACCCGATCACGGCGTGAGCTCGTCGTGCGGGCGGCCGGCGCCGAGCGCCTGGGCGCGTCCCTCGTGACCTCCGGCGTCGGTCGCGGCCCCGTCAAGCGGTGACCTGACCCTCGCGTCGCCCGCGGCATCGACCCTTCGCGGGTCCGTCCGTCCGTCGACGTCGCGGTCCCGGACCAACACCCCCCGCCGTCCACAGCGCTCCGTCGGAGGGCGCTCGGTGCGCGCGCCGTCGTCACCCGCGTGTGCCATCGAAGTAGCCGTATCGGGACATTGCAACTTCGTAAGTAGTCGAATTTGCCTCCTGATAACGAGAAAGTCATTACCGTGTGCCAGTTATGACAGTTGTGCGCCAGCTGCGTGAGTTGTGCGCCAACTGCCTAAGTTGTGGGCCAGCTGTGTGAGTTGAGCGCCCAACTGTGTGTGCAAGTGTGCGGCAGATAACTGTGCGCGAAGTGTGCGCCAACTGTGCGGCATGTGTGCCAGCAGTGCGCCGATTGTGCCCCAACCGAAGGTGACCCTAATGCGCCGATGGATCCAACTCGTGGCCGTTCTCGCGGTCGCGAGCAGCGCCGTCATGTGTGCGACGGCAGCGGATCGGACCGATCCCAACGAACCGTTCGTTCCGGTCGAGACGACCGACTCGAGCACGCCTCCTCCCCTTGTCGCGACCCCCGACGCCGACGACCCGGGTGTGAATCCGGAAACGGGCCTGCCGTGCACCGGCCTCCAGTGCCAGGTGCCCGCGTGCGGCGGGGACAAGACGACCACGATCTCGGGGACTGTCTACGCGCCGAACGGCCGGCTGCCTCTTCCCAACGTCGTCGTCTACATCCCCAACGCTCAGCTGTCCCCGCTTCCGCGCGGCGTCACCTGCGATCGCTGCGGAACGCTCGTGAGCGGCAGCCCGATGGCCGCCGCGATCACCGACACGAAGGGACACTTCGTGTTGAAGGACGTGCCCGCCGGCGCCGACATCCCGCTCGTCATGCAGATCGGCAAGTGGCGTCGCAAGATCTCGCTCCCGCTCGTCGAGGCGTGCAAAGACAACCTCGCCGATCCCTCCGACACGGGGACCGATCCGAACACCAAGTACAGCTTGATCACGCGCCTGCCGCGTAACCAGCAGGAAGGCGATCTGCCGAAGATCGCGGTCACCACCGGCGGTTGCGATCCGATCCCGTGCCTCATCCCGAAGCTCGGCCTCGATGCCACCGAGTTCGGCGGCGGCTTCAGCGCGAAGGCGGTCAACTTCTACGGCGGCGCAAACGGCAGCGGTCCGGGCAACCCCCCGAAGGCCGACGTCGCGCTGTGGAACGATCTCGAGAAGCTCAAGCAGTACGACGTCGTCCTTCACTCCTGCGAGTGCGATGAGCACAACCAGAACAAGGGCTCGGCCGTCTGGCAGGCGATGAAGAGCTACGTCGACATGGGCGGACGTCTCTTCACGACCGACTACGGCTACACGTTCATCGAGGACGCGCCCGCTCCGTGGTCCACGGTCGCGACGTGGGCCACCGAGCACGACGGAGGATTCCCGCCGTTCATCCCGGGCGGCGACTATCCGATCAACCAGGGGTTCCCGAAGGGCAAGGCCCTCGCGGACTGGCTCGACTACACGAACGGCACGACGACCTCCGGCAAGGTCAACCTTCCGACCGTCTACGCCAACGCGGTCGGGCTCGACAGGACGCGCGCCACGCCGTGGGTTACGGAGGATCCGGACGCCGGCGGCGCGCCGAAGATCTTCACGTTCAACTCGCCGGTCGGCGCGAAGCCCGACGAGCAGTGCGGACGCGTTGCGTTCGGTGACGCTCACATCTTCAGCCAGATCGAGAACAACGTGAGCACCAACTTCCCGGCCGGCTGCCGGGAGCAGATGAACGATCGCGAGAAGGTGATCGCGTTCCTCTTCTTCGACCTCACCGCCTGCGTCATCAGCGATCTCGTCCCGCAGGAGCCCCCGCCGATCGTCAAGTAGCGAGGCGTTGCCTCCGCTCGGCGGGTCGCAAAGGCCCGCACCTCACCCCGGCGTCCGGAGTCGGACGCCGCGGGTGAGATGGCCGCTCACGCGCGCGTCGCCGAGACCGACGCGCCGACGAGGGAACGTGCGCGCGTCGCGCGGCCCCCGCCATCGTTACGTGGCGCGGCCCTCGCCATCGTTACGAAATGACTTCGAGCGGTCGCGTCCGCTTCGGCGGTCGCGCCCGCTCTCCTCTTGCCAAGGGTCCGCCCCATGATTCGCCCCCTTACAGTTTCTCTCGCCACGGTCACGGTCTCTCTCCTCGCCCTCACCGGCTGTCCGAGCAGCGTGACGATCGCGAGCGAGATCGAGAACGAGAGCGCGCCGCGCTCGGCCTGCTCCGTGTATCTCGACGCGCTCGTGGAGCGCGACGCGCGCTGCTCCTCACGGGAGATGAGCGCCGCGTCGCGGGCTCGCTACGAGCAGCTCTGCGAGAACAACCTCGCGGCGCCGGGCGTCGTCGACGGCAGCGCCTCTCTCGCGCGATGCGCCGACGCGACGAGGTCGACGGCCTGCGACAGGGAGCCGGAATGCGAGGTCGATCCCGGCGAGCTCCCCGGCGGTGCGGCCTGCGGCATCGACGCTCAATGCCAGAGCGCTTCCTGCGTGAAGTCGGGCTCGGACAGCTGCGGGACCTGCGCCGAGCACGCTCCCGTCGGCGCTCCGTGCGACAGGCTCGAGTGCGTCGAGGGCAGTCGCTGCGTCCTCCTCCCCGGCGGCGAGACCAAGTGCGTCGCGCTCTCGATCCGCAAGGCCGGCGAGTCGTGCCTCGAAGAGACCTCCGCGTGCGACAAGGGCCTTCGGTGCGTCACCGACGAGAGCGCGAAGGCGACGTGCTTGCCCCTCGGCGAAGCGGGAGCTGCTTGCGAAGAGAACACGGCGTGCGCGGACGGCCTCCGGTGCATCCGGCTCAAGTGCGCGGCGCCCCTCGCCGAGGGCGTGCCGTGCCTCGTCGTTCGAGACGAGTGCGAGGTCGGGCTCGGCTGCGACCGGACCGAGAGGACCTGCAGGAAGATCGTCGACGTCGCGGCGGGGGCGGCGTGCGACCCGCTGACGCGCCGGTGCGCTCAGGGGATCTGCCAGGGCAGCTCGATCACGGGCGACGAGCGCAACGCGGTCATCACGCCGGGAACGTGTGTCGAGCCCCTCGCCGACGGAGCCGCGTGCAAGGAGCGCGGCGCCCCCGGCCACGCCGAGAGCCCGCCGTGCGACGCGCCCGCCGCGTGCATCGCGGGCAAGTGCGCGCTGCCGGACCCGTCTCAGTGCAAGTGATCCGGCCCGAGCCTGCCGGAGGCCCGAGACGTCGACGCGGCACGTCAGCGGCGCCGGCGCGAAAGCGCTGGACAGGCCCCGGATTCGGGTCAGAATGACCACAAGGTAAGACAATGAGCTGGACCAAGCCCGAAGCGATCGAGATCAAGATGGACGCCGAGATCTCCTCTTACCAGGACGACAACTACGATCCGATGAAGGACGGTCCGCTCTTCGTGAAGAGCGAGCAGCCGGCCGAGACGGATCTCGACGCCGTCCTCCCGCGCGCCTGAGCGCCGGCGAAGCTGACGACGACGGCGGCGCGCGGACGTCGCCCGAGAACGAGGCGACCCTCCCGCCCGGCGCTCTGCGCCCGCGGTCCGGCGAGGCGAGCACGCCACGCGCGCCGCGGATCGCGCGCTACGAGGTGGAGCGCGAGCTCGGAGCCGGAGCCGTCGGCGTCGTGCTCGCCGCGCTCGATCGCGAGACGCGCCGCTCGGTGGCGCTCAAGCTGCCGCTCGCCGACGTCGATCGCGACGAGATCCAGGCCGAAGCGCGCGTCACCGCGCAGCTCGAGCACCCGGCGATCGTGCCGGTCTACGACGTCGGACACGCGGACGATGGGCGGCCGTACTACACGATGCGGATCGTCGGGCGGCACTCGCTCCGCGACATCCTCCGAGCCGAGGGCCGCGAGGGGTGGTCGCTCGCGCGCCTCGTCTCGCTGCTCGTCCAGATCGCGCGTGCGCTCGGGTACGCGCACGAGCGCGGCGTCGTTCATCGCGATCTGAAGCCCGGCAACGTGCTCGTCGGCGATCACGGCGAGGTCTACGTCGCCGACTGGGGGCTCGCGCGCGTCGATCCGGCGAGCCCGGTCGCGCGCCGCCGATCGGCCGACGATCCCGTCTCGGGCGTGATCGGCACGCCCGGCTACCTCGCGCCGGAGACGCTCGGCGGGCCCGTCGAAGCGATCGACCAGCGCGTCGACCTGTTCTCGCTCGGGGTCATCCTCTACGAGGTGCTCACCGGCGCGCATCCGTTCCGCCGCGCGACGACGGAGACGACGCTCGCCGCGACGCGCGCCGAGGTGCCGCCGCGGCCGCGTGCGGTGAACGCCGAGTGCCCGCTGCTGCTCGACGACCTCTGCGTCGAGCTCCTCGCGAAGGATCCGTCCGAGCGCCCGGTCTCGGCCTACGACGTCGCGCGGCGGCTCGAGGACTTCCTCGAAGGCGCGCGCGAGCGCGAGCGCCGCGAGGCGGAGGCGCACGCTCTGGCCGTGCGCGCGCGGGCGGTCGAGGAACGCTGGGTCGCGCTCGACGAAACGCGCGCCGAGCTCGAGAGGCAGGCGCGGGAGCGCCTCGAGCGCGTGCGCGGCTGGGAGCCGGCCTCGGCGAAGCGCGAGGCGTGGCTGCTCGAGGATCGCGCCGGCGAGGCGGCGCGGGCGCAAGGCGCGCTTCGCGCGGAGGCGATCGAGCTCTACTCGCGCGCGCTCGTGTTCGACCCCAGCTCGACGGCGGCGCGGCGCGGCCTCGCCGACATCTACTTCGCCCAGGCGCGGCTCGCCGAGGACGCGCGCCACGTCGCCGAGCAGGCGCAGTACGAGGCGCTCGTCCTCGAGCACGACGACGGGCGCTACGCCGCCCGGCTCGGCGGCGATGCGCGGCTCTCGCTGGCGTCGTCTCCGTCCGGCGCGCGCGTTCGCGCGTGGCGCTACGTGGAGCGCGATCGCATCCTCGTCCCGGAGGACGTGACGGACCTCGGGACGACGCCCGTGCGCGACGCGCGGCTCGCGGCGGGATCGTGGCTCCTCACGCTCGAGCGAGACGGGCATCGCGACGTCCGCTACCCGGTGCTCCTCCGGCGCGGCGAGCGGCACGAGGGCAGCGTTCGGCTCTACGACGACGCGGAGATCGGCGACGACTTCGTCTACGTCCCCGGCGGGGCGGCGATCCTCGGCGGCGACGCCGAGGCGTACGATCCGTATCCGCGGCGCGAGGCGCTCGTCGGCGACTTCGCGATCGCGCGCTATCCGGTGACGATGCGTGAATACTGCACGTTCCTCGACGCGCTGACCGAGGCCGATCCCGAGCGCGCCGCGCGCCACGTCCCGCGCGGCATGGGGCGGTCGTCGAGCGAGCGCGCCGTCACGCGCGTCTCCGGCCGCTGGCAGCCCGACGACGCCGTGCTCGACGAGGAGGCGCGCGCGCGCTTCCCGCTCGAGGACGGCCACGCGTGGCGCGTGCCGGTGACGCTCGTCGACGGGTACGACGCGGAGGCGTTCGCAGCGTGGTCCGGCGCGCGCCTCGTCACCGACGTCGAGTGGGAGAAGGCGGCGCGCGGCGTCGACGGGCGCTTCCATCCGTGGGGCGATCGCTTCGATCCGACGTTCTGCCACATGCGCGAGTCGCGCCGCTTCGCGAGCCACGCGGAGCCCGCCGGCAGCTTCGCGCACGACGAGTCGCCTTACGGCGTGCGGGACATGGCCGGCGGCGTGCGCGAGTGGGTCGCCGACGTGGTGCTCGAGCCGCTCGACGCCGGGCCCGCCGGCGAGCTTCTGCGGAAGCGGACGCGGTCGGGCGACACGTCGTCCGACCGCCACGCGTGCCGCGCGGCGTCGCGGAGCTCGGCTCCGGCGATCCTGCGCGCGCCGGGCCTCGGCTTCCGGCTCGCTCGATCGCTCGGGCCACCCGCGTCCGCGGGTGAGCTCGGGCCTCCCGGGGCCGCGGGTGAGCGCCGGCCTCGCGTGCGCTGACGATGCGCGTCGGCGGGTGAGCGCGGCCTCGCGCGCGCTGACCCCGCGCGCACGAGCCCTCGAAGCTACGTCGCGCGGTCCTTCCGTGGTCGCGGAAAGCCGTAGGCTTCGAGGCGGCTGACCAGCGTGCGCCGCGAGATGCCGAGGAGCGCGGCGGCGCGCGTCTGGTTGCCGCCCGATTGCGCGAGCGCCTCTTCGATGCGCGCGCGTTCGTAGCCTTCGACGTCCGCACGGAGGTCTCCGGTCGGCGCTGCGGCCGCAGGCGTCGCGGCGCCGGCGGGCACGGCGGGCATCACGGTGGTCGCGAAGGCGGCGGGCGGGATCGTCGGGGCGTTCGGCGACGTCGCGAAGGCGCCGGCGGGCACGGCGGGCATCACGGTGGTCGCGAAGGCGGCGGGTGGGATCGTCGGTGCGTTCGGCGACGTCGCGAAGGCGTCGGCAGGCACGGCCGGCATCACGGTGGTCGCGAAGGCGCCGGCGGGCGCGGCCGGCATCACGGCGTTCGCGAAGGCGCTGGCGGGGACGGCCGGCATCACTGTGGTCGCGAAGGCGCCGGCGGGCACGGGCGGTGCGGATGCGCCCGCGGGCGGCGGCAGCGAGATCGTCTCGACGAAGAGGTGGTGCACCTCGATCGGCCCTCCCGCGGAGAGCACGACCGCGCGCTCGATGACGTTGCGGAGCTCCCGGACGTTGCCGGGCCACGCGTACGACTCGAGCCGGGCGATCGCCTCCGCGCTCATCGAGGGCGGGCTGCCCTTCGAGGCGGTCGCGAGGAGGCTCGTCGCGATCGGGAGGATCTCGGCGCGCCGCTCGCGGAGCGGAGGCAGGCGGATCGTGATGCCGTCCAGGCGGAAGTAGAGATCGCTGCGGAAGGCGCCGCTCGCGACGAGCGCGGGGAGATCGCGGTTGGTCGCCGCGAGGATCCGGACGTCGATCGGTCGCGCCTCGACGCTGCCGACGCGCATCACCTCGCGGCTCTCGAGCACGCGAAGGAGCTTCGCCTGCGTCGTCTGCGGCATCTCGCCGACCTCGTCGAGCAGGACGGTCCCGCCGTGCGCCGCCTCGAGGAGGCCGACCTTCGTCTTGACCGCGCCGGTGAACGCGCCGCGCTCGTGGCCGAAGAGCTCGGTCTCGAGCAACGTGTCGGTGAGCGCCGCGCAGTTGATGCGCACGAACGGCCCGCTTCGACGCGCCGAGAGCGCGTGGATGCGCTCGGCGGAGACCTCCTTGCCTACGCCGGTCTCGCCGAGGAGGACGACGCTCAGGTTGCTCGCGGCGACGAGCTCGACGAGGCGCGCGACGGAGGCGGCCTGGCTCTCCGGCGCGGGGTGGACCGGGCGCACCGTCATCTCCCCGGTTACCACCGCGGCGCGTCGCGCGTGCGCGCTCGTCGGCGCGCCGGTGTCCGTTCCGCGCGCGCTCGCCGGCGGGGCCGCCGGCTGCACCATGAGCATCGCGTTTCCGACCTCGACGAGATCGCCCGGGGCGACGCCGACCCGCTCGTTCGGCGCGAGCAGGCGTCCGCGTACGCGCGTCCCGTTGGAGCTGCCGAGGTCCTCCACCGAGAGCGCCGAGCCGCCGTGGACGCGCACGTGCTTGCGCGACACGCTCGCGTCGTCGATGCGCACGTCGCACTCCTGCGAGCGGCCGACGAGGATCTCTCCGTCCGCCAGCGATCGCGAGGTCCAGCCGCCAGGCCACAGGACCATGAGCTTCGCCTCGCCGGCGGCGCTGTCTCCGAGAGGGCGCGGATGCGTTCGGTCTTCGCTGAACGAGCTCACCGCGGTCCTCCCTGGCCGATCTTAGAGCATCGGGCCTCGCGGCGAGCGGCGGATCACCGCGACGCGCGCCGCATGTCCTCCGGCGCGACGCCCGTGCCGCGCGCGCCCGTCCTCGTCCGGCCTTCATCGCTCTCCGCGCCGGGGAGCCCGGCCGTGGCGCGCGCTCCGTCCAAGAGCGCGGTCGCGCCGTTCGCCACGCGCGCGGCGTTGGCCCGGAGCGCCTTCGCGCCCGTCACGGTCCCCACGCCGAGCGCCACGATGAGCAGCGCGTACTCCGCGAGCGACGCGCCACGGACCCGACGCGTCGTCTTGATGTTGGCCTTCATGACGAGGTGTATCGCAAGCCGCGTTCCGCCCCGTAACGAACGTCATTCCGAGGACATGGAGCGCGCCGACGCCGCCGACGGCGAACCCTTGCACAAGCGTTGTCCCGACGTTGCGCAAGCGGCGCGCGCCCGCTCCGCCCCCTTGCGCAACGCGCCCGCGCGCGCACCGGCCTGGACCCTTGCGCGACGCCCGCCGCGCCCGCGCGCGACTACCGGCAGACGCCCGGCTCGGCGAGGGCGCGCTCGGCGGCGCGGCGCACGGGCATCCGCACCTCCTTCGCGCGGAGCGGCGCGAGGCGCCGGTCGAGGTCCGGCGGGTGGAGCGCGGAGAGGGCCTCGATCGCAGCCATGCCGAGGCGCTCGTCGGCCTCGTCGACCGGCGAGCGCGAGAGGTGCGCGAGCTTCGTCAGTCGGTCGGCGGCGCTCGTCACGCACAGCGCGCCGAGCGTGCGCGCCGCGAGGGCGCGGACCTCGACGTCCTCCTTGCCGTCGTCGAGGCGCTCGCGGATCTTCTCCGCCTGCCGCGTGGCGTGGAGGCTGCCGAGCGCGGTCAACGCCGCGCCGCGCACCTTGGGACTGCCGTCGGCGAGCGCCGAGGCGAGGGCGCCCTGACCCGCGGCGCTCTCGGGGATCGCGCCGAGCGCCTCGGCGGCGGCGACGCGCACGAACGTCCACCCGTCGCTGGCGAGCGCGCTCGCGGCGGCGCCGGCGCCCGACGGTGCCTTCCCGATCGCGAGCGCCCGCAGCGCGGCCTCGCGGACGCGCGGCTCCGGATCGGCGACGGCCGCCACGATCGTGGGGACGAGCGGCGCGATGCCGGCGGAGAGCTCCACGGCGCGCATGCGCACCGGCCAGTCGGGATCGCGCCGGATCATCTCCGCGAGACGTGTGAGCTCGCCGCTCGTCGCGTCGGAGGATCGCGCCAGCTGCGCGAGCGGCTGGGCGACGAGGTAGCGCGTCGGCATGTCCGGCGCCCCGCGGAGCACGTCGGCGATCGCCGCGCTCGACTCGGGTCGCAGCGTGGCGAGCCGCGCGCCCGTCGCGCGGAGGAGATCGAGTCGGGCGGTCGCCGAGAGCTCCTTGTTCGCGACGTGGGCGAGGAGAGGCTCGCGCGGGGACGAAGCCGCGGCGCGGGCGAAGGCGCCCCGGAGGGCGCGCCGGGTCGCGGCGCTGCCCTTGCCGAGCTGCTCTCCGATCGGATCGAGGGCGGCGGCCGGGGCGATCGTCGCGAGGAGGGGCGCCGCCGCGGCGCGCCTCGGCTCGTCGCCGCTGCGCACGGCGCTCGCGAGCGACTCGGTCGCCGCCTTGCCGCAGCGCTCGATGCGTCCGAGCGCGCGCTTCCGGACCTCCGACTCCTTGTCGGCGAGCGCGCGCGTGAGCAGATCCATGGCCGTCCCGTCGCAAGACCCCGCGCTCGCGGCGACGTCGACGGCGAGCGCCCTGCCGCTCGCGTCGAGGGTGCGGAGCCGCTTCGCGACCGCCGCGAGCCCGTCGTCGCCGCCGCGCCGGAGGAGCGCGGCCGCTTCCTCGGCGCGCGGCCCGCCGAGCTCGGCGGCGACGTCGTCCATGCTGGCCCCGTCGACGTCGAACTTCGTGACGGCGGAGACCTCCGCCAGCGAGACCTCGGGGGCCTTCAGATCGCGTCCGTATGCCTCGTCGAGGACGACGGCCACGCACGTCGTGCGTACCGGCGCGGGGAGCGGGATCTCGTAGCTCGCGCCGGGCTTCGACCACGCGTCCTCGGGCATCGTCACGTGGAAGAGCCTCTGATCGGTCGCGAGGAAGAACGTGCGCGGCGCGGCGCCGTCGCCCTTCGGCGCGGGCGCGGCGCCGTCGCCCTTCGGCGCGGGCGTCACGACGACGGCGTGGATGGGCACCTCGGACGGGGCGCGCATCGTCGCGAACTCACCGTGGCCGTCGCCCGGTCGCTTCTCGCTCCACGTCGTCTCGGGCTTGCCGTCGGTGAGCGCCTGCGCGCCGGGCGCGCTGCCGCCGGTGGCGAGGAGCAGGCGCGCGAGCGGAGGCCGCGCCGAGGCCGCGCGGGCTCCGGCGACGATTCGCGTCGCGCCGTCGCGAGCGGCCTTCTCGAGGCGATGGAGGGTCGCGCCGCGCAGCTCGAGCGTCTTCGGATCGAGGCCGCGCGCGCCGAGCGGCGTCGTCGCCTGCCCGCAGATGCGCGTGTCCTCGCGCGCCTCGGCCACGATGACGAACTTCGCCGCCCCCTCGCGCTCGCTCGCGCCGGGGCGATCATAAAAGAGGAGGACCTCTCCGCTGCGATCGCCTTCTTCGCCCCGCGTGTAGCCGGTGAGCCCGGCGAAGATCGGCTCGCTGTCGTTGCCCGCGACGATCGCCTCGAAGGCGAGGTCCGGTCGGCGCGCGTCGGCGATCCGGACGTGGATGACGCGCCGGCCCTCGCCGATCGGGATCACCTCGAGCGTGGGTCGGGTGAGGTCGAGGCGCGAGCGCTCGATCGGGATCGGGATCGAGCGCTTGGTTCCGCCCGCCTCCGCGCAGGTCGCCGCCCTGCAACGACGCACCTCGAGGACGCCCGCGGCCTCGTCGATCGCCGCCTCGACCGCGTCGAGCCCGCCGCCCGCCGGCGCGCTCACGCGCGGGCCTGCCGCCTGCGCCGCCGCGCTGGTGAGCGCGAGCGCCAGAGACGTGGTGACGGCGGCGGTCAGGGCGCGGGCTCTCATCAGGCAACACCTCGATATGGTTGGAAGACCAAGTACCGCAATGCCCCGCGCGAGGCGAGCCTGCGCGCCCCGCGACACAGCCGTTTGTTTGCCCGGAGCGAGCCGAGCATGTCACACGAACCCGCATGCGGCGGAAACCTTTGGTGGCCGTGGCGGTGGGAGTACCGCTCGTCATTGCGCTCGCGGTCCCGCTCGCCCGCCGTACGCTCCGGGCGGAGACGAACGCGCCGTCGATCGCGAAGCTCAGCGGCGCCGCGGCGGCCGCCGCCGCGGTCGCGCCGCCGCCGCCCTCGCTGGCCGGCCTCGACCTCACGAAGATCGAGACGAAGGACTCCGGCGTGACCGCCCCGCTCCCGGACAAGCGGACCGCGCGCCTCGCGGTCGATCCGGTGCTCCAGCGCGTCGCCGAGAGCGTGATGTCGGCGCACCACTTGCCCGAGGCGGCCGTCGTCATGATGGACGTCGAGACCGGCAAGGTGATCGCCTACGCGAGCCACGTCGAGAAGGGCCCGAAGCGGGACCTCGGCGTCGAGGCGACGGCGCCCGCGGCGAGCGTCTTCAAGATCGTGACCGCCACGTCTCTCGTCGAGAACGTGGGCGCGACGCCCGATCAGCGCGAGTGCTACTCCGGCGGCGAGCAGCGGCTCACCGCGCACGACCTCGTGCCCGATCCGCGGCGCGATCGCTGGTGCACGACGCTCGCGGGCGCGATGGGGCGCAGCATCAACACCGTCTTCGCGCGCCTCGCGCTCGCCAACCTCAAGCCGGCCGAGCTCGAAGCGACCGCGCGCTCGCTCGGCTTCGGGAGCGCGCTCCCGTTCGACGTCCCGGTGCAGCCGAGCGCGATCAAGTTCCCCGACGATCAGCTCGGCTTCGCCCGCACTGCCGCCGGCTTCTGGAACACGACGCTCTCGCCGATCCACGCCGCGTGGCTCGGCGCGGCGATCGCGCGCGGCGGCGAGCCGGTGCGGCCGGTGCTCGTGAACGAGATCGTCGACGACGGCAAGGTGGTGTGGAGCGCGCCGTCGAGCCTCGCGCAGAAGCGCGTGATGAAGGCCGACACGGCCCGCGCGATCACGACGATGATGGACATGACCGTCAGCGACGGCACGTCGTACCGCGCGTTCCACGACGCCAAGGGTCGCTCGTTTTTGCCGAACGTCGCGGTCGCGAGCAAGACCGGCACGCTCACCGATCCCTCGTCGCAGCGCTTCTACACGTGGTTCGCCGGCTTCGCGCCGAGCCGACCGATCGCGCTCTCCGAAGGCGCACAGAAGGACGGGCACGAGCCTCCGCAGCCGCGGCGGGTCTCGTTCGGCGTCATCGTCGCCAACGATCCGAAGTGGACCATCAAGGCGAACGTTCTCGCGCGAGAGGTCCTCCGCGCGTACTTCGCCGCGCAGCACGTGCCCGGCGTGACCTCGCCTCACGCGTCAGGCGAGCGCGGCGATCAAGCGCGAGACGGCGGGCCGCCCGCGACGTCGACCACGCCCGCGACGAAGCAGCGCCGGCAGCGGGGCTCGTAGTCCGAGGCGCCGCCGACGAAGAGCTGACCTTCCATCCCGATGAGGCGCTGGGAGCGGCACGCCGCGGCGCCGCATCGCGAGCACACCGCCTGGAGCTTCGTCACGTACTCGGCGACGCTCATGAGCGCAGGCATCGGGCCGAAGGGCTTGCCGCGGTAGTCCTGGTCGAGCCCCGCGCAGATGACGCGGACGCCGGCGTCGGCGAGCTTGTCGGCGGCTTCGACGATCGCGTCGTCGAAGAACTGCGCCTCGTCGATGCCGACGACGTCGGGCGGACTCTCGAGGCTCACGAAGGAGAAGATCTCGGCCGCCGAGGCGATGGCCGTGGCCTCCGCCTTGATTCCCTCGTGGCTCACGACCTTCACGTCGTCGTAGCGGTTGTCGATGCGCGGCTTGAACAGGACGACACGCTGCCGCGCGAGCCGCGCCCGCTTCACCCGGCGGAGCAGCTCCTCGGTCTTGCCGCTGAACATCGAGCCGCACACGACCTCGACGCACCCGCGTCGCTCGGTCGAGCTCGAGGCGCCGCGGAACGCGAGGTGCTCCCCGTGGCTTCCGTCGGGCAAAGGCATCCAGCGCCGCATACTCGGCGGATGCCGCGAGGACAAGCCACCTGGCGTCCGCCACCGTGCGAACGCCCCCGACGCGGACGACATCAGGGGGATTTTGGATTGACGCGCGACGTCACGAACGCACCGTTCGTCGGACGGCCGATGTCTCCAAACCTGAGGTCCCGTCCGACAGATGCCCTTCCGCGCGTCGAGCGCGTGGAGCCTGAGCACGCTCTCCCGGTCCAGCCTCGGGTGGACGTGGGCTGCGAAGTGTCGGGCTTCCGGGGCCGAGCCGAGGTCGCGAAGGGCAGAGGCGAGGCGGCGAAAGAGAGACGACCCGCGGCCCCGGGCCCGTAGACGCGGCCGATAGCAATGCTAGATTGGGGTCTGTGGAAGTTGTCCTCCGCAAGCTCGGGAAAGGTTCGCGCGCCGTCGCCGGCCGCCTTGTCAGAGCGCCGCGGAAAGGCTCCGTTGTCGTGATCGAGTTCCCGGATGGGATGCACGAGTACGTGACGACTCCCGTGAAGCGCGTGCTTCGCCTCGCCGGTCGCGAGGTCTTCTACATCGAGACGATCAACAGTCGGTACCGGCTCGAAGTCCGCGGTCGCGAGGACGCGGTCGCCGAGAACGCAGGCTGACGCGCGCGCCGACGACGGCGCGCGTTCGGCGTTGTCGCGGGCGTCGCCGCGCCACGCGAGGGCGCGGCGCGCACGCTTCCGCGGCCGTCGCGTGAGCTGGACGAGCGACTCATCCCCACACCGACCTTGACGAACCACGTCAAGTCGCGTTGGATGCGCCCCCCATGGGCAAGTTCGACCGCAGGAATTCGCAGAAGATGAAGCGTCGCAAGGGGCAGGTGAAGAAGAAGGCCCGCCTCAAGCGCAAGCGCACCGCCTCGGCCAAGCCGGCGGCTCCGAAGAAGACGGCCGCGAAGAAGTCCGCGCCCCCGAAGTCGCAGGCCTGAACGCCCGCGACGCTTCGGCGTCGCTCAGCGGTTCTTCTCGGCGAGCACTTCCGCGTCGGTCAACGCGACGCGGAAGAAGCGCGCCTGGTCGATCGCGCCGACGAGCCGCTCGCCCGAGTGGTAGCCGCCGAAGAGGACGGGCCCGGCCTTGCGCGACCGCGTGCTCGGCGTTCCCTGGCCGACGCGCACTCCGTCGAAGTAGAGGCGCACCACGTTTCCTTCGACGACGAGCGCGTAGTGATGCCACGGGCCGACGACGTTCGGGACGTTCGACGTCCCGACGTGATTGTCGCCGTCGTAGTACGTGAGCTCCGTCGAGCTGAGGAGCTCGAGGCCGAAGGCGTTGTTGTTTCCGAGCTTCACGGCGAAGAACATGTCGTGGCTGCACGCCTCGGACGTACGCATCCACGCCGCCATCGAGAAGCTCGCGTTCTCGGGTCGATCGAAGTCCGAGCTCGCGGCGACGGAGATGTAGTCGGAGCTGACCTTCAGCTCGTAGGCGTGACCTGCGGTCCCGGCGCGGTCGGCGACCCACTCCCCGGCGCCGAAGATGAGCCCGTGATGGTCGCGGCCCGAGACGTCGGTGAGCAGCGTCCCGGTGCCGTCGTCGAACGGCCAGTCGCCGACGATGCGCGGGAGCGCAGGCCCGGCGTCCGCGTCGGCGTCGAGGCCGGCGTCGTCGTCGTCATCGTCGCCCGGCGTCGGGTGAGGGCTGTCCGCGCCGGCGTCGGTCGTCGGAGCCGCGGCGTCGCTCGACGAAGCGTCGCCGGCGTTCGGGGGCGCTTCGTCGAGGCCGCCGGTGTCTACGAGGAGCGAGCACCCCGCCATCACGACGAGGATCGGAGCCATCCACCGGGCGCGCACACCTTCATCCTACGCGGCCCGCGCACGCGAGGGGAGCGCTGCGTTTCGCTCGATCAGGGCGTTGTGGGAGCGGGGCTCGGCGCCTCTCCCTCGGGCGCGGGCGTCGCGTCGGGGGTGGGCGGCTCGGGCTCCGGCTGGCCGAGACGGATCGTCGGGAACTGGGCCCGCTTGGCGCCGGCCTTCGCCGGATCGCCCGGCGGCGCGGGCTCACCGATGAGGCCGACGTCGCCGTCGGCGCGGGTCTCGTCGACGAGGCGCCAGTCGCCTTTGAAGTCGTGCCACTTCTGCTTGAGCATCGTGACGCGGAGATCTCCCTGGTCGATGCGGTACCAGGCGACCTTCACGAGCATCTCGGCGTCGTTCTCGCCCTTCATCTGGAAGCCGGCGAGCTCGTAGTCGGCCACGCGCACGTTGCCGCCCCACGCCCTGCGCCGCGCGAGGAACGCGTCGCGCGCGGCCGGAGCGACGCGCTCGGTGGCCATCTCCATCCGGCCGAAGCGCGTGTTGAGGTTGAGCTCGGTCGCCGCTTCCTGAGCCCGAGCGGGCGGCGACTGATGGCCGACCGGGCAGCCCAGGAGGACGAGCGATGAGACCGCCAAGCCGACGACGAGGGACGCGCGCATGAGACGACCGTAGGCATGGTCGCCGCGGATGGGCCAAGTTTCTGCGGCCGCGATGTCCAGGTTTCGCACGCGCGTTTCCACGGACCCGTCGCCGCGCCGCCTCGTCCGAGGCCGCGTGGTAGGCTGGCGCGCGTGTCCTGGCACATCGACTCCTGGAAGGACAAGCCGCACGCGCAAGACGTGAGCTACGACGATCCGGCCGCCCTCTCGTCCGTCGTCACGAAGCTGAAGACCTTGCCGCCGCTCGTCACCTCCTGGGAGGTCGAGCGCTTGAAGGAGCTCATCGCGGAGGCGCAGGTCGGCAAGCGCTTCCTTCTCCAGGGCGGCGACTGCGCCGAGACGCTCGCCGACTGCCAGTCCGGGATCATCGCCAACAAGCTGAAGATCCTGCTGCAGATGTCGCTCGTGCTGATCCACGCGTCGAAGAAGCCCGTCGTCCGCGTCGGGCGCCTCGCGGGTCAGTACGCGAAGCCGCGATCGAGCCCGACCGAGTCGAAGGACGGCGTGGTGCTGCCGAGCTACTTCGGCGACATCGTCAACCGGCCCGAGTTCACCGCCGAGGGCCGGCGCTTCGACCCGCGCGCGATGCTCGACGCCTACGGTCACGCGGCGATGACGCTGAACTTCGTCCGATCGCTCGCGATCGGCGGGTTCGCCGACATGCACCACCCCGAGTACTGGGACCTCGGCTTCATGTCGCGCGCCGATCTGCCCGACGACGTTCGTGCAGAATACAAGCAGACGACGGAGAAGCTCTCCGAGGCGCTCCGCTTCATGGAGGCGATCGGCGAGAGCACCGTCGAGGAGCTCACGCGCGTCACGTTCTACACGAGCCACGAGGGGCTGAACCTCCACTACGAGTCGGCCCAGACGCGCACGGTGCCGCGCCGCGACGGGCACTACCTGCTCACGACGCACATGCCGTGGATCGGCGAGCGCACGCGCGCGCTCGACGGCGCGCACGTCGAGTTCTTCCGCGGCGTCGAGAACGTCGTCGGCGTGAAGCTCGGGCCGAAGGTCGATCCGGAGGACGCGGTCCGGCTGCTCACGGCGCTCAACCCGACGAACGAGCCGGGCAAGCTCGTCGCGATCACGCGCATGGGGGCGGCCAACGTCGAGCGCTCGCTGCCGCCGCTGGTCGAGGCCGTCCGCCGTGCCGAGCGGCGCATCCTGTGGGTCTCCGATCCGATGCACGGCAACGGGATCACGACCGCCAGCGGCCTGAAGACGCGAAGCTTCGACGACATCCTCACGGAGATCGAGCGAAGCTTCGCGGTCCACGCGAGGCTCGGGACGATCCTCGGTGGCGTGCACTTCGAGCTCACCGGTGAGGACGTCACCGAGTGCATCGGGGGCGGGCTCCGCGAGGCGGACCTCGACAAGAACTACCTGTCCGTCTGCGATCCTCGGCTCAACTACCGCCAGGCGCTCGAGATGGCCCTGCGCCTTGGCAGCTGGATGTCGGGCGCGCGCACGGCCCGGCTCTAGGGGCCCGCACGGGCGCGGGCCGCCGACGTTCGGTCGGGCGAGCTCGACCGTTGCCCGCGGCTGACGCTCGAGCTTTCGCGAGGTTGGGTCGCCGGCCGCTGATCCTTTGCCCAGGTGTTGTCGGCAAACGACAGTCCGTCCCTTGACCGACCCGGGGGCTGCATTGTAGCGAAGGGGACTCCAACGACGAGGCGCTCTCGGGAAGGGTTCTCCCCCAGGACGTGTCGGAGACCGGTGGCCCCTGCTGCCGGCTCGGGTGCCGATGACGGCGCTTTCAGAACGAACGATGTCGGTGAGACGAGGTTGAAGTACGCATGGGTAGTCGCATGAGTTGGCCACAAATCCGGCAGAGCGACGAGTATCGCGGCCGCTGGGTGGCGCTCGACAACTGCAGGTACGATGCACGGACTGCGGAGCCCGTGGAGGGCACGATCATCGACGCCGACGAAGACCTCGTCGAGCTGTGCACCCGCATCCGCCAGGGCGAGAACAAGCACTGCGCGATCCTGTTCTGCGACGAAGCCGACGAGCCGCCGCCGTCATCGAGCCTCCGGCGCGCACCGTCGTATCCGCCCACGCACCACTGAGGCGCGGGCCGCTCAGGGCTTCTTGACCTGACTGGGCAACGGCGGGGGAGGCCGCCGGCTCGGTCGCGGAGGCTCCGAGTCCGGGATGCTGGGCGAAGGCGCTCGCGGCGCCGAGCCCGCGGAGGTCGGGAGCCTCGCGCTCGAGGGCGCGGGCCGCGCGACCGGCGTGATCGGCGCAGCCGGCGTGCGCGGCGCGGAGGGGGGAGCCTGCGTCACCGGCAGCCGGTTCGCGCTCGGCGGTAGCGCCGCGGGCCGGTAGGGAGCCGGCTGAGGGGCGCTCGCGGGGATCCGGCCTTGCGAGCTCGCCGGCGGGCGCGCGGGGGTCATCGGCGACGCCGGGGTGGCGATCTCTCCGTTC